>JBOEGV010000015.1:0-12314 GCA_050633605.1 Neptuniibacter sp. | reverse complement strand
TGGGTGTTGTGGCTGGAATCCTTCCGTGGAATTTTCCATTTTTCCTGATAGCACGAAAAATGGCACCGGCTCTGGTTACGGGTAACACGATTGTTATCAAGCCAAGTGAAGAAACACCAAACAACTGTTTTGAATTTACTAAATTAGTTGCTGAAACCGATCTGCCAGAAGGCGTATTTAACGTTGTGTGTGGTACTGGCGGAAACGTGGGCAGCTCATTGACGACACACACCGGTGTAGATCTGATTAGCTTTACAGGTAGTGTGGAAACGGGCGCGCGCATTATGGCTGCAGCAGCGCCCAATATCACCAAGCTGAATTTGGAATTGGGTGGTAAAGCCCCTGCCATTGTTATGGCTGATGCAGATCTGGATTTGGCTGTGAATGCTATTAAGAGCTCACGAGTGATTAACTCAGGGCAGGTATGTAACTGCGCTGAACGTGTTTATGTTCACACCTCAGTCGCGGATGAATTTGTAAATAAAATCTCTGCTGCAATGGCAGCAACGACTTACGGTGACCCCATTGCCCAACCGGATGTAGATATGGGGCCGTTGGTCAACAAAATTGGTCTGGATAAAGTAGCCGCGATGGTTGAAACCGCTAGACAACAAGGTGGAACGGTTACGACCGGTGGCTCTATCGCTGATTTGGGCCAGGGTTTTCATTATCAACCAACAGTCATTGCAGGCTGTAACGGTAATATGGAGATCATGAATAAAGAGATCTTTGGTGCAGTATTGCCTATTCAGATTGTTGATGATCTGGATGAAGCAATTGCGTATGCGAATGCTTCGGAATATGGATTGACCTCCTCAATTTATACCCGTGATCTCAGCCAGGCAATGCGTGCTGTGAACCAGTTGGATTTCGGTGAGACCTATGTAAACCGTGAGAACTTCGAAGCGATGCAGGGCTTTCATGCAGGTGTGCGTAAGTCGGGTATCGGCGGTGCTGATGGTAAACATGGTTTATACGAATATATGCATACGCATGTCGCTTATATTCAGTCATAAGTTTAATCGATCAGTGATTACATGGATTTTGAGGGAGTGACACTCCCTCAATAGTGTTTCAGAAGGTGATTATGGAGAGATTCAAACGTAAGTTAACTCTTCTGAGTATTCCGGTTCTTGAGATTAACGATCTAACCGAACTGGATGAGGCTTTACTCGAGTTCAGAAAAGAATGTCGAGTAATGCGATCCCAAACTGTAGTGTCAGGTCAGGATAATGATGCGGATCTGATGCAGCGTTCTTCGGAAACACCTCTGCTGGAAGTGCTGATTGGAGTTGAAGAAAGCTCTATTTTATTCACCGATAATGAAGTGCTTAGGCGCTTGATGAAGATGGATAATAATCAACTTTCGGTGCTGGTCGTAAAAGAACGCAACATTGTAGAAAATATCGAAGTTGCTTTGTATAAAATTAATAATGGTTCGAATTTTTATGGGAAAGTTCTGGAAATATTAGAACCGAAAGATATTCCAATAAATTGCATTGTTCTTATTATTAAAAAATAGAAAATGTTATTAAATAAAAAAGCGACACTCGTTTAAACGTGTGTCGCTTTTTTATTGGTTTTTATTATTTGGGTTCTACTTTTGTTTAATTTCTGCGACAGATATATACAGTTGTTCGCTCTTTATTATAAGAATATGTAATACCGTCTAAATAAAGCCTGTCAAAAAGACAGTGTTGATGCTTGTTTTAGGCATATTTCTCTTAAAACGATGCTTTTATATTAATTGGCATTATCCCTGCAGTAACTAATTTGAAATTGATATTGGCGTTTAGGGAACCTGCGAATAAGTCCCAAGCTTTCTCAGTGGGCAGTAAATCGACTTAATGCACGAAAGGTAGCGCAGTGGAATGACGAGTCCTTTCCAAGCTGCCTGACAAAGCAGGAAGTCGATTTAATGCCCACCCTTAGTGAGGTGTTTGGGACTTGTTCGTAGGTTCCTTAGCCAAATGACAAACCAATCAAAATAATTAAGGAAATGTCATTTATGAATCCTTTAACTGCTACTTCTCTCAGTATTGCTATTTTTGGTGCAATTGCTACCTGGATGGCTCTGAGCCCTTTGTCTGGATTTGTTTTAATCTGGGCAATATTTATTGCTTGGGCTGCTTTCGCGGCCTTAGGTGCTGATAACACAGCATTTAAAAGCACAGTCATTTGTGGACTGTTCGGTGTATTCATCGGCTGGGTAGGCGCTTTTGGTTTTTTAGCTCTACCTTTTGCTGAAACTCTTGGCGTTCCATTGTGGGCGGCGATTGTTGTTGCCGTTACCGCATTTGCCGTTGTATTTGCTTCTAACCTTTCAATGTTTGGGGCTGTACCCGCATCGGTTCTTTCCTATGCCGCTACATTTGCCTACTTGCTGCAAACCGAAGGAAAAATGTCCCTTACGACACTCACATCCACTTCTTTTGAAAATCCGCTATTGATTATCTCGCTTTCAGTCATTTTAGGTGCTGTGTTTGGCAAGCTGTCTACCGAAGCAGCGGCTAAAGTTTCTGCACCAGAAGCAGCTTAAATTATTTGAACTTTTTATCACTCATCACCCTTCGCTCAGATACTGTTTAAAGCAGTATCACCCCGCTCAATCACGGCGGCTTTGCCCTGAACTGTTCAGTTCAGGGTTTTTTTTAATTCATAATTAGTGACAGGCAAAATAAAACCGGGCGAAAGCCCGGTTTTGTATTTATAAAATCATATTATGCGAGTGGTCTTGCGATCGTCAGATCCCTGAGATAATCATAGAAAGTTTCTGGGCTGTTTACGCCGCCCCCTACACCGCTCATATTGATGCCGCCATAGGGCAGCCCGTAAGCAAATACATTGTGTGCATTGATCCAGCTGTTGCCTGCAACCATCTTTTCAGCAACACGCTGACAACGTTCAAGATCCTTGCTGAAAACGCTGTTTGCAAGGCCGTAATCCAGACTGTTTACCAGACCCAGAGCTTCATTCTCATCTGTAAATTTAACCAGATACGCGGCGGGTCCGAAGATCTCTTCACGGAAACAAACATTATCCGGGCTGCCCCCAAGGAGATAGGGTGCTACATAAAACCCACCTTCCGAACCGTCGACTGCGATTGTCCCACCCGATAGAATTTCGGTGGCACCTTCAGAAAGGCCGCGATCAAGGTAGCTCATCACAGTGTCTTGTTGTGCCTGACTCACAAGAGGTCCCATCTCAGTGGTTGGATCTGTGCCGGGCCCAATGACAGTCGCTCTCAGTTTTGTGGTGACTTTTTCGACGAAAGCGTCATAAATATCGGCGTGTATTAACCAGCGAGTGGCGGTACAACAGACTTGCCCAGTATTCAGGGTGATAGCGCCTGCTAATTGCTCAACCGCGTTGTCTAAATCGGCATCATCAAAAACGACCGCAGCGCCTTTACCACCGAGCTCAAGTTTGCAGGGGATTGGACGTTCACCACACATCGACGCAATTTTTTTACCGACATCGGATGAGCCAGTAAAAGAGATACGACGTACTTTAGGGTGTTGAATCATAGGTGTACCAACCGCGCCACCGGATCCGACGACAACATTAATCACGCCTGGTGGAATACCGGCTTCTTCTGCCAGTTTACAGACGTAAAGGGTGGTCAAAGGTGTCAGTTCAGCGGGTTTAATCACTACTGTGTTACCTGCTGCAATGGCAGGAATTACATTCCACATGAGAAGGTCGAAGGGAAAGTTCCATGGAAAAATGAAACCACAAACACCGTATGGAACTTTGTGAACACGGGCTTCCATATCTGTGACGTTTAAAGTGTTTCCATAGTCAGCTTTTACTGCAAGGTCGGCATAGTAGCGCACGCATTCAATTCCAAAAGGAATATCAAAGCCAGAGGCATTGACCAGTGCTTTACCGACGTCTATCGCTTCCAGTTGTGCCAATGTCTCTTGATGCTCTTCGAGTTTATCAGCAAGTTTAAACAAAATGTTCGAGCGTTCATGAACTGAAAGTTGTGACCAGCCATCGAAAGCTGTATGAGCCGATTCCACAGCAAAATTAACGTCGTGTTCTGCACCTGAAGCAACCGTTGCGATGGCTTCCCCATTAGAAGGGTTTATGACCTGTTTCCCCAATCCCGTATGACTATTCTGCCAATTACCGTTAATGAAAAGTTGTATGGGATGACTAAGGAATTGATTTGCTTCTGAAGATAAATTTCCAGACATTTCAATGCTCCTGATTATTTTTGTTTTAAGTTAGATAGAGTTATTGATTGAGCAGAGAATGTGCCAAGTATGAAGTTATTATAAATAATTATTTATTATTTAACTATTTGATAAATATGGATATATTGTGTTTTTTGTTGAGATCTTCTGAACGAATATTAAAATAGATAAAATGAACGCTGCATTGCGATTCATGTACCGGTTTTGCGACAGGTGTACAGCGCTTTAACCAACAATCTTAAACTCGATTTCAATATTCAGTTGGATAGGTTATAGGAGAAAAAGGGCTTACCCCTGAGTGCATTGAGGGGTAAGCCAAGCCACGGCCTTCGTGACAAAACAGAAGCAGGCAAACAGCCGAAGCCTGCTTCAAGAGCGTAAAAAGGGCATCCAGAGGATGCCAAGAATTCACCGAAGGAGGTGATTGAGATGATTTACTAAAAATGGGCACGTATTGTGTGCCCATTCGGTGTGCTATGGCTTAGAACGTTACAGAAGCTTCTACAATAAAGCCGTCCCAGTCTGAACCGCCTGCAACAGAAGAATCCACTGTAGCGCCACCAGAGAACTGCTCTTCTTCTTGTTTAACGTATTCAGCTTTAAACAAGGTTGCATCGTTTAACCAGAAACCAGCACCTAGCTGGATACGATCTGACTTATTAGGGCCTGAAACGCCAGCGCTTTTGTTGGTAACTTCACCATATCGTGCAGCAACGTAGAATTCGTTGCTGATGTCGAATTTACCTTCAACAGCCCAGAATTCCATCTTAGATTTAGCCTCAACGTAGCTGGTTTCAAGTGAACCTTGACCGCCAGCCCAGCTGTAATCATCTTCAGCTTCACCATAAAGAGCGTGAATCAGGAAGTTATTCGTTTTGTACTGAACATCAGCCTGCCAAACGAATGCATCGACACCAGGGACGATCAGTGGATGAGTTGCACGCGCGCTAGGTGCTGTCGTTGCGAACTGGTAATTATCGCCATCACCAATAGCAATCAGAGAGCCAAATGGCTTACCGGCTACAGCAGAAAGATCATGATTCGTTTTAAACGTACCTGCACCAAACGACAGGCCGCCATCCAGATTAACAGTACCACGCAGGCCAAGGTTATAGCCGTGACCTGGGGAGAAATCTGTGAAGAAGTCAGGTGTTGCCAGAACAGCATCCCAAGTTACATTAGTACCGCTTTCAAGGTTATGCGAGCCATAAGCCCACAGACCTTCTTCAGCAGTAATCATGTCTGTAATACCGTTACCAACAAATGGGTTGCTCTGTACCGCAGCACCATCAGAGTAACGAATGAAGTTTTGAGTTGTAGAAACGACATTACCCAGACGAACACCAGTGTTATTCGGAAGGTCGAACTGAATCCATGCCAGGTCCTGGCTGATTGCAGCACTACCATTATTCCAGTCGTTAGGTTCTTCCGCTAATTCTGCAAACACAGAAACGTTTTCTGCTACCTGAGCATTAATGCTCAGCGCAAAACGCATACGCTGGAATGCAGAGTCTGCTTCCGTATCACCAGCCGTTTTTGCAGCACCATCAACTTCGATGCCAGTCTGCCAGGACTGCATTGCAGCGCCACCAATTTTAATTTTGCCGTCCATGAACTCGGCAGCTGAAGCAGTACCTGCTGTTGATAAAGCCAGGATAGCCGCTGCGATATTCATGTTCAAAAGTGTTCGTTTCATTAACGAATCCCCCTAACGTATTTTTATAAGTCAGTTTTTATTAGTTGGTAAATTAAATATTTAAATTCAATTACTCTAGCCATTAGGGATATCGCAAACTCTATGCCATAAAATAATATATTTTTATCGCATTGATATTTAAAGGATTTATTTTATAGGCTGGGTTTTTAGTATTATTATTTTTTAATAAGGTAGGCAACTGTTGCAGATATTGTTTTATAAATGCGACAACTGTTTTTTTATTTAATGTGTCTTTGTTGCAAAAGTTTGTATTAAAATTGAAACAGGTGTGTCATTTGTTAATAAAAAAATAGCACCTTGAAAGGTGCTATTTTTTTATTAGTGAGTGTTTGAAGTATTGTCGCTATTTTCTCTTACAGCGATTGAGATTTTATACCCTTCGGGTTGTTGACCAATTAAATATACAACTGAACCATATTCAGGTTCTTCATCACCCACGGTATCTTCAAAGTTAATGCGCATTAAATGTGATACTGAGTGGTTGCTTCGGTATTGTTTCTGGCCTACAGAAAAATGCTTAAGAAAATCAGTATCTGCTTCCTCAAACTCAGTGCCTATAACCTTCCGGCCGAAGTTGTTACGTGTATAAACACGAATCATTTTTTGTTTATATCGACGAACTCCATCCCAGTTAATTAGTTCTGAAATTGCATCGTAGTCTTTAGCTTTATGCGCGCTCAGGAATTGATCTAAAAGAGCTTCTTTAGAAGAGGGTAATTCGTTGGCAGATACACTCATACAGGTGATGGCCAATGCCAGTGGCAGCAGTTTTTTAATCATTTTTATTTTCTCCGAAACTTAGCTTTTACAAACCAGACGTGGTTCTGGTTAATTAATCAGCAAACTTTATATTGCATGGGTTGTGCCAATTGGGAAGAGTTGAATTCAGATGAGTTATAGCGATAAATACGGATAAAATTGGAGGAGATACCGCCGGTGAAGGTTTAGCTCCATCGGCGGTAGGTGGGGGGTTAATAGATATCGTTTGGTTGGACAATGTTGTATTTCTTCATCTTTCTGTAAACCGTAGACCGACAGATATTGAGTTCCTCAGAAACCTGAGTGATATTCCATTTATAAAGCCTTAAAGCTTCAATTAGACGCCTGCCTTCTTCATCGCTGACAAAATCAGAGAGAGTCATTGCTTTTGGTTCTTCGGCGATAAACTCTTCTTCCTTGAAAGCTTGCTGTGTGGCCCTTATTTCAATGGGTAGGTGGTCCAGAGTGATATGTTTATCAGGTGAAATAGCCAGAGCATAGCGTAAAACATTAGCCAGCTGACGAATATTTCCTGGCCAGTGATATTCATCAAATATCTGTGACACTTGTGGGGCGAAACTCACCCCATCTGAGCCTCCCAGTTCACTGTCTAAAATGCAGTTGATAATATAGTCTTTGTCATTCCTGCTCCTGAGCGCAGGAAGTCTTAGGGACATACCATTTAAACGATAATAGAAATCTTCTCGGAACTGTTTATCTTTGATGCGCTGTACCAGGTCCTGGTGAGTTGCTGAAATAACCTGGATATCAAGGGGAGTAGGTTCCGTAGCACCAAGCGGCATTATCTCTCTTTCGGCAAGCGCTCTTAGAAGCCGGGTTTGAAGCTGGACAGGCATATCTCCGATCTCATCCAGAAATATAGTACCGCCATTAGCCTGCTCGAGTTTACCTTTCATTCCTTTTCGATTGGCACCTGTAAATGAGCCACTACGATAACCAAATAACTCGCTTTCAATTAGCGATTCAGGAATTGCCGCACAGTTCAGAGCAATAAATGGTCCATTGGCTTTATTGCTGGCGTCATGAATAGCACGTGCAAATGCCTCTTTCCCGGTGCCGGTTTCGCCTGTAATCAGAATGGGGATATCTTTGTTTAGAATATGGCATACCTGTTGTACATTCTGTCGGACCTGAGGGTCTTCACCCGCCAGCTGTTGTAATGTTGGATGGCGATGATTGTGTTTCACCGCTTTAGTTTCTTCTTTCTTGGAAGTTTCTGCAGTGGCGGCAGTTTTATTTGCAGGTACCCGAAGAGAAATTTCGATCTCATCCAGTAGTTTTGGTGATTGGTGGCGAATGGAGGCAGCACCGCCATTACTCTGGCTAAGTAACTGCTCGACGGTTAATCCTGTAATTTCCTCAATGGGTAGACCCAGCAATTGCTGATCGGCTTGAAGTAAGGCTTCATATTCGGCGAACGCGGAACGGTTTGCGCCAATGATCACACCCCGCTCGTTAACTGCCAATAATTGCTCCTGAGCTAAATCAGAAAAATTATTGGTTTCTTTTATGTTCATGGTGATCTGGCTGCGATAGGTCTGCCGGAAATAACTGTTTTCAATCATCCGCCCATACATAATGACCATTTGCAGGGTCAGGAATTGGGTTTCCTTAGATCCTTTAGCCCCAAGGCAAGATGCATTCAGGCAGCCTTTTAAGTTACCTAAGGGATCAAAAATGGGTGTGACTGAGCAACTTAATGGTTTGTTGCTGCTCATAAAGTGTTCTTGTTGGTGGATGATAAGAGATTCTTTTTCGACCAGACAGGTGCCAATACCATTGGTACCTACTCTTGACTCTCCCCAGGTTGAACCAACAAGAAGTCCGGCATCCTGCCAGATATCTTTCATGTTCTCGGGTAATTTGGCATCCAGAGTCAGGCCTGCTTCGTCTGTGAGTAGGACTGAGAATCCGGCATTGGCTATACGCTTAGATAAACCAGTAAGTCCGTTGCGAGCAATATTGAGGTAGCTTTCATGTTGCTCTAGTTGTTGCTGAATCTCATACTGGGTCAGTATTTCTATGCCTTGAGCATCATGCGGGTCGAGACCATATTTAAGTAGACTGCGTTCCCATGATCGGGCTATCTGATCACCAGGTTGAATGTCCCTTTCTTGAAAATTTCCAGTTACATAGGCTACAACATCCTTGGTGCCACTTAGTTGAGGCGTATTTCTCATCTTATCGCTCCGACCTGACTAACAGCATGAGAATACTGGGAAAGAACTCTTGAGGCTGTTGTAGGACTTTTTATTGTTGTTTTAGTGCATTGTTGTAATGCTTTTGTGCATTATTTGTTCTGATTTGCAGTTTGTATGCCAGCTGGTTTTTACCTTATCCAGATAAGATATTATTTACCTGGTGCATATGCCGCAAAGCCGCATGAAACTTGTGTCTTCCCCAATTTAGAGGCAGCCATGCTGTGACTGAATAGCGATGCTTCATATACAGCTATCGGCGCTTCGTTAAATTCAGGAGGTGCTACAAGTGTAGCATTAATGCAACGGATGTGTGTTTCGTGCGACATGTAGGATGTTCGGCAGTGATGAGATGAAAATTTTACGAAATATCTCTTTTTTTAAGGTTCTGTTTTTGTACAGAGACACTTGTTGCTTTATCTGATAATTTGTTGCAACTTTGCATCCTTTGTTACGATTTTTCCCTGTCCTTAATTACACCGCATAACTGTCTATAAGTGGCGCTTTCTCCGGAATCAGGCTTTTTCTTCTTCTGTTTAGTAACTTTGTATAGTCAAATTATGGGCCATAATTTGTTGGCACGTAATTTGTTCAACCTATTGCTTGAAAATAATTCTAACAGAGCAGTAGTCCTATGAGCTTATATAAGAGTATTGAAAGAAACTTTTTTAATTCCCTTACCAAAAAAATAACAGGTAATGTCATTTTCCTGCTTATTCCCCACTTATTTTTAATGCTGTTGTCGGTTTATCACAGTCGAGATATCACTGAGGTGATGAGCAGTATTGCTTTATCGGATCAGGATAAATCTCTAATGAACAATGCGTTGAATTCACTTTGGTGGTCCGGGTCTGTCACTGTGTTATTTGCGCTTGCTACAGGTATAGCAAGCATTTTCTTTATGCGGCATCTGTTTATGAAACCCATCGATGATGTCTCAGAAGTTTTGTCTGCAATCAAAGAAAAAAATGGTGACATCTCAGCAACACTTCCGGTTGATACTCACGATGAAATTTCTGTTCTGGCAACCAGCTACAATGACTTCTCTCATAAATTAAAGGAGATCATCGCAGATACTCGAACCCGCAGTGTCAATGTGGCGTTTTCTGCGGCTCGGCTTAAAAAGGTAATAGGGCAGGCACATAAGAAGGCGAGTGAACAGGAAGACAGTGCTCATGAAGTATTCACTTCAAGTAATGAGGCTTCTCGGGCCATTGAAGAGATTGCAGCGAGTACGCTTCAGATCAGCGAGCAAAACTCAACAAATCTGGAGGATGTTCGAGCGTCTAAAGATGAGTTGCTTAAGGTACAACAACAGATAGAGACAATCCGCGAACTGGTTAACAGCTTTCAGGAAACCGTGGCTGGGCTGCATAACAATTCTCAAAATATCACTAACATTCTTACGATGGTTCAGGATTTCTCCGACCAGACAAACCTATTGGCACTAAATGCATCGATTGAAGCCGCTCGAGCTGGTGAGGCTGGCAGAGGCTTTGCTGTAGTGGCCGATGAAGTTAGGGGGTTGGCAAAGAAAGTGGGTGATGCAACCAGTTTGATTGATCAGAATATTACTAAAATGTCTGGTTTAGTCTCTGACACGGATAACAGTGCAAAAAATATTATGGGGTACATTGAAACCACCGGAGATTTTATCGAGCATACCAATGGACAGTTTGGGCAGCTGGTAACAGATTTTGAAGAGGTGAATAGTCAGCTTTCCAGTATCAGTGCGGCAATTGATGAATTGGCATACACCAATAAAAGCTCCCTGCAGCATGTGGAAAAAATCACCACCATCGCGACAGATATAAAAGCCGAGATGGATCACTCGCAGGATTTTTCCGATCAGTTGGAAGTATCAACAGAAGAAAGCCAGGAGTTGTTGTCTCGATTTATCATCGGCTACGGTGCATTTGAAAATATTATCCAAAAAGTCAGAGCCTTCAAAATCACGCTGGATCATCAACTTGAACAGATAAAAAGAAGTACTAACGTTTTGGACAGAAGTTATCAGCGAGTTAATCCTGGACAAGAACCCGCAAAATTCAATTGCAGTTATGCAGATCTATTCGATCGCGAGCTGCAACCGCTTTATGATCGATTCATCAGTGAAAACCCTGAGTTGATCTACAGTGTGTTGGTTGATTGCAATGGTTATATAGCCACGCATCACAAAAAAGTCTCGAATTCGCTTACTGGTGATTTTTCTATTGATAATGCAAACAGTAGAAATCGTAGAATCTTTTTTGATACACGTTCCGAGCAAAGACGCGCCACCCATACTCAGCCATTTCTATTACAGACCTATGTTAGGGATACGGGTGAAATTCTGAATGAGTTGTCTATCCCTGTTTATTTGGATGGTCAGCACTGGGGGGCATTAATCGTTGGCTTTGACCCAAATGTTTTACTTAAATCCTGAATATTACAAGAAATGTGGCATAGAAATAGCTTAATAAATAGGTGCTGCGACACTTTGGTTCAAGCTGATTGGTAGGTGCCTTTCGCATGATAAAAGTGACTGTGGTAACTGAAAATTAAAAATAAATATTTAGGAGTAACCTATGAACTGGACTAAACCTTCTTATAAAGATTTGCGTATTGGTTTTGAAGTAACAATGTACTTCGCAAACCGCTAAGCAATTTAAGTTACCTCACCCCAATTTTATGTAGCCATGTTTTTTGGTTGCATGAGACAAGGTTGCCCGGTGTTTTATCAACCGGGTAGCCAACTTAAGAATAATAAGTATGCATATACAAGTATTAGGCTCCGCTGCTGGTGGTGGTTTCCCTCAGTGGAACTGCAACTGCCGCAATTGTGCCGGATTCAGAGCTGGCACGCTCAACGCTAAATCTCGTACCCAGTCATCCATTACTGTCAGTGTCGACGGTGAAAATTGGATTCTGTTCAACACTTCTCCCGATATCCGTGAGCAGCTGGCTAATTTTGGCCCCATGCAGCCTAATCGCGCGATTCGTGATACCGGCATCTCTGCGATTGTCTACATGGACAGTCAGATTGACCATACAACAGGTCTGCTGATGTTGCGTGAGGGTTGCCCGCATAACATCTGGTGTACCGAGATGGTGGAGCAGGACCTGAGTACGGGCTTCCCAATCTTTAACATGCTGAAACACTGGAATGGCGGTAATAACATTAACCGCATTCCTGTGGGTAAAGAAAAGGGTGAAGGCGAAAACAGTTTTGTGATACCTCAGGTACCGGAACTGAAGCTGACGGCTGTGCCGCTTCTTAGCAGCGCGCCGCCATACTCGCCTCATCGTGATGACCCCCATCCTGGCGATAATATCGGTATCCATATCGAAGATACCCGGACGGGTAAAACTCTGTTCTATGCACCTGGTTTAGGCCAGATTGAACCTCACCTGCGTCCTTATATGGAATCGGCAGAT
>JBOEGV010000014.1:0-6374 GCA_050633605.1 Neptuniibacter sp. | reverse complement strand
CAATAGCAATCAGCCTAGACGGAATTATTGATTTAGATTGTTTGCCCGCAGAAATTAATAGTAGTCAAACTATCTCGCCTCTCATAATGGAGGAACCGGCCTCCAACACCGAGCAAACACCGCCACTCAAAACAGAACTGAGGCCGACAACTCTATCAAAGCCAAATGAAGGAGGACCCTTGAGCGCTTCAGAAAAAAGAAATCGTCGTAAAGCCCACCTACTTTTGGAAACCCTAAAACGTCACAAGTGGAGCATAACCAATGCCGCTGAAGAGCTGGGGACTAGCCGATCAACCATTTATCGTCAAATGAAGAAATTTGATATTGACCAACCTAATCATATTTTTTAAAACGAATAAAACTTTATTCAATAAAGATAGTTAAGGCACTAATTTAAGTGCCTTTTTATTAAAATCAGTAACTATATTTTAATAAGCCAACTAGGTAATAAATTTCCAAGTTAATTAAAATAAAACTACGAAAATGATAAAAAAACTACATATAGCAACATTTGCACTCTTCAGAAAGTAGCAATACTACAAAAAACAAAACAATTAAATAATATCAATAACTTATAGCATAAAAAATTATTAGGCCCATTTATTGCTTAAACCCAAAAAACAAGACAAAAGTTTAACTTTAAATTGGGTATAGTATGAATACAGCAATAAAAAATAATATCTACACTCCTCCGGTTCCAGACACGGTTTTGGTAAATCCAATTAAGTCCTCTAGTGATTGGGAAAACCAGAGACAGCAGTGTGAGGATAATCTTGGCGAATTCCACGCTGATATTGCAGCGAAAACAATTCATTGGTTTCACCCGGAAAAGAAAGTTTGGTTTATTCAGAACAGCGAGGAGAACTGGCACGGTATCGATGTAGAGACGGGTAAAGAGACAAAACTCACAGAGTGGACTCCCTGGAAATCCAGCTTTGATGATTCCGATGCACCTTTCTACCGCTGGTTTAGTGGCGGCTTAACGAATGCCGCATTTAATGAGGTTGATCGGCACGTTATTAATGGCTTCGGTGATGAAGCTGCTTTCTGGTACGAAGGCGACCGCTGGGACCCTTCCGCTAATAACGGTAAAGGCGGCCCAGTTGACCACCGTACAATGAGCCGCAAGCAGTTACTGATCGATTCGGTTTATGCAGCTCAAGCCCTGAAGAACCTTGGCCTGAGTAAAGGCGACCGTATCGCTTTGAATATGCCAAATATTCTGGAGCAGTTGGTCTGGACTCAAGCCGCTAAACGTTTGGGCATTATCTATACTCCGGTTTTCGGTGGTTTCTCCGATAAGACCCTGTCTGACCGTATTGAGAACTCAGGGGCAAGTGTGGTTATCACTGCTGATGGTGCGTCGCGCAACGCCGAGGTTGTTGGTTTCAAAGAGGTATATACCGACCCTGCGCTGGATAACTACATCAGCACAGTGACCGCATTAAAGATTCTGGCAACAGTCGATACTGATAAAGCGCTGCGTGACCGTATCGTTGAACACTGTAGCGCGGCCCTTGAAGATGAGATCACTATTACTCGTGCAGATGTAATGCGTGAGGTAGGCAAGATCCTGCACGAAGAGAAGCTAAGCGCTCAGGAAACCGCTGATACCCGCGCTAACTTTGCTGAAGCGCTGTCCAAGTCACCATCACGTGTGAAGAAAGTTATTGTTGTTGACCATGCCGGTATCAACGATATGCCGTGGAATGAAGAGCGAGATGTTTACGCTCATGAGTTGCTGACAGAAGCTGAATCACAGATTCTGGCTGGCTGCAGTATGAGCCGTGAAGAGTTACAAGCGCTCAATGGCATCACGTTAGTTGACGCTCTCTGGAAAAGCGATAACGCGCCTGTACCAGTTGATGCAGAGTACCCACTGTTTGTGATCTATACCTCGGGTTCTACAGGCAAACCAAAAGGGGTTGTGCATGTTCATGGTGGGTATGTAGCCGGTATCGCCCACACGATGAAGGTAAGTTTTGATGCGGTTCCCGGTGAAGACCGTATGTGGGTTATCGCTGATCCGGGCTGGATTACCGGTCAGGCTTATATGATCACTGCTAGCCTTGCTGCTCGAATCCCAACGATTGTTACTGAGGGATCACCGGTCTTTCCAAATGCAGGACGCTTCTCTTCAATCATTGAGCGCCACAAAATCAGCATCTTTAAAGCGGGTTCAACATTCCTCAAGTCGGTTATGACCGATCCTCAAAACCGGGTGGATGTTGAAACCTACGATATGTCATCACTAAAGGTGGCAACGTTCTGTGCCGAACCTACTAGTCCTTCTGTACAGCAGTTTGCTATGGAACTGATGACACCACAGTACATCAATTCCTACTGGGCAACTGAGCACGGTGGTATCACCTGGACTCATGCCTACGGTAACCCGGATCAGCCACTACGGGCAGATACTCATACCTATCCTCTGCCATGGGTGTTTGGTGATGTGTTGATCTCTGAAGGTAGCACCGATGAGAATGGTCGCCACTTCTATCGCCAAGCGGAGACCGGTGAAAAAGGTGAAGTGGTTATCACTAAACCTTATCCATACCTGGCACGCACCATCTGGGGAGATGATGAAAATATTGGCAGTCCAGAATGGCAAGGTGATATTGGTCGCTTCAAGAAGCAGTACTTCAGCCACTATAAAGATGCAGAAGGTAATCCACTGGATATCTATATTCAGGGTGACTTTGCGCGTAAATATGAAGATGGCAGTTTCTCAATACACGGTCGTTCCGATGATGTAATCAACGTGTCCGGTCACCGTATGGGTACTGAAGAGATAGAAAGTGCGATTCTTAAAGATAAGCAGTTAAACCCAGATTCCCCTGTGGGTAACTGTATCGTTATAGGTGCTCCACACCGCGAGAAAGGCCTGACACCTTTGGCATTTTTGCTTGCTTCTCCGGGTCACAAAATCACTCGCGACGATGAAAAGCGTCTGTCTGCATTAGTCCGCGAAGAAAAAGGTGCAGTAGCGGTACCATCGGACTTTATCGTTCTGTCCGAATTCCCGGAAACTCGCAGCGGTAAATATATGCGCCGTTTTTTGAAATCGATTGTTTTAGGTGAAGAGTTAGGTGACACCTCTACTCTGCGTAACCCTGAGTGTCTGGATGAGATCAAAACTGCTGTTGCCAAGTGGCAGGAAGTTGAAAAACGCGCCTCTGAACAGAAACTGATCGAAACTACACGCATGCTGCGAATGGAATACACACCTGTTGGTCAGCGCGATGGGGAAACTGTCAGAATCGCTACCGTAATCGTAAGTAACCCACCGGTTAATGCCCTTTCCGAGCGTTTACTTGACGAGCTGGAAACAGCGCTGATTCATATTGAACGCCGTAATGATATAGGCGCGATTGTTCTGGCCGGTAAAGGCTCAAAAAGCTTTATCGCCGGTGCTGATGTTCGTCAGCTACTCGAAGATGTCCACACACATGCGGAAGCACACTCTCTTCCTTCCAAGGCTCATGCGGTAGCCAACCTGATTGAGAATATGAGTAAGCCAGTGATCGCTGCAGTAGAGGGTGTTGCCCTTGGTGGTGGTTGTGAAATGGCAATGGCTTGTCATATGCGAATTGGTAATCGTAATACGGTACTGGGTCAGCCAGAGATCAACCTTTATCTGCCACCGGGATACGGCGGCACTCAACGCCTGCCACGCATCCTACTGGAACAGGCTAAAACCAACCCGCAGGTCACTCCAATACAAGGCATTGTCGATGCGCTGTCTATGTTGATCTCTGGGCGTCAGATTAAAGGGGATAAAGCCTGTGCTATGGGCCTGCTGGATTTAGTTACTCAGCATGGCAGCAGCGTGTTGTCACAAGCCCAACAGTTAGCCCGTGAAGCGGCATTAACCCGTACAGGGGTTCTGTATGAAGCGATGCAACGCAGACATAAACAAGTCGCTAACTGGAATGAACCCGGTCTGTTCTATTCCGATGCGCTGAATAATGAGTATGTAAGTAATTGCTTACAAGCTGCGCAAGAATGCGGACGTGGTCCAGTTGCTCAAAGCATCGTTGATCTTGTAGAAATGGGCTTCCGCCAAGGCTTTAAGCAAGGTCTGGCTGAAGAGATTGAGCAGTTCACTAATTATGTGATGGACCCGCAAAACGGTGGTAAGAAAGGTATCCAGTTGTTTATGGATAAGAAATCCCCTGCTCTGCCTAGTCGCCCTCGTTTGGATATCAGCTGTAAAGACCGCTTGATCGAAGAGAATAAGCTACTACCTGCAGGTGCAGCCTTCTATCCAGGGGTCACACCGATTCCAGAATACCAACTGGCTCATGGGGTAGTCCGTGATGAAAAGAGCGGTAACTATCTGCACGGTGACCCTATTGACGCTGAGAAAGAAGTGATTATTCCAGTACCGCAACCTGCAGCCAATCAGGCTCTGGTTTATGTACTCGCCTCAGAGGTGAACTACAACGATTGCTGGGCAATTTCAGGTATCCCAATCTCTCTGTTTGATGAGCATGATGAAGATATCCATGTAACCGGCTCTGGTGGTGTAGGCCTCGTCGTCGCATTGGGTGAAGCTTTGCAAGAAGAGGGACGACTCAGCGTAGGTAAGCTGGTTTCGGTCTACTCGGGTGTTTCTGATCTGCTTGACCCGGCATCTGGTGAAGATCCGATGTTCACCAACTTCTACAACCAGGGTTACCAGACGCCTGATGGATCACATCAACAGTTTATGGTGGCCGATGGACCTCAGCTATTTACGCCACCAAACGATATCAGTATCGAAAATGCGGGTAGTTATATTCTCGCAGCAGGTACCTCCTACCGTGCGCTGTTTAATGCTCTGAAGTTGGGTCATGGCGATCAGGTATTCGTAGAGGGTGCTGCGACGGGTACAGGTGCTTGGGCGGTAACCTTAGGTCAGGCAGCTGGCGCAACCCCTGTTGGTCTGGTGTCGTCCGGTACACGTTGTGAGATGCTTGAAGCACAAGGCGCTAAAGCGGTTAACCGTACTCAGGCGGGTATTAAAGAGTGCTTCCAGCAAATCCCTGCTGATCCTACACAGTGGACGGATTGGGAAAAAGCAGGTGAAGTGTTCCTTGATGCAGTAAGGGCAAGCAACGATGGCAACCTATGCACTCATGCGCTGTCCCATGCTGGCCAGGACTGTTTCCCACGTAGTTTCCAGGCATTGGCACCGGGTGGCAAGATCACCTACTTCGGCGCAAGCTCTGGTTACCAGATGACCTTTATGGGTAAACCTGGAACTATCGAAGCCAATACTCTGCTACGTCAGGCGGAAGCTAAACCCGGCGAAGGTTGTATCATCTTCTATGGCACTGGTTCGGAAGAACGTGACAACGATGCGCTAAACGCGATTGAAGCCTCTCGCTCTATCGGTTTACGTATTGTTGTGGTGACCGATACTGACGCAGAGAGGGACTTCGTACTTTCTCTAGGGTATGGCGATGCTATTCAGGGCGCGGTAAGTATTGCAGAGATTAAACGTCGTTCCCCGGACTTCATCTGGCCTGAAACCATGCCTCCTCTGCCAGATCCGAACAAAGAAACCGATGCGTTTAAAGAGACGGTTCGACTGATGAGCGAAAACTGCCTTAAACCGATCGGTAAAGTGGTAGGCAAACTTCTGCAATCTGCTGAAAACCCGAAGGGGCAGCCTAGTATCATCTTCGAACGGGCACACAGCGATAGTCTGTTTATTACCAGCATGATGGTTAAAGCGTATGAGGGTCGTATCCTCTACATCGGAGATATGAACCAACGCCGCTACAGTTTCTACGCTCCTCAGGTGTGGATGCGTCAGAGAAAAATTTTGATGCCAACTGCAAGTATCATTGGCACCCATCTGTGTAACGCTGCTGAAGTTGTTGGTCTGAACCGTATGATCAATGGCGGCTCTCTGGAGATCCCGGAAACCTACATGGGCGAGTGGGAAGACCTACCAACGCTTCACCAAGCGATGTGGGAAAACCGACTACCAGAATATACCGGTGGTAACGTTAAAGCGGTGGTTAACCATGCTCTGCCAATTCCTGCACTGAAAACAGTGGATGAAGTATTGGCAGCCTGGAGTGAAAACGCTCTTTAATCACAGCCACTATCAAGTTCCAAAGCCCTCTTTCTGAGGGCTTTTTTATTCTTCGATCTACCAAATAGCAAATGCCACAGATGTTTTATTCTGTTGCGTTTAGCTTTTTAGCAACACCTTCATTTTTTGCAACACTTCCAATTTAGTCCTTTTAAATCAGTTAGATAAAAACAAAGAATCGATTGGCACAGAACCTGCTAACAGCCTTTTGTGAAAAAACCCAACATCTTAACGATGATGAAAATAACAGAAA
The DNA here is from genome assembly GCA_050633605.1 of Neptuniibacter sp. Lineage (GTDB taxonomy): Bacteria > Pseudomonadota > Gammaproteobacteria > Pseudomonadales > Balneatricaceae > Neptuniibacter. The sequence continues at coordinate 33 of JBOEGV010000014.1, read as the reverse complement.
GAGGATTAAAAAATGATTTACGCCCAACCGGGA
>JBOEGV010000013.1:0-27013 GCA_050633605.1 Neptuniibacter sp. | reverse complement strand
TCCAATCATCTAGGAAAAGCTTAAAAGCGCGGTGGTTTAGTGTTGGGTGGGTTAGCAGTATCAGCCGGCATTTAGTTTATTGGGTTGCTTCTGGTTTGTGGCTAATTGCTTCTTTTGTGGTAAGTTGCTACATTTGTGTTATCTGTCCCAGAGGAAAATGTTATGGCTACAACTAGCATAAGGCTAGACCAGGATCTTATTGAGAAGGCGACGATTATGGCTAAGGCTCTTAATCGAACGCCACCCAAGCAAATTGAGCATTGGGCGAAGATTGGAAAAATCATGGAAGATAATCCTGATCTCCCGTATGAGTTTGTAAAACAGTCGATTATTGCGCAAGCAGAGCGAGAAGCAGGCAAGCTGGAGAGCTACGATTTTGGCTAAGACTGTCCGTGTATTGCAAACACCCACGTTCAGGAAGGCAGTAAAAAAGCTCAAACCCAATCAGAAAAAAGAGCTGGATAGCGCCGTTAAGATGCTGATGGCAAAGCCTGAGTCGGGAGAACTTAAGAAAGGTGACCTGGCCTTCTTACGTGTATATAAATTCAAAATGAACAAACAACTTACCCTGCTTGGGTATAGCTATGATGATGGTAGGTTGACTCTCGAATTGCTGGCACTAGGATCTCACGAAAATTTTTACCGTGATTTCAAACGGGGTATATAAAGCCTTTCAGGCAGCACGCGGCCCTTCGGGCAGCACGTTCTCGCCACTCGTAGCGAAGCGTGCTGCCTGAAAGACTGAAGGGCCGCGTGCTGGATTTTCTACCGATCAGAATCGGGAAGCTGCTACAATCCCACTCCTACCTATCTCAAAAAATATGAACCCATGTCAGCTCCCAGAAAATCCCTGCTCCACCCTAGGAATGCCCATTCTGCCCCTTATAACCTTGAGCATCTCGCAGCGATAACCCCCGAGCTAAAGCCTTTCCTAACCCAGTCGGTAAAAGGTGGTTTAACGGTGGATTTCTCCCAGCCGCAGGCGGTTAAGGCTTTAAATAAGGCGTTGTTGCAGGATGTGTATGGCATCGACTTCTGGGATATTCCTGAGGGGGCGTTGTGTCCTGCGGTGCCGGGGCGGGCGGATTATATTCATTATCTGGCGGATCTGCTGGCGGTCGATAATGGCGGTGAGGTGCCTAAGGGTGGTTTGATTCGTGGGCTGGATATTGGGATGGGGGCGAGTTGTGTTTATCCCATTATCGGTAGTCAGGCTTATGGCTGGTCGTTTGTGGGCAGTGATATCAATCCGGTTTCGGTCTCGATGGTTGAGCAGATTGTGCAGTTTAATGCGCCGATCAAAAAGAAGATTCGTTGTCGTTTGCAGAAGGATGAGCAACAGATTTTTAAGGGTGTGATCAATGAGAATGACCTGTTCCATTTCACCCTGTGTAATCCACCGTTTCATGCTTCACTGGATGAAGCAACTCAGGGAACCCAGCGTAAGATTAATAACCTGAACCGTTCTAAAGGTCGCAGAGGTTCTGAGGTTGTCAAAGCAGCTAAAGGCTCAAACGGTACCACTTTGAACTTTGCCGGGCAGGGTGCGGAGCTTTGGTGTCCCGGCGGTGAGCTGGCGTTTATCCAGAACATGATTAAAGAGAGCGAAGTGTTTAAACAGCAGTGCCTCTGGTTTACCTGTCTGGTTTCGAAAAAAGAGAACCTTAAGGCTCTGCAAAAAGCTCTGCGCAAAACCTCAGCCCGCGAAGTTAAAGTGATCGAGATGGCTCAGGGCCAGAAACAGAGCCGGTTTATTGCCTGGAGCTACTTTTCACCCGATGAACGGCAAGAGTGGTATCAGGGATAAGGAATAAGTCGTTGAAGTCGCTGTAGCCAGAAATGATGCGCTATAGTTGTGACTTGAGCCCGTGAACTTATTCCTGTTCAAGACTGGAACCCCATGATTTCTTTTTTCCGCTTTTCTGTTGTCTCAAACTTAAAGTCTATGAAAATTCATTGGCGTAACTGCCACTTTTTACTGCTGAGTGTGTTCCTGACCAGTGGTTGTAGTCATCCTCCTTCAGAGCAGGGGTTACGAACCAATGTCGCTGAAATACAGCAGGCGATCAGTGAGCGGAATAATGGCGATGTTATGCAACATGTATCAACTTTGTTCTTCGGTTATTCTGATGAAACCAGAGGCAGTAGTTACAGGTTGGATCGTAAGGGATTGCGTAAGCTTCTGACCGGTTATTTTCTCCGCTATCAACAGCTGGAAGTTGTAATTACCACTATGGACATTGAGATCCATGATGGCGTTGAGGCGACGGTCAGTGGTAAAGCTTTGTTGTTGGGGTTAAACAATATTCTGCCAGAGGATGGGCGGGTGTATGACTTTGATTCCATCTGGCTGGTGGAAGAGGGTGATTGGAAGGTCGTTGAACTCAAATGGCGTTGATAGTTAACCTGTCCGCTGCAATTGCTGTTAAGTCATACCTCCTCTGTAAAAAAGCTTTAGCATCACCTGTCTAAACTGTTCCCCCCATTAGAGCAGGGGGTATTAGGTGAATAGATCACTTTTGTTAGATTTTTTACGGGTCTTTGCCATTGCATTGGTTTTTATAGCCCATTTCGGTCAGGTTCTGGATCACTCAGCAGGTTCATTTTTTGGCGTTAAGAATTTCTACTACGTCAGTCTTGGTGGGCTGGGTGTTTCTCTGTTTCTGATTCTGTCCGGTGTTCTGGCGGGCATGGGCGGCCGTTCAAAAAATGAAAGTTATCTGCTGTATATGTTGAAGAAGGTTCTGCGTATATATCCCATCTATCTGTTGTCTTTGCCTATTGCGATTGTGGGTTATCTGCTGGGCGGGTTATTGATGGAAGGGGATCTGCCAGAACTCTTCCCCAACGGCTTGCTGGCAGACCTGCTGGGGAGCATTACCGGTTTCTATTCCTGGGGAGGCATGTGGGGTGGTCCCTATAATTCACCAAGCTGGTTTATTGCGTTGATTATGGTGATGTATGCACTGTTCCCATTACTCTTCTTCTGTATTAAACGTGCACCTCATATCACTCTGGCTGTATTGCTGTTGGTGAGTGTTTTATCGCGCTGGTATATAGGGCAGGAGGGCATACCTTTTGTCGCTGGTTCCCTGTTTGATGAACTCAAGGGCTGGGCCTATCGGCAATATGGTTTTATGCCGGGAAGACCGGGGGACTGGTTCCCCTTATGCAGAGTTTTTGAGTTTGGCCTGGGTATTTATATTGCTCTGCGTGTACCTAAAACCTTCTGGTTCAGGTTGCAGTTCCGTTTTACTCAGCCAGTCAGAGTGTTGAGTGATCTGGCCTTTCCTCTGTTCCTGATCCATTACCCGTTTATGTTTCTGGTGCTCTGGTTTGCAGAGTTAGGTCTGCATCTGTATCTGTCGATTGGCGTGTATCTGTGTCTTCTTTTTGTGGCCGCATGGTGGGTAAACTCTTTGGATAATCGCGTGCCACGTAAACGAATTTTCTCTCTATTCACCACGGGCCGCTTAACAGAAAAACCGGTTTGAAAGGGGCCGCTATGGAACTGCCGATCTATCAGATAGATGCTTTTGCCGACAAAGCTTTTGAGGGTAACCCTGCCGCAGTAGTGCCACTGGATAAGTGGTTACCGGATACCACGATGCAAGCGATCGCAGAGGAGAATAACCTCGCAGAAACAGCTTTTTTCATTCCGACGGACAGTGGTTTTCATATTCGTTGGTTTACCCCGAAGGATGAAGTGAAGCTCTGCGGTCACGCAACCCTGGCTTCTGCCTATGTGCTGTTTAACTGTCTGGGTTATGAAGGCTCAGGGGTTAGTTTTGACTCTCTGTCCGGGCGATTAACGGTGAGCCGCGATGGGGAGCTATTAACTCTGGATTTCCCGAACCAGAAACCGACGCTCTGCGAAGCACCGAATGCGCTTGTGCAGGGTTTGGGTAAACAACCTGATATGTGTCTGGCGAATGAGGATTATGTTGCGGTGTTTTCCAGTGAAGCTGAGTTGGCAGCGATTCAACCAGCTCACCCTACACTTGAACAACTGGACAGGAGAGGAATTATTGTTACAGCTCCAGGTGATAAGTCCGATTTTGTAGCACGCTTTTTTGCGCCGAAGTTGGGTGTACCAGAAGACCCTGTAACGGGTTCTGCTTATACACACCTGGCACCGTATTGGGCAGAACGGCTGGGCAAAACAAAACTCTCGGCAATTCAGATCTCTGCCCGTACCGGAAAACTACAGTGTGAAGTTAAAGGTGAACGGGTATTGATCTCTGGTAAAGCGGTTAAATATCTTGAAGGTTTTATCTCGGTTTAGTCAGGTTTAACTATGTATGTTCCAAAGCATTTTGAAATTCAGGAAGAATCTGAGTTATTTAGCTATATTCGCATCAATGGATTTGGCCAACTGATCTCGTCAGTTGAAGGGCGTTTATTCTCGACGCCACTGCCATTTGTTTTATCAGATGATAATCAGACTCTGATTACGCACGTTGCCCGGAAAAACCCTCAAGCAGGTGATCTGGATGGACAGGAGGTACTGATATCCCTGATGGGGCCTCACGCTTATATTTCTCCGACATGGTATGAGAAAAGTGGTGGGGTACCGACATGGAATTATCAGAGCGTTCAAGTATATGGAACAGCAAAGGTTGTGAATGACCGCGACAGAAATAAAGAGATTGTTGAACTGATGAGTACTCAGTTTGAAGGCGACCTTTCTGAACCCTGGGATATGCAGTACCCCACTCAGATGTTGGATGCCATTTTGGGAATAGAGATTTCCATTTCTGAGATACAAGGTAAATACAAACTTAGTCAGAACCGACCAGCTAAAGATCAGCAAAATGTGATTCGAAGGTTATCTAAACAGGGGAATAAACGCCTGGCTAATGAGATGAATCGCTTTAAAAAAGACTAGGCATAATCGTGACGGGCGCCACGTTTCTTACGGGTTTTACGTTGCGGTTGTAGGTGAACAGCGGTGGTACAGTTACGGCCATTTTTCTTGGAAGTATACAGCGCTTCGTCGGCTTTCTTGATTACCAGTTGAGGGTCCATTAGATCCGCTGTTTTCTCACAGACACCGATGCTGATCGTGACACTCACCACCTCGGTACCAGGGTCCTTCTTACGCATTTGTTCACCCTGGTCGTTGTCGTCCGGGCGGTCCTGGTTTCGGATATGCATCGGGTAGTTGGCGATCGTCTCGCGCAGTTCTTCGATATAAGGGAGGGCTTCTTTCTCGTCCTTACCAGGGAAAACCAGAGTAAATTCTTCACCACCGTAACGATAGGCCTTACCTCCGCCGGTGACTTTAGCGAGTTTGGCTGCAACCATTTTTAGTACCTGATCACCGACATCGTGTCCGTAGGTATCGTTAAATTTTTTGAAGTGGTCAATATCGCACATGGCGAGGCAGTATTTTTTGCCCAGAGTAGAGAGTCTATCCTGCAAGGCCCTACGGGCAGGTATACCGGTCAGCTCATCAATAAAGGCCATGCGGTATGAGTTCTGCATTACAGAAATAGCCAGGGCAATCAGACTGGCGGAGACAAACAAAGCTGAGATCAATGGGCGGTTAAACCAGCTCAGCATAATCAGGGCAGAGATGATGGCCGCCAGCAGTGCTGCATCGGTATAGGTTTTACGGAATGCAAATGAGGCGATAACCGGTAAAAAGCAGATGGCAAAGGTCCAGGCTGCGGCCTGACTGAGGTAATAATCATGCAGCACCATCTCCAACATGCTCATTGGCAGATTGGGTAGGTATAGAGCCAGTGAACCGTACTGCCATAAAAGGTAGATAATCAGATAGCTGATTGCGATTACGCCAACCCGGATGATGCCTATAGGGGTGAGTAGACCACGTTCTTTATAGACCGATATAAACGCCATATGAATGGGCAGCAGAATGGATATGATGCTGTAAAGGACAAAAGCGTCGGCTTTATTCAGGCTGGTTTGCAACCCGGATTGTATCAACCAGTAAGCGGCGATCAGATTCAGAGCGGCAAAGAATATACGACTGCGACTGAAACCGTAACCCAACAGGCCAACAATCAGGGCCAGAAGGTAAGGGGCCAGAGTAATAATATGTTGATATTCGGTGGAGAGTTTTGCTGCCATAGGCAATAGCAAGCCCGCACCAAGCAGGAGCAATAAGGAAGGCAGAACTAAACCAGCGATTCGGAGTAGCAAAAGTCTGAACCCATCAATCCGTGAGATTCGACCATTGTAGCGGGTAACTACAGAAAAATATCGTTTTACGGGCAAAAAAAACCGGACACGAATGTCCGGTAACAAGCGGATTTAGGTGAGAAAAGTCCGAAAAAAGGGTTATGCGGCTACGGTTTTTTTACAACCCAGCATGGAAGCAACCATCATTGCAGGGCACCAGCCAGTGAAGGCGGATTGGGTAAGACTTAAACCAACAATCGCTGTCACAATCAATAGGTTTGCAGTCATGCCCGCAAACAGCACTAAACCTACCGTCAGAAGCACAACCGAGCCTGCAATAATGTGCACACCCTGGTTAATACTCATGCCTTCAGAGGAGCAGGTTTCAGATTTAAGTCCGATTTTCTGAAATATAAATACCGCCGGGCACCATTTGGTAAAACCGGATTGAAACAGGTTGAGACCCACAAAACCGGTCAGATAGAACCAGTTAGGGTGCATGTAAGTACCGAGACCAATACTGACAAGAATAACCACACCGGCCATTAAGCGAAGTGCTGCGTTAAGAGACATACGAACTCCTGTAATAAACCTTAATATTAGATGTATTATATATAAGTTATATCTAATATAAAGAGGTGCGTTAGCTTATTTTTTTATAAAATATCTACGTTTTGGCTTTCCTGGGTTATAAGCCTAATTGTTGATCATTCTCAGTGGCATAGATGGGTTTTTCTGCCAGACTCAAAGTACGGAAAAGTATTTCGGAGTTGGTAATGGAAAAGATTCTTGTGAATTTGGATCTGAAACAAGATCCAAAAGGTGTGCTGGAAAAGGCAGCGCTAATGGCTAAGCAGTATGACGCGAAACTGGAGCTATTCTGCTGCTGTTACAATCGCTCGATTACCCATGGTTATCTGTTTGATAAAGATCAGGAACTTAAAGCTGAACATGCATATATTCGCCAGATAGAAGAGAAGCTTGAGAAGCATTGCCAGGCACTTATTTCTGATGGCATTGAGGCGGGGTTTGATGTGGCATGGAACCGACATCGTGCCGAGGGAGTTGTCAGGCAAGTGTTACGTCATGAACCGGACATCCTGCTGCATGGTATACAGCCACATAACCGTCTGGGGCATTACCTTTTTGCTTCAGTGGATTGGCAGATCGCACGTAAATGCCCAGTGCCAGTACTGTTTGTTAAGGACCGCCCCTGGAATGAAATCACTCGAATCACCGCTTGTATTGATCCGCTGCATGAAGGTGATGAGTATGCAAAACTGGATAAAGAAATTTTAGCGCAAAGCTTTAAGCTAGCTGAAGAAGGGCTTGGAGAGTTACGTGTACTGCACTGTTACAACACACTGCCCCATGAAGCTATCTTTGATGAGCACCTAATCACTGACTATGAATCATTGCAGGACAAAGTTGAGCAGTTACATTTGCGCCGCTGTAATTTATTGCTTGAAGAGTATGGGTTGAATACTAACTCTTATCAGGTTGATATGCTGAAAGGCGAGAGCGATCTAATTATCAGCAATTATGCTAAACATAATAAGATCGACATTATCACTATGGGGGCAGTGGCACGTAGTGTTCTGGATCGTCTGCTGGTAGGCAGTACAATTGAGCATGTTGTGGATCATGTTGATTGTGATGTTTTGTTGGTGAAACCTGATGGGTTTATCTGTCCTGTGGAGGAATGATCCCCCCTTCTCATTGCTGCACAGGAGATCCAAAGGCCGCTTAACAGCGGCCTTTTCCGTTATTTTTCTGGGTTACAAGTCAAGTTCAGCCCAGATTGGAGCATGGTCAGAGGGTTTTTCCATGCCACGCAGTTCGTAATCCACCCCGGCATCTTTACATTTTTCCAGCAGTGGCTGGGTCAGTAAAATGCCATCAATCCGCAGACCGCGTTTTGGCTCATCATCAAATCCACGGGAGCGGTAGTCAAACCAGCTGAAGGTGTTGTTATCTTCCGGGTTCAGATGACGGAAACTGTCAGTCAGTCCCCAGCCTGTCAGTTTTGCGTACCATTCACGCTCTTCCGGTTGGAAGCTGGCTTTACCGGTTTTTAACCAGCGCTTACGGTTTGGCTCGCCAATACCGATGTCTTTATCTTCTGGGGATATGTTCAGATCACCCATGAGCACCAGATTTTCGTCGGCAGAGCAGTGTTCCTCCAAGTGGGTTTGAAGGTCCGCATAAAACTTACGCTTCGCCGGGAATTTAACCTCATGTTCTATGTTTTCACCTTGTGGGAAATAACCATTGAGTACTCGTACGATGTTGCCGTTGTCTGTTTCAACATCGGCCATAATCATACGACGCTGAGCATCGTCATCATCGGTTAGAAAGCCTTTCTGAACATTGCTTAGTGGTTTTTTTGAAACCAGACAAACTCCGTAGTGGCCTTTCTGACCATGAAACTCCACGTGGTAACCCATCGCTTCAACATCGTCGACCGGGAAAGCTTCGTCATGTACTTTGGATTCTTGTACACCGATGATGTCCGGCTGATATTTATCAATGACTGCCTGCAGTTGGTGAAGGCGTGAGCGCAGGCCATTAACGTTGAAACAGATCAGTTTCATTGCGGGTTTTCCTGTGGTTATCAATAAAATTTAATCGGATTCTATTGAACAATTGGTTGGATTGATACTCAGATGATTTTAGAAATTATTTATCAGGTCCTTTGAATTTCTTAATTGTTCTACATATTAGAGGTTCAGGTATCATTGATACTCAAATCTCGACACAACTGACGATACAACTCTCAACACAAGAAGGAGCCAACAGTGGCTGAATATGATTTTGATCTGTTTGTAATTGGCGCCGGGTCCGGTGGTGTACGTGCAGCACGAATGGCTGCGAGCATGGGCGTTAAGGTAGGTATTGCCGAAGATCGTCATCTGGGCGGCACTTGTGTCAATGTTGGCTGTGTTCCGAAGAAACTGTTTGTTTATGCTTCCCATTATGCTGAAAGCTTTGAAGAAGCGGCTGGTTTTGGTCTGACCCATAAAGGCATGGAGTTTGACTGGCCAACCCTGCGTGACAACAAAACCAAAGAGATTGAACGCCTCAACGGTATCTACCAGAACCTGCTGGTGAATTCCGGTTGTGAACTGATCAATGGTCGTGCTGTTTTGGTTGGCCCTAACACTGTGGCAGTAGGTGACAAGCAGTACACCGCTGAACGTATTCTGGTAGCTGTCGGTGGCTGGCCGAATATTCCGGAGATCCCGGGTAAAGAACATATCATCAGTTCTAATGAAGTGTTTTATCTGGAAGAGTTTCCTAAGCGTGCTCTGGTGGTCGGCGGTGGCTACATAGCGGTTGAGTTCGCAGGTATCTTCGCAGGTTTGGGGGCTGAGACTAAGCTGACTTACCGTGGTGACCTGTTCCTGCGTGGTTTTGATCGTGAGATTCGCGAATTTACCGCTCAGGAAGTGGCTAAGAAAGGCGTTGATCTGTTGTTCAATAACAATATTGAGTCCATTGAAAAGCAGGCCGACGGCAGCTATCTGGCGCAAATGACCGATGGCTCAACCATTGAGACTGATCTGATCATGTATGCGACGGGTCGTAACCCGAAAGTTGCCGGTCTGGGGCTGGAGGAGCTGGGCATAGAGCAGGCTAAGAATGGTGCCATTGTGGTCAATGATGAGTTCCAGACAAATGTGCCATCTGTGTATGCGGTCGGAGATGTTATTGACCGTGTTCAGTTAACGCCAGTCGCGCTGGCAGAAGGTATGGCGCTGGTACGTAATCTCTATGCAGGGGCGAATCAGAAGGTGGATTACAACCTGATCCCAACTGCGGTGTTCTGTCAGCCTAATATTGGTACGGTAGGCCTGAGTGAAGAACAGGCCAGAGAAGAATACGACAACATTGAAGTGTATAAGTCTGAGTTCCGCGCCATGAAACATACTATCAGCGGCAGCGAAGAGCGCACTTTTATGAAGATGCTAGTGGATGCAGACAGCCGTAAAGTACTGGGTGTACACATGGTTGGCCCAGATGCGGGTGAAATCATTCAGGGTATTGGCATTGCTCTTAAAGCGGGAGCTACCAAAGAGGTGTTTGATAGCACAATAGGCATTCACCCGACAGCAGCAGAAGAGTTTGTAACTATGAGAGATCCAGTATCGAGCTGATCAGCTATGTGATCACTGATAAGTGGAAAAGGCTCGTTACGACGAGCCTTTTTGATAGACATTCATAATAGAGAGGTTATTTTTTCAGCGACGGCTTCACCCAGAATAAGATGCTGGAGTGCATCCAGATGGATTCCATCTACTGAGCTGGCATCGGTGACTTCAGCGGCATCCATGAAATGGCAGTTCACCTCACTACAGACCTTTGCCAATTCCTTAGCCAGATCTTTACTGCGGTTCTCTGCATTTTCAAATTTATGTGCAATCGCACCTTTGGGGTGAGTTATCACCGGAGGGCTGATGACCAGAATATCCGGCAAAGGCATTTCTGGTTCGATCGGGGCTGTACGAACGATGTTGATCAGTTTCATCATTCCTTGCGCCGATAACCAGGCGTTGTTGTTATGGGTACACTGGAAGTCGTTGGTGCCTAGCATAAGAACAACTATCCTCAAGGGCGAATTGATTTCCATTGCCTGGGCAAGATGTTCAGAACCATTGCGACCTGCTTTAAAGGGATCATCCCAGGTGGTTCTTCGCCCATTCAGACAGTTCTCAATGACCCGGACATTACATCCCTGTTGTTTAAGTTTGATCTCGCAGACCCCCGGCCAGCGTTGATCAAATGGTAGGCGCTTTCGGGTGTTAGGAATTATGCCCCAGGTCAGGCTGTCGGAATAAACCAGGATCTGTTCCATGATCGGTCTCATTTTTTATATTGGTTATATTCCTTATAACCCTAAATCCAGCAAACTCAAACAGCCCAGTGCTGCAAAACCTGCAACTAACAACAGAATAGGTGGTTTGAAAGTGCGTAGAACAAAGAAACCGATAATCACTAATGCCATATCTAACCCGGAAGTGACGCTGCTGATAAACACAGGCTGGTAGAGTGCTGACAGCAGAAGCCCTACCACGGCTGCGTTAATTCCCCAGACCGCACCAGCCACTTTAGGTCGGTGAGCCAGAGATTCCCAGGAACCTTGTAAACCCAGTACCAGTAGAAAACCAGGCAGGAAAACCCCAACAGTGGCGACCAAGGCAGCGATAAGCGGCAGGTTCTGCATCATCTCGGCCCCAATATATGTGGCCAGCGTGAACATCGGCCCTGGTATAGCCTGTGCCGCAGCATAACCCAGAATAAACTGATCGGGTGTTACTGCATCGCCCACCGTTTGTTGCAACAGTGGCAGGACAACATGGCCGCCGCCAAATACCAGACTGCCTGCCTGATAAAATCCGGAGAACAAGCTGATCCATTCGGATTGGGAAGCAAGCAAAGGCAGAATAAGGAAAAGGCCCAGGAAGAGAATTAACGGCAACTTGCGGGTTTTTACCGGCAGGTTATCTGTTTGTGTTTGCCCTTTATGCAGTACCAGACCAACGCTAGCGGCGAGTATCAAAACCGCCATTTGTATCCAAAGACTGGGAGCGATCAGTAGGGCAGCTGCAGTGAGAACTGCGATAGCCAGACTCGAGGGTTCTTTACAAAAGCTCCTTTGCATATTCAGTGTTGCGTCGGCGACTACAATGACTGCTAATAATTTAAGACCGTGGATAATGCCGGCCATCCAGCCAGATCCTGCATGGCTACCGTAAACTGCAAGCAGATACAGAATCAGAAAGGAGGGAAGTGTAAAACCCACAAAAGAGGCAATGCCACCGGGCAAACCTGCACGGCGCAGACCGAGTGCAAAACCTACCTGACTGGAACCCGGCCCAGGCAGGAACTGACTTAAAGCGATCAGCCTTGAATAGGCATCCTGCTCAATCCATTTCTTTTCTTCAACGAAGGTTTTCTGGAAATAACCAAGATGGGCTGCCGGTCCGCCGAAGCTGGTAAAACCTAAAAGTAAAAAACGCCAGAATACTTCCCAAATAGCTTTCATACAGACCTCGCAAAACTGTTCGCGACAAGATTAAGACAAAACAATGAAAGAAATATGACGTGAATGATTTTGCGATTTATTTTGGGCAATAAAAAAGCCGCTTATGCGGCTTTCTTTTGAGTGGCACTGTTAAGAAACAATGACGCGGTTTCGACCAGACTCTTTCGCCTGGTACAAAGCTTTATCGGTTCGTTCTATTAGCTTCTCTGGTGTTTCGCCTGCTTCAAGCTGAGAAACGCCAAACGAAGCGGTGATGGAGCTGATCACTTCCCCCGACTTTTTCTGCTTTATGCGAATCGCCTGAATCTTGGCTCTGATCTCTTCAGCTAGCTTTGCGGCTACTTCTTTGCTGGATCCTGGCATTAATACCGCAAACTCTTCACCACCGTAACGAACCGGGATCATTGGTTCAGGGCAGGTGTCTTTTAAAAGTTTACCTACATATTGAAGTACTTTGTCACCCATTAAATGACCGTAGGTATCATTAAAACGTTTGAAGTGATCGACGTCTACCAGAACAAATGATGATGTAATTGTATGGCTGCTTCCGGTCAGCATTTCCAGCTCGGCATCAAATGTACGTCGGTTAAACAGGTTAGTTAATGGGTCAACACGAGCATCCTGACGTGTTTTTGTAAGCTCTTCTTTAAGTGACTCGATTTCAGCCTGAGCCTCATCCATTCTTTCTTGGAATAAGCGGGTGGTTTCACTCATTTTTTTAGTATGAGTAGATAACGTATTGATGACGGTGTCTATTGGCAGGCTGGGATCACCGTCTTCAGACTGGCGTAAATTATCCAGACTATCTTCCAGTACATCACTGAAACTTGCTGATTCCTGAGCCACATCCCCTGCATGTTCGTGAAGATTATTAATCAAACCAATCAGATTGGCCTGGATATCTTCAGCACCTTGAATTTCATCCTTGATCATATGCTCACGGAACAGTTGTTCGCCCAACATTGTTGGACAAGTACCGTAAGTATTCAGTGTCTTATCTAACTGTACATTTAGTTCAGGGATGCGATCACTTACATAGGTATACCACAGCGCGTAGTTAAGTGGGTTTGGTGGGATATTGTGCTTCACCATCAGGGGGACAGCCTGACGGAGGTATTCAGCAGCTTGATTGTTATTTTCAGCGAACTTCATACTTCCTCATATAGAGTCAACAAATAAAACGAAAAATATCGTGATAGAGTTATGGATATTTATAACTTAGATTTCACGATTCAGCTTCCTTAACTTTAAAACAATCGTTTAAATTTGGGAATGACTCTCTCTAAAAAATTATAGATTTAACGTTTCTTTACATGTTCGGTTTTTATCGGCCGTTCACAGAAAATCTTCAACCCGTTAAACGTAAATTTTTATACGGTGTACTAATTATTTTTATTCTCCCTAAATATTAAGTATAAGTGTTCATTTCTTGTACACAGCAGTGTAAGTGTTAAAGTCCATACTCGCTATTTGGTTGTTGATATCAATAAAAGGAAGTCAGTAAGTGCTACTACAGGGTGTACATTTTCGTAATTTACGAGGTGATCTGTTTGGTGGCATCACAGCTGCGGTGGTGGCTCTTCCATTGGCATTAGCTTTTGGGGTGTCTTCAGGTGCTGGTGCGATTGCGGGTATTTACGGTGCTATTTGCGTAGGATTATTTGCTGCACTTTTTGGTGGTACTCCGTCTCAGATATCCGGGCCTACTGGCCCTATGACCGTGGTGATGGCTGCGGTGTTTACCCAGTTCACTGCGGTTGATCCAGTAAATGGGCTTGCCATCGCATTTACTGTTGTTCTGATGGGTGGTTTTTTCCAGATTTTGTTTGGTGTTTTCAAGCTGGGAAAATATGTCACCCTGATGCCTTTTCCTGTAATCTCCGGGTTTATGAGTGGTATAGGGGTGATCATCATTGCCTTGCAGCTCTCACCTTTACTAGGTTTTCCTGCGGAATCATCCGTTGTCAGTTCGATTCAGCATTTGCCGCATAACCTAAGCGATTTCTACTCAGGTGCGTTAATACTTGGGCTACTGACACTGATCATTCTATTTGCATGTCCGCGGGCTGTCTCCCGGATAATTCCGGCACCGCTGCTGGCTCTGTTTGTGGGCACGCTGGTTGCGATGTTTGTATTCAATAACGAGCCTGTTGCGGTTATTGGTGTGATACCCACCGGACTTCCCTCATTGGTAATGCCTGCAATTGAACCTGAGCTTTTGAAAGATATGCTGCTATCGGCAATTATGCTGGCTGCACTGGGTTCAATCGATTCACTTTTAACCTCTTTAGTGGCGGATAATATGACCAAATCCCAGCATGACTCCGATCGAGAACTGATCGGTCAGGGAGTAGGTAATATGGTGGCAGGGTTATTTGGTGGATTACCCGGAGCTGGGGCTACAATGCGGACAGTTGTGAATGTTCGGGCTGGGGGTGAATCCGCCTTGTCTGGGGTAGTACATGCTCTGGTGTTATTGTTAGTTGTGATGGGAGCAGGGGGGCTTGCTGAAAATATTCCCCATGCTGTATTAGCTGGAATTCTAATTAAAGTCGGTATAGACATTATTGATTGGGATTTCTTGCGACGATTGCACCGGGCACCTCTCTTTGTGGTTGTTTTAATGCTTCTGGTTCTGGGTTTGACAGTTTTTGTTGATCTGGTGACTGCTGTATTGGTAGGTGTATTCCTAGCGAATATTATTACCATCAAACGTTTGTCAGATCATCAGGTGCAATCCATTAGACTGATCTCTGATCAGCCCGATGAACTGGATGTTCTGACCCACCGTGAGAAAGAACTGCTCACCGCCGCATCCGGCAGGATTTTGCTGTATAAAATTGATGGCCCTGTCAGTTATGCATCTGTGAAAGGCATGACAAATAAGCTTCGTCACTGGGGCGATCATGATGCTTTATTGTTTGATGTATCAACTGTGCCACTTATCGATGTCTCAACAGCGATGGCATTTGAAAATATGATTTTGGATGCATTACAGGAAAATCGGAAGGTTTACTTTGTAGGTATGGATGACTCAGTTCGGCATGTTTTTGACCGGATGGGAATATCGAAGTTATTACCTGAACGTTGCTTTTTTGACTCCAGAGAAAACGCGGTAGAAATAGCCTTTCAGAGCGTTTTTTCTGAAGAGTAGCTGATCTGGTGCATTATGGGACTTAAACTGTGGGAGAGGGCTTCCAGTTGCGCCTCGCTACCTTTTCCCTGCATTAGTAGTTGAGATTGCCATTGTCTGTTCGTAATCTCTGCGCCAGAATTTGTAATTAATCTCTCAATGTCACTGACAAGCTCAAATGGCAGTT
The DNA here is from genome assembly GCA_050633605.1 of Neptuniibacter sp. GTDB lineage: Bacteria > Pseudomonadota > Gammaproteobacteria > Pseudomonadales > Balneatricaceae > Neptuniibacter. The sequence continues at coordinate 11,500 of JBOEGV010000013.1, read as the reverse complement.
CGATTGAAAAACTGTATTTGGACAAGTATTCAGTTTTGGGCAGAATCTCAATCGCTTCCTGAACAGCCTGGCTATAAGCTCTGACCAAACCTCCAGCACCCAGTTTAATGCCACCAAAATACCGGGTAACCACAACGGTAATTTCACATAACTTACTGTGCTCCAGAACATTGAGCATGGGTTTACCCGCTGTGCCTTTAGGTTCACCGTCATCATTGCTTTGACGGCAATTGAGCTGATCTTTTAAACCTGCAATACGGGCCCAACAATTATGATTGGCTTTAGGGTGCTGCTTTTGGATCGTCTCTATAAAACACTCAGAAGATTGTTTATCGGGAGTATGCGCAATATGTGTAATGAACTTACTGCGCTTTACTTCTGTCGCGTGGATAAAAGGGGACTGAGCAGGAAAAAACTGTTTCACTGCACGCAGCCCGCAGCCAGATAGATGGAGCCGAAAAAGTTTTTGTCAGGGAATTGCTGTTCCAGTTGAGAACTGATCAGATCAATCAGCTCTTTGGTACTATAGCCTGTAGCTTGAAGTTTAAGCATGTCAGGTTCATATAAAAGAATTTCAATATCCATGGTCTGAGGTTGGTAATGCAGGGTCAGACGGTGAAGTTCTATACCCGGTAAAACCTTTTTCAGAGCTGACAGGATAACAGCTGAAATGTCACTGCGAAGTGGTAATTCATAAGAGGGTGTGAGATCTATTTTTTCATCATTGTAAGTATCAATGTGATAAATGATATGGCCAATGTCATCACATTCCTTATGTAGCTGGTGACAGGCTAAATCTCCAAGATGATGGCCTTCTGATGCACTGATGTCTGAGCCGACCTGAATGTGTAACTCAAGAATGCTCTTGCTGCCCATCGCCCGGCTTTTGAAACTGTGAACGCTGATAATGCCTTGAATGGACATCACGATATCCTGATAGCGTTTGATATCTTCTTCAGGAAGGGATGTTCCAACCAGTTGTTTAATACTGTTCCAGCATAAATCCCAGCCTATTTTGGCAACAATAAATGCAACAACTACAGCAGCTACAGCATCCAGCCAAATAATTCCTGCCATGGAACCTGCAATCCCCACTAACACAATTATGGACGATAGAGCATCGGTGCGGCTGTGCCACGCATTTGCAATTAACAGGTCTGAACCAGTAGCTTTACCAATTTTAAAGGTGTATCGGAAAATCCATTCTTTGGACAGAATTGATATTGCGGCCACAATCAGGGTTGGCCATTCGGGGATCAGAAGTTGTTTCTGGTTTAATAAAGAGTGAATACTTTCATAAGCCATAGCTCCGGCAACAGCAATTAATACACTACCCAGCAGAACTGTACCAAGAGTTTCAAAATGAGCATGGCCCCATGGGTGTTCTTCATCGGGCCCTTCTCCAGAAAACCTCAGGATCACGATGACCATCAGATCGGTCAACAGATCTGATAGAGAGTGGATACCATCAGCAACCAGTCCAGCTGAAAATGACAGATGTCCGATTACGATTTTACTAAGCCCTAGCAAAGCATCCAGAATTGCCCCGATTAAGGTGACGTGTTGCACGGCCTTTTGTTGTTCTGAATCTCGGATCATATTTAACACTTCTTTGTGATCTTTATAGGTCAATATCCTATCAGGAAGTGAATGGCTATTTCAGCAGAGTCGTAAATTCTTTTGTAACATTCTCTTGTTTTTGGTTTGTAGCCCGGCAAAGTGGCAAGTGTGTTTGAATTGAAACGTCTCAGTCTATGTATTACGGCGGTTTGGCCGCTGTTTATGTTTAACCAGAAAAGAAGTTTTTCACTGCTGCCCAAATTAGTGCATATGAGTCAACTTAGTGCGCATAAAAAAACCGTAAATTACTATATTGACATAATTAAGTTGTTGAAATTAAAGTAAAAAATAAGATATGGTTAAAAAATGATCAGTTTGAACTAAGGCCACTAAATATGGGTGTTTCATGATGTTTTGAAGTATTAATTCACAGAGTTATCCACAGAGTGTGTGAGTAGGAGGCTTAAGGCCTTGTAATTACTGTTTTTGAATAACTTTTTGCAGTGCAAAACAGTTGTTCTTAGAGGTTAAATTTATATATTCTCTTCAGAAAGGTCAGACAAAACATAAAGGAATAATATGGAAAGTAATTCTGTTACTCAGATTGTGTTACCACTCGCCCTTTTTTCTATCATGCTAGGTGTTGGGATGTCTCTGAAATTAGCAGATTTCCGAATCTTGTTTCATGAACCTAAAGCAGTGTTTCTTGGCGTAACAGCGCAATTAATTTTACTGCCAATACTGGGTGTTATTACTGTCTTTGTTTTTGATCTGCCGTCTGCTATTGCTATAGGTATTATGGTACTGACATTTGCTCCTGGCGGAGCAACTTCAAATATGATTACTTACTTATGTCGTGGGGATACAGCTCTTTCTGTTTGTTTGACGGGTGTAACGGGTCTGATCACGCCTTTCACAATGCCGTTGCTGACGCTACTGACGATAGATGTTGTGTTAGGTGAGCAACAAGCAATGATATTTCCTGTTGCAGAAACTATTTTCAAGCTACTTATTATCGCTCTTTTTCCAGTTATTCTCGGAGCTGTAATCAATCATAAATGGCCAGGTTTTTGTCTACGTAGCCAGAAAATTATTAAAACTGTGGCAGGCACTTTTCTGATAATGGTGGTGTTTGTCATTGTTAAAAGTAATTGGGGGCATTTGCCTGACCTGTTACGGCAGGCAGGCCCTGCTGTGATCTGTTTGGTTGTTCTGGCAATGTCAGCAGGGTATATCATTGCTCGTAAGGCCAGGCTCTCTAAAGAGCAAGGGCTGACCCTTTCGGTGGAAGTGGGTATTCAAAACGCAGCCATCGCGCTGTTGATCACCGGTGGAATACTGCAGAATTCTGAAATGTCAGCCAGTGCGCTAATTTACGGAGTGTTAATGAATGTTCCAGCTTTTGCTCTAATTACTTATCGCAACTGGCCGCAGAAACGTACAGAAGGGCGTTTGGTTTAACAGGGAGTTAGTCGATTCCCAGAATTTTATGATTCTGCAGACTCAGTTTCCATTGTGGGTGTTTGAGACAATAGGCAATAGTCTCGCGGGTATAGGCTTTTCTGGACGCTCCATCCATAGGTTGCAGATAGAAATGTGTAAAAGATAACTCTGAAAACTGTTCTGGCAGTGATAGAGGTTGAGGGTAAACCAGTTTCAGTTCGTCACCACGGGTGATGACTAATTGAGTATCTGCTTTCGGGCTTACACAAATCCAATCTATATTATCGGGAAGAGGCTTAGTGCCGTTAGTTTCTATGGCGACTTCAAAGCCAAACTTATGGCATTCATCGACTAGAGGCTGATCAAGCTGCAGAGCAGGCTCCCCACCGGTAAAAATCACATATGGGGATGTCTGAGATTGTTCAGGCCAGAAACTCTTCAGAAACGAACACAGTTCCTCAGGAGTGGAAAACTTACCGCCGTTCTGACCATCAGTTCCGATAAAATCGGTATCACAGAAGTCACAGATGGCAGAAGCCCGGTCCTGTTCTCTGCCTGACCAGAGGTTACAACCACTGAAACGGCAGAAGATAGCAGCGCGTCCTGACTGGGCGCCCTCACCTTGAAGACTGAAGAAAATTTCTTTTACGGAATACATGGCATGTGCTGGAGCTGGACTGACCAAAAACATGGCTCAGGCAGTTCATTTCAATTAGTATTGACGGGCCCTGAAAAAGGGCTTTTTTCGAGGCGCTAAGTCTACACTTGTACACTCGAACTGCAAGTGATTGTATACACTTTGAACAGCTAAATAAGGTATGACTGTGGAAATCAGAGAGATTGATAAAGATGTTTACCAGAAGAAGCAACGTAAAGTCGTCATTCTGGTGTGTAGCGTATTCGCCATTCTGGGCTTAAGTGCCAGTGCGCTGTTAAGACATTACTACGGTAATGCGGAAGGCGAGAATATGATGGTCAATCTTACAGGTGTAATAATTGGTCTTTTGATCACTATCGCTATTTTTTCTCAGGTGTTCAAAAAACCGTACTTTGATGATATCCGATACACATGGAATTTGAAAAAGCGGGCATTGAAGATTCAGAATCATCGTCATAAATGGGAACAGCAACTACAGGAAGGTAGTCAGACAGCAGCCACAGTTCTGGCGTTCTACCATAAAGCGACTCTGCAACTGCAGTTGCTGGACAAAAACGAATTTGGTTATAACGAAACCGTCGAAAGAGAGGCAAAATTTCTTTCTGAATGTGAGCAACTGAATCTCACTCCGGATGCAGCTCAGTTCAGTATCGACCTTTTAGAAACTTTAAATTAGTTACATCTAATGTCTAAAGCCGGAAGCATGGCTCTTAAAATCGATTTATGTGAAAATCTAAGTTATAACTAATAGGCATAAATTTATAATAAAAAGAGGTGTGAGATGCTAAAGCGTACAGTTACAGGTCTGACTCTGGCCGCAACACTGGTGTTATCACCAGCTGTGATGTCCGAAGGCGGTGGCAAAAAAGCGATGATTGCTCCGGGTTTGTATTCCTTCACGGTGGAACATGAAGGAGAGCCGGTTGAGGTTATGCGTAATCAGGACCCTGCCAATACAATTAATGAGCTGTACAGCACCACGTTCAGAGGGATGCCTCAGCCGATCCGCCCATTTGAGCCCTACGAAGTGGAAACAATTGCAGAGCGTGAATTTGTCGGTTACATGCAACAGGCTCAGGAAGATGAGAATGTTCTTATCGTTGATACTCGGACTGAGGGTTGGCATTACCGTTTGACCATTCCAGGCAGTCTTAACGTTCCTTACACAGTCATGAAGGAAGAGGAATCTGCTGCAGATGCAATGGAAGAGTTTGGGGCAGATGTAGCTGAAGACGGTAGCTTTGATTTTACCAATGCTAAGACACTTGCGATGTTCTGCAACGGCTACTGGTGTGGTCAGACTCCGACTCTGGTAAGAGCGATGCTTGAAGTGGGCTATCCTGCTGAGAAAATTAAATACTATCGCGGCGGCATGCAGGCGTGGACAAGTCTGGGTCTTACTACCGTGGGAGATTCTGCTGAGTAAAAGTGACGTAGCAGCAAAAACAGAAAATCAAAAAGCCACCTTAGGGTGGTTTTTGCTTTAAATAGAGCGTTGCTCTTGTCGTGTAAAGATTAGGTCTTCAACGGGTTTGGGTTTAGAAATTCCGAACCCTTGCGCATAATCGATACCGATCTCTTTGAGCAGATCCATGCATTCTTTAGTTTCAACAAATTCTGCGACCGTCTTTTTCCCCATTAGTTGGCCAATTTCGTTGATACTACGGACCATTGCCAGATCGATTTTATTTTCACAGATATTTTTTACAAATATTCCGTCGATTTTTACGTAGTCTACCGGCAGGGTGCGAAGATAACCGAATGATGAGAGGCCACTGCCAAAGTCATCAAGGGCAAACTGGCAGCCCATTTGTTTCATCTGGTTAATAAACTCAACGGCTTCGGTCAGGTTACTAATGGTGGCTGTTTCGGTAATTTCAAAACAGAGCCTATCTGCAGGGACTTTAAACTCATCCAGGCAATGCTGTACATATTTCAAAAATTCAGGATCATTAATTGATAATCCGGATAAATTTACTGACAAACTGATGTCATCTGCAAGTTCTGCGGTCAGGAGATGACAGACCTGACATACGACCCAGCGGTCAATTTTAGGTGAGATGCCATAGCGTTCAGCAGGAGGAAGGAAGGCACCTGGAGGAATAAGTTGATTATCTTCATCCTTGTAACGGATTAGTACCTCATAGTGACTTTGCTGATCATCTTGTAAGGATTTTATTTCCTGTACGTAAAGTTGGAAATTGTTATTTTCTAACCCTTCATGAATTCGGTTAATCCATTGGTATTCACCCTGCCTGGATCGATCAGTTTCACTATCCTGATGGAAGTGTATCCTATTTCGTCCCTGCTCTTTAGCAATGTAACATGAAGCATCAGCCTGGCTTAAAATCGTAGTGCTTTCAGGAGAAAATTCATCAAGAGCTAACCAGCCTAAACTGATGGTAACTTTGAAACTTTTATTTTCCCAGAAGAAGGTGAACTCTTCGACTATTTGTCTGATGTGCTCGATTACTTGCTCGGCTTTGTCAGCTTCGCAGTAACGCATGAGGATTGCAAATTCATCACCTCCCAAGCGTGCAACCAAGTCATTCTGTCGTACGTGGCTTTCAAGTAGTGTACTGATCTGTCTCAGGAGCTGATCTCCGGCAGCATGCCCACAGGTATCATTGATTAATTTAAACTGATCAATATCGGTGAACACAATTGCGTGATGACTTTTATCTTGCCTGGTCTGCTCTAGTAGTAGTTCCAGTTGTTGTTCAAATTCATGGCGATTTACGAGACCAGTCAGCATACAGTGCCGTGCCTGATATTCGAGCTTCTGGTTAAGTAAGTGAGAATCGGTAATGTCTTCTTGGGTACAGAGAAAGTGGTCTAAGTGACCTTCTTCATTATGAACAGGGGAAATGACAACAGAGGCCCAGTAGAGTTCACCGTTTTTTCGACGGTTTTGTAGAATCCCTTTCCATTCAGCTCCAGCACTTATTTGTTCCCACATCTCCTGATAAAACTCTGTAGGGTGCTGCCCTGACCGGAGAATCTTCGGAGTTTGACCAAGAGATTCCTGTTCAGTAAATCCGGTTACTGAACAAAAACGGGGATTAACATAGGTTATGATGCCATTCGCGTCAGTAATCATCACCATGCTTGCGCATTGTTCGACTGCTTGAGAAAACTTGTTGAGTTCACGTTGGTTTTTCTTGAATTCCGTGATGTCGCGGGTGATAGCAAGGTGAGCGGTGATATTGCCGTTCTCATCGTAAAAAGGGACCGCGTGGCTATCTACTCGTTTACGGGTGCCTTTGAGCCCAACAATATCATATTCCATACTGGCCGTTGCGCCGCTGAAAACTTTTGCGTTGAACTGTATATAGGCTTCACGGTCTTCCTCTGCAATAAGATCGTAAACTGACGCATTTTTCACATCTTTAAATACATCAGCTTCAATGATTTTTAAGCCTGCTGGATTCATGTTCAGCAGAGTGCCATCTTCACTGATACTTTTAACGCATTCAGGCTCAGAATCTATTACTTTTTGAATGAGTTGTTTCTGTTGTTTCTGTTGTTTCAGGAGTAAGTTCTGTTTTTTATATTTACGAAGTTGCCGGTGGAAAATATAACCAAAAGCGCTGATGGCCAGAGTCAGTAAACTACGGAAATATAGTTCTACTGGAGAAGGGGACAGCAGACTTTCCAGAAAACCTTCGCCACCGAAAATATGACTGTCAATTAGAGGGTCAAAGAGCCAGATACAGACAACTAATAGCAGAGTAACCTGAGTAACCTGAGTAACCTGATCAAATGAATCAGCTTTTTTAGGGGCAGGCTGCGGCTTGATTTCGTTTTTATTCTGCACGCTACACTTTCATCCTTACTACTCTAATGATCCAATGATAGTGTAGCGTAAAGAACCTGAACACATTTTATTTTCTTAAAAGCGCCGTCTTTAACACGGATTATGGTCTTTGTGCTTCCCCACCAAAAGCGGTGACTATAGCAGGGAATAGTTTTGCTAGCTCTAGACCCATTTGGACCATATCGACATCAAACTGTGCGATTTCATCATCTGCGGCTTCGTCTGCGATTTTTTCTTGTAGTTGCTCGGTTAGTTTGAGACGTTTGATTGACAGATCTTCATGTAAGACAAATTTGAGTTGTTCATCCCATTCCAGAGCGAGTTTAGTTACTCGCTTTCCTGCTTCAAGGTGAGCAATGAATTCATCATCTTCGAGCTGCTGGCCTTTGATGCGGATGACTCCTCCCTCAAGAACATTGTCCCGTAGCTCGCATTCATCCAATACTTCAAATCCTTCAGGGCTGGAACCTTCTTGTTCAAGCCAGTGTGACATAACAGCGGAAGGAGACTGATTAACATCAGGCAGTGTAAGTGGAAGGCTGCCTAGGGTTCCACGCAGATGACTCAAAAGTTCTTCTGCCCGTTTATGGCTGGAAGCGTCAACGGCTATCCAGCCTTCTGAAGCTGAGATTAGAGCGGTTGTTTGTTGAAAACGACTGAAAGCTCTGGGTAACAGATCAAGAACCACTTCGTCTTTAAGCTGGTCTTTTTCTTTTTTGTAGACCTTACGGGCCTGTTCCTGTTCAATCTGCGCAACTTTTTCGCCCACGTTATCTTTGATAACAGAAGAGGGCAGGATCTTCTCTTCTTTACGAGCTGCGATCATGGTCAGACCATGTACTTCATGCGCAAGTACATCATCTAAGAGCCTGCATGGAGGTACCCAGCCATAGCGACTGAGTTCCTGACTTTTACAGGGGGTAAAGGCTTGTTCCTGGAGTTTTTGCTGGAGTTGCTCCTGAGTGTAATTTAGTGAATCAGTCAGGCGATAAAAAATAACATTTCTAAACCACATAGCAGCTCCGCTCGGAAAAATTGGCTGTGCATGTTAGCAAGTTTTTTAGCAGATGGAATAGCCAAATTAGGAATTACAGTTTTATTGCTGGCTTATGGGGAAAGTTTACTCTGTGCAGTTTTAAGAGCCTGATCAACGTAATAGCCGTAAAGCTCCGGTGTATTAATGCCAATCATTTTTTTTGCAATTTGATTTCCATGCCAGTCAAGAAACAGCAGAGTGGGAGTTGCCCAGGCCCCATATCTTTTTGCAAACTCGTTAGCACTGGCGGTGTTACCAGCAAAGTCTTTGATCTTTTTCCCGGTGTTTATTTCAAGTTCTGTAAATAAAGTGGTTGATTCATAATGGCCACTAATGATCATAGGGCGCAGGATCTCTTCAGTGATTTGAACGCAATAACTACAATTAGGTTGGGATACCAGCATTAGAACTACTTTTTTCTGACCTGTTTCGTTCATTCCCGACTGCTTATACTGAGCCTGAAGATCCGATGCGATGGGTAATCCAGAGGCACTCAATAGGCTACTCAAAGTTAAGAGCAACGTGGCAGATATCAATTGGAAAAAAGAGGACATAGGCACCTTGATCATTATAGACCTTCAAGGAATTCCAGAGTTCCCTCTATTACCTCATCCATATACAGGTCGCGGAAGAAATGATCGGCGCCTTCAACAGTCATAGTTTGCAGGTTCTCATTAGAAATCTTGGCCAGTTCTCGACTCAATCCGGCGACGGTTGTGTCTTCACTGCCTATAAATACCAGTGAGGGGAGTGTTGTCTGTTGCAGTAGAGCAGGGGTGTTGAAATTTGAGCTGTATTCGTAATAACTCACGAAGCTTTCAGCCGTGACAGAAGTATTTTCGCAGTAGATAAAATCGGTGTTGAGCAAAGTCTCATTAGCGTCCATTGTTTTTGCTTTTGCAAGAATGGGTGCAAAGTCTTTATTGTAGCGCTTCTTATAACTTTCCAGGTGTTGATTTTCTGTTGTCGCCTGGGGTGCGATGAGAATCTGAGCTTTTATTTCGGGCATCAAGTTTTGGTTGCTGAACATCACCGTCTGACTGCCGCCACGTGAGTGGGCAGCCAGAATGATCTCTTTACTGCCTTTTTCTTTTAACCAGTTAGCCCAAAGCCCAATTTCGTCGGCAGCATCTGAGTGTTTATGGCGGTGTTTAACCGGGCACTCATACATACCATGGCGATTGTTCAGTCCCAGACTCAGATTGATAGCGAGGCTGCTGATACCTTCATCAGAGAGTAGCTCCTGCCAACTGGAGATGATTTCCATAGCGTTGTGCGCGAGCGTTCCGTGAGTAATCAGGAAGATTCTTTCATAGCCATTATTTTCAGCCAGAATCAGGTTTGCATTCAGTTGCAAGTTATTGTGCTGAAGACTGACCTCTTCTGCAAAAGCAATCTTTGATAAACACAAACTCAGGCTAAGCAGAACGGTAAGGAAGGAACGACGCATAGCGGACTCCAATACAACTTATTTCTAATTTAGATTATATTGATATTCTAGATCGAAATATGCAAGTTGTATTGGAAATAACAGGTCTGTAAATTTGTCTTACAGACCTTCGTAGGCCATGAGGGTATGAACCGGTACACCAGCATCCTGGATCTTGCTGGAACCCTGAAGATCCGGCAGGTCGATTAATGCAGCCGCTTCATAGATATCGGCTCCCAGCTCATTGATCAGGCTGCATGCGGCGAGAATCGTTCCACCCGTTGCGATCAAATCATCAAATATCAATACGTTATCACCTTGTGTTACTGCATCGATCTGCATCTCAACAGCGGCAGTACCGTATTCCAGAGCATATTCCTGGTGAATGGTTTCACCCGGTAGTTTGCCCTTTTTACGAACCAGAACCAGTGGAATATTGAGGTGATAGGACATGATTGAGCTGATCAGAAAGCCGCGGGCATCGATACTGGCAATATGGGTGATTTCACTATCGATGTAACGTTGAATAAAGGCATCAGCAACCATTCGCAGGGCTTTAGGGTCTTTAAACAGAGGAGTGATGTCTCGAAACTGTACGCCTGCTTCGGGCCAGTCAGGAATGGTTCTGATCACTGACTTTACATAACACTCGTCATAGGACATGGAATACTCCTTAGTAGTACCACGTTGATTTAGCTCAATGCTTTATAGTGGATTAGAAAGTTAAATGTATCTGTTGGGTTACACATTGAGATGGCTACTTAATTGTGCAACATAAAAGCACCCGCGACGTGAGTCACGGGTGTTTTTTAATTTATGTTTAGCTGTGTTGATTAGAGCATTGGGTTGTAAGCTGTTCGGTTGCCTCTGGACTTTCACACTCACCAGAAATTTCGTATAACTTCATCATATCTTCAATATGAACTTCTTTACCATCTACTGCCAGCAGCCCTGATTTCTGGAAGCGAGTGAAAATTCTGCTTACAGTCTCAACGGCAAGCCCAAGGTAATTGCCAATCTCGTTACGTGACATGGATAACCTGAAACTTGTCTCAGAATAACCACGAAGCTTGAAGCGCTGCGAAAGTTTTACCAGAAAAGTCGCAATACGTTCTTCCGCATTCTTCTTCGACAGCAGAAGCATCATCTGTTGTTCTTCACGAATCTCTTTACTCATTGAGCGCAATAACTGGCGGCGGAGTTCAGGCAATTGGCCTGAAAGTTCGTCAAGGCGTTCAAAAGGGATCTCACATACTGTTGTCGTTTCAAGAATTTTAGCTGAAACCGGATATTCGTTTTTATCGAATCCACTCATGCCAACCAATTCACCGGGGAAGTAGAAACCAGTGATTTGTTCTTCACCTTCATTTGTGATGGTGTAGGTTTTGACTGTTCCTGCTCGAATGGCATAAACACTAGTGAAAGGAGTACCCTGATGAAAAAGGTGTTGGCCTTTCTTAAAAGGTGGACTTTTTTCAATAATGGCGTCCAGTCGTTCCATCTCAGTCATATTGAGTGAAACAGGTAAGCACAATGGGCTGAGGCTACATGTATTGC
>JBOEGV010000012.1:0-139138 GCA_050633605.1 Neptuniibacter sp. | reverse complement strand
GCAAGGACGGCGAATTCTACAGGGATAAATTACGGGGTCAACCGTTTATGATAAAAAGTTTCAAAAAATTTAAATAATGCTGAAACATTAGCCAACCAGCTGCCAAATACGCTCAATAAACCATCAGAAAACAAAAAGGCGCTGATTAGCGCCCTTTGTATTTGGCCTGATAAGGCTAACCAGATACGTAATTCAGCGGAATAACAGTACTCCAAAGAATGACTGAAGCCACGATAATACCAACAAGAGTACAAAGGCCTACCGTCAGGATTGATGTTGAAAACATAAACGCCCGTTCTTCAGGTATTCTCATAATCACAGGGACCCCCGTATATAGAAGGTAAACTGTATAAGATATGGCAACCAGCCCAACGGAAACATTAAACCAGAGTAATGGATATAACGCTGCAAGCCCTGATAGGAATAATGGGGTTGCAGTGTAGGTCGCTAGCGAGAGGCAATCATCAAAACTGACATTCCCGCCGTAGTTTTTCTCCATCCATTGGATAGTGTAAGTAATAAAGCCAACTGCAAGCCACATCGCAAAGTAAAATGCGATTGCAGCCGGTAATGCGCTCATAGCCTCCAGCTTGATGTATTCTGATCCGGCAATACTCCAGCCGATCTGTGTGGTTCCGATAAACATTGAAACCGCGGGTATAGCCGCAAGTATGCTTATCTGCTGAAGATAGATATGAGAAGCACTAAAATGCTCCTTTCTAATTTCTCCCCATTCCTCTTTCGGGTGGTACAGAATTCCCATCATATGTTGTAAAAACATGATGCATCCCCTCTTTTTATAGGTGCGGCACCATTCCCTTAGCACCGCATCAGTTAAGTACTATTTTCATTCCTGTTTTTATCTCCATTTCCACAGATTCAAACAACATAAAAACTGCATATTTCCATGCTCCACCTTTCAAAAAGTGGCAATAAGGTAGTGATCTACCAGTAAAACTACGAACAGCACCATTATGTAATTGATGCTGTATCTGAATAGCGCCATAGGCACACCCTGTGGCTTATGCCATAACCTGAATACCCAGTACATGAACCTACAATTCAACACAGTCACAGTCACTAGATAAATCAACCCACTCATCCCAGTCATGTAAGGGAAAAGCGTCGTTGAGACCATGAGTAAACTATAGAGCAAAATTTGTACTTTAGTGTATGCCTCACCATGCGTGACCGGCAACATAGGTATACCTGCCTTTTCATAATCTTTTAATCGGGCAATACAAAGTGACCAGAAATGAGGGGGGGTCCAGGCGAAAATAATCAGTACCAATAGCAGACTGTCAGGCTCAACAGCCCCTGTAATAGAAGTCCAACCCAGTAATGGCGGTGCTGCGCCAGCAATCCCTCCAATTACAATATTCTGCGGCGTCGCTCTTTTCAGCCAGATGGTATACACAACCGCATACCCCATTAATGCGGCAAGAGTTAACCATGCTGTAAGCACGTTGACCCAAACAACAAGAATAGCAATCCCCAGGCATCCGATAACTGCAGCAAAGACGACTGCCTGCTGAGGGGTTAAACGTCCCTGAGGTAAAGGACGCCCCTTTGTTCTTGCCATCTTCTCATCAATCTTTCGATCCATTATATGGTTCACTGCAGCCGCAGACCCAGCCGACAATGCAATACCCACTAACCCCCACAACACCTTACTTAAGTCAGGCAAACCCGGCACGGCCAAAAACATGCCTACAGCAGCTGTGATCAACATGACCACAACCACCTTGGGTTTACACAAGGTCAGATAATCCCTCCACGTAATACCCTCAACAGGCAGTGCTGCTAGCTGTTGGTTATTCATGATTTTCTCCCTTTACCTTCTTTAAGTTGCTATAAACCCACAATAGGGACAGTAACAACCCTATGGCTATCGCATGATGGAGCATGGCCAACAAAGCAGGTACCGCATACACCGCATTCAATGCCCCCAAAATTAACTGGGCAAACATAAGAAAGACAAAACACATTAAAGGTTTAAGAACTGCTGATTCACGCATCAAACGGACGACTAGAAACACACCAACCAATACCACAACCAAGGCCCCTAGTCGGTGCCCTATTTGAATAGCGGATCTGGCTTCAACAGGTAATAAGCCACCTTGATAGTTAGGACCAATCACAGCCGCTGGATTAAAGCCTTGTTTGAAATCAGGCTGAATTTGAACATCAGGATTACAACTTAACCAATGAGAACATGCAGGACCCGCATAATTAGAACTTGTCCATCCTCCCAATACGATCTGTAACAACAGTACCAAGATCGCGGTCCTGACCAAGCCTGCCTGAGCTTGCGGTTGATATTTACAATATTGATCTCTGATTGCTTTCAGCCTGACATGAATAAAAAGTAACACGGTCAGAGTCAATACCCCTCCGAGTAAATGCAGGGTTACAACGGGTGGGTAAAGTTTCAGAGTCACGGTCCACATCCCAAATAATGCCTGGATGATCACCAATACAAATAAGCCTAAACATAAAGTAACCGGAAAACCTTCAACTTTACGCAATCGCACAGCAATATACGCGATGAAGGCAATGACAAGTCCTAAGCCACCAGCCAAATATCTATGCCACATTTCCAGATTCGTTTTGGACCGCTCCAAAAGGACTTCTGGATATATAGTCTGAGCTTTATTCAAAGCTTCAGGGTCACTGGGCAGCACCATATGACCATAACACCCTGGCCAATCGGGGCAGCTCAGGCCGGCATCGTTAATACGCGTCCACGCACCTAACAACACAACACAGAGAGATAAAACAATCGCAAGCTTTACTGCTCGGCCGACCATTTTGATATCCATAAGCCCTCACCCTATCCGTGATACTTTGAGGAGTTTACGAAGATCCTTCAGCATTTGCTTCGGAGGTTCCTGGAGTGAATAGCGCAGGACAATATTCCCTAAAGGATCAACAATCCAGATTGCAGCCCCAAGTTCAGGCAACTTCGAAGATGTAATATCTGAAGCGTGGTTACCTATTCGATTTAACTGCACACGATCTCTATCTTTACCCAAAGCGATATGCACATTACCCAACGCTTTCCATATCTGATCACAGTCCATCTGACATTGATCCGGTGCTGTAAGCAAAATCCACCAGCGCCTGTCTATTTGCACATTCTCGGTTTGTAACTGCCACTGCCCAATATGCTGACCGTTTAATAACTCCCCTCCATGCTTCCGCCCTTCTGGAATCATCACCCCAAAGAAGTACATAAGCATCGCGACCAGTAATGGAACAAGGCCTACACCCCATATCAGCCAAAAGCTGACCCTATTCATGTGCCACCTCACGCTGAACCTGCCTCCAACTCCAAATCAGAAGCACCACCAAGGCCAGAGCCATAACAAACCACTGCACTGCATAGGCAAGATGCTTTTGAGGTGGCATAACAGCAATCGGCCATTCAATATTGAGGGCCGGAATAACAGGTTGCTTTATTCTCACTTCAACAGGAAGGATCTGTTTATTAAGCAACTTACCCATATGTTCAGCATTCAACTGCTGAATTCGCACTGGCCATATATTATTCTCAGTTAACGGCCCCAAGCTGAAAGCAGGGCTTATCAACCTTGCACCACCGTTAATAAGTACTTTGCCATCAGGCACCTCAACCTTTGGCAGCAGCGCTCGATTGGAACCTGCCGCTACCCAACCAAGGTTAGCTACAAGCAGCTCTCCAAGCGGTGTCTTAAAAGGTACGATTACTTCATAACCTACCCGACCATCACGAATTCTGTTATCCAGCAGGAAAAAACGCTGTGTATCCAGAAAACCCTTCAACTCAAGTTGAAGATACTGAATCGATTGAAATTGACTTAAAGGGGGGAGCTGAGAAAGTGTTTTTTGTTCTGTCCAACTTTGTTTTAGCTGGCGTTTTTGATCCGCCCGATCCAGCTGCCAGAAACCCAGAGATAACAAAACCGGAACCAGCAAAACGGAAGCTATGATTAGCATCCACTTGAACGGTAGGTTACTCTGAGCTTTACTCATTACATCACCTGTTAATAATCTACTGCCTATGCCTATAAAGTTATTACTGCTAATCCTTTTTGCTGCTGTTGTGATCAGCCTTTTTTGCGGGCTGTTTTTCCTGATTCGGGATCAAGGACACTCCCATCGCACCGTTAATTCTCTGTTTTTCCGCGTTGCGTTTAGCGCGTTAATCATCGTGGTCTTAATTTATGGTTTCTATACAGGAGAGCTAAAACCTCACCTGCCATAAACCCGCTAAAGAATGTAAACAAACAGGAACAAACCCACCCATACAACATCCACAAAGTGCCAATACCAAGACACCGCCTCAAAACCAAAATGTTTGTCTGAACTAAAATGCCCTTTTAAGACCCTTAAGAAAATAATGATCAGCATGATCGTACCCAAAGTAACGTGCATGCCATGAAAGCCAGTAAGAATAAAGAATGTTGCGCCATATATGCCCGAATTAAGCGTCAACCCTAACTCGTTATATGCCAGAGAGTATTCATGAATCTGGAAGTAGAGAAACACAGACCCCAACAAAATGGTTGCAGCCAACCAGAACACCACTCTAGAGCGAAGATTCAACTTCAGTGCTTTGTGCGCAAGGGTGACAGTAAAACTTGAAGAGATCAGCAAAATAGTGTTGAACAGGGGTATATGCCAAGGATCAATAATTTCTTTGGGCCCGGGAAAGGCAGTTTGGTCCGGGGTTGTCATCAAAGGCCACTCTGCTGAAAAACCCTGCCAAAGCATATTAGAGACACCTTTTTCACCTTCACCACCCAACCAGGGAACGGCCAATGTCCGCACATAAAACAGCGTGCCAAAAAAAGCCGCAAAAAACATAATTTCCGAAAAAATGAACCAACTCATACCCCACCGAAAAGAGCGATCCATCTGCGGACTATATAAACCCTGATCACTTTCATTAATCACGTTGCCAAACCAACCCACAAGAATCAGCCCCATCGCCAAAGCTCCTGCCAACAACATCATTAACCCCATACCGCCTCCTGAATCAGGACTCAGGTTATTGATCATTGTTCCTGCACCGAATGCCATCAGGAAAAGAGATACAGACGCCAGAATCGGCCAACGGCTCTGTTCTGGTACGTAGTAAGATTGATAGTCAGAATGGGTATTCATCTTAGACTTCCTTCCCCTAACGCCGCTATTGCCGCACGGTCAGGGGTTATATCAAACAGAGTATAAGAAAGCGTAATGGTATGGATATGGTCTGGAAGTTCAGGAGCTACCGACAATACCAATGGCATCGCTTTCTCTTCTTGCGCCTTTAGAGGCTGGCGCTCAAAACAGAAGCAATTAATCTTTTGCAGATAAGGCGCTGCCTCTGAGGGCGACACTGAGGGTACCGCCTGAGCAATCATAAAATCTGTAGTCTGGTTGCGTGCTATATAAGAGGTCCGATACATCTCGCCCGGAGCCAATTTCACAATACTGTTCTGGGGTTTAAAGAGCCAAGGCATCGTTTCATTATTAGTTGCCACCAACTGCAATTTAATCTGCCGTCCCCTATCGACTGCACCCAATTCATCCGGGTGAACAGATACCAATTCCACTTTCCCATTTAAACCAGTCACCCGACAGAAAACATCATAGAGCGGCACCAGAGCGAAACCGAAACCAAACATCAGCACACTACTCAACAGCAGAGTGAAAACAGTTCGGGTGTGTTTCGGTTTTGCAGCCATCTCTACCTCATTCTTTTCACTTAATCTGCGGGGGCTCACTGAAACTGTGATAAGGCGCAGGGGACGGCAAAGTCCACTCAAGGCCATGCGACCCTTCCCAAACTTCAGGAGTTGCTTGTTTCCCCTTGCGTATACAGCTCACAACGTTATAGAGAAATATCAACTGTGAGAAACCAAAGATAAATGCGCCTACCGTTGCCACAGCGTTAAAATCTGCGAACTGCAAAGCGTAATCTGGAATCCTGCGCGGCATGCCTGCAAGCCCAATAAAATGCATAGGGAAGAAGGTAATGTTCACACCAATAAAACTGCACCAGAAATGCACTTTCCCCATCGTTTCGTTGTAATAGTTCCCGCACCATTTAGGTAGCCAGTAATAAGCCCCTGCCATAATGGCGAAGACAGCTCCCGGTACTAAGACATAGTGGAAGTGCGCTACCACAAAATAAGTGTCATGGTATTGAAAATCTACTGGTGCGATTGCCAGCATCAGGCCGGAAAAACCACCAATGGTAAAAAGCACCACAAAGGCCAATGCAAATAACATGGGGGTTTCGAAGGTCATTGATCCGCGGAACATGGTCGCCACCCAATTGAATACCTTCACTCCTGTCGGCACTGCGATTAACATAGTCGCGAACATGAAAAACAGCTCCCCTGCCAAAGGCAAACCAACCGTAAACATATGATGCGCCCACACAACAAAAGACAGAACCGCAATAGAAGCAGTGGCGTAAACCATCGAGGCGTAACCGAACAACCTTTTGCGGGCAAAAGTAGGAATAATCTCACTGACAATACCAAACGCCGGTAAGATCATGATGTAAACTTCTGGGTGTCCAAAAAACCAGAAGACATGCTGAAACAGTACCGGGTCCCCGCCGCCCGCAGCATTAAAGAAGCTGGTACCAAAATGAATATCCAGCAACATCATCGTGACCACACCTGCTAATACCGGCATTACGGCTATCAGCAAAAATGCTGTGATCAGCCAAGTCCAGACAAACAAAGGCAGTTTCATCATGGTCATACCAGGCGCACGCAAGTTCAGTATTGTCGCGATGATGTTAATAGCCCCCATGATCGAGCTGATACCCATCATATGCACAGCAAAGATAAAGTAGGTCACACTTGGCGGCGCGTAGGTGGTTGATAATGGAGCATAGAAGGTCCAACCAAAATTAGGTGCTCCTCCCTCCATGAACAGAGTGGATATCATCATGGCAAATGCAAAAGGCAGTATCCAGAAGCTCCAGTTGTTCATTCTGGGTAAAGCCATATCCGGAGCTCCCACCATCATCGGTACCATCCAGTTTGCCAACCCAACAAACGCGGGCATCACTGCACCGAAGACCATAATAAGGCCATGCATTGTTGTCATCTGGTTGAAAAAATCCGGCTGTATCAACTGCAGTCCCGGCTGAAAGAGTTCAGCACGGATCATCAACGCCATACATCCACCAGTCAGAAACATGATGAAACTGAACCAAAGGTAGAGTGTACCTATATCTTTATGATTCGTAGTGAATAACCAGCGACCAATACCGCTAGCAGGGCCATGATGATGAGTTGCTGCAATAGTGCTATTCATAACCCCCTCCTATTGTTTCAGCTTGGCAATCTGAGCCGGCGTTACAATATCCCCAACCTTGTTGCCCCAGGCATTTCGTTCATATGTAATCACTGCAGCAAGTTCTACTGCGGTAAGTTGGTCCCGGAATGCCTGCATTGCAGTCCCGGCTTTACCATTTAAAACGATGTCGATATGTGCGGCAGGATCACCTAATGCAACCGGGCTATTTTTAAGCCCTGGGAACACACCAGGCACACCTTCACCATTTGCTTGATGACAGGCCAAACAGGCTTTTGCATACACCTGTTCTCCAGTTTCCATAAGGTCCGCAAGGTTCCAGCTTTTAAGAGCAGCTGCTGATTTTTCCTGGTCTGCCAATTTC
Source organism: Neptuniibacter sp. (assembly GCA_050633605.1). GTDB lineage: Bacteria > Pseudomonadota > Gammaproteobacteria > Pseudomonadales > Balneatricaceae > Neptuniibacter. The sequence continues at coordinate 131,469 of JBOEGV010000012.1, read as the reverse complement.
ACCTGAGCTAACCAGGCATCAAACTCAGCCTGTGGCTTAACCTCAACCACAATCGGCATAAAGCCATGATCTTTACCACAAAGCTCAGCACATTGGCCTCGGTAGATTCCGGGTTGATCTACAATTGCCCAAGCCTCATTAATAAATCCTGGAATTGCATCCTTCTTTACCGCAAGATCAGGCACCCACCAAGAGTGAATGACATCGTTTGCGGTCAGCAGGAAGCGGACTTTTTTGCCCGCAGGAATCACCAAAGGGTTATCCACTTCCAGAAGATAATTCTGACCTTTTTCCTGTGCGTTGTTGATCTGTTCCCGAGGGGTAGAAAGGCTGGAAAAGAAGTCAATGTCTTCACCCAGGTACTGGTAACGCCATTTCCACTGATAACCCGTTATCTGAATATCCAGCTCAGATTCTGAGTTGTCATACATTTTGATTAAAGTTGCTGTTGCAGGCACAGCCATTGCGATAAGAATAAAGAAAGGAACAACCGTCCAGATAATTTCCACAACTACGTTCTCATGGAAATTATGCGCTTTAGCACCTCTAGATTTACGGTGATATATAACAGACCAGAGCATGGCCCCAAAAACCACAACACCAATCACCACACAGATCCAGAAAATGATCATGTGCAGATCGTAGATTTCACGACTGATTTCAGTAACACCTTTCGGGAGGTTCACTTCCCAATCAGCCCGAACACTACCAGCAAACAATAGCAGGGAAGGGAATCCCAATATTGTTCTTATCATTACAGGCCCCCTTTACTTTATACGCAAAAGAGCCTGTCAGAATCCTCTCACTAAGGGCGTTGTACAACTATTCAACGTCGGTAGCGACAGGGTTCGGGCAGACTCTCTATGTGCCTGGACTCCGTCCTATCATTTCCGACCAATCCACTTGGTTGATACCAGCAAGTATAGCAGCGAAAAAAAATAAGCAAGGAAATCAGTTTGCAGAGAAAGATAAAGCGAACTGAACGAGTAGATAAACACCCCCTATAAAAATCAGCGTTACTAGCACCGCTACAAAGATGTAGGGCCAATAACGACCAGATGCAAAATCATGCTGATAATTCTTACGGGTCTGGACCCCAAAGAATGCCGCGAGCACACTCATAATTACGCCCCACCAACTGGATTTAGGCGCATCAGATCTTGGGATTAAAAGCATTTTTGTTAATCCACTAGAACAAAAATTGAGCCGATCATTAGCATTATGGCGAGAAAAAATAACAAGGTATAAAACCAAGTCTGCAGAAAACCACAGCGCTCAGAGAACAGTTTCATGAAATCCTCCTGATCCTGTTTTCTATTAGGTATAGCTCTGCTGGTCATAGAACGCAAAATGGCTTCCTTAGGAAGCCATTTTGGATTTAAGCTCCGGTTTTTTTCATCTTACGCAAGCCCCAAAGTACAGGTCCTGAAACTGCATAGGTGAGGAAGAGAAGCCAAAGAAAGACTTCCGGGCTGATGGATATAACACCAACCGCCAAAACAATACCCGCAAGAATCAAAAAAGGGACTTTCTCTTTCAAACTTACGTCTTTAAAACTGTAATAAAGCACATTACTGACCATTAACACGCCAATTAATGCGACATATGCAGCTATCAGATACGCAAATGGGGCGCCATCAATATCATATTCTGTGGCAGCCCAGACCAGTCCTGCCACGGTAGCGGCTGCTGCAGGGCTAGGTAAACCCATAAAATAACGTTTATCCATAGAACCAATTTGAGTATTAAATCTAGCCAATCTCAAAGCAGCCCCCGCTACGTACACAAATGCGGCAAACCAGCCTAACTTACCGATATCGTCCAACACCCAGTTAAAAACAACTAAAGAGGGGGCCACACCAAAGGAGACCATATCAGCCAAGGAGTCATACTCAGCACCAAATGCACTTGAGGTATTGGTCATGCGGGCGACACGACCGTCCAAACCATCCAGTACCATAGCTACAAAAATGGCAATAGCAGCACTTTCAAAATTACTGTGCATACTTGCTACTACCGCATAGAACCCTGAAAACAAAGCACCCGTGGTAAACAGGTTAGGCAGTAGGTAGATACCTCTGCTTCTTGGTTTAACAGGCTCTTGTTTTTCTTCTTGGTTGGGCTGCTCAGTCATGGTCGTTTTGTTATCCGCTAGCGCTGAAAGTCAGCATTTTACTTCTCAAATGCACAGGATGCTATGTTCAGGCTTACAGGTGTTCCTCATCAATGAGAATTCGTTGCACAAATTTACCCATAAGCGCATTGGATTCCGGTGTTTCCTGAGCAGATGAAAGCACCTGATCTAAATGGCCATCACCATCAGTATATTTTTCTTTATAAAATGTCAGGCGCTCAACTAACACTCTTTTGTCCACTTCGGGGTGGAATTGAAACGCCCAAAATGGTTTTCCCTTCAGACTAAAAGCATGGATGCATTGTTCAGTGTAAGCAAGGGTTATGCAGTTCTCTGGTAAACTGTCTGCATATTGTTTATGCACAGACACCGCGTAAAATTGATCCGACGTATCTCTGAACAAACTGTCATCCCAAGCACCGTTCGCCAAAGAGATAGGCATAGTGCCCATTTCAAAATCTTTCTCTTTATGCAGAACTTTTCCACCTAGCGCTAACACTGCCAGCTGGAACCCAAAGCAGGATGCAAAAACAGGCTTGCTGCGCTCTGCACAATGCAAAATCAGTCGTTGGCAATCATCAACGAAAGGATACTGATCCGGTAACAGAACATTTGCTTCACTGGCACCACCTACCAATAAAGCGTCATACGGGTCTATGATAGTGTTTTCAAACTCAGGGGTATCAAAGACATTAAGCACATCAATCTGTTCAAGCCTAAGGCCACAATATTCAGCAAAACTTTCCAACTCTTCCTGTCGGACTTGTGCTCCGTCACGTATCTGCAACAACAAAAGTTTTAACTGATCTCGGGTTTTTGGCATGTTTCTTTATCTCACAAACTAACAGTGCGCTTACTATAAAAACATCGATTCAATGTCACAACTTGGGCTTTGTCCTATTGCATCAAAGTTTGATCCAACCCAATGTTCTGCAGCTAATCGACCCCGATCTTTAAGCTCCTGTAAAAAAGCCTGCCGCGTATCGTATTTGCTGGCCTGTTCCAACGAAGACAATACTTCACCTGATTCAATCAGATGAAAGCGCAATGACTTAAAACGACGTTCAATAGTGCTGGCAGTAAAGAACTTATCCTTAGCTTGCTGACGTGTGTAACTGATCGCTCTCATTTCCCTTAAAAATGTGCTCTGAAACCCTAATTCCGTCACCCTTTGGTTTATGGCATTAGAAGTGGTCGGGACTTCCCGACCTTCCATAGGTTGCAGCAATACCATAAGAATATCTTCACCAGGACAATCAAAAATAAGAGGATAAACGGCAGGGTTTCCGGAAAAGCCGCCATCCCAGTAATGCCGTCCATCAATTTCTATCGCCTGATGCAAAGTAGGTAAGCAAGCGGAAGCTAAAGCATGCTCTGCAGTAAGTTCATATTCTCTAAACAGCTTTATTTTACCCGACGAAACATCTGTCGCGGCAATAAATAGCTGCACTGCACAATCACGTCTCAAAGCATCAAAATCTATCAGTTCTTCCAAAAGATATCGCAACGGATTGATATCTAAAGGGTTCAAATCATAAGGAGATATATAACGCAAAATATCCAACATCCAGCCGGCCATTGTGCTCATCTGAGCCTCGGGTAATTGCGATCCAAGCAGTTCCGATGGCGAATTTAAAGAAACCTTGGTCCAGAACTGATTCAACAGATCTCGGGCACCCTCAGGACCATTCTGCTGCCAGCCATATGCGACAAGAATGGCATTCATCGCCCCTGCACTTGTACCACTAATTGCTTCTGGACGAATACCTTCTTCCAGCAATCGATCCAGAACACCCCAAGCAAATGCACCATGAGCACCACCACCTTGTAATGCTAAATTCACTGACTTTGCCATACGCACCTCCAGTTAATATTTTTGTGCACTGCACAAACATAACATACCCAAGTCGGGGAGCTGAATATTTTTTGATCAAAACCATCTTTTTTTAGTTAAAAAAATAACATAAACTAAGTAGACTATTTCACTATACGCAACAATCATGGATATTAAACAGCTTAAGCAATTCCTTCATCTTGCAGAAACTCTTCACTTTGGCCGAGCCAGTGAAGCTAGCCATATAAGCCCATCAGCTTTAAGCCGGAGCATCAAGCAACTTGAAGAGGAAGTAGGCACCCCATTATTTGAGCGCGATAACAGAACTGTTAACCTCACTCCTGAGGGTAAAATTTTTCTCACATATGCTCGTGAGTCTTTAACACAGTGGAACACCGTCAGAACTCAATTAACTGAACGCACTGGCGAGCTACAGGGTGAGATCAGTATGTATTGCTCGGTAACTGCGAGCTACAGTTTTTTGTTTAACATTCTTAGTCGGTTCCGTCATAACTACCCCAAAATTGAGATTAAATTACATACCGGTGACCACGAAGATGCCATCCCACGCGTCATGGCAGGAGATGAAGACTTTGCCATTACCGCCCGCCCAGATACTTTACCCAGTGGAATTGCTTTCAAAAAAATAGCACTCTCCCCCCTATTATTTATTGCACCTAAACAGGGTCTGGATGGTAAAAACATCTCAAACCTGGTGCCGGATAACGGCACACCAATGATTCTTTCGGAGAGTGGCGTTTCCAGAAAAAGAGTAGACCGTTGGTTTAAGGATCAAAATATCAAACCGCTTATTTATGCTCAGGTTGCGGGTAATGAAGCCATTGTAAGCATGGTTAGTCTGGGGTTTGGCATAGGCGTTGTACCAAAGATTGTGCTTGATAACAGCCCACTATCCGAGGCCGTGGAGGTATTAAAAATCAATCCTCAACTAAAGGCCTTTGAAGTAGGTATAGTAACGCTTGAGAAGAAACTGAAAAGCCCATTAATCGAGGCTTTCTGGTCTCAATTGGGTAATGATGGCGAATCAACGACGGAAGGGGATCTTTAAGATTCCCGTTAACCAGCTTATCTGCTTCACATCTGTGAATTCAGCCAGACCAATATCCATATTTTGGTGCCCTTTCGCTGGCTGCTCCTGATAGGTAGAAAAGATTCGGTCCCAGCAAGATAAAGCAAAGCCATAATTACTGTCAGTCTCTGACCTGATCCACGAATGATGCACCCTGTGCATATCCGGCGTCACAAGAACCCACCTTACAACCTTATCCGACAGTGCCGGCAAGCGCACATTTGCATGGTTAAATACCGCCGAGCCATTTAGCACTACTTCAAAAATAAGCACTGCAGCAGCCGAGGGTCCCAGTAGCAATACCGCTGCAAATTTAAGCAGCATGGAAAGAACAATTTCTATTGGATGAAACCTGATTCCAGTGGTGACATCATAATCCGGATCGACATGATGTACCCGATGCAAACGCCACAACAAGGGAACTTTGTGAAAAAGGACATGCTGCCAATAGATTAGAAGATCCAACAGAATAACGGCCAGAATGACTTCAAACAACTCAGGTAACCCAATGTAATTCAACAACCCCCACTGATTTGTGTGAGCATAATGGGCTACGCTGACCGCAGCAGCAGGGAATAACAGACGTAATATAAGTGAGTTAAGAGCCACAAGGGCAAGATTATTACTCCAGCGTAAAACTCTGGAGTAGTGCAATTGTCGACAGGGTTTAATCGCTTCCCAAACGGCCATCAGACAAAAAACGCCAATAAAACAACCCAGGCGAACCTGCACCTCATGCTGAAATAGCCAGTTACTCCAGTCCATGAAAATACCTAGGGTTTATCCAGCATCACTTCTAATTCAGGAAGGATGAAAGGCCTGCCTCTTTCATTCAGTGCTGTTCCAATCACTAAAGCATCCAAGGCCGTTTTATTATCAGACATCCTTACGACTTTCTGACGGAACCCAAACTTAACTTTACTGATACGCTCAACTGAAACTTCAACAGTAAAAACATCACCACTGGTCAGTGAGTTTTTGTAATCCATCTCAGAACGAATAACCACCAGATGAATTTTTTTCGCTGTGAGATCTGCAAAATCGATCTCTTTGCTTAAAAGAAATTCATGACGGGCATGCTCCAGATAATTAAAATAGACCCCGTTATTAACTATGCCCTGCATATCGCATTCATAGTCCCGCACTTTAAATTCAAGCTTAAATGACATTAACATTCCCTAAACTGAACACACTCACTATCACCATTCTATCGAATAAAGTGCTATGAGAGGCCGTTTAAATATGACATACGGATGAAAATTAGTTTTCTAGCGGTTCTCAGACAGTCGTAACATTTGCCGCCTGGTTATAAAAATCCTTGAACACATTTGCAGGCAAAGGACGACTAAAATAATAGCCTTGAATCTCATCACACTCCTGCATTTTGAGATATGCTAATTGCTCCTGGGTTTCCACCCCCTCACCTACCACTCTAAGCTGTAAAAGCTTACCTAAAGAGAGAACTGTATTCACGATGGCCTCGTCACTCAGATCCAAACCTATATTCGCCACAAAACTCTGATCAATTTTGACCACATCCACAGGGAAACGTTTCAGATAGTTTAAAGAAGAATAACCTGTACCAAAGTCATCAATAGCGATTCTCACACCTTGTAGTTTGATCTGATGCAAAGCCTTAATCGAATATTCAACTCCATCCATGAGAGTATTTTCAGTTATTTCTATTTCAAGGTTAGAAGCGGGCAAACCGGTTTGATGCAATATTTTCTCTATGGTTTCAGCGGGGTCACCATAGTGAAATTGAGCCGGGGATAAGTTAACCGCAACTGTCAGGTTACCCATTCCTTGAGACAGCCATTGCTTTGTCTGTGAGCAGGCGGTTTCCAACACCCAGTTCCCAATCTGGCTAATAAGGCCACTTTGCTCCGCTATTGGGATAAAGTCAGCTGGGCTAATTCTACCCTTCTCAGGGTGCTGCCATCGTAGCAATGCTTCCATGCCGACAATGCGGCCTGTTCTCAAATTCAGCCGAGGCTGATATTCCAGAAATAACTGGTTTAATTCCAGCGCATGTCGCAGATCCTGTTCGATCTCCTTACGCTCTGTAATCCATTGATTCATTTGTTCTTTATAAAAACAAAATTTATTACGCCAGTTAACCTGAGATTTCGCTTCATACATAGCCATATCAGCATTTCGTAGAAGAGTATCTGTATCAGCTCCGTCAGCAGGAAAACAAGTAACACCTATACTCGCATTTGAAAAAATCTCATTACCATCGATGGAAAAAGGTTGTTGTAATGCCTGCAGTATTTTCACAGCCAAAGCGCCAGAGGAATCTTCTTCTGACGCCATAGGCATAGCAATGGCAAACTCATCCCCACCTAAGCGAGCAAAAATTCCATTTTCAGGATAGATATGATTAATTCTTTCCGCGATTGCAATCAATAAACGATCACCAACTGGATGCCCAAGCGTATCATTGACGTCTTTAAAATCGTCCAGGTCCATAAAAAGCAATGCTACTGACGCGCCCTGTTGCGAAGCCTCCTGTAATAAAAGGTTAAAGTTCTCATTAAACAGGTTACGATTTGCTATTTTTGTCAGTGGATCGTGTGTAGCTATATGGCGAATATGTTTTTCACTACGGCGCTGTTCTGTGACATCAGTAAACGTGGCCACAAAACCACCGTCCGGCATTGGAGAGCATTGAATGTCAACAACCCTTTCCCCACCAAAATCCCGCTCATACCTCACCATTTCATGATTGAAAAACAAACTTTTAGTTTGAGTAGAATCGAAATTCAGAAAACCACTATCGAGCTGCCTTAAATACCCAATGGGGATACCTATTCGCCCTGCCGAATCTGGCAACCCCATTAGCTCAGTGAAGCGCCGATTACCTGCTACCAATACTTCCTTACTATTAAATACAGCGACACCTTGCTGAATACAATCAAGAGAGGACTGAAGCACTTTTGACTTCTCAGCCAGTTCAAACTGCCTTTTTTCCTCTTCCCGCTGTTTCAGCTCGGTCACGTCAGAATATATACCCACCGTGCAACCATCACTGGTTTTACGCTCCCGAATCTGGACACAAGTACCATCCTGAAACTGGTACTCCATAGTACCGCTGCCATCAAGGTGATGTTGAATACGCTTTTCTGCCCAGTCTGAACCGGTTTTCTTTTCTAATATCTCATGAGCTAAATCAGAAAAGGAGGTGCCAATCAGTGCATTCAACGGCCGATCGGAAAACCCCCACAGTGAACGGTAACGACTATTACAAACAGCAAGTCGATCATCCTGATCATAAAGTGCAAAGCCTTCGGAGATACTTTCAACCGCATCATTCAGTCTGATAACGGCCTGCCTCAATGCATCCTCACTCAGCTGAAGGTTGCTGTGCGCCCCACTTAATTCATTCAGTGTTTTGTTCAGTTCTTCTGTCCGTTGAGCAACCTTTCTTTCCAGTACGACAGCAGACTGAAACAAAGCATAGTCTGAGCCTTGGGACTCCATGCTTTGTTCAACCCGTTTCATTAATACCTTAATGATCGAATGTAATCGCTCTATTTCCTGCTCAGCGGGCAAGTCAGATGACAATACTGCTAGTCCAGACATCGCTATCTGCTACCTCCTTTGAAAAAGCGATACCAGTAAAAGTCTGATTTACATGCATTGCACTAAACTGCTCGCCATAACTATTGAAGCCGATCACGTTGTGCTTGTTGAAGATCTCAGAAACCAAACCAACTTGATCGCGTTGTTCCAGCTCCAGATACCTAAAGATACAGTCAAAACCCAGTATCAAACCCGGTTCACCTAACCCAGCTGTAATCTGAGCTAATTCTTTATCTAAGTTTTGCACAATCTCTTCTGCTTCAGCCACACTCAAGACAACCCCATCATCAATAGCACAGAAAAAAGTCAGGCTACCATCATCATTCATTTGCTGAATTGAGCGTACGTAAACCTCATCTCCAATTTTTACTAACACCGGATGTGATGCAAAAATGTCTGCCGTCAGTTCGTCCGCTTCACAACCAACATTTCGGGCATATTCTAGTGCGGCAGGAAGGCCATTAAGCGTTTTCACCAAGCGCTGCTCAGGAATCGATTCGGTAACAACCAGCCGCTTTTCAGTTGGTAAAAAGTGTTGAATCATGAAAGGAACAAAGCTAAGGGTCGTTTTACCCAGCATGACTAATGCCGCGCTAGGGTAAAATTCTCCCTTATGATAGACATAAGTATGTTCGAACTTGAGGTCATCTCCTGCCGATCCCCCAAGTAATGGCGCTCCATTTAATGCTGTACACAGGATCTGTGTAAATATTTCCTCTTTAAGACATAACCCATCAATCAATTGCAATGCAAACAGATTATGGACCTTGGGCTCATTGTCAGAGAATATTTCTATCTCACTTTTTAAAGCGGATACAATTTCATCTGCCTGATGATACGAAAAATTCTGTATATTTCGAATCAAAGCTACTGAAAAATCAAAGACTTCAGCACTAAAACTACAAGCGACAATCCCTTTCGCTTGATACCCACTCGTACCAATACAACCTGATGAAGTGCAACCAACAACTTCAATGTCAGCAAATTTTGATGAAAGCAGTGCAGACAACTCCTTCAATGAGTAGTGCTGCGAGCAAAAGAAAATTACAAGCGAAGTTCGTTCCTGAATAACCGCATTATAAATTTGCTCAACTGCTTTGGATGTATCCATCTCGGTAGAACAACCTGAGCGAAAATAACCCATTACCTATCTCCAATTGGGCGAATATGGCATATGGCGAACAAGGACTTACATATCAATATAGAACAAACTCAATAATGTGAGGCGAGTTATAGCAATAAAAGTATTGTCAACTTCAAGACTGATAACGCTCTTTTAGAATTACCTTAATTTCTATCCGCAAAAAATGGACAAGACTGAGGCCACTCTTCTACTCTAAATTAATCGACTGGAACCCTGTTTATTTCCTACAAACTTAGCTTAAAATTTAATTAATCAATTAAAAAAAATTGACTCAGTGTAAAGTGGACAAGCGATAAACCCTTTATAATGGGGCTCTATGCACTATTTAAAGTAGAAAACCTCAAGGAACTTTACCCATGAAGAAAATGCCGGTGACCGGTCGCGAAGTGATACTCCCAGAAGGTCAGCGCATCATTTCAACAACTGATTTGAAAGGGCGCATCACATATGTGAACAAAATCTTTTGTGACATTGCGGGGTATTCTGAAGAGGAACTTTTAGGCAAAGCTCACAATATTGTCAGGCATCCCGATGTTCCCCAAGCCGCTTTTGGAAACCTTTGGGACTCATTGAAAGATGACCAGGCATGGCGCGGGATTGTTAAAAATCGCTGTAAGAATGGCGATCATTACTGGGTTGATGCCTACGTAACTCCTCTTTATGAAAATGGCGTCAAAGTTGGTTACCAATCGGTACGCTTTAAGCCAAGCCCGGAACAAGTTGCTAAAGCTGAGGTTATATATTCTGTAGCCAATGCGGGTAAAGCAGGTAAAGCGCTTAAATTAAAATCTACTAGCAATCAAACGCTCTTCGGTTTCACAATTGTCTGTTTATTGGCATTGATCGGCAGCTGGTTTATGGGTGCGCCGATGGAAGTAATAGGCATAATTGCCTTATCTCAGATTCTTCTTGCTGCGCTTATTCATCGTTACATTAGTCCTGTTAGAAAATTAGCAGATATCTCGAGGAAGCGTTTTTCCAACCCCCTTATCCAACTCATGTATTGTGAGCGACAAGATGAGTTAGGGGAAATTGACCTTGCGCTTAAAATGAATGAAGCCCGAAATACAACGGTACTGACCCGCTTGGGTGATGTCAGTCAAACCATTGATGGTGCGATCAATACAACTGAAAGCGCAATCAACAGAACAAATCAGGGCATAAGCCAGCAGGATAAAGAAAGCGATATGGTCGCAGCGGCTGTTCATGAAATGGCCTGCGCCGCTCAGGAAATTGCTCAAAATACAGGAGAGATGTCGACGGCGGGCCAGGAAGCCTTACATACATCCGAAGAGGGACGAACGGCTCTCCATGATACAGTCCAACATATCAATGGGTTATCTCAGGAGGTAGTTAAAGCCTCGGAAGCGACAAAGGAATTGAAGAACTATACGGATACCATAGGCAATGTTGTAACCGTAATTAATGAAATTGCAGAACAGACCAACCTGTTGGCCTTAAATGCAGCAATAGAAGCAGCTCGCGCTGGAGAAACCGGTAGAGGTTTTGCGGTTGTAGCTGACGAAGTTCGTACTCTTGCCACACGAACACAAAACTCGACCCAGGAAATTGAAGCATCAATTGAACGCGTCCAATCTGCTGTTGAAAACACAGTAGTTATTATGGACCAAAGTCGCGTACACGCTGAGCAGAGCGTTGAAGTCGCCAATCGAGCTGATGATGCGTTTAAGAAAGTACAAACATCAATCGACAATATTTCTGAGCGCTGCATTCAGATTGCCAGCAGTTCAGAGGAACAATCATCTGTTGTAGAAGAAATCCAGCAGAATGTAGTTTCGATTCGAGATCTGGCGAGACAGAATAGTGATGCCTCTGATGAGACAGCAGCAGCCAGTCAGGAGTTACACGAGCTGGTTAAACAACTAGATTCCATGGTCGCAGCGTTTGACCGATAACCGTTAAAAAACGTTCCGATAGAAAAGTTTAAGCAAAGCTTTGGGCCAGTAGGTCGGAGCTTTGTTTAAACCGCTGCTCGACCATTTACCCTTAACATTACCTTTTTATCTGAACTAATCACTTCAATTGACAGTCATATTTGCAATTGGAGTGAGTGCGATGGAATCTCAATTTTTACGAACCTACCTATTAGCTATCCTGCTATTACCTGCTCAACAGGTTTTGGCAGGACAGACATTTCAACATGAAGGGCAACCACCTCAACTCATAGAGCTATATACATCTGAAGGCTGCTCAAGCTGCCCCCCTGCAGATAGTTATATGAGCTCTTTAATTAACTCCCCCAACCTCTGGAAAAACATAATACCCTTAGCTTTCCATGTGGATTACTGGGATTACATTGGCTGGCCAGACCGTTTTGCTCACCCTTCATACAAACAAAGGCAATATAGTTATCGTCAAGCAGGTAGATTACGCAGTGTTTATACTCCAGGCTGGGTTATTGATGGTAATGAGTGGAGAGGTTTTTTTCAGGGTCAGCAGCTACCAATGCAGTCATCTCGTGAGGGGGGTAAGTTAAAAGTAGACTATGAGAACCAGCAACTAGACATTACCTATAAACCTAAAAAGTCATTCGAGAAACTAACAGCACATATCGCACTGATTGGCTTTGATCAGCAAAGTACAGTAACTGCAGGCGAGAACAGAGGGCGAATCCTTAAACATCAGTTTGTAGTTATGAATAAACAGGAAAAAACCCAACCTAATTTTCAATGGCAGTTCCGGGTGCCCGATTCAGATGTATCCCGGAGACATGCACTGGCGATATGGGTTGCCACACCCGATTTTCAAATCCTTCAGGCTGTCGCCGGTTGGGTTGAGAACTAATAACCTCTGGCCCATGACAAAAAAACCGCGAACTGTTTCCAGAACGCGGTTTTTTTATTAGCTGAATGGCGATTAAAGCGCCAGAACCTTCTCACCACGGGCAATGCCGGAAACACCCGAGCGTACAACTTCCATAATATTGGATGTACCAAGTGCTTCAATAAAAGCATCCAGTTTCGAGCTGGAACCGACTAACTGAACCGTAAAGGTATTTGGCGTAACATCGATAATCGTGCCACGGAAAATATCCGCGGTACGTTTAATCTCTGCTCGAACAGTACCGTTGTTTGCCTTCATCTTGATCATCATCAACTCACGCTCAAGATGATCACCTTCAGTCAGGTCAACAACCTTCACCACATCAATCAGCTTGTTCAACTGCTTTGTGATCTGTTCAACTACGCGGTCATCACCAATAGTTGTTACTGTCAGGCGAGACAATGTCTCATCTTCCGTTGGAGCAACAGTCAGCGACTCAATGTTGAAATTACGCTGAGAGAACAGACCAACAACGCGGGACAGTGCGCCCGCTTCGTTTTCCATCAATACCGAAATAATATGACGCATGATTATGTTCTCTCCGTTTTGCTCAGCCACATGTCACGCATAGAGCCACGAGGCACCTGCATTGGATAAACATGCTCAAACGGATCAACCGCGATATCCATGAATACCATGCGATCTTTCATCGCAAATGCTTCACGCATAGCACCTTCCAGATCTTCGTAGCGTTCAACCTTAATACCTACGTGTCCATAAGACTCAACCAACTTTATAAAGTCTGGTAAAGACTTCATATAAGACTGAGAATGACGTGACTCGTAGTTCATATCCTGCCACTGACGTACCATGCCCAAAGACTGGTTATTAAGGCAGATAACTTTAACCGGTATATCATACTGGCTGATGGTAGACAGTTCCTGAATATTCATTTGAATACTGCCTTCACCCGTTACACAAACCACCTCTTCTTCGGGGAAGTTAAGCTTAACGCCCATCGCCGCAGGCAGACCAAAGCCCATTGTTCCCAGACCGCCGGAGTTGATCCAACGATTTGGTTTATTGAACTTATAGTACTGCGCCGCAAACATCTGATGTTGACCTACATCAGAACAAACGTAAGCATCACCATTGGTCACTTTGCTCAACATTTCGATAACATGTTGTGGTTTCATCAACTCGGTATCGTCAGTCTTATAACGACCGCCATGGCGCGCACGCCATTCGTCGATCTGCTCCCACCAGGATTTCAGGCTATCTGCACAAGGTTCTTTCTTCGCAGAAGATACCTGTTCCAACATTTCTGTCAGCACTGCTCTGGCTGGACCTACGATCGGGACATCCGCCTTAATGGTTTTAGAAATAGATGCCGGATCAATATCAATGTGGATAATTTTGGCGGTTGGGCAGAATTTATCCGTTCCGTTAGTTACACGGTCATCAAAACGAGCCCCTACTGCCAGGATCAGATCACTATGATGCATTGCCATGTTAGCTTCATAACTACCATGCATACCCAGCATGCCAATAAATTGCTTATCCGTTCCCGGATAACCACCTAACCCCATCAGTGTATTTGTAACTGGGTAGCCTAATTTTTGAGCCAGATCAGTCAGCTCAGTACTCGCATCGCCCATGATGACACCACCACCGGCGTATATCACAGGACGTTTAGCCGCCAATAACATGTCTACGGCTTTTTTGATCTGACCGGAATGACCTTTAAGGATCGGGTTGTAAGAACGCATTTGTACGCTCTTAGGATATTCATATTCATAACGCTCCGTAGGAGTCGTCATATCTTTTGGAATATCTACTACAACAGGACCCGGTCGTCCGCTTTCAGCAATATGGAAAGCTTTCTTAATAATTCCCGGAATCTCTTCTGGACGTTGCACACTAAAACTGTGTTTAACGATCGGACGAGAGACACCAATCATATCCGTTTCCTGGAACGCATCTTCACCGATCAGGTGTGACATAACCTGACCTGTGATAACAACCATAGGAATAGAATCCATGTACGCAGTTGCTATACCTGTTACAGCATTAGTAGCGCCAGGACCGGAGGTAACCAGCGCTACACCCGCTTTACCGGTAGCGCGTGCATAAGCATCTGCCATATGAGTGGCAGCTTGTTCGTGGCGGACCAGAATGTGTTCGACTTCATCCTGGGTAAAAATTGCATCATAGATATGAAGCAATGCACCACCAGGATATCCGTAGATATATTTAACGCCTTCATCACGAAGCGCGCGAACAGTCATTTCTGCGCCTGAAAGTAATTCCACTTTGTTCACCCTCTAACGACGTCAGCTTCTCGTTACTGACGAAATTAACAGTTTTTGTTTCTGTAACGTTTTGAACGTGCCTGTACCAGACAAAATTGTTGAATCTCTAGCGGTCTCACTCAGAACCATTCCAGGGGTAGAGCTGCAGGTTCACGTTCGGGTGTGTGTCAGAATTGGGGATCACCCAATTGACAGACCTTTGAGAAACAACTCTTAGAAAGTTGTCTCCCTGAGCTTCGGGGTTTCCTACACACTCAAGGCCTCAAAAAATTTCGAGGCGGCTATTCTCGCATAGCACAACTGTTGCTTCAATAAAAAAGCGCAGTCTAATCAACATTTAACTAATGAGCCTGTTCAGAAGTCGTAAGTTCAGGTTATAGTTTTCCTATACAACCTCAGAATACGGTTAAGGAGAAGTCCCAATGAGTATCACTGAGATAAAAAACAAGGAACGAGTGATCAACGAGTTAATGGCGTTTATTCGAAAAGTGTTGGTCGAGCCTGAAATATGCGAAACAGCAGTGACAATTGCGAGAGAGCATCTGAAAGATGAAAATGCCCGTATTGTAATTGCCGATAAACTATCCGCCTCCACGAATATTAAAATACCGATCGAGCACAGTGAAGCAGATGATTTGTTTCTGGATGTGCTCATCGATGTTATTAAAGATGAGCAGGCTCTTTATTAATAAAAAGCCATTGAGAGAAAAAGGCTGCAGATCGCAGCCTTTTTTATTTTTTGCTTAACTTTGTGATAAATCCGGTAAGAACTTCCAATTTTTCTGGATCATTATCAACAAACTGAACATCTGCAGTAATAAATGTCGTATCGGTTGAACGCTCATTCGCAGATAGGGCGGCAACAAAACCATTCATCTGAGCCACACTTTTACCTGCACTTTGCTCTATATCCAGAACGCAATGTTCCAATAAAACAGGAACCCCATCCTCTCTTTTAACCGCCACCTGAGCATGCTGGAGAGTTACTTCTTTAATCGCGCACTTAAACACCCCAGCACCAATTCGCAATTGCGCCAGGCCTTTGGGTTTTTTGGGAGCCTTGCTCTGAGAGGCCGCCGATTTACCAGAAGCCAACATCTGTGCAGCTTTCCGGCGTGATTCTGCACTTGCTTCAATCCGTTTCCCTGCATATTTGGTGATCTTATCGACCAGGGATGAATCCTCAAAAGGCTTACCCATGTAGTCATTTACACCGGCCTGAATCGCTTGCAGAACATAATCTCTTTCACCACGGCTGGTCACCATTACAAATGGAACAGAGGCATATTTAGGCTGCTGACGTGCCCACTGCAAAACCTCAAGGCCAGACATGCCAGGCATTTCCCAATCACACAAAATAAGATCGTATTGCGTTTTAGTCATAAGTTCACGACCAGCATTACCATCTTCGGCAGCATCAACCTGAAGCTCGGGGAAATGATCTTTTACTATTCTTGTAACGTGATCACGGATAAACCTTGCATCATCCACAATCAAAATTTTCAGCTCGCTCATTACTGTCCCCTAACCTAATTAGTTGGATGTACCGGGTCAGACTTCTATATAAGTGCTGTACTTTAAGCCAACAGCATAACCAGATCATTGATCTCAATCCAGACAGGAACTATCGCAATGGAACAATAGGTATTTTTAAATGCGGAAACTGCTGTTTAAGAGCTTGTACAATCTGCTGTAGTTCACTGAACTGTCTAAAGATAAGGATAGTATCTTTCTCTTCATAGTAGGGGCCTAAAATTGCCGGAAGCCCTGTACCAACCCTAAACAGACTTTTATTGGTCATTCCAGTACATTCAAAATAACCCGGCTTTTCCGGATAAATCCAACGGTTATAATGCCATTCAGGTAATCCACTCGCCTCTGTTACCAAACATATTTTTATTCTTTTCAAAACCAAAGCATAAGCTAAACCTACCTGTTGGTTCTGAATCAAAAATGCATTAGCAATAGCATTGTTACCCGACCCTGCCGTGAGGTAACCCCATCTTGCTTCATCTTTGGATTTGAAAGCAAAAATATTTTTCTTTGGATCAGTGTCAGAAATCTTGTGGGAGTAGGTATAACCCCAATAAAGGCGCTTACCACTGACGCTTTGATAGAACAGTTCCTGCCCAACATTACTTATCAATGGCTGGAGGAAACCTTCATAAATATCGGCAACATCAGAATCGTGTATATCCAGAGCAACTGGCTCTACCTTTTCAACAGGCTTTGGCAGCGGTTCGGTAATTTGCGGGGTTTTTGAAGCACAACCACCCATCAAAAAAAGCAGTATTAATACGCCAACTCTCACTTAGAACTCCTTGGTTATTTTTCCAACTTCTCAATAAAGCATACCGCCTCTTCACCACCAGATAAACACAAATACCTTATATCAATTACGAATAATCAAAAACTTTTTATGATCAATCTTATTACAATTTATGACGTATTAATTTCATTAATTGATAGATAATAATCTTTTAAAAATTACAATGATAAATATTTAAAATGCCTTAAATTTCATACACTTAAATACATAAATAAAGTTGATTATATTCATAATAAGATTTAAAATTATCTTATACTATTTTTGATTAATCTAAATTGGATATTTACCATGCAAGAGAAAGAAATTACATTGCTTTTTAAGGCTGGAGTATTTGAATCTTGCAAAGCCTCACCTATCTCAATGTCCCGTGGATGGACTCTTAAATTTGTTACTAAGGACAACGAAGAGATCACGCTGCATCTGCAACGCTCAAAACAAGAAAGGGAATTCAAAAGTCTGGACGGCGCTGCTTCAGTAGCTAAACGGATCGGATTTGAATGGCTGGATGTTCAATTGGGTGAACTGACATGGCGAGAGAAAGCTGGGGCTATTAAAAGCAAATAAAAAAGCCATCTGCTCATAGAGTCAGATGGCTTGTGAAATTTGAGAATATTCTTTATTTAAAGGTAAATTCTCCTTGCTCAACATCAACGGCAATCTCAGTGCCCGGGGCATATTTCCCCGCCAATATTTCTTGCGCCAGAGGATTCTCTATCCACTGCTGTATTGCGCGTTTCAGCGGCCGGGCACCATAAACCGGCTCAAAGCCCACATCCACCAGTTTATCCATTGCTGTGCTGGTAAGAGTAAGACTCAGATCCCGCTCTGCCAGGCGAGCTTGCAAACGCTGTAACTGGATACCTGCGATCCCTGCAACCTGATCTTTCTTCAAACTATGGAAGACCACAACTTCATCAATACGATTAATCACTTCGGGCCGGAAGTGCATACTGACCGCGTCCATTACCGCGTTGTGCATCAACTGATAGTCTTCATCATCACTGAAGTTTTGAATCAAATCAGAACCCAAGTTTGAAGTCATAACGACAATTGTGTTTCTAAAATCAACCGTCCGGCCTTGACCGTCTGTCAGGCGCCCATCTTCCAACACTTGTAGCAATATATTGAATACATCAGGGTGTGCTTTTTCTACCTCATCAAGCAAAAGCACTGAATAAGGTTTACGGCGTACAGCTTCGGTTAGATACCCTCCCTCTTCATAACCGACATAACCTGGAGGAGCACCAATCAATCTGGCAACTGAATGCTTCTCCATAAATTCTGACATATCAATACGCACCATCGCCTCTTCTGTATCAAACAGGAAGCTTGCCAAGGCCTTACAAAGTTCAGTCTTACCCACGCCTGTTGGACCTAAAAACAGAAAGGAGCCATTAGGACGATTTGGATCCGCTAAGCCTGCACGTGAACGCCGCACGGCATTTGACACCGCAGTCACAGCCTCGGCCTGACCTATTACCCGATCATGCAACGCATCCTCCATACGTAATAACTTCTCGCGTTCCCCTTCAAGCATCTTACTTACTGGAATGCCGGTCCAGCGCGACACAACTTCCGCGACTTCTTCTTCTGATACTTTATTACGTAGCAATCGGGTTTCCTGATGACCCGCCTCTTCTGCCTCAGAGGCAGCAGCCAGCTGTTTTTCCAACTCCGGGATCTTCCCGTATTGAAGCTCAGACATTTTCTGAAGGTCACCGGAGCGGGTGTACTTTTCAAGCTCAATTCTTGCCTGATCCAGCTCTTCTTTTACTTTTTGAGAACCTTGCAGTGCCATCTTCTCTGCTTTCCAGACTTCATCCAGATCAGCAAACTCTTTTTCAACACTATCAATCGTTTCTTCCAGCTCCTGCAGGCGCTGCTTAGCCGCTGCATCTTTTTCTTTCTTCAGAGCCTCTCGCTCCATTTTTAGCTGGATGAGACGGCGTTCAAGACGATCCATATCTTCAGGCTTGGAATCCATTTCCATACGAATACGAGATGCTGCTTCATCAATCAGATCAATCGCCTTATCTGGCAGCTGACGATCCGTGATATACCGTTGTGACAACTTAGCCGCTGCAATAATTGCAGAGTCCGTAATATCTACAGCATGATGGATCTCATAACGTTCCTTTAAACCACGCAGAATCGCTATAGTTGATTCTTCATCCGGCTCATCCACAATGACTTTCTGAAAACGACGCTCAAGTGCCGCATCTTTCTCAACATACTGTCTATATTCATCCAGCGTGGTTGCCCCTACACAATGTAACTCGCCACGCGCCAGCGCTGGCTTGAGCATATTACCTGCATCCATCGAGCCTTCGCCTTTACCGGCACCCACCATGGTGTGCAATTCGTCAATGAACAGAATAATCTGGCCTTCCTGTTTAGAAAGCTCATTCAGAACAGCCTTCAGCCGTTCTTCAAATTCACCTCGAAATTTAGCGCCTGCAATTAATGATCCCATATCAAGTGACAAGACTTTTTTGCGCTTCAACCCTTCCGGCACTTCGCCATTAACAATACGTTGCGCCAGACCTTCCACAATTGCAGTCTTACCCACCCCTGGCTCACCGATGAGCACAGGATTATTTTTGGTTCGACGCTGTAAAACCTGAATCGTACGCCGGATTTCATCATCCCGACCAATCACAGGGTCCAGCTTTCCGGACTCAGCCCGCTCGGTAAGATCAATACAATATTTATCCAGCGACTGACGATTTTCTTCTGCATTAGGGTCCTGCACAGTTTCTCCACCACGAACCTGACTGATTATCTCTTCAAGGCTTTTATTATTTAATCCACATTGACGTAATACCTGCCCGGCATCCGACTTATCATCCACCATTGCCAGCAACACCAATTCACTGGCAATAAACTGATCACCACGCTGCTGCGCAATTTTGTCAGTTTTATTGAAAATACGGGCTACATCTTGGGAGAAACGCATCTCTCCATCCGGGTTCTGCACCTGAGGAAGGCTCTGTAAACTTTGTTCTACCTGTCCCTTCAGAACCTGAACATTAACTCCTGCTTGAGCCAAAATCTGCGCAGTACTACTATTCTTCTGTTCAAGAAGGGCGCTGAGAATATGGATGGGCTCGATATAACTGTTATCCCGCCCCACGGCTAGAGACTGCGCTTCTGCCAGCGCATCTTGCAGTTTGGATGTAAATTTATCTGGACGCATTCTAACCTCCGAATTGTGCGTTCACTTACCCACTCGATGTGCCTGTTAGGCTGGCCTGTGGGCTTCGCTGAATTCGCGATACAACAAAGGTATGGGGGCTAATTGAATAAGCTTCAAGTATGGACTGTATAAAAATTAGACAATACTGATATAAATCAGTACTCAGTGAAAGGCTTAAACAGAGCTAAACTTCGAGGCTAGAATTGACTGATCTCTTTCAATTCATCTTTAAGTAATTTGGCATGAGCCTGACGAGCCTGTTTACGTACTTGCTGGATATTAGCGTCTTTAGCAGATAAGCAAACCAGAATAAGATCACCTTTCAAAATAAAGCCACTTAATCGTTTGTCACCAATCTCCAGATGGGCTTCATCATGCTTTGACTTCATCTTGGCTGCTGTTGCAAAAATATAATTAAAAGACTGTTTTGCAATCGTTGCATGGTTTTTATATTGCTCAGGAAAAGAGGAAACCTGCACCTCTTTCCCCCTTAGAATACTACTGCATTCAATCACACCAGGCTGATCTATTAAGTTCAACAACTCAATCATTCTTTACTCCATTGCAGTAAATCTGCAGCCTGATGTTTGACGACATTGATGCTTAATTCTCGATCAGAACAAAGACCAATCGCTTGCTCACCATCCACAAATACTGAGAGCGTTTCCTGATCCTTACCACACAGAATCAAGTCATCAATATGACCCAGGAAACCTGCCTTTTTCTCAAGCGCACTGACAAGATTGATCATGGACTTCAAAATTTCTCTGTTATGTGGGTTTTCAATTTTAGAGCTGAGCACATTACGATCAGCATCCAAATGCATAGCACCCACAATTCCCCGCGTATTAAGAGCAGCATCCATCAGGGAAACTTCCTCCTTTACAGGCTCCTCCTCAGCATTAACAGCCCCCGGCATGGTGCTATTTACCTGTAACCGGTCCGTAAGCGCTTGCCAATCAATATTTTTTTCACGTGCTTCTATCAATTCTTTAACGACGGTAAGAACAGATCCGGGGTCCCGCGCATCAATAAACATTACGGTGGTGAACAATCCCATCTCTTTTATTTTATTCATATAAAAGTGATAGTCGGGATTTGCCTGTTCATCGGCATGAGTCACGGCAATAATCAGACGACGGCGAACAATAAAATCCCTGAATTCCTGGATATAAAACTGAATATCCTTAAAAGGATCTGAACGCGTATTATCCACTAACAGCACCAAACCCTCGGCATCGTGGACTAGATCGCTCATCATCAGCTCCCACATGAACTTAAAGCGTTCCTGTCCTGGCGTACCGTAAAGGTGCAAACGACTAGATTCGTTTAGATCCAGTACACCATAGTCCATCGCAATGGTGGTTTTCCGTTTTCGACGTATAGCCGAATCACTGACATTGGTATCAGTATCCACCGTTTCAATATCACTCAATGAACGGATTGCCGTTGTTTTGCCGGAACAGACTGAACCGGTAAACAAAACTTTGTATTCGGCCATTGCAGATCCCTCGCATCATCAGGGGGGGGTAACTCTAGATAAGTGACTATCGTCCCATGGCCCGCTCGATTTCTCAAACCCAATGAACCAATCAATTAACAGGGGATGGATATGTAAGTACTTAATTTTTAGCCGAGTTCAGCTAACTTGCAAGGATGTGGCGGAATAAATAAAAGTTGAAGGCATAGCATACAAACTTAACATCCGATGACTTCGACACTTAATCAAATCGTGCAACACTGCTGCGACACTGTGTCTCCAAATCAAACACTTTGTTCTTTAAAATCTGTTTCAGTAAATTTATATTCTTAAAAATCAAAAGGTTAAATTCTGGCACCACTATTGCTGCTCATTTATTACACAGTAGGATATTTACATTTCTATGGAATAGCCCAAGTACAGAGGCAATAGTTATGTCATGTAATAAACAAAACAGATTAGAGCTTGAGAATGAGCGCTTTGCGGACAGCGGCGGGATTAGCCAAAACAATGCCACTCAACGTTTTATGCCAGCATTTAAAAATAAACATACAGGTGAAATCGCATTATCCCGTTATGCCAATGGGGCTACAGCACCATTCCACCTGATTGAAGGCTTACCTGAAAACTGGCTAAAAAAGGAAGAAAAGTGTACTGATTTAGAAGCCTGCATTATCTCTGGCTTTGTCCGATTCGGACAGTTTTTTGACCGTCAGGAAGCCGCTGACTTTATGGAACAAGCGTCTTAAATTAGCAGAAATAAAAAAGGCCACCCGGGGGCAGCCTTTATAGTACATTTCAAGATCACGCTATTTTAGGATCCAAAGCACCTGTTTCGTACTGAGCGGCCATATCTTCCAGAGAGATCGCTATCAGTTTGTCAGCATTACCCGCTGTGCCAAACGCTTCATAACGTGCAACACAGATATCTGTCATTGCTTCCATGGTTTTCTTAAGATATTTACGCGGATCAAATTCTGCTGGGTTTTCAGCCAGGAATTTACGTATTGCACCTGTAGATGCTAAGCGAAGATCAGTATCAATATTGACTTTACGCACACCGTATTTAATTCCTTCAACAATCTGCTCGACCGGCACACCGTAAGTCTCAGGAATTTCACCACCGAATTCATTGATCACCGCCAACCACTCCTGAGGCACAGAAGAGGAGCCGTGCATAACCAGATGAGTACCCGGGATACGCTCGTTAATTGCCTTGATTCGATCAATTGCCAGAATGTCGCCTGTAGGCGGACGAGTAAACTTATAAGCACCGTGAGAAGTACCGCAGGCAATCGCCAGTGCATCTGCACCGGTTTTCTTAACGAAGTCAGCCGCTTCATCCGGATCAGTCAACATCTGCTCTTGTGACAGAGTACCTTCCGCACCCACGCCATCTTCTTCGCCGGCCTGTCCTGTTTCCAGAGAACCCAGACAACCCAGTTCACCCTCAACAGAAACACCACAGGCGTGCGCCATTTCAACCGTACGACGAGTCACGTCAACATTGTATTCATAGCTGGATGGCGTTTTACCATCATCCATCAGGGAACCATCCATCATCACAGAGGAGAAGCCCATGGCGATAGAACGCTGACAGATAGCAGGGGAAGTTCCGTGGTCCTGGTGCATACAAACTGGAATGTGCGGAAATTCAGCAATCGCTGCTTCAATCATATGACGCAGGAAGTTGGAACCTGCATATTTACGTGCACCGGCGGATGCCTGAACAATCACAGGAGAGTTAGTTTTGTTTGCCGCTTCCATAATAGCGCGCATCTGTTCCAGATTGTTCACGTTGAATGCTGGGATGCCATAGCCGTGTTCAGCAGCATGATCCAACAGCTGACGCATGGAGATCAGAGCCATTTTGTCACCTTTAAATTGTGGTTAACTTTACCCGTAGGCAATGTCCAAAAGTGTTAATGGGCAGAGTGTACCACCCATCGAATCAGATTCAGAGTTCATAGAGCAAACCCTCACCCTGATTTCTTAAGCGTTCTTAGCTTCCAGTGCTGCTACTGCTGGTAGTGTCTTACCTTCAACAAACTCAAGGAATGCACCGCCACCCGTTGAGATATAAGACACTTTGTCTGCGATATCGTATTTATCAACCGCTGCCAGAGTGTCACCACCACCAGCAATTGAAAAACCCTGATTTTCAGCAATGGCCAGCGATAAAGTTTTTGTACCTTCGCCAAACTGGTCGAATTCAAAGACCCCAACAGGGCCATTCCAGATAACAGTCCCAGCACCTTTCAACAGACCCGCTAGATTCTTAGCTGACTCCGGACCGATATCCAGAATCATGTCATCTTCAGCTACATCATCAACAGACTTAACTATCGCTTCCGCTGTTTCAGCGAATTCTTTCGCAACTACGACATCAACTGGCATAGGGATGTTTACTTTTGCCATCAACTCCTGCGCAACCGGAATCAAGTCATGTTCACACAGAGACTTACCCACCGGCTTACCCGCTGCTGCCAGGAAGGTATTAGCAATACCACCACCAACAATCAGCTGATCAACTTCATCAGACAGGGCTGTTAGTACTTCCAGTTTGGTAGAAACCTTAGACCCGCCGACAATCGCAGCTAAAGGGCGAGCAGGTTTATCCAATGCCTTACCCAAAGCATCCAGTTCACCAGCAAGCAGAGGACCTGCACAAGCCATAGGGGCAAATTTAGCAACTCCATGAGTTGATGCTTGCGCCCGGTGAGCCGTACCGAAGGCATCCATTACATAGACATCACACAAAGCAGCCATTTCCTGAGACAACTCTTCGTTGTCTTTTTTCTCACCCACGTTAAAGCGAACGTTTTCCAACAGAACCAGTTCACCTTCCGCCACTTCAAAGCCGCCACCTAACCAGTCTTTGATTAAAGGAACGTCTCGATTCAGCAATTTAGCGATGTGATCAGCAACGGGTTGCAGCGAAAACTCTTCGTTGTATTCACCTTCAGTTGGACGCCCAAGGTGAGACATAACCATCACCTTAGCACCAGCTTTCAGAGCCAACTCAATAGTTGGCAGAGACGCCCGGATACGTGCATCGGAAGTTACTTCACCATTTTTCACTGGTACGTTCAGGTCTTCACGGATCAGTACGCGCTTGCCGCTCAGATCCAGGTCGCTCATTTTCAGTACGCTCATTAACGTGCCCTACTTAATGTTTCAAAAGTTTCAAAAATTCTGTTCGACAGGGTTATGTCCCTGCGCTAACCAGTGCTGCGCAACATCCAGCATACGATTGGCAAATCCCCATTCGTTATCAAACCAGCAGACAAGTTTGACCATTTTCCCTTCTGATACACAGGTCTGTGTGCCATCCACCACTGCAGAGCGGGAATCGCGGTTAAAATCTACCGAAGCATGGGGCTCTTCGGTATAACCTAACAGACCTTTTAATGGTCCATGCAATGATGCTTGTTCAAAAATACTGTTCAGATCATCCACGTCTGTTTCTTTCTGCACATTGATCGTCAGATCCATCATCGAGACATTAATGGTCGGCACACGCACATGCAGGCATTGAAACTTTCCCGCCAGATGTGGCAAAAGACGATCAATCCCTTTAGACAAACCCGTATCTACCGGCACAATAGAATGCATAGCACTACGTGTCAGACGCAAATCTGTCTGATGATAACTATCAATAACCGGCTGATCATTCATGGCAGAATGAATAGTGGTTGTCACACCATTAATGATGCCCAGCTCTTTATCCAGAAGGTCCAGAACAGGGATAATACAATTAGTGGTACATGAGGCGGCCGATATAATTCTATGTTCTGGTAGTAACTGGTCTTCATTCAGACCATAAACGATTGTGCCGTCAACCTCAGCAGTCGCTGGCTGTGAAAATAGAAGGCGCTTAGCACCGCTCTTCAAATGTAACTCTGCTATCTCTTTGGATTTAAAAGAACCTGAACATTCGAACAGCAGATCAATACCAAGATCCCCCCAAGGCAGATCCTCCGCTTCAGATGCACTCAGCACCTGAATTTTATCGCCATTGATCAACAGCTGTTTTCCATCATTGTCTACTGAAACTGGAAAACGTCCATGAGTTGTATCATAGCGAGTAAGGTAGGTTACCGTTGCCAGGTCCGATAGTTCATTAATTGCGACTACCTGAAACTGATCCTGCAAACCCTTTTCATAAATTGCACGCAACACACATTGACCGATTCGACCATAGCCATTGATAGCAATGCGATAACTCAATTTATTTTCCTTTCTCTGTAACTAAAAACGGCCTGCATCAAGCAGGCCGTTTCTGGTCTGTAAGTTAAAGTACAGACTTAACTGTAGCCACAACATTATCGGTTGTGAAACCGAAATGTTTGAACAGGTCACCTGCTGGCGCTGATTCACCAAAGCTACGCATACCTACGATCGCGCCGTTCAAACCAACGTATTTGTACCAGAAGTCTGCCTGCAGAGCTTCAACAGCAACACGTGCCGTTACCGCAGCTGGTAGAACAGATTCACGATATTCTACAGACTGCTGGTCGAACAAACCTGTTTCAGGCATCGAAACAACACGCACCTGTTTGCCATCAGAAGCCAGTACTTCAGCGGCATCCATCGCTAATCCTATTTCAGAACCGGTGGCGATCAGTATCGCATCTGGCTGACCATCTGTGTCACGCAGGATGTA
This sequence comes from Neptuniibacter sp., assembly GCA_050633605.1. GTDB lineage: Bacteria > Pseudomonadota > Gammaproteobacteria > Pseudomonadales > Balneatricaceae > Neptuniibacter. Next base: position 104,915 of record JBOEGV010000012.1, on the reverse strand, counting down.
ACCACCTTTTGCGATATTCGCTAGTTGCTCAGGAGTACGCTGCTGATGCGGCAGCCCTTGGCGGGAGAATACCATCGCTGTTGGGCCATCAGCGCGCTCAAGTGCAGCTTTCCAGGCAACAGCAGATTCAACTGCATCGCAAGGGCGCCAGCAACTCATGTTTGGTGTATGGCGCAGATTAGCTACCTGCTCAACAGGTTGATGAGTTGGACCATCTTCACCCAGGCCAATGGAATCATGTGTATAAACGTGAATGGCACGCTGGCGCATCAGTGCAGCCATACGAACCGCATTACGTGCGTATTCCATAAATACCAGGAAGGTCGCACCGTAAGGGATAAAGCCGCCGTGTAATGCGATACCGTTCATAATTGCGGACATACCGAATTCACGTACACCGTAGAACAGGTAGTTGCCGGAGGCATCATCCTTTTCAACACCTTTGCAGCCGGACCATAAAGTCAGGTTGGATCCTGCCAGATCTGCAGAACCACCCAGCAATTCGGGAAGCATAGGACCGTATGTGTTCAGTGCATTCTGAGACGCTTTACGAGAAGCAATCGTTTCACCCTTCTCTGCAATCTCTGCAATGTAAGCATCTGCTTTATCAGAGAAATCTGCTGGTAACTCACCAGAAATACGACGCAGCAGTTCATCAGCAAGTTCAGGGTAATCCGCACGGTATGCAGCAAAACTTTCATTCCAGGTATTTTCTGCATGATTGCCTGCTTCCTGAGCATTCCAATCCGCTGCTATGTCCGCAGGAATTTCAAAAACTGGATGTTCCCAACCAAGACGTTCACGAGTCAGTGCGATCTCATCATCACCTAGTGGTGCGCCGTGGCAATCTTCTTTGCCTTCTTTATTAGGGGAACCGAAGCCGATCACTGTCTTACAGCAGATCAGGGTTGGCTGTTCGGTATTTTCTTGTGCCTGCTCAATCGCAGCACGAATCTGATCCGCATCGTGGCCATCAACGTTTGCAATAACCTGCCAGCCATAAGACTCAAAACGCTTAACATTATCGTCGGTGTACCAACCTTCTACTTCACCGTCGATAGAGATGCCATTGTCATCCCAGAATGCAATCAGCTTGCCCAGACCCAGCGTACCTGCGAGAGAACATGCTTCATGAGAAATACCTTCCATCAAACAACCGTCACCCATAAATACATAGGTGTTGTGATCTATGATCTCATGACCTTCACGGTTAAACTGCGCTGCCAGTGTTTTTTCTGCAATCGCAAAACCTACTGCATTGGTTACACCCTGACCCAATGGTCCGGTAGTTGTTTCAACACCTGGGCAGTATCCATACTCAGGATGGCCTGCAGTTTTTGAATGCAATTGTCTGAAATTTTTGAGATCTTCAATAGAAACATCATAGCCTGTTAAATGCAGCAAGCTATAGATCAGCATAGAGCCATGTCCGTTAGAAAGAACAAAGCGATCACGATCAAACCACTGGGGATTATTTGGGTTGTGCTCCATGAAATCATTCCACAGCACTTCGGCGATATCCGCCATGCCCATTGGTGCACCCGGATGACCCGATTTAGCTTTCTGTACGGCATCCATGCTCAATGCGCGAATCGCATTGGCAAGTTCTCTACGAGAGGACATTAACTCAGCTCCTGGGCAGTTGGCCCAAATATGACAGTTCAGGAAAAATTGGGCGCAATTTTCTCGCAGATAGCCTCTCTCTTCAAATAAGAATTGCACTTTATCGACTAAAATGAGCGATTTTCATTCAAAAAGTGATAATTCTCATTCGAAGCGACCCTCAATCATATGCATTTCACTTAAGTCGAAGGTAGAATACGCGCTAATTTTTCGGATGGCTCACCGCCTGCTAAACTTCTTAAGCTGCTGGCGTCCTTCAGCCTCCTCAATACATGTTTGTTTGAAAGGTATTAACTACGATGAGCGAATACGGCTTATTTACATCTGAATCAGTGTCCGAAGGGCACCCGGATAAAATTGCGGATCAGATATCTGATGCAGTTCTTGATGCAATCATTGCAGAAGATAAGCATGCCCGCGTCGCTTGTGAGACTCTGGTTAAAACTGGTGTTGCAGTGGTTTCCGGTGAAATTACTACATCAGCTTGGGTAGATCTGGAAGATCTCGTCCGTAAAGTCATTTGTGATATCGGTTATACCTCTTCAGATGTAGGTTATGATGGGGATACATGCGGTGTCATCAACATTATTGGTAAGCAGTCTCCTGATATTAATCAGGGCGTTGATCGTGCTAAACCAGAAGATCAGGGTGCAGGCGATCAGGGATTGATGTTTGGCTATGCATCTAACGAAACCGATGTACTTATGCCTGCTCCAATTACCTATTCCCACCGTTTGGTCGAGCGTCAGGCAGAAGCTCGTAAATCAGGCCTGCTCCCTTGGTTACGCCCTGATGCAAAATCACAGCTGACCTTCCGCTACGAAAACGGCAAACCCGTCGCTGTTGATGCACTCGTGCTCTCAACTCAACATAACCCGGATGTATCCCAGGCGGATCTTCGTGAAGCCGTAATGGAGCTGATCGTTAAGCACGTTATACCCGCAGAGTGGATTACCAAAGATACCCAGTTCCATATCAACCCTACCGGCAATTTTGTAATTGGTGGCCCGGTTGGAGATTGCGGGCTCACAGGCCGCAAGATCATCGTGGATACATACGGCGGCATGGCCCGTCACGGAGGCGGGGCTTTCTCTGGTAAAGACCCATCAAAAGTTGACCGCTCTGCAGCATACGCAGGTCGTTATGTGGCGAAAAATATTGTTGCTGCAGGCCTGGCTGATCGTTGCGAGATTCAAGTATCTTACGCAATTGGCGTCGCACAGCCTACATCGGTAGCAATCAACACCTTCGGCACTGGTAAAATCTCAGATGACAAAATAATCCAGCTGATCAACGATCACTTCGATCTGCGCCCATATGCGATCACAAAAATGCTGGATCTTCTTCACCCGATGTATCAGCCAACAGCTGCATACGGTCACTTCGGTCGTAATCCATTTGAGATGGAATACAAAGGAGAGACATTCACGGCATTCACTTGGGAACAGACAGATAAAGCAGATACTTTACGAGAAGCTGCCGGACTATAATTACACTTCAAACAAATGTTTGAAAAGAAGGCACCTTCGGGTGCTTTTTTATTGCCTATAAGAAAATATATAGCAATAATAAACCTTTAGTGTTTAACAAAGATAATAAATGCAGCTTAGTAACTATAGTATTCATCAAAAACTTATCGGGCTGGTTACCATTCTGGTTTTCGGTATTCTTGTAACATCCAGTCTGGCTTTCTACTTTTCTTATCAGGATACCACCAATAGTAAAAAAGAGATTATTCGCAGCATCGTCCAGGCATCCATCAGTCAAATCAACTCGTTGAAAGATCAACAGCTCTCACTGCCAGAATACAACCAACAGCTGAAAAGACTTGTCTATACAACCACCTACTCTCAATATGAGTATATTTACCTCCTGGATAACCAAAGCCGTATAATTTTCCACCCCAAAAAGCCTGAACTTGAAGGCCTGTTGATAAACACAGTAGAAACCGTATCCCAACCTGACCTAGTCATCAAAGGGATAGAACAAGCGGCTACACAAGGGGCCCATTTCTGGACCATTATGTGGCCCCGCCCTGACGGCGGACCTGCCATAAAAAAACTAACTTATGCTGAAGTAATACCTGATACAGAACTACTTCTGGCTACCGGAATTTATTTAGATGACCTTGGGCCACTCTATCTCAAGCGTGCTGCCAGCTACGCAGCCATCACGGCAATCGTTTTACTGGCAGCAATGATTGCAGCTTTGATTCTTTCCAGAAACATTGTCAGGCCAATTACTAATTTGTCTGATCAAATGGAAGAGTTGTCACAAGGCAATATGGGGCAGGAATTCGAGTCGATCTTGCGGCAGGACGAAATTGGGAAAATGGCTCGTACACTTGAGCACTTTCGCAATAAATTATTGGAAAACCAACGCCTGAAACATATGCAGGAACATTTCCGTTTCCTGGAAAGCTTTGACCCTGTTACTCGTCTTTATAATCGCCAAGCCATGGGTGAAGCTATTGAAAGGGAGATCCTGCGCAACCATGAAGATCAGGAAGATATCTATTTTCTACTCATCCGTTTTGATCTGTTAAGAAACCTAACGATTGAATTAGGCGAAAAGCAACGCGATCTCATTTTGATCGAAACAGCCAAACGCCTGCGCCGATTACTGAATATAAATCACCGTTTAGGCCGACTTTCTGAAGGCAGCTTTGGATTATTACTATTAAATCCCCCTCCTCAAGGTGACATAGAAAAACTTGCAGGCTCAATACTTTCTGCCATTGAGCAACCTATCCAACTAGATACAGTTCAAGTACAAACATCTGCTCGCATAGGAATTACTTCTTGTCCCGACGATGGCGAACAACCTTTCGAATTGATGGGACGTGCAGAACTCGCTGCAAAAGAAGCGCGTAAGCGCGAACAGGGCTGTCTGCAATATAATCATATTCGCTCTTCACAAGCTGAACAGAAAATGGAGCTATGGCAAGACCTGTCCACAGCGCTGGATAAGGATCAATTCCATCTAGTTTTTCAGCCCCTTTTTGATCTCAATTTTAATGCTCCACTTTCTGCCGAAGTATTATTGAGATGGAATCACCCAGAACGCGGTCCTATTTCTCCGGCGGTTTTCGTCCCTTTAGCTGAACAAAGTGGACTCATATCCCGATTAGATCACTGGGTACTTAATGCTGTCGCAAAGCAATGCAGACTCTGGCTAGACCGAAAGCTTTCTTTCCCCAAAGTTGCCATTAACCTGTCAGGCATAAGCTTTATGCGAGCAGATTTTGAAGATCAGCTGCAACAGATTTTCACTGCTCATAATGTAAATCTAAGACATATAGAGCTGGAATTAACTGAAGGCGTTTTAATCGAAGACCTCAGTCGAATTCAAGAGAAGTTGCATCGTGTAAGAAAAACAGGGGTGAGCATTTCAATTGACGACTTTGGCACCGGATATTCTTCACTCAGCCGCATAAAAAGCCTACCTGTCGACAATATAAAAATTGATAAGTCCTTTATCGATGATATTGAAAAAAGCCCCCAAAACCTCAAAATTGTTCAAGCAATTATTCTGATGGCCCATGGCCTGCAGCTTAAAGTTGTTGCAGAAGGTGTAGAAACCGAAAATCAACTCTCCATTCTAAGGAAAGAGCAGTGTAATATCGTGCAGGGCTATCTACTAAGCCGCCCATTGCCAGTCACGGAATTTGAAGCCCTGCTTGACGAAGATCTCGTTATTGAAGGCTAGGGCCTGTTAACAGGTATTAAAATGCGATTACCCCGCTTTTATGACCCTCAGCCACTGCATGAGGGCACAACAATTGCGTTGTGCGAGAACGTTGTTCAACACGTTAGCAGAGCGTTACGCATGCGCTCCGGGGAATGTATTACTCTGTTCAATGGGAATGGGTTTGAATATAAGGCCACACTGACAGCGGTTGAAAAACGCTCTGCCAGTGCCCACATAGATAAACAGCTTAACGTTACTACAGAAAGTACACTGGATATCCATATAGGTCAGTCCCTTTCGCGCGGGGAGCGAATGGATTATGCCGTTCAGAAAAGTACAGAGTTGGGGGTCACAGCAATCACTCCCATCCTTTCTGAACGCTGTGAGGTCAAACTACCGCCCGAACGGCAAAAGAAACGTGTTCAACACTGGCAACAAACTGCTGTGAGTGCCTGCGAACAAAGCGGGAGAAGCATACCACCGGTGATTCATGATCCTGAATCTTTGCAACAATGGCTGGCCTCTCAAACCGCCGATCTGAAATTTGTACTGCATCACCACAGTGAAAAACCTTTAGAGAAATTGCAACCACCTGTTTCAATTGCTCTATTGATTGGCCCTGAAGGCGGTTTATCTGAAGCCGAAGTTGAACTCGCACTAGAATATGGTTTCAAACCTTTGGCATTAGGCCCCAGAGTGATGCGAACAGAAACCGCCCCAGTAGCAGCTCTGGCAGTTTTAAATTACTTATGGGGTGACTTTTAGAACCTCACCGATAACAGTTACAGGATACTTATAATGGCCGTCAAACTAGGCGTAGTAATGGACCCGATTGAAGGAATTTCCTTCAAAAAAGACAGCTCCCTGGCAATGCTGTGGGCCGCTCAGCAAAAAGGCTGGGAGATTTGGTATATGGAACAGAATCACCTTTTCTCCTTGGATGGTGAAGTCAAAGCTAAAATGGCACCATTGAAAGTATTTATGGACCCTGACAACTGGTTCGAACGTGCCGATTATCAAACCCGAGCACTGTCTGACTTAGATGTAATCCTAATGCGAAAGGACCCTCCTTTCGATAATGAATTCATCTATACCACATACCTTTTAGAACAAGCTGAAAAAGCCGGCTCTTTAATCGTTAATAAACCCCAAAGCCTGAGAGACTTTAATGAAAAACTGTTTGCAACTCATTTCCCTCAATGTTGCCCTCCGGTTTTAGTCACTAAAAATGATGAATTGTTAAGGGGTTTCCATAAAGAGCATGGGGATGTTATTTTCAAACCTCTTGATGGCATGGGCGGTTCTCAGATATACCGTATAAAAGAGGATGGGTTGAATCTCGGTGTTATTATAGAAACACTGACTAATCATGGTCAGCAAACCATTATGGCGCAGAAGTTTATTCCAGAGATTGTTGATGGTGATAAACGCATTCTTATGATTGATGGTCAGCCAGTGCCTTATGCCCTTGCACGAATTCCCACTGGCGGGGAAACTCGAGGTAATTTAGCTGCAGGTGGCCGCGGAGAGGGCCGAAAACTGACTGAGCGGGACTACTGGATTTGTGAACAGGTTGCGCCCACACTGAAAGAGCAAGGCCTGATCTTTGTTGGACTTGATGTAATAGGCGATTATCTCACTGAGATCAACGTCACCAGCCCGACCTGTATACGCGAACTGGACAACCAGTATAATCTGGACATCGGCATGCAATTGATGGATGTAATTGCAGCCAGATTGGCTTAACAACCAAGTGAGAGGAACACAAGAGTGAGCTCCATGGCGACACCAGCTGTCAGTGCTATCGACCGTTTTGGTTTCACTCTTTTTTTTGCTACGGCTCTCCATGCCATAACGATTATTGGAATAACCTTTGTTCCTGAAGATAAAACACCACCACAGAAAACCATAGAGGTCACGCTTGCCCAATTTAAGGACAAAGAAGCGCCTAAACAAGCGGACTTTATAGCTCAATCGAATCAACTGGGCAGTGGCTCAAGTTCAGAAAAGCTATTACCCGTCGCCAATCAGAAAGCTTCGTTTCAAGATAAGAAAATTAATAAGCAATCTGCTCACGTAAATCCTCTAAGCACCCCTTCTTTAACTCCCGAGCCACCAAAACCTGAGGTCAAACAATCCGAGCCTGCAAAAGAAAGCGCTGTACCTGAGTCACAAACTAAGAAGCAGGTCATCACTACCCAGGCAGTGAAACCCGATAAAGTAGCCGTTAAAACCACCAAACCTGTCGCTCAAGAGGCGGCAACCCCTCCTCCAGGTGTATCTACATCACTACTTGCACGCAGTTTAGAGATGGCAAGCTTACAGGCGGAATTGGATAGCCACCGTGAGTTAATGGCAAAGAAACCAAGAGTTAAACGCCTGACATCTGCTTCAACCAAAAAGCGAGAAGACGCCCTTTACCTGGATAACTGGCGTAAGAAAATAGAATATGTCGGTAACCTTAATTATCCGGAAGAAGCGCGTAAGAAAAAAATGTATGGCAGTTTACGACTTCTGGTATCTATAAGGCCTGATGGTTCTGTAAAAGGAATCGAAATTTTAGAATCATCTGGCAAAAAAATTCTGGATGATGCAGCAGTACGTATAGTCAGACTTGCCGCACCCTTCCAGCCCTTTCCTGTTGAGATGAAAAAAAGTACTGATCTCCTGGAGATAATCCGAACCTGGAAATTTGAGAAAAAGGCTTACGTATACTAATCCTTAATACAACACATCTTTAACGAGTGTTTGTTATGTCCATATCCAGCCAATGCCTCAGGGACCATTTTTTAATTTCAATGCCCCATCTGAGTGATCAGAACTTTTCACAAACGGTGACCTATATTTGTGATCACAGCGAATATGGAGCAATGGGAATTGTCGTCAACCGCCCTATAGGCATTTCCTTAGCTGAACTATGTGATCACCTAGGGCTTCACTGCCCTTCAATAGCCAATCAACAACGCGACATTTTCCGTGGAGGTCCTCTAAGAACTGATCGAGGATACGTACTGCATAAAGCCGATAACCCTATGGACTGGCCTAGCAGCGACTGTATTGCTGACGACATCTATCTCAGCACATCTATTGATGCGATTGAAGCAGCCGCAGAAGGGTACTTTCACCATAACTATCTTATCGCCCTGGGATGTGCAGGATGGGGACCAGGACAGTTAGAACAGGAGATGAGCGACAACGTCTGGTTAAGCTGTCCGGCAAATTCAGATATACTGTTCAGCACTCCGGTCAGAGATCGGTTACAGGCTGCCGCTTCCACACTTGGTGTAGACCTTGACCTACTGACCGCACTTAGCGGGCATGCCTGACTTTTCTTCAACAAACAAGCTTCTTCTAAAAGGCTGAATAAGGTTCTAGCATCGAATGAGCAGTTCAACTATGCAGGTAATGGCTTTCGATTTTGGGACCTCAAGAATAGGTCTTGCGATAGGCCAGACACTTACCGGCACCACATCTCCTCTTTCTCCTATTTCAGCCAACGATGGAATTCCCAACTGGGAGCAACTCACCTCGATAATTAATGAGTGGCAGCCTGACGCTATAGTGGTTGGAATCCCTCTAAACTTTGATGGCAGCATAAGCGACATGGCGTACAGAGCTCGTAAGTTTGCTAATCGTCTGCACGAAAGGTATAAAACCCCCTGCTTTTTAATGGACGAACGCCTGTCTACTGCTGAAGCTAAAGAGATTCATTTTGCTCAGGGTGGCAGCGATGATTTTAAAAATGAGTCGGTAGACGGTATCGCTGCTCAATTGATTTTAGAAAGCTGGTTTAATTGCGAAATTCGCATTCCCAGCCACACAAAACTGGAGGATATCTATGACCTCAAACGCACTTAATGCAGACGCTCTATATGAGAAAATGCGTAATGAACTTAGTGCTATGCTGGCTCAGGGGAAAAAGCCTGACCCGTTAATGATAGGTATACATACAGGTGGTGTCTGGCTGGCTGAAAAACTGCATGGCGACCTGGATATTTCTGAACCGCTTGGGGTATTAGATATTTCCTTTCACCGTGACGATTTTGAACAATCCGGATTAAATCCAAAAGTTCAGCAATCCAAATTGCCCAGTTCCGCAGAAGGCCGTCATATTTTTTTAGTGGATGATGTCATCATGAGCGGACGCACAATCAGGGCTGCGATGAATGAATTATTTGATTATGGCCGCCCTGCATCTATCACTCTAATCACCCTGCTTGATCTGCAGCAACGCGAACTTCCTATTCAGGCAGATATCATTGGCGGGACGCTGGCTATCAGCCCGGAACAGTCCGTAAAGCTTACCGGACCGGAGCCCTTGGCTCTTGAGATCCGCAACCGTTCTAAAGACTGAGTACACATCATGTTTGAACAAACTGATCCCAATCAGATTCAGCTCACCTGCGACGGCGAACTTAAACATTTCATTACTACCGAAGGTTTATCCCAAGAGGTACTTACCGAAATTCTTGATCGCGCAGACTCCTTTGTCGATATGAGTGCCAAGCAGGTTAAAAAAGTCCCTCTTCTCAGAGGTAAAACCGTAGTAAACCTGTTTTTTGAAGCCAGTACCCGTACTCTTTCTACTTTTGAGCTGGCAGCAAAACGCCTTTCAGCAGATGTTCTAAATCTGAATATAAGCACATCCTCTACTAAAAAAGGGGAAACGCTCAAGGATACATTGATGACACTGCACGCAATGCATTCAGACATGTTTGTTGTGCGTCATTCCAGCAGTGGAGCCGCGCACTTTATAGCCGAACATGTGACACCGGATGTTGCAGTTATCAATGCGGGGGATGGCCGCCATGCTCACCCAACTCAAGCTATGTTGGATATGCTCACGATTCGTCAGGCCAAAGGGCACTTCGAACCTCTCACCGTTGCAATAGTTGGCGACATCCTTCACTCAAGGGTGGCCCGATCTCAGATTCATGCTCTGCGCACACTAGGTGTGAGTGAGATTCGAGTCATAGCACCTAACACTCTGTTACCAAGAAATATTGAATCGCTCGGTGTCAAAGTCTTCACAAACATGCAAGAAGGCATCAAAGATGTCGATGTAGTCATGATGTTACGTTTGCAGAAAGAACGAATGACCACAGCTTTATTACCGAGTGAAAGTGAATTTTACAAACTCTATGGTTTAACCATGGATAAACTTGCTCTGGCCAAACCGGATGCCGTAGTAATGCACCCTGGACCGATCAATCGCGGTGTAGAAATAGCCTCATCCGTTGCAGATGGCGACCGATCTCTGATTTTGGCTCAAGTCACCAACGGGATCGCAGTTCGCATGGCCGTTATGTCGATGGCGATGAGCGGTCAAACGAAAGAGCGCACAGAACTAGCTGAAGCTGGAGCGGAATGAGTATGAATATTCTAATTCAAGGCGGGCGCGTAATTGATCCGGCCTCGGGTACCGATAAAATTACAGACATCTATGTTCAGAACGGAAAAATTGCCAGTCTGCAGTCAGCCCCAGAAGCATTTTCTGTAGACACACAAATTGATGCCACAAACAAAGTGGTATGCCCTGGATTGGTTGATATCTGTGCCCATGCCCGGGAACCCGGACCATCGCAAAAAGGCTCGATTAATTCAGAATCATCCGCTGCTGTAGCCGGGGGCATTACAACCTTTATCACCCCTCCTACTACCAGCCCCGTAGTTGACTCTTCAGCCGTTGCTGAGCTGATTAAAGACCGCTGCGCTGAAGCCGGCAGAATGACCATTCGCCCAATGGGTGCCTTGACCAAAGGCCTTGAAGGTGAACAACTCGCACCGATGGCTGCGCTTGCATCTTCAGGCTGCATTGCATTTACCAATGCACGCAGCCCTGTAGCGAATTCTCTTGTTCTCATGCGCTGCCTGGAATATGCAGCAACTCACGATCTGCTTGTAGTTTTTCAGGCTCAGGATACAGAACTGTCCAAAGGCGGTTGTATGCATGATGGCAGTATCTGCACCCGACTTGGACTTAATGGTATACCTGAAGCAGCAGAAACAATCGAAGTAGCACGCTGTCTGCTTTTGGTTGAGCAAACAGGTGTAAGAGCACACTTCGGTCAGCTTTCCTGCGATCGCTCTGTACGTATGATAACTGAAGCTCAGGAAAGAGGCTTACCCGTCACTGCAGATGTAGCGATTCAGAATTTACTGATGACTGATGAAAACGTTAATGGATTCCATAGCGAATTTCACATGATCCCTCCTCTGCGCAGTCAACTGGACAGAGCAGGTCTGATTCAAGGAGTCATTAGCGGCGCCATCCAGGCAATTTGCTCGGATCACCAGCCCCATGAACGCGCGGCAAAAGAGGCACCCTTTGCAGATACTGAGCCGGGAATGATTGGTTTGCAAACGCTACTGCCACTTTCCCTGTTACTGGTTAAGCAGAATATGCTGGAACTACCTCAACTTATTGAGAAGCTGACACTGGCTCCCGCTAAAATCTTAGGCTTGGATGCGGGTAAACTTGAGGTGGGTGGCGATGCGGATATCTGTATATTTGATCCTGAAGCGGAATGGCAACTTTCAGCAGAAACCAACCAATCTCGGGGCCATAATACACCTTTCATCGACTATCCCTTGCAAGGTAAAGTAATTTATACACTTCATCAGGGACAGATAGTTTACTCGGTCTGATACCCCAATAAAAAAGCCATGTAATCACATGGCTTTTTATCTGAAGATCAAAATCAATCACATACTTTTGACGCCTGTATCACCCTTGTTATGCAGGAAATCATCCTCATCCTGAAGAGAAAATGCGTGGTTATCTTCCGCCCCCAGTTCAGGATTCGTATCAGCACTCAGCTTAATCATCAGACGTAAATCATTGGCAGAGTCAGCATGAGCCAGAGCCACTTCATAGGTAATAATACCATCCCGGTATAAGGTGAATAATGACTGATCAAAGGTCTGCATACCAAGGTTGGTAGATTTCTTAACCACTTCTTTAATTTCGTGAACATCGCCTTTGCGGATCAGGTCTGATATCAAAGGGGTATTTATCAATACCTCAATCGCGGCACGCCGCCCTTTTCCATCCTTGGTTGGCAATAATTGCTGAGCAATAATCGCTTTGAGGTTAAGAGACATATCCATCCAGAGCTGATCATGAGACTCTGGTGGGAAGAAACTGATAACACGATCCAATGCCTGGTTTGCATTGTTAGCATGCAACGTAGCCATGGTTAAATGCCCAGTCTCAGCAAAGGTTAAACCATGCCTCATTGTTTCCGACGAACGAATCTCACCCATCAGAATTACATCCGGTGCCTGACGTAAAGTATTTTTAAGCGCTACATCAAATGATTCGGTATCGATCCCGACTTCACGCTGAGTGATGATGCTCTGTTTATGATCATGCACGTACTCAATCGGGTCTTCGATGGTGATGATATGCCCCCTATGATTGTTATTTCGATAATCAATCATAGAAGCCAGAGAGGTAGATTTACCTGTTGATGTACCACCTACGAACAGAACAAGACCTCGCTTGGTCATTGCAAGGTCGCGCAGTATAGGCGGTAAATTTAACTCTTCAAGGCTGGGGATGTAATCATTGATTTTCCTGAGCACCATGCCTGAGGAATTACGTTGCTGAAATGCTGAAACACGAAAACGGCCAAGCCCAGGAGCACTAATTGCAAAGTTACACTCGTTTGTGCCTTCAAATTCTGCTAACTGCTTGTCATTCATCGTGCTGTATACAAGAGCACGTGATTGCGAAGGCTTAAGTGGATCTTTGGTTAGCGGTTTAAGTGTACCATCGGCTTTTATTGTAGGCCGGGCTCCAGCAGTTACGAAAAGGTCGGAAGCATCCTTTTCAACCATAACTTTGAGTAATTGCGTAAAATCCACATTCGCCTCCTGAGGCTTTCCTTAAAACTGTTGAGGATTAGCCGATTTTTCCCGTGCAGTGTCACGAGAAATCAATCCTTTCTGCACCAGTTCCATAAGAGACTGGTCTAAAGTTTTCATTCCAAACGAAGCACCTGTTTGGATAGAGGAATACATTTGCGCCACTTTATCTTCACGAATCAGATTTCGAATGGCAGGTGTACCGATCATAATCTCATGTGCTGCACAACGTCCGCCATTCTGCTTTTTGAGTAGCGTCTGAGAAATAACACCCATCAATGATTCCGACAGCATTGACCGAACCATATCTTTTTCCGCAGCCGGGAAAACATCAATAATACGGTCAATGGTCTTAGCCGCTGAGGTGGTGTGCAAGGTACCGAATACAAGGTGCCCTGTTTCTGCAGCCGTCAGGGCAAGGCGAATGGTTTCCAAATCTCGCATCTCACCCACGAGTATAATGTCGGGATCTTCACGCAGTGCCGAGCGCAGTGCATTCGCAAAGCTATGGGTATCCCTGTGCACTTCTCGCTGGTTAACCAGACATTTTTTACTTTCGTGAACGAATTCGATAGGGTCTTCAATCGTAAGGATATGGTCTGTGCGAGTGTCGTTAATATAATCAACCATCGCTGCCAAAGTGGTACTTTTACCCGAACCTGTAGGCCCAGTAACCAACACTATTCCACGAGGTTTTTCAGATAATTCTATAAAGACTTTACCCATCCCCAGATCATCAAGGGTGAGTACTTTTGTTGGAATTGTACGAAATACAGCACCCGCACCACGGTTTTGATTAAACGCATTCACACGGAAACGGGCTAAGCCCGGCACTTCAAATGAGAAATCTGTTTCAAAATTTTCCTCGTACTCTTTACGCTGCTTATCATTCATAATGTCATAAACCAGTGTATGGACTGCCTTATGATCCAGCGATGGAAGTTTAATACGACGCACATCACCATCTACACGTATGACGGGAGGCATTCCCGCTGAAATATGTAAATCAGAAGCGCCTTGTTGTACGGTAAAAGATAAAAGTTCGGTAATATCCATAACGTTCCTGTAAACAGATACGGCTGTAGTGTTTATGTTATTTCTATCAGAATCGCAGGTGCAATCCAATTGACGAGGCCAACATATTTATGTCTAGCATAGCAGAGAATCTTAGGCAGGTTCGAGAGTTGATATGCGATTATTCCTCCAAGAATGGACGTTCAGACCAGAATATTAAACTTTTAGCTGTAAGTAAGACGCGCCCTGCTGAAGATTTACGTACTGCTTACCAATTAGGCCAAAGAGATTTTGGAGAAAATTACCTTCAGGAGAGCCTTGAAAAGATACAAGAACTCAAGGAGTTAGATATCTGCTGGCATTTTATTGGGCCGCTCCAATCGAACAAAACACGCGCAGTTGCAGAAAACTTTCAGTGGATGCATACGGTAGATCGACTCAAAATAGCTCAACGGTTAGCCGAACAACGTCCTACAGAACTTCCTCCTTTGAATATATGTATTCAAGTGAATATCAGTGATGAAGAGAGCAAATCTGGCTGCTCCCTCCAGGAGCTTTCAAAATTAGCCTTTGATATTAGTAAACTGCCCAACCTCTGTTTACGCGGTTTAATGGCAATTCCAAAAGCAACGAACGACAGCCAGGAGCAGCGACTGGCATTTTCAAAGATGAAAAAAGCACTGGAGGACCTACAAACTCAATACCCTGAAATGGACACACTCTCTATGGGCATGTCAGGTGATATGGACATAGCTATTGCAGAAGGTGCGACAATCGTCAGAATAGGCACAGCAATTTTTGGCCCCAGGTCAACGAAAAAGTAAAAAATACTCTGTTAATTCGTTCTACAAAAAAGGACACCAAAGTGAGCACAGAACCAACCCTAGCCTTCATTGGCGCAGGCAACATGGCAAGAGCAATCATTGGAGGCTTGATAAGTAACGGCTATCCCACGGAAAAAATCTGGGCCAGCCAACCCGATGTTAATAAGCTTTCTGACCTTGCCGATCAAGGGTTGCAAACCACCAGCAACAATAATGAAGCCGTTGCTGAAGCCGACGTTGTTATTTTGGCAGTAAAGCCTCAGGTTTTAAAACTGGTTGCTGATGGCATTGCGGGCGCAGTGCAAAGTAATAACCCTCTGATACTTTCGGTAGCGGCAGGAATAATGACCACGAGTATGGATGCCTGGTTTGGGGGCAATACATCTATTGTACGCTGCATGCCCAACACACCAGCATTGGTTCAAACCGGAGCTAATGGGCTCTTTGCAAACGCTCTGGTCAGCGACAAACAGAAAGTTCAAGCTGAAAACATCCTGCAAGCAACAGGCATCACCTTATGGGTAGAAGAAGAATCTCAACTGGATGCGGTTACCGCAGTATCAGGCTCAGGACCCGCCTATTACTTCTTAGTAATGGAATCGATGATTAATGCCGGGATAAAACTGGGCCTCACAGAAAAAGTTGCCACGCAGCTGACGCTACAAACAGCACTCGGTGCCGCTAAAATGGCTCAGACCAGTGATGTCGCACCAGCAGAACTGCGTCGCAGGGTAACATCGCCCAATGGCACGACAGAACAAGCCATCAAGCGTTTTTTGGAAGGAGGGCTGCCTGAGCTATTCGATGAAGCACTACAAGCCTGTAATGATCGTTCAGAAGAGCTTGCAAAAGAGATCGGTAAGAGCTGAATCCGTCATAATGGTTCAACTAAAGCTGAGTAGACTCTATACTCCACTATTAGATGAACCTGTTTCTTTTCATTATCAGCAACCTAGGAATCAATAATGGCTCAGGATCCGATTCTTCTGATCGTCCGCACCCTCGGTGAAATGTACGCATTTATAATCATCATGCGTTTCTTATTACAAATGGCGCACGCTGATTATTACAACCCTATTTCTCAAGCCATTGCCCGCCTGACAAATATGCCTGTGCTCGCACTCAGCCGTGCCATACCTAAAGCAGGCAAATATGACCTGTCAGCGCTTATTTATGCTCTGGTTGTTAAACTGCTAGTAATTGTCCTCTTGGTCATCCTGACGGGTGTCGACTTCCCCAATGTTTTAAACCTGCTTCTTTATGCAGGAGCAGGCACTCTGGATACAATTTTGACCATATATTTCTGGGCTGTTTTAGCTTCAGTTATTATCAGTTGGATTGCACCTGGCAGTTACCACCCAGGTCCCCAGCTCATACAACAGATTACAGAGCCGTTGTTTAATTTGACCCGAAAGGTCATTCCTCCTATAGGAGGACTGGATTTATCGCCCATTCTGATATTTATCGTCATACAGCTTTTGAAGTCTCAACTGGCACCTCTGGTGATATGAGTTGAAGTCTTGGTATAAGTGGCAGAACAACGAGCTGTTGCTGAACTGCCACTTACAACCCAAAGCCAGTGCTGATGAATTTTCTGGCTTGCATGGCGATAGCCTGAAGATCCGCATCTGCGCCCCACCTATTGATGGCAAAGCCAACACCCAATTGATTAAATTTCTTGCCAAACAGTTTGGTGTGGCTAAAAATGCAGTAACTATTATCAAGGGCGAGCTTGCTCGGCAAAAACGCGTTAAAATAGATCGTCCTGCGAAAATACCCGAAGTACTTGAAATTGAGACCCCATAAGGTGAATGCACAAACTTACATCTTTTCAGCTTGCGTTCTCATCTTTTACGAGATGTGAAGCTAATTATCTTTGCGTCCACCTAACGTAGCTAACCTGTCGTATTTACACTTATTCACCATCATTCAGAGCCGAGTTGAGAAATGCCTGCTGTAATTCCTGAAGATTCCGTTGGAATTGTAGAGCCTCAGAAGATTGAGTTTAATGAGCCCTTGCAGTTGCAATGTGGCCGTGTGCTAAATAAGTACCACTTAATCGTAGAAACCTACGGTGAACTTAATGAAGATCGCTCCAATGCAATTCTGATTTGTCATGCTTTGTCAGGCAATCACCATGTTGCTGGTTATTACAGTATGGATGACAAAAAACCCGGATGGTGGGATTCAGCGATCGGCCCCGGAAAACCCATTGATACGAATAAATTTTTCGTAATTGGCTTAAATAATCTCGGTGGTTGCCATGGTTCCAGTGGCCCGAACCAACTCAACCCTGAAACCAACAAGCCGTATGGCCCGGATTTCCCAATCGTTACGGTTAATGATTGGGTAGAAAGCCAGGCTCGCCTTGCCGATTACTTTAGTATTGAACAATTTGCAGCCGTTATTGGTGGTAGTTTAGGGGGCATGCAAGCTCTACAATGGTCCATCAACTACCCTGACCGTCTGCGTCATTGCATGGTCATCGCAGCAGCACCTAAATTATCGGCTCAAAACATCGCGTTTAACGAAGTTGCACGCCAGGCTATCAGCAAAGACTCCCAGTTCTATGATGGCCATTACTACGAGAAAGATGAAGTGCCCAAGGTTGGACTGATGCTGGCACGTATGCTCGGGCATATAACCTACCTTTCTGATGATGGCATGCGCAGTAAATTTGGTCGCGAATTACGTTCGGGGCAGATTAGTTATGATTTCACACCTCAGTTTGAGGTGGAGTCTTATCTGAGATATCAAGGTGAACGCTTCTCTACAACGTTTGATGCTAATACTTACCTGCTAATGACTAAGGCTCTGGATTATTTTGATCCAACCCAACAGTCAGGCGCACCTCTACCCGAAATTCTGAAACAGGCCAAAGCTAAATTCATGGTGATATCCTTCACCACTGACTGGCGTTTTTCTCCCGAACGTTCACGCGAAATTGTTGATGCCCTCGTAGAGGCAGATAAACAGGTAAGCTATGCAGAAATTGACGCTGCCCAAGGGCATGATGCATTCCTGATTCCAATTCCCAGGTATCTAGATGTCTTCACTGCGTATATGCAAAGAGTCGAAGCCGACACACCGATTAGGGAGTCACACTGATGAGAGCGGATCTTGATCTGATTAAAGACTGGGTTGAACCTGGCAGCCGGGTACTGGATCTTTGCTGCGGTGATGGCGAACTGCTCCAGCATCTACATACTGTGAAAAACGCCACCGGATATGGTCTTGAGATTGGTCATGACAACATTACTCAGTGCGTCAGCAAGGGTGTCAATGTTATTGAAAAGGACATTGAGGAAGGGCTGGCATCGATCAAGGACAACACCTTTGATACGGTCATCATGACTCAGGCAATCCAAATCATGATGCGACCGGACGAGATCGTTGACGAAATGCTGCGCATTGGTAAAGAGTGCATCGTGACTTTCCCCAACTTTGGGCACTGGAGAGCCCGGGGTTATCTTGCCTTTAGGGGAAAAATGCCGGTTTCCAAGTTCCTGCCCTATACTTGGTATAACACACCAAACACCCACTTCTGTACGTTCAAAGATTTCGAACGCCTGTGTATAGAAAGAAATATCTACATAAAAGAACGTACGGTGGTGGACAATGAGCACCAACACCGGTGGTGGATTCACCTGTGGCCCAATATGCTGGGTGAAATTGCCATCTACCGGATTACAAAGTAGAAGAGGCAAATCATGAAACAGCTAGCAAGAATTGCCAAGGTTATGCTGATATCGGCTATAGCACTGGTCAGCCAACCCCTTTTAGCAGAGCAATACGTAGCATATGGGAATTATGAAATCCATTATAACGCCTTCAATAGCACCTTCATTCAGCCCAATGTAGCTAAAAATATAGGACTGCAACGAAGTAAACGAAAAGCACTGATCAACGTTTCTGTACTTAAGGTCGATGGCGTTGAGAAAACTCCTGTCACAGCCCATGTTACAGGAAAGGCTAACAATCTTATTGAACAAAGCCAGGATCTGAAATTTAAGAAAGTCGACGAAGGCAATGCCATCTATTATCTTGGTCAATTTGGATTCAGTGATGGCCAGGTAATGCGTATTTCATTAGACGTTCAACCTGATCCAAACCAGCCCGCTTATACAATTCAATTCGAAGATAAATTCTACGAAGAGTAATTATTTCTCAAATAGAAAGGTGCGACCTGTACGCACCTTTTTTATTTCAGGTAGCCGTAAATGATCAACAAAATCGTTCTCGCCAGTGGCAATAAAGGAAAGCTAAAAGAGTTCAGCCAAGTTTTGGGCAACTTGGATGTAGAAGTTCTTCCTCAATCTGACTTTAAGGTCTCAGATGCTGAAGAAACCGGTTTAAGCTTCGTAGAAAATGCTATTCTAAAAGCCCGCCATGCTGCAAAAGCTACTGGGCTGCCCGCACTGGCAGACGATTCAGGCCTAGAAGTTGATGCATTAGACGGTGCTCCAGGGATCTATTCAGCTCGTTTTTCAGGCGAACAAGCCACCGATGCAAAAAATAACGCCCGTCTTCTGGAGAAAATGCAGGGGATATCCGCAGAAAAGCGTACCGCTCGCTTTCGTTGCGTACTTGCATTTATGCGTCATGCCAACGACCCCACCCCTCTTATCTGCCAGGGCAGTTGGGAAGGCATAATTTTAGAACACGCTTCAGGAGAAAACGGCTTTGGTTATGACCCTCTCTTTCTTATTCCTGAACTGAATAAAACCTCAGCACAACTTCCACCTGAGCAAAAAAATCAGTTAAGCCACCGCGGCCAGGCCGTCAATTTACTTAAACAAGCTATCAAGCCATACCTGAAATAAATATGACATTAGTACTGCCACCACTTTCACTCTATATCCACGTACCATGGTGTGTGCGCAAGTGCCCTTATTGTGATTTTAATTCCCACGCAGTGCGGGATGACATTCCTGAATCAGCCTATATTGAGTCACTTATTCAAGACCTTGATAGTGAAATTGAGTTTGCCCAGGGTCGCTCAATAGAAAGCATTTTTATTGGTGGCGGCACTCCCAGCCTGTTTTCGGGGGAAAGTTATAAACGTCTGCTGGATGAGATCAACAAACGCATTCCAATTATTCCAAATGCCGAAATTACGCTTGAAGCAAACCCGGGTACATTTGAACAGGAAAAGTTTATAGGCTTTAGAAGTGCCGGTATTAATCGTTTATCCTTAGGCATACAAAGCTTCAATGACCATAAACTTGAAGCTCTCGGTCGAATTCATAACAGTGAACAAGCAATTCAGGCGGCTAAACTAGCAAGGGATATTTTCCCTAATCTCAATTTAGACTTAATGCACGGATTGCCAGGCCAGAATATTGAAGCCGCTATGGCTGATCTTGAACAGGCAATCGCCTTACAACCCGATCACCTTTCCTGGTACCAACTGACCATAGAGCCAAATACTGAGTTTCATGCCAAACCACCCTCACTGCCGGTTGATGAAACTCTATGGGATATTCAAGAAAAGGGACAAGCAAAGATTGCAGCAGCTGGGTTCACTCAATATGAGATCTCCGCATATTCCCAATCCTTACAAAAACGCTCAAGTCACAACCTGAACTACTGGACATTCGGGGATTATCTGGGCATTGGTGCAGGAGCTCACGGAAAAATTACCCTATCAGAACCCAAGCAGATTCAACGACGCTGGAAACAGAAGCAACCCAAAGCTTATATGCAGGAAGAAACACGTTTACTCGGTAACGAAATTATCAAGCAGGATGAGCTGGCATTTGAGTTCATGCTTAACGCCTTACGCCTTCACGATGGAGTGCCCATCAGCTTGCTCGCTGAGAGAACCGGTTTAGATCTGGATCAGATTCGCTCTCAAATATTAAAAGCGCGCCACAAAGGATTACTGGTAGATGATCACAAGTTTTTAAAGCCAACGGCTCATGGGCGCCTGTTTCTGAACGATCTGTTAGGTATCTTTCTTTAAAAAACCAACTGTATTGCCAATAAAAAATTGAGCAATGATCTGAACCCTGCAACGAATCCCTAACGACCTTAAGATCTTTTATTATCTTTCCAGTGTCTTCTGGTTATTAACCTAAAGATGACTCTCAATTACAGCAATAACTATAGCGTTACTCTTTTCATTGCGAGCTGCTTAATCTTCTCAATTTTTTTGGGGATCTCACTTAAACAAGCAACCTCACTGGTTGCAGCCGGGCACCGGCCCTGCTGTTCACTATTAACCCAGATACTCCATAAACCCGCTTCTGATGCACCTTCAATATCATGATCTGGATTATCTCCTATATGCACAACCTGCTCGGGCCTGAAACCGGTATGGGCCAACATCTGTTCAAACATTAACGGATGAGGTTTCATCTTCCCGACATCATCGGCTTTAAACTGGAAATCAATGAGATCTCCTAATCCAACTTTGTGTATATCTGCATTTCCATTGCTCAACGCGCCCAACATATAACCTTGCTGTTTCAGCTCAGTCAGCATCTCACGGGCATGCTCAAAAAACTCTACCTGTTGACGTGCGTGTAAAAAAACCTCAAAAGCCTGTTGAGTCAAATCCTCTGCAATACTTTCAGGATACCCCGCCTGTACCATTCCGTACCGCAATTGCGCAATACGGATTCGGGTAACGCTGTAAGCTATATCTGGCTCAACCTCCAAAACTTTCTTGCGAAGGTGCACCAGGTCCTGCAATTGATAGCAATGAGTAAATTCCGGCGCATATTGAGCTAACCAGTCAAACATGCTTTGGTTTGCCTGTTTAATAACCGGGTCAACCGCCCAAAGGGTGTCATCAAGATCAAAAGTAATACAGCGGATCATTTTTTGTCTTTCCTATGCGCACGAGGGTGAGCGTCCTCATAAACCTGCATCAGATGTTGAAAGTCCAGATGAGTATAAATCTGAGTTGTGGAAATATCTTCATGCCCCAGCAGTTCCTGAACAGCCCTGAGATCACCACTGGATTCAAGCATATGACTGGCAAAACTATGACGGAGCCGATGAGGATGGACTTTTCCCTGAACCCCTAATCGTTTGCCCCAGTAATCCATACGCTGCTGGGTATTTCTGACAGTAATGCGGCTGCCTCGCTGACTGACAAACAGAGCCTTCTCATCAAAGTCTGCAAGCTCGTGACGATAATTAAACCAGATATCGATTGCCGACAGTGCTTTTCTGCCAATAGGTAACATCCGGGTTTTATTCCCTTTGCCTGTCACTCTAAGGCTATGATCTGGCAGATCCAGATCATTCAGATCAACACCCACAAGTTCAGAAATACGCAGTCCAGAGGAGTAGATCAGTTCCATAATTGCTGCATCACGGGCAGAAACTGCGTCTGTAACCGGCACTGCCAGTAGCTGCCCGATCTGATCAGCATCCAATGTATTAGGTAATTTTCTTGGAGACTTTGGTGCCTGAACCGCATCAGCAGGATTGTTCTCGGCTATTTTTTCTCGACACAAGTAACGATAGAAACTACGCACTGCCGAAAGAGTTCTCTGGATGCTAGAACCCGAAAGGCCCTTTCTGTGCAGCTTAGCAACAAACTGACGGATATGTTTTGCTTCGAGTTGCTGCCAGTGAGGGATATTTTGCTCTTCAGAAAAAACAAGCAGTTTTTCTAGATCACGGCTGTAATTATCAAGGGTATGAGGAGAGAGCTGGCGCTCAGTTGCCAGATAGTGAAGAAATTGCTCCAGCAAACTTTCTTTCACTCTGCCCTCCTTTTAAGAAACATTTCTAAATACTTTCAGTGTTCTTGCTGATGTAGGATTCTGCTGGCAACCCGGCTTAAAACTTCACCAACATAACTGAGCAGTACCGTACCCTGGCTGCTGCTAAAGTAGTTTGGGTCAAAACTGCCAACGGCTAGCAGGCCTATAGTTTCACCCTGAACTAACGGCACAACAGCACAAGACTGAACTTTTATCGCTTCCTGCTCAAATATGAAGTTATTTTCAGCCTCACTCAAACGACCACAACTGGGTAGGTTCGTCGCAATCAGATTAACAATAGCCCCAGCTTCATCTTTAGGCATTAAGCGCAGATTATTTACATCCAATTGTTTTTCAGTAAACAACAATAATGTTGTTTTATCGCTCTGAAAATCCTGACAAAGGCTCTCATCAATAGCGACGGCAATATCATCCAGAGTTTCTGCTTCAAGCAGCGCTAACACCATGCGTTTAGTTTTATCAAACTGCAGATCATTATGACGAGCTATATCTATCAGATCAGACAGATGAGTCGTCAGATTCTGGTTCTTCTCTCGTAAGACATAAGTCTGGCGTTCCACCAGCGAAACCGCTTTACCCGTTTCATGGGGCACTTGCAGCTTTTCCAGTAGCTTACTATTGCGGGTAAAAAAGTCTGGATTCCGCAGCAAAAATTCGCTTACGTCGCCGTCCGTTAAGTTTAAATCTGTCATACAAAAATCTGTCCTTCATATACCGTGGTTGCTGGCCCTGTCATCACTACCGGATATCCATGCCCCTGCCATTCAATGACTAAATCGCCTCCTGGCAGGTGTACAGTAACTGGCATATCCAGCAAACCTCGTAATTTTCCTGCAACTACCGCTGCACATGCCCCTGTACCACAGGCCAGAGTTTCTCCAACACCACGCTCAAAGACTCGTAGATTAATTTCATTTCGTGATAGCACCTGCATAAAACCTATATTGGCTTTAGCAGGAAACGCAGTGTGAGATTCCAGCACCGGCCCTAAGGTATCAACGGGTGCAGTTTCAGCATTATCAACAACAAGAACACCATGCGGATTACCCATAGATACGGCACTGAGTTCTACCTGCTGAACCTGGCCCTCTACACTCACTTCAACTGTATATGTGTTGGCAGTCTCAGTAGCAATAAAAGGAATTTTTCCAGGAGATAACACAGGCTCACCCATGTTGACTTGCACGCTCTTATCTTCATTGACCTTCAGTACTGCCCGGCCGCATGCTGTTTGCACAGTCACTTCATCTTTACCGGTCAGACGTTTGTCACGAACAAATTTGGCAAAGCAGCGAGCTCCGTTACCACAATTTTCAACTTCAGACCCATCCTGATTGAAAATCCGATACTGGAAATCAACATCAGGTTCTGTCGGGGGCTCAACCAGTAATAGCTGATCAAAACCCACTCCGAAATTTCTGTCACCCAGTTTTTTGACCAGTTTTGGCGTAACTTTAACTTTCTGGGTCACTAAATCCAGAACCATAAAGTCATTGCCTAAACCATGCATTTTGGTAAAACGAACTAACATACCAACTCCTAACGATCTTTTGGTAGCAGCTGTTCGCCTTTCACCAGATCGCTGAGCGTTTCGCGTTTACGAATCAGATAGTGTTGATTGTCATCAACCATCACTTCAGCTGGACGACCACGGCTGTTGTAGTTCGATGCCATTACAAAACCATAAGCACCCGCTGAACAAACCGCCAACAAATCACCCGGCTCCAGATTCAACTGACGATCTTTACCCAGGAAGTCACCGGTTTCACAGACAGGACCGACCAGATCCCAACTTTGCTCTTCACCTGTCTCGCGCAACATGACCGGAACGATATCCTGATAAGCACTGTAAAGCGAAGGACGAATCAGGTCATTCATTGCACCATCGATAATGGCAAAATTCTTTTCACCGGTACACTTCAGAAACTCAACACGCGTTAACATCACACCTGCGTTAGCCGCTAT
Source organism: Neptuniibacter sp. (assembly GCA_050633605.1). Classification (GTDB taxonomy): domain Bacteria; phylum Pseudomonadota; class Gammaproteobacteria; order Pseudomonadales; family Balneatricaceae; genus Neptuniibacter. The sequence goes on along the minus strand of JBOEGV010000012.1, from coordinate 80,188 downwards.
AGATCGCCCTGGCTCAAAAATAAGTTCGAGATCTCTACCTTCAATTTTCTTCAGGACTTCAGAGATATATTCCTGTGGAGTCGGCGGTATTTCATCGGTATAGCAAACTCCCAAACCCCCACCCAGATCCAGATGTTTGATACCAATACCATGTTCAGCCAGCTTATCAACAAGTACCAAAACACGGTCCAGTGCATCAAGGAAAGGAGCCACTTCGGTTAGCTGGCTACCAATATGGCAATCCATACCAACAATTTCCACACTCCCCATCTCAGCGGCACGCTGATAGATACGAACCGCGTCGTCGATATCGATACCAAACTTATTCTCTTTCAAGCCAGTAGAGATATAAGGGTGTGTTCCGGCATCAACATCCGGGTTTACACGGAAAGAGATCGCAGCAATTTTGCCTTCTTCGTCTGCAACGGCGTTAACACGGTCCAGTTCTGCCTCAGATTCAATATTGAAACAACGGATACCAACTTCCAGTGCTTTACTGATCTCATGTGGCTGTTTTCCCACTCCAGAAAAAACCACTTTTGAAACATCACCACCTGCGCGTAAAACACGTTCTAATTCACCAACAGAAACAATGTCAAAACCAGCTCCCAGACGAGCTAAAACATTTAACACTGCCAGATTAGAATTGGCTTTCACGGCATAACACACTAAGGATTTCTGCCCTTCAAGAGCATCAGCATAAGCCAGATATGCTCTTTCCAGTGCATCTCTTGAGTACACGTAAGTCGGTGTACCGAATTCCTGAGCAATACGGGAGAGGGCTACTTCTTCGCAGCAAAGCTGGCCATTACGATATTCAAATGTATCCATTAACTTTCTCTAAAACTTACTTCTGCTGTGTCTGTTTCTGATTATCGCCGTCCGGGAGGTACAACGGTCCTTTCTGACCACAGCCCCCTAATAGCAGCAAGCTGAACATTACGGCTAAACCTATATACGTCTTATCTGTTTTCACAGCGATTTTCCCTTTTCAGGTCTTTAATCGTGGGATTATACCTTTAAGCAAGGAGCTTGATATACTCTTGCGCCTGAAACATGAGTTTAGAGGCGAAAAAGCCGGAGAAATAGATGACTGAGAGCGAGTTTAACGATCAGGTTGAAGCAACTCTGGATCGTATTGAAGAGATTCTCGATGATGCGGAAACAGATATAGATGTCCAGCTTGGCGGAGGCATACTTACCATTATATGTGAAAACCGCAGCCAACTTATCTTCACCCGCCAGGCTCCGGTAAAGCAGTTATGGCTAGCAAGCAAGAGCGGGGGCTTCCACTTTAACTTTGATTCTGAACAGGGAAGCTGGGTATTGGACAGCGACGGACAGCCATTGGATAAGTTTTTCACAAAAGCATATTCTGAACAGGCTGGCGAAACCCTCGAATTTGATCTGACAGGTATTTGATATGTCTTTTTCTAACGCACTGCAGCGTCACTTCGATACTTTTAATAAATTACCCTCTCTGGAAAACGATGTAAGTAAGCTTGTCGACCAGATCGAAAACTGTTTTTCCCAAGGCGGTAAATTAATCTTCATGGGTAATGGCGGAAGCGCAGCAGACAGTCAGCACCTGGCAGCAGAATTTGTCGTTCGATATAAAGCCGAGCGCCAACCTCTGGCTGCAATCGCACTGACGGTCGATACCTCTATTCTGACCGCCCACAGCAACGACTACAGTTACGACACTGTATTTACCCGTCAGGTCCAGGCTTTGGCAAAGCCACAGGATCTGATCATTGGTATATCCACTTCCGGGAATAGCGCAAATGTCATTGACGCAATTGAAACTGCAAAAGAAATAGGCTCCACAACCTGGGCATGGACCGGTTCACAGGGAGGAAAGCTAAACCAGATTGCAGATCACCTTATTCGTATACCCTCTGATGAAACTGCGCGCATTCAGGAAGCACATATTTTTATTGGTCACTGGTTATGTGAAGAGATGGATAACCGCACTACCGGTTAAGGCATACAGACTCTGTCAGGGTGTACAGTTTTTCCAATGCACCCTGATTTTTCTTTACAAAGTTATAACCTGCCTCACCTTGCTTATAAGCCATATCTGGATGAGTCATCAAACGATCTACTTCACTTTCGAATTCGCTCTGCGACAGCACGACAGACAAACCGCCCGCCTCCTTCAGTGAGTCACAGATCAACTGAAAATTAAAAAAGTGCGAACCCATGACAACCGGCTTTTTTAATACCGCAGGTTCAAGAGGGTTATGGCCACCTCGCTGGATTAAACTACCGCCAACAAATGCAATATCTGCTGCTGCCAGAAGCTTCATCAACTCCCCCATTGTATCCCCGAGATAAACCTGTGTTTTTTCGCTGGGTTGCTGACCAAGGCTTCTGCGCGCCAATTTCAGCCCTGATTTTTTTACCAGCTCCGCGACCATGTCAAAACGTTCAGGATGTCTTGGAACGAGCACCAATAACAGATCTGGGTGTTGAGGTGCAAGTTTCGAAAAAAGTTCCAGTAATGCCGACTCTTCACCATCGTGGGTGCTGGCACCAATTAAAACAGGTCGCTCTTCACCCCAGAGCTGGCGCAACGCTGTTGCCAGTCTTTCACAGCCATCCGGTGCCTGAACATCAAATTTTATTGAACCCGTCACCTCCAGTGCAGACTCAGGCAGACCCAATTCCAGAAAACGTTGTCCATCCGTACCATTTTGCACCGCAATTTTTGTAATTTGCTGCAACATATTCTCAGCCATATCCCCAAATCGGGCATAGCCTTTTGCTGATCGTGCAGATAAACGCGCATTCGCGACGAGCAAAGGAATATCACGCTGATGACAACTATTCACCAGATTTGGCCACAGTTCAGTTTCTACAATGACACAGGCTCTGGGGTTAACTTTTTTCAGGAAACGCGTCAAAACACATGGCAAGTCATAGGGGCAGTAAAGGTGTGTTACGGAATCACCAAAGCTTGCTTCAACCCGTTCAGCTCCAGTAGGAGTCATTGTCGTTATAAGGATAGGCACTTCAGGGTGACGAGCCTGGATAAGCTTTACCAACGGCACAATCGCCAAAGTCTCTCCAACTGATACCGCATGAATCCAAAGAGGGCGATCGACACTTATCTCAGTATAAAAGCCTAATCGCTCTCGCCAGCGCTGGCGATAAGCAGGCGCTTTAAGACTACGCCACCACAAACGTATCAAAATCAGAGGTAAAGCAAGATAAAACAGCGCTGTATACAAGCTACGGTTCATAATTGAATATGTCAGCAAAACAATGAAGTGCGCAGTATATCACTGGTTCAAGACGCCCCCCAGGCTTATAATGACGACCCTATGAATACTCTAAAGTTTGATCTGCTTATTGTAGGTGGCGGTGTTGCAGGCCTTTGGCTGCTAAACCGCGCAATAAAAGATGGGCTGAACGCCATTCTTCTGGAAAAGGATTCTCTGGGGGGCGGACAGACAATCCGCTCTCAGGGAATTATCCATGGGGGTACAAAATACGCTTTGAATGGTGTTCTTACCCAGGCTTCAAATACCATAAAAGAGATGCCTCAGCGCTGGAGAGACTGTCTGGAAGGCTCAGGGGAACTGAATCTTTCTACGGTTGAAGTTCTTTCAGAAGCTCACTACATGTGGTCTAAAGGCTCCCTTGGCTCCAAAATGACAACCTTTTTTGCCACCAAGGCATTTCGAGGCAGAGTCGAAGAAGTTGCCAAAAAAGACCGACCTGAGGTTTTTAAAGATCGAGCGTTTAAGGGATCACTTTATCGCCTCAGCGAACTGGTACTCAATGTGCCTACTCTGATTGACGCACTCCGAGCCCCGGTAGAAAAGCGCATTATCAAAGCAGATATCCTAGAGTCTGAAATTGAATTCTCTGGTAATCATATTCAAGCCATCTTATTCCCACAGTTTGACCTAAGACTGGAACCGTCTCAGCTGGTTCTGACATCTGGAGAAGGATTTGAAGCACTGTCGGGTAAACTTCAGATTGATCAACCTGAAATGCAACGCCGACCTTTGCATATGGTGATGGTAAAACATGATCTGAACTTGCCAACATTTGCGCATTGCATTGGTACCGGAAGCAAACCTGTGGCAACAATCACCACCCACCCTTGCAGCGATGGCAAGCAGATCTGGTACCTCGGTGGCGATGTCGCTGAAACAGGCATCGACCGCTCACAGGAAGATCAGATTCATTTTGCCAAACAAGCAATAGGCGGATTACTCCCTTGGGTAGACCTCTCAGGTGCCGAGTGGCAAACATTCCATGTCGACCGTGCAGAACCAAAGCAATCGTCCCTGGCAAGACCTGATTCCGCCTTTACTCAGCAGGTGGGCAACTGCATTGTCTGCTGGCCAACAAAGCTGGCATTATCACCAGATCTGGCTGATCAGGTACTGCCTATGTGTTCAGCCTCAGGAGGTTCGGAAAACCTTTCAGCTTTGGATAATCTGCCGAAACCAGAAACCGCCAAACCTATGTGGGAGACCCTGTTTTGATGTTACGTAAAGTGGCTGACACCGGACTGGAAATTTCACCTATTGGATTAGGCACAGTCAAACTGGGTCGTGACAAAGGGGTTAAGTACCCCAGCGGATTCACCATTCCCAGCGATACTGAAGCTGCCAACCTGATTGCTCTCGCAAAAGAACTTGGTATCAATCTGATTGATACAGCACCGGCCTATGGGCGCAGCGAAGAGCGTTTAGGCCCTTTACTCGAAGGCCAAAGAAGCGACTGGATTATCTGTTCAAAAGCAGGAGAAGAATTTGATGACCTCACCGGGGCCTCCAGCTTTAATTTCACTCCGGAACATGTTCTTTTCAGTGTAGAACGGAGCTTAAAGCGTTTAAAAACAGATTACATTGATATGCTGCTGGTACATTCAGATGGCAATGATGTCGAGATCATCAATAAGTACGGAATTCTTGAACAACTTCAGGACTTGAAACAGCAAGGAAAAATCAGAGCCAGCGGTATGTCTACCAAAACGCTAGAGGGAGGATTATTGGCTCTTGAGAAATCCGATTGTGCTATGGTGACCTACAACCTGGGGCACCGGGATGAAGAAGCTGTGCTTGACTATGCTGCTGCAAATAACAAATGCATCTTATTGAAAAAAGCACTGGCCTCTGGTCACCTCTGCAGAGATAAAAACCAGGATCCTGTCAAAACCAGTTTTGACTTTATCTATGCCCACCCAGGCGTTACTTCCGCCATAATCGGGACCATCAATCCAGAGCATTTAAAGAGCAATGTCAAAATGGCAGAAGCGGTTTTAGGTCTTTAACAAATGGCCCCAGTATGCTGAGCAACATGAGACTCTAATTCCAAAACAACTGCGGACAGTTTAAGTTCTGGTTCAGTTGGGGCAGCTATACTTCCAGTATTCATAGACGTAGAGGGATTAGCTGTACTTCGCTAATCCTGAGACATCACGGGAAGAGGCATGGGATGTATACATTAATCAGAAAAATGTTAATGGTGGTCATTTTGACCAGTCTATTACTGTCTTTTACTGCCCACGCTGAAGGCATGAGGATGAAGATAGATAAAACGCCAGAGAAGAACCCACATCAGCGATCATACAATCACCATCATAAACACCATAACCGCTACGATAGCAGGTACTATCCTGTGTATTCTCCGGATTTAGTAAAAAAAACTAAAAACTATCACCGCAAAAAGTACCACTCCTATTTACCTTTAAACCCCGATATTATCTATGTACTACCCAAAGGCAGCAGAGTGGTTGTCATCAATGGACACAAATATCATCGTTGGCAGGATCGTTACTATCAACGGGGCCTGTATAACGGCAGTAAAGCATATATTTCAGTTAATCTGAGCTTCTGATTTAAGTGCCATTCTGGCTACTGAAAAATATGATTTATTCCTGTTCGTTCTGAATTTTTTCAACGATTGCCGTAGTAGAGCAATTATCCAAGAAGGAAAGCACTCGGACCTCACCACCATAATTACGGACAAAATCTCCACCGACCACACCCTCAATACCGTAATCACCGCCTTTTACCAGCACATCCGGACGAATCAATTGCAGCAATCGCTCAGGGGTATCTTCATTGAAATAGAGCACCCAATCCACGGCCTCCAGACCTGAAAGCACAGCCATGCGCCGCTCCACTGGGTTGATTGGTCGCCCAGGACCCTTAAGACGGCTGACAGACTCATCACTGTTGATCGCAAGAACCAGCCGATCCCCCTGCGCCCTTGCTTGTTCGAGATAACCCACATGACCTGCATGTAAAATATCAAAACAACCATTAGTGAACACGATGCTTTCACCAGCTGCTCGGGCATCAGCCAAAGCCACCATAAGTTGCTCTTCGGTTACGACTCCACGTTCTGCACCCTGCTCCTTACTGACTTCGCGTCTTAATTCAGGAGCGCTGATCGCGGCAGTGCCAAGTTTACCGACGACGATACTGGCTGCAATATTAGACAAAGCAACCGCATTAGATAAATCTTCACCTGCAGCTAATGATGATGCCAATGTAGAAATTACAGTATCTCCTGCGCCTGTAACATCAAACACCTCACGTGCACGTGCTGGGAAATGAAGTTCTTCCTGTCCGGAACGAATCAGGGTCATACCTTGTTCGCTTCGTGTGACCAATAAAGCATCGAGTTCCAGATTTTCGACTAACGCCTGCCCTTTAGACACCAACTCCTCTTCACTACGGCAATGACCGACTATAGCCTCAAACTCAGATAAATTAGGCGTAAGCAATGTAGCACCTTGATAGCGTTCAAAATCACTGCCTTTCGGGTCCACTAACACCTGAACATTCTGAGCCCTCGCAGCTTTGATCAGGCACTGACAATCAGAGAGGGTGCCTTTACCGTAATCAGAAAGAATCAGAACACTTACATTGGATAAAAGAGGGGTTACAGTATCCAGAACCCTGACACCATAATCCTTTGCAAAAGGCTCTTCAAAATCAAGACGTATTAACTGTTGCTGACGGCTGACAACCCTCAACTTGGTGATTGTAGGTTCTTCATCTGTCTGGGAGAAAACACAATTGACTCTTGCAGATTCAAGCTGTTTTTCAAGCGCCTTACCTGCCTCATCTGCACCGACCAAACCAACCAGAGAGACTCCCGCTCCCAGAGCAGTAACATTCAACGCCACGTTAGCCGCCCCACCCGGCCGATCCTCATGACTTTCAACTTTCACAACGGGTACAGGAGCTTCTGGAGAAATACGTGATGTTGGTCCATGCCAGTAACGATCCAGCATAAGATCTCCAACCACTAATACTTGAGCTTGATCAAAGCGTGGCATCTGGATCTTCATTTATTCGATTCCTGTTTCGGCTGTTTATTCTCTGAAGAGGAGAAATCTTCCTGCCCCAGTGTTTCATTCTCTGGTTCTGTAAACTGCATATTATGCAAGTTTGCGTATGCACCTTTTTTAGTCAGCAATTCAGTATGGGTGCCTTGTTCAATAATGACCCCATGATCCATTACTGCTATATGGTCTGCATTTTCGACGGTTGATAAGCGATGAGCGATCACTATGGTGGTCCGCCCTTTCATTACGTTTTCCAAAGCAGCCTGGATATGCCTCTCTGACTCGGTATCTAAAGCAGATGTGGCTTCATCCAAAATCAGCACGGGTGCATTTTTAAGAATGGCTCGAGCTATAGCTATCCTTTGACGCTGCCCACCGGAAAGCTTAATACCATTCTCACCGACAATGGTATCCAACCCTGCGGGCAACCCATTCGTAAACTCTGTTACATATGCAGAATCCGCTGCAGAAATAATACTCTCATCATCACAGTCCTGCATGGATCCATAGGCAATATTCTCTCGAATAGTCCCACCAAATAACACCACTTGCTGTGTAACAAGGGCAATTTGCGAACGCAGACAATCAAGTGAGTATTCTTTAAGTGCAACGCCATCTAATAAAATTTCACCTTCATCGTAATCGTAAAAGCGAGGGAGCAAACTAACCAAAGTAGACTTGCCGCTGCCCGAACGGCCTACCAAGGCAATACTCTTCCCAGGCTCGATATTCAATGAAATGTCATTTAGTACCTGATCGCCTGGGCCATAACCAAAACTAATGGCATTAAACTCAATATGACCCTGAGCCCTTTGCAAACACTTTTCACCAGTATTTTTTTCACTGGCGGCATCAAGAAGCTCAAAAATACTTTCTGCAGCCGCTATTCCTTTCTGGATTGCGGCATTCACTTCTGTCAATGTCCGCAGGGGCTTAGCAATTAAGCCAGCAGCCGTTATAAACGCAATAAAAGCACCCGCAGACATATTCGCGTTTAACATGGGATTTAAAGCAAGGAAGATGAGAAGAGCCAACGCTGCGGATACAATAAACTGCACAACAGGCGTACTGATTGCCTCAGTAGCAGCCATCTTAAGGCTTTGTTTTAAATTCTGTTCACTGGCCAAAAAAAACCGTTGTTTCTCGGTATCGTTACCACCAAATATGCGTGTGATCTGAATCCCGTTTACATTTTCTGAAACGATATGAGAAACCTCACCCATTGAGTTTTGAATCCTATGCCCAAGCCGCCGAAAACGTTTTGACGCATAAAGAACAACTACAGCAATAAGCGGCGAAATAGCAGCAAAAACCAAGGTAAGCTGCCAATTAAGATAAAGAAGGTAGCCAAACAGACCTACAACAGTTGCACCTTCACGAATCGTGGTTTTTAACGAATCAGTAGCGGCCTTTGTAACCTGCTCTACATTAAAGGTTACCTTGGATAAAATATGCCCCGAAGTGTTTTCATGGTAATAATGCATCGGCAAAACCATTAGCCGTTGAAACATTGCAACTCTGATCTGGTGAACAATATTTCTTGCCACATATGCAATGAAGTAATTGCCCGTAAATGTCCCTACACCACGAGCAAATGCTATCGTCAGCAATAAAACAGGACCATAGATATAGACTTTACTTTCAGCATCACTGATAGAATCCACCAGATATTCCATAAGGGCTGCATAACCGGTCTGCGTCCCTGCGTAGAGAATAAATCCGATAATTCCAATTGAAAAAGCAAGCCAATAAGGACGTACATAAGTAAGTAAGCGAAGGTAGATCTCCACCCCTTTCCCAGACGGCTTTATTTGCTCAGTCATAAACTACTCTTCATTAATTAATTTCAAAGCGTTATTGTACCTGTAGCAGGGGCCAGGCCCAACCATTGCATTGGCTGATCTATGCTTAACAAGTATAATGTTACGATTTTGTGGGCACTGTACTTTTTGTGAAAGATCAAAACTCCTTTAAAGCACCAGCTTATTGGCATACCTGGTTAGGTATTTGCCTTCTATTTTTGCTTTCAAAGCTCCCTTTCAAAAGCGGCCTGTCTGTCGGACGGGCTATAGGCATTACTCTCTACTATTTGGTTCCCAAACGCCGCAAAGTTACAGAAGTTAATACCCAGATATGTTTTCCAGAAATGGATGCTCAGCAAAGAACCCTTTTCGTCAAAGATGTGTTCCGTAACAATGGCATAGGCATTATTGAAACTGCTTGGGCCTTTTGGGGATGCAAGGAACGCTTTAAGAACCGCGTTGAATTTCATAATCTGGAACTATTGGAACAAACCTATGCCCAGGGCAAAGGGATTATTCTACTGGGTGGACATTATTCCAGCCTTGATCTGGGGGGGCTGCTCTATTCTCTCTTCGAAAAGCCACTGGTAACCATGTATAGGCAGCATAATAATCCGTTAATGGATAAAACCATTTCTGCTGGCCGCAGTAGGTACAGCACTCCGGTGGAACGAAAAAAATTAAGAGAACTGGTCAAAATGCTGAGAAAGAATTATGCCATCTGGTATGGGCCTGATCAGGACCTAGGGCGAGACAGTTCTGTTTTTGTGCCTTTCTTCGGCCAGCCGGCAGCTACAGTGACCGCTACCAGTAAGATGGTACGTTTTAATGACTCCCCTCTACTTGCATTCTATCAACGCAGAAAGGACGATGATTCAGGTTACATTATCGAAGTTGCTGAGGTACCGGGATTCCCCAGCGGGGATGAAGTCGAGGACGCACGCCTGGTAAATAAAGCAATTGAAGCCGGGATACGCAAAGCACCTGCTCAATATATGTGGATGCATAAACGCTTTAAAACCCAGCCTGATGGTGATCAAAAGCTCTACAAACAAGCGGGTTGTTAATCTGCCGCTAAAACTTAATTAATTGTTGAGAATCCGATCGACTTCAGAGATTACCTCATCAACATCCAGATCTATTCTCAGCTCTGGATGTTGATAGCCATCAATCTCAAATTTGGACAGATCCATTTTCGCAATCAGCGTGTTTTTACCACTCTGCTGAACCCCATCTCTGACCTCATAATCAGCGCCCTGCTGATTATCCCATGGTCCCCAGATATGAGGTTTACTGGAACCAAAAAGAGCAATGGTCGGAGTCCCGGTACTTGCTGCAATATGGGTAGGAGCTGAGTCGATACCAATATAAAGTTCTGCCAGATCTACTAAAACCCGATAGGCTGGCAGGTTTAATTCCCCCGCAGCAACAACCGGGCTGGACTCACAAAGCCGAGCTATCTTTTCCAGCATATCCGCCTCAACAGGGTCGGGAGAGGCTGTCAGTAAAACTTTTTTACTCCGCTGCTGCATTAAGTAATCGACTAAAGAAGCTACTCGCTGCTCATGCCAGCATTTATACAGACCACGGGAAACTGGGTGTATAACTATAAAATCGTCGCCTAGATCATATCGCTTTACCAGGCTTCTGGCTGAGGCTTGGTCCTCTTCGGACGCACCCAACAAGACCCGGGTACTCTCTTTAGCCTCAGGCAGGTGCTCTAATAACCTGAGATCTTTTTTTACCGTGTGAATCGCTTCCAGCCATGGAGTCACGGCCGTAAAGCCAGCCAAGCGGAATAGAAAACTATCTTTTTTATGGAACCCTATACGGGCCTTGGCTCCAGATATCGCCGTAATCAAGCAGCCACGATCACCCTCAGTAAGGTTTAACACCAGATCGTATTGGTGATAAAACTGGCTTAAATATTTAAGTTCATCAGTGAGTTTCTTCCAAAACCCTCTCTTCTGACCCTTCTTTCGGGAATATGAAATCACTTTTTTTATGTGAGGGTTATGAGCTACCACTGATTCACAATAATCATTAACAGCAACATCTATTGTCGCCTCAGGATAAGTTAGACTGAGACTCTCAATCAGCGGTGTGGATAACAGCACATCACCAATGTGACGAAACTTGATGACAAGTATTTTCATGATGGGTTCGTTTTCTGCTCAGCGGGACAAAACGTCAGGTAAAGATCATTATATTGCTGGATACAGTTTTCAATAGTGTAGGGTTCGATAAATTCCCGAGCTTGCAGTTTCATCTCTTGGAGTAATGGCGTGTCAGTTAATTGCTGGATAAAACCTGAAAATGCCCGTACATCCAGAGCATCAGCGACAAACCCCTGCTTTGCTTGAGTAATAAATTCTGCTCCACCGCTTTTAGTCGAAGTTAATACCGGCAGGCCTGAAGCCATTGCTTCGTGAATCACATTCGGGAAAGGGTCGTATAGTGCCGGATGGATTAAGGCATCAGCGGCCTGATAATAAGGTTTTGGGTCCGGCTGCATCCCCGTAAATATAATCCGATCAGCGACATTCAGTTTAGCTGCCAATTTTTCGTATTTTGGCCGCCTTTTGTCTTTACCAACCACAACCAACTGCGCATCCACCGATGATTCAGCCAGCGCTTGAATCGCAGTTTTCAAACCTTTACGCTCAAAACCAGAACCGACATACAGCAGGGTTAACCGATCCGGTAACTGTAACGTCTGACGCAACTCATTCTGGATCGCCCTTGAACAAGGCGAGAATTTTGCGGTATCTATGCCGTTATAGATCACCTGAACCTTTTCCGGAGCGATATTAAAGTAGCTGATCACTTCATCACGGACCATTTGGGAGTTACAGATCACCGCTTGCAGCTTTTCTGACTCGAATAAGGCCTTTTCAGCCTGAAGTACATAACGGTGATATTTGCTATATCCCAAGTACCAGGCCGCAACGGGATTCATAATTCTTGCCCGTTGCTTTAACCACTCTCTATGGACGCCATCCCCGGCTCTGTAGATATCACAACCGGCGATCCGCTCATGACTCTGCACCAGATCAAATGTTTGTTGCTGCCAGGTTTCTCGGGCAGCCTCTGCAAAACTGATTTCTCTGGCTATCCGTCCTTTAAATTCAGGATTCCGCTCTATAATCTCTACCCCCGGTTGGGCATCCCCCTGCCAATTCCGGGTGATCACTGAAACATCAAACAGGTTTTGTCTGCTGAGCTGCTCTAAAGCTCGGGAGATAAAGCGCTCGGCGCCACCATCGGGGCGGTACTGCTGCCTTACGATGCATAATTTCATATATATCCCCCACGCTGAAGTGAGCCGATTATTCTGTTAGAAAGCATCGCTTATCCTGTCTCACTCTTAAGGTTGCGAGCAACATCATAATGGGTAAGAAAGTAGGATAACATCGTAAAAGTCAGTACTGCATTTTCATGCCTTAAACTTGAGTTGAACAACCCAATAGCAAGGATACTGAACACAATAAACAGTACAGACAACCACCACCATTCAATCTGCCAAGCTTGTTTATCAGTACCTTTGCAGGGGCGGTGATACCAGATAAAACGAAAGGTATAAGCAAAAAATACCAGAAACACCAGAAAACCAACGATTCCTGAAGCTGTTAACTGGTCGTAGAAAGTATTGTGCGGATGAAACCCTAGCAGCCAATCCTCAACGACGTTAGGCAGAATTTCTCCCCGCTCCTCCAGCATCGGCCTGAGTTTATTAGCCGTAAAGTCAGAATAGTTTTCATAACCGATGCCCAGTAGTGGGAACTGTTCAAAAACATAGTCACTCATGGTGTTGATCTGACCACGAGGGGTTAAATGCCCCTGTTCATTCAATACATAATGATTAAACCAGAAGTGATGTTTTTCAACGATCTTGGAATACACACTCCCCAGAGAGACTAAGCTGACCAGTATCATCCCGATCAGTGCGGTAATAACAATCCATCTGCGTGCAAGAACGGCCGCTACAAAAGCCAGGCAAATAATAATCACCATAGCAGCAATAACAGCACGACTTTGCATCATCAAAATCCCCAGTGCCATAAAACCCAGCAGCGCGGCTATAACCAGTTTCGACCAAATAGTTGAACGGGCAAAGAACAGATAGGGCAAACCAATACAAATGCAGAGCTGCAAGTAGATAGCACTGTGATTTGGATGACCTAAGGAATGCATTTCCACAACGGGAACTGCATTGATATACAAGTCATAGATCCCCCAGGCAAGCGAAGCTGAAGCCCCTAATAGAATAGCCATCAACAGCTGCATTTCATTCAGTCGGATGAAATAGAACAACGTAATGATTAAGCCTAACGACAGGGAACGAAATATATCTCTGAAGCCTTCGCCAGAATATCCATAACTGACAACCGTATGCACCGTCACAATCCCAGCTACGGCAAGCCATAGAAGGTATATTTTCTGGATTGGCTGTAAAGGCCTTCTATGTGTAACCAGCGCTATGATGCCCATAATCAACAGGCTGAATGCAAAGATATTTTTGGGTGCTTCCAACAAAGGCATGAACACCAGCAACCCTAAAAACGCAATAACAAAGCAACGACTCAGTAGCGTCGTAGAATTCTCTTCCTGAGTTAATTGGTGCATGAGGAGCGACTGTTCCGAAACCAGTTAATGGGAAAACGCCTGATAATGATCCAGCATACCCTGCATCATTTTATCGAAAGTAAAATGTTCCAAAGCGTAACCGTAGGCATTATTTTTTAATTCTTCTGCTTCTGAGCCATTACTAATCAAGCGGTAAAGTGCCTGATGAACTGCTTCACTTTCTCCCGGCTGGACGAGCAAACCAGTCTGCTCATGCTGAATCATCTCTGGCAGCCCACCTATATCGGATGCAACCACATTTTTCTGCATGAGAAAGGCCTGCGAAACTAAGCGGGTTTGAGCTTCAACCTGAGTAGAACAGACTGCAACAATATCCGCCATGGCAATGAAGCGTTCAATATCATGATGGTAACCCAGAAATTTGATTCTGTCGGATAGACCAGACTGTTCCAGCTTGTCCAATACCCGTTGTTTATATTTCTGAGTTTCTTTTGTAGCTTCACCCATCTGGATCGCATAAACATTACTGTGCTGTTGCATTAACTTAGCGCAGGCTTCCACAAAATACTCCTGCCCTTTATCGGGACGAATCATCCCTATGTTCGCAATAACCAGAGCATCCGGAGGGATTCCATACTTGCTCCTCAGCTCACTGGAATCAATCTTAGGACTGAAGCGCTCCTCATCAACACCCGGTAGAGCTGCATAAATTTTTTCAGCGTTTGAAAGCCCCTGTTCCACTATTTTGTTATTTATAGCCTGAGCAGTAGTAATAATACCGTGACTACCTTTACGCCAAACTAAATCCCTAAGAGCACCACGCTTAATTGGCGTAGTAACATGCCTGGAACGGATAACTTTAGTTTTGCTCAGATACTTAACAAACAAACCATAGGTTGCATCACGGCTGCCGTGACAATCCAGAATTTCAATCTGGTTCTTTTTAAGGAATGCCATTAATCCCGATAAAGTTTTAGGATGCACACTGCCGCGTACATTGAGTTCAAAACGGGGTAAATCACGGCGTTCAGCTTCTTTAAGAATTGCGGAACCAGGACGTGCAATCAGCCAGCAAGGATGATCGTGTTCGAGCAGCCATTCCATCTGTTCAATGATACGGAGTTCTTGTCCACCCCAGTTCATACTGGTTTCAAAGTGGGCCAACCTCATTTGGAATTCCTCAAATCTTTCGCCTTGGCGTACTTAATGAATGAGTTAAAACACCCTATACAAATGTGCACAAGCCCTGGCAAACCATCACGAAAGCCCTGACGGATAAAGTAAAACTTTAAAAATCGGATAAGAGGGCTCAGTACTAGCTTTGCAGTTTTAATCGGCTTGTCTGATTTTGCCAGAACCTCTGCCTGTAAGCTGGTATAGCGGTTCTGCTTTTCCAGATAATGACCAATGGATTCTTCAGAACGATGAAGCAGATCACCATTAAGAGTCACTATCTCACCATCACAGATAACCTTTTCATGCACGGGGTCTTCGCTCCAGCGCCCTCTGCTACGGTCAAACAAACGCAAACTTAGGTCAGGGTACCCCTCACCATAACGCAACCAACGTCCCATAAATCGGTTACACCGTGGCATCTTACCTGCTGATGCAGAAGGGGGTGATTGTAAAAACGTTTGAATACTTTCACCTAGTTCTTCACTCAGAGCTTCATCCGCATCCAGACATAACACCCAGTCAAAATCAGCCTGATCCACTGCAAATTGTTTCTGAGCTCCGTAACCCAGCCAATCTTGTTCAATGACCTTAGCACCTAATTTCCTGCAGATTTCCTGGGTACCATCACAGCTACCTGAATCCACCACCACAATCTCATCACAAAAACTAACCGATTTGATGCAGCGCTCAATTCGTGAGGCCTCATTAAGGGTAATGATAACTGCTGATAGTAATTGCCTGGGCACAAAAACCTCTTAAGATAAATCTGCTTATTAGTCGCGCCGAGTATAACGAATTGCACCCTATTGAGCATTAGAAAAAGCCCTCAACAGACTGATGGCGGCACAGGTTAATCTTATAATTTCACTTGCCTTTCATAGCCAAACTGGGAAAAGTCCTCATGGTACAAATGCTCTATTATCTCTTTACTTTCCTGACAATAAAAACCTTCATAGCCGTGATCATTACTTCTGTTCTCATGAATCATCTCAACCCCTTGAAGACCCAATTCTTCAAAGACTCGATTTGTGTCATTATCTAAATTTTCAAACCTGCCAATAAAATCCATATCAAGATTTTCTATCCATCTAACCTGTGGATTACAATGGTTGACTCGTTTAGAGCTATACAGCCCTACAGGCTCTACCTCATATTCTGAAAGCAGACGACAAAATTCGAGAAAGCTGATTTCTATATTGCCACGCGAGAAAAACTTTTCCTTTATACGAAGTGACCAGGAAAGGTACTTCAGACGATTCACTTTCATAAGATATTTATACAAAGAAACCGCCCGATCATAGGGGTTTCTAACGAAACAGTATTTGAAAGCAGTCTGATCAAAGGCACTCGTGACATAACCTTCCTTCACTAAGCGCGCATAATCCATATGTACAAAGGTAACTCGTCCCTGATTTTGAAAACCGGATTTAACGTCATCAAGAGTCTTAAACTTTTCTGCGCCAATGGCTATGGAGAAGCTGGTCCCGGCATTTTTCGGAATCCAAATAAAAACTGAATTTTGAGTCATAATCTTATGAAAAGAAGTCGGTGATAAAAGTAATGAAACACGCAGGCTACTTAGCCAACCTCTGTCTCAACAATATTCGTAAATAAACTCTACCACTCCTCATTTTAAAAACCCATGAAAACGCAGTACTACCGTAAATAAACAGATTAAAAACAGGGTTATTGAGGCTCAACTAATTGAATGCTTAGTAATATTTTCATCCTTCGCTTTGTTTACATTGCAGAACCAGGAAGAATACGGTTAGATTATATTTTCATACCCATTTGACACTCCATATCTGGAATCTAGCTATGAACCAGAGCATTGCCTCCCGAATAAAAAAAATTCTGGCTATTTTTGCAGGGCTACTCATCCTGCAATCAGCCATACTCTTTTATGAAACCTCCTCTGTAGTTGAGCAGTCAGAAAAGATTCACGATAAGGACATTCCATTATTACTTACTGCTAAAGACTTAAAAATATCTGTGGTACAAGTACAACAATGGCTTACAGATATTAGCGCTACCCGAGGTCTGGATGGCTTGAACGATGGTTTTGATGTTGCTAAAGAGCATGCCGACATGTTTCATACGCAGATCAATAAAATGAAGGATTTAGACCCGGATCATGCTCAGGAATATGAAGCACTCACCCCAGTGTTTGACAGCTACTTTCAAACGGGCGTCATTATGGCCCGCGCTTATGTAGATGAAGGTCCCTCAGGCGGAAATCTGATGATGGAGGACTTTGATGCAGACGCCAGCGCCATCAATACCAATGTCGACTCAATCGTAAAACGGATCGTTAATCATACTGAAGAAGACTTGCTGAAAGAGTTAGACAGCTCTCATCTCAGCCAGGCTACTGTGCTGGTTACGTTCATTATATTTATGACTGTTATTGTCATAACCCTACGCACTTCTCAGAAATCACTCATATCGCCATTAAATACCTTACGGGATACCGTAAGAGATCTGGCTACTCGAAGGGATTCCAATATCCAGCCAGTCCATGTAACTGATGGCCAAAATGATGAAATTGGAGAGATCTACCAGGCTCTTAATCAGCTGATATCCAAACTCCAGGCGAAGGCCGCAGAAGAGAGTAAACTTGCAAAAGAAAATGGGCGCATCAAAAAAGCGCTGGATGTTTGTAATGCCAACGTCATGGTGACTGACTCCGATCTCAATATCATTTATCACAATGAAGCACTCCAAAAGATGATGGAAGGAGCAAAAGAGGCAATACAATCGGAACTGCCTGACTTTTCCCCGGATGGTTTAATCAACAGCAATATCGATATTTTTCACCACACTCCGAAAAAGCAAAGAAACATGCTGGCTAAAATCACCAGTCCGCTTGAAACCCAGATCACTGTTGGTGGCCGCATTCTAAACCTGATGATCACGCCAATTCTGGAGAACGAGTCGCGTATTGGTTACGTCGCTGAGTGGGATGATGTCACCCAGGAACGTAACATTGAAGATCAGATCCAAGGTCTGGTCTCTGCAGCAGCTAACGGTGACCTAAGCAATCGAATGGAACTTGCAGATAAAAGTGGTTTCTTCGAACGCCTTGCCTCTGAGTTGAATGGTTTGATGGAAGTCACAGAAACCACATTGGGTGAAGTAGTGGATATGCTCAGCCGCATGTCGCAGGGTGATATGAGTAAGCGCATCAATGCTGATTACCAGGGAGTTTTTGGAAAGTTATGTCTTGATGCCAACAACACAGCAGAAAAACTCACCGCCGTAGTCAGCCAGCTTAATCACTCTTCCGAAAACGTTGCTACCAGTTCCAGTGAATTAGCCACAGCAAACCATTCGCTCCAGACACGAACAGAGAACCAGGCTGAAAGCCTTGAAACTACAGCCGCGAGTATGGAAGAGATCACAGCCACTGTTCAAAAAACATCAGAGAATGCCAGTGAAGTTGCGCAATTGATTGATGATGCGTCTCGTACAGCTCAGGCCGGGGAAGAATCTGTTTCAAACGTTGTTGAAGCTATGTATTCCATTCAGGAATCCAGTGTAAAAATCGATCAAATTATTGTTGTGATTGATGAGATCGCTTTCCAAACTAATCTTCTTGCTCTTAATGCTGCTGTTGAAGCAGCACGTGCAGGTGAAAGCGGTAAAGGATTTGCCGTTGTAGCCAGTGAAGTACGAAACCTTGCACAAAGATCCGCCACTGCAGCAGGGGATATTAAAAGCCTGATCAGCGATAGTGTAAAACGCGTGAATGTCGGCGTTGAAAGAGTGCAACATTCAGGCGAGGTTTTAGAAACCCTTATCGAAAGTATGAAGAGCGTAAAAGAAATTGTAGATACGGTTTCTGTAGCAACTAAGGAGCAAACGGCAGGCATTGTAGGAATCAATACCACAGTTTCTGATCTGGATAATGCGACGCAACAGAATGCAGCTCTGGTACAGCAATTATCAGCAACCGCTGCTGACCTGGCAGCCCAGGCGAGTGACGTTAAATCGTCCCTTTCTTTCTTTAAAATCTAATCAATCCACAGCTAAGGGGTATGCTCTGAATACCCTTTAGTTGAACTTTTCAGCTATCTTTCATGACTAAAGGCGCAACACCTTTATTAATTTCACGCTGAGTGGCTGATTAAATGAAAAAAATACCATTACTTGCTTTTATTGCAGTCGCTTTTGCAACGTTTTTCTTTTTCGATCTTGGGCAATACTTCAGTCTCGATTTTATAAAGGCCAATCAAGCCAGCTTCGATCAGTACTATGTTGAGAACCCCGTTCTAACCATTGCTATCTATTTCACGGTCTATGTACTGGTAACAGCCTTGTCACTGCCAGGAGCCGCAATCATGACCCTGGCAGGAGGTGCACTGTTTGGGCTTACAACAGGCGTTCTGGTTATCTCGTTTGCCAGCACCATTGGAGCAACACTGGCATTTCTTTTTTCACGATTTCTACTGCGGGATTTCATCCTACAGAGGTTTAGCCGCCAGCTTGAGTCCATAAATAAAGGTATCGAAAAAGAAGGGGCTTTTTACCTTTTTACTCTTCGCCTGGTACCCGTTTTTCCCTTCTTTGTGATCAATCTCGGCATGGGGCTTACACCCATTAAAACCTGGACATTCTTCTGGGTAAGCCAACTTGGCATGTTCGCTGGAACCATTGTTTACGTGAATGCGGGTACCCAGTTGGGTAAGTTGGAAAACCTTTCTGGCATTCTTTCTCCGGCATTACTCTTTTCTTTTACTCTGCTCGGCCTGTTTCCACTTCTGGGAAAAAAAATTACCGATATCCTGCAAGCAAAGAAAATCTATGCTGGCATCACCAAACCGCAAATATTCGATACCAATATCGTCGTAATTGGCGCCGGTTCTGCTGGCTTGGTCACCTCGTATATTGCTGCCGCAGTTAAAGCCAAGGTCAGCCTGATTGAAAAACATAAAATGGGAGGGGACTGTCTGAATACAGGCTGCGTCCCTTCCAAAGCTTTAATCCGCACAGCCCGGTTTATTGCTGAGAACAAGCGCAGTTCTGAGTTTGGCATCGCTAAAAGTGAGATTGAATACAATTTCTCTGAGGTAATGGATCGCGTCGCGAGTGTGGTTAAAGAGGTAGAACCCCACGATTCTATCGAACGTTATACGGGTTTAGGGGTGGACTGTGTTGAAGGCACCGCGACAATTCTCAATCCTTATGAGGTAGAAGTGAATGGCGAAACAATCCGAACCCGCAATATTGTCATCGCAACCGGTGCTCGCCCACGTATCCCACAGATCAAAAATATAGAGGCTATGCAACCACTTACATCTGATAACCTCTGGGAAATTCGCGAGCAACCCAAGAGATTACTGGTACTGGGTGGTGGCCCTATTGGGTGTGAACTGAGCCAAAGCTTTGCCCGTTTAGGCTCTCAGGTAACCATAGTGTTACGTGGCGACAGACTCCTGCCAAAAGAAGATCCCGACGTAGCAGCTCTGGTGACTCAACGCTTTACTGCTGAAGGTGTTCAAATTCTGCCCCAACACAAAATGCTTGAGTTTTCGGAAACAAACGGCGAAAAATATTTACTCTGTGAACACCAAGGAGAGAATGTCAAAATCAGCTTTGACCAACTTCTGGTCGCGACAGGCCGTCAAGCCAATATATCGGGCTTTGGTCTTGAAAATCTGGATATCAATATCCGAGATGATGGCACCGTAGACGTAAATGAGTACTTACAAACCAAATACCCTAATATTTATGCCTGTGGCGATGTTGCAGGACCCTACCAATTTACACACGCAGCAGCGCATCAGGCATGGTATGCAGCTGTAAACGCACTATTTGGCCGCTTCAAGCGTTTCAAAGTCGATTATTCCGTGATTCCTGCCGCGACATTTACCGACCCGGAAGTAGCCAGTGTGGGTTTGAATGAAAGCGCCGCACAGGAGCAAAACATCCCATATGAAGTGACCCGCTTTGATCTGGAAGAACTGGACCGTGCTATTGCTGACAGTGACAATAACGGCTTGGTCAAAGTCCTTACCGTTCCCGGCAAGGATAAGATTATTGGAGCAACCATTGTTGGTCCTCATACAGGCGAGCTCATCACCGAGTTTGTGACAGCAATGAAGAACAATCTGGGGTTGAACAAAATTCTGGGCACGATTCATATTTACCCTACCCTTAGCGAAGCGAATAAATATGCCGCAGGTGAATGGAAGCGGGCTCATGCACCTACGTCGATTTTAAACTGGGTAGAGAAGTTTCACCGCTGGCAACGTGGGGAAAAATAACGTCGTTTGATAAGTTTAAGAAACTCAGGCCACGCCTGCCGCAACCAAAGATACTGATACTTGCAGGTAAGCCTCCACCAGCCTTTTAGCTGGTATTTCCGCGCACTGGTTTTCAACATATGCTCATTACAATGCAGTTTGACACCATGCTGGCGAGCGAACCAAACCAGTAGATGATCCTCACCATAAGACACATTCACTGGGTAAGGCCCTATCTCTTTAAACAACGAACGGCTTAGGGCAAACCCCTGATCACCAAATGGCACTCCAAGCAATTTGGATCGCAGGTTCGCGCCATAGGCATTCAGTTTCATGGGAGCCTGCCCTTCGACTACAAATTCAAGCAGGTTGTAATGAAACCGCTGCGGGTACTGCTTCAAGTTTTTGATTAACTGTTGAATGAGCTCAGGCTGAAAACGGCTATCAATATGCAAAAACCAAAGGAATTTCCCATTCGCCTGCGCAGCCCCAGAATTCATCTGCGCAGCCCTGCCGGGTACACTGTAAAGCTGGGTATATGTCACCGGTAATTTCTTCAGGAATAAAGATTGTGCCGGGTCGCAACCAACAAAAATAACTTCAGAGCCTTCAGGCAAAGCTTCAAGATCCTGCAATAGCCCTAATGGAATTTCATCCTCACAAGGACCTACAGGAATCACGACTGATAACAGCGGTTCAGGCACTAAGAAGTTCCAACAACTCAGACTGTTCTGCATTTAACATCTCTTTTGGAGTTAATACAGCAGAAGACAGACTGCTTCGACAGCTACATCTTAATTCTGATTCAGGAGATTGAATATACGCCGTCAGCACTTGTTTAGCTTTTTCCAGACTGGCGCCATAACGAGCGATAACCTGCTCAACACTGACATGATGTGCAGGATCATCCATCCAACAATCATAATCGGTGGCTATCGCAATAGTGCAGTAACAGATCTGCGCCTCACGAGCCAAAAACACCTCTGGTACATTGGTCATTCCGACCAGATCACAACCAGCAGGCCCCCGCAGAAAAAAACTTTCAGCTCGAGTGCCCAAGCGCGGACCATCAACGCAGGCATAGGTTTTATTGCGGTGAAGTTTAATATCCGCTGTGGTACTAGCAGCCTGAATTCCGTCGGCTAGACATAAACACGTAGGTTCGGCAGTTGATACATGCGCCGCAAGACCGTTACCGAAAAAGGTTTTCTCGCGATGACTTTTAATGAAATCAAAATACTGATCCGGTAATGACAGATCACCTGGTGCAATCTCCTCCTGCAAACTTCCTACAGCAGACAAGCCAATTACCTGCGTTACACCCAGCTTTTTCAAAGCCCATATATTGGCCCGGTAATTTACTTCAGAAGGAAGCAACTCATGACTACGTCCATGCCTGGGCAGAAACAACAACTCCCTGCTACCCATCTGCCCTTTAACTACCGGAGCGGAAGGTTTACCGAAAGGGGTCTCCAGATCAAACTCTCCGGTGACTTCCAATCCTTCAAGATTATAAATGCCGGTACCGCCGATAATGCCTAACATTTTAACTCCTAAAATCTGCGCCTATTTCATACGTCCAATGTTCATACTCAACCTTCGCTGCACGACGAGCCATACGCAAAACAACTGTAACAACGATGGTGTTTCATACTAATGCGTTCCGAAAGGCTCGCTTTTAAACTTGAGCCAAGATCGTATTCCTCATCATCATCCACCAAAGTACAGGCGTATACTCTCATCCGGCCACTTTTCTTCACAACCATTTTGCTGAAAGCACACATAAATTGCTGACGACTTTCTTCAGTCTGATAAGTAGTCATACATGAGGTTGTGACCTGAGGCACCTGCGGCAAGCTGCCAGGGGTAGCAAAATCGGGAAAGGCAACAATATTGAGATCTTCTGGTAAACCATAATTCATAAACAGCACCCGGTAGGCCGCCTCCATGGCCGTATGATCTTCATCCTTGTCCATATGGCGTGCCACTGAAATATGAAAACCGGCATCGTATAGCTTTTTCAGGCCCTGCATCGCTTTGACAAAGTTGCCTTCACCACGCCCAGCATCATGCTCTTCAGCAGTTGGTTTATCGATACTCACTCTGAAGCTGACCGGGTGGGGGGTCGATGACAAACGGGACACCTCATCCATCCTCTGCTGAATAGCCTCAGTACCATTCGTTAAAACCAGACAAGGACGATGCTTTGCGGCATAAGACAGAATCTGAACCAATTGTTTCGCCAGAAACGGCTCTCCCCCGGTGAAGGAGAATTGCTCAACCCCCAAACCTAACGCTTCGTCTATATAAGGTTTAGCATCTTCAAACTTCACCAGTTCCAGGCGCTTATCCCCTGGAGCTGACCCTTCAAGGCAAAACGGGCATTGCAGGTTGCAGGCGGTACCAGTATGAAACCAAAGTTCACGCAAAGTGAAGGGATCAATATAACCTCTGGGCTCGCCTTCTTGAGTGGCATACCAGTTTTCAGTATGTATTCGTTGCATCACATTAACCTGATTAACAGCAACCGCCACTGGAATCTGCCTGTAAAGCCGGATCTTTATCGAATGGCAACGAGGTACCACAGCCCTCAAAGATCCCGAAATGCTGATCCCAGTTGCCGAGAAATTCAAAGTGCTGGCTGAAACGACTTTCGTTCAACATACGGTAAGTATTTCCACAAACAGGGAAAACCTTAGCCGTGGGAATCAGATGGTGCTTATCCAACAGAAAATCCTGAGGATTATGTTCAACCGTACCTTTATAAATAACAGCCTGCCCGTAATCTTCACAAAACAGCTCTAAGCCTTCAATTTTAAACAAACGGTAGGTAGCCGAGTGGAAGCCAATATGCCCAACCTTAGTTTCAATACAGGGATTGTCGATAGTGATCGGGCGATCTTCGACCAGACGGGGGTCACTGAAACCAACCTTTTTAGCCAGATTCTGAAAATCGTTCCAGTAGAGAGCACCGCTCAAACACTCACCATAAAGTACAGGGTCATCCACCAGTGATTTTGGAATACGGCGATCTGCATACACGTCGGAGAAATACATTTCACCGCCCGGTTTCAGCAGGCGGTATGCCTCACGCAAAACAGCCTCTTTATCTGGAGAAAGGTTAATCACACAATTTGAAATAATGACATCAAAGCTGTTTGCTTCCAGCGCCAGTTCATCCAGTTTTTCAATATAACCGTGACGGAACTCAACATTCCCAAAACCAAATTTATCCGCATGATAGTCAATATGTCGGTTAGCTACTTCCAACTGCTCATCTGTCATATCAACACCAACAACAGAACCCGACTCGCCTACAAACTGTGATAGTACATAACAATCCCGACCCGAACCGCTACCTAAATCCAGAATGCGGCAGCCTTTCAACTCCTGTGGACTGACCAGGCCACAACCGTAGTAACGGCTAAGCACCTCATCATGAATATTCACCAATGCCTTTTTCAGATAGTTTGGCATCTGAGTATCGGTACAACAGGCATTAGTTTGCAGGTCATCAGAACCTTCCAGCACCTTGCCGTAATATTCCTGCACCTGTTCATGCATAGCTTTCATCCTTTTTCAGTATATTTTTTGTTAGGGATAACAATTGCTGCCGGGAAGGCCGGACGTCATTCTTCAAATCAATCAATAACTTATGTAAATCCTGCTCATGATCAATATCATAACTGGACTGTATATAACTTACCTTAAGCCCTTCGGATACACACCTGTCAAAAAGCCTTTCATTTAATAATTCAGTGCTCCAGGGCAAATCCGTCATGCTTGGCCAGGGCTGAGACGCAGCCATAATAGTAACCCCACCATCACTGGCAGAACTCATAACAATATCGGCCTCACCCAGAGTAGATATAACCTCACAAAAATAGGACTGAGAAAGTACCGGAGCATCTGTTCCGATAATAACTATCTTATTGTGCCCCTGATCTCGCAATGCCCGATCCACGGCATTAATCCTGTCTCCAAGATTACCTTCCGGTTGCACTATCAGCTCAGCTTCTGGCAACAATGTCTCAGTCCACGCCACTTGATCGGGATGTGACGGAGACAGCACTACCGGACCATCCCATAACAAGGCATCCTCAAGTGCACACTGCAACAGCGCATCCGCTATCGATAAAGCGTTTTCTGCACCAATTGTGCAAGCAAGTCGTTGCTTGCCCTGATGCAGTTTGGGTTGTTTACAAAAGATTAAAAGCGTTACTGGTTCAGTCTGCACTGAAATTATCCCTTACTTGAATGGAGCAATAGACCTGAGCGGGGCAACAGAGTTCATTTTGATAACAGAGAATTGATCAGGTACATCATCAAGACTTCAGCTGAATTGTAAGCTGTGATACAAACAAGTTTATATCTCTCTGTAATCGAAACTGACAATGAATAAAATCATAGAACTGCTTAAATCTCACCGTTCAATCCGAAAATTCACTGATACTCCTGTCAGCCAGGAACAGGTCAATTCTTACGTATTGTCCGGGCAAGCGGCAGCAACATCTAGCTTTATTCAGGCTTGCACCGTTATTCAGGTCAATGACCAGAATAAAAGAGCTTTACTATCTGAATGGGCAGGCAATCAGTTATATGTAAAACAAGCACCGGTTTTTTTGGTTTTCTGTGCAGATATGAATCGACATAAGATCAGCTGTGATATGCATGACGCAGAGATACTCTCTGGTTTTACGGAACAATTTATCACGGCCACCGTTGATTGCGCCCTATTTGCCCAAAACGTTGCAATTGCAGCAGAATCAGAGGGGTTAGGGGTAGTTTATATTGGAGGTATCAGAAATAAGATCGATCGGGTATCAGAAGCATTAGAGCTTCCCGATTTAAGTTATCCCGTGTTTGGTATGTGTATAGGGTA
Source organism: Neptuniibacter sp. (assembly GCA_050633605.1). Taxonomy (GTDB): domain Bacteria; phylum Pseudomonadota; class Gammaproteobacteria; order Pseudomonadales; family Balneatricaceae; genus Neptuniibacter. The sequence continues at coordinate 54,175 of JBOEGV010000012.1, read as the reverse complement.
CCCGGATCAGAACCCAGAAGTTAAACCCCGGTTACCACTTGATGTTGTGCTGAAACAAGACAGTTATTCCAGCAACTCTGATGCCGAACTAATCACTGCTTACGATAATGAGGTGAAAGCTTACTATCAGAGCAGAACAGGTGGGCAAAAGGATATGACTTGGAGCGAGCAGATCTCTGGTATGCTGCAAAAAGAAGCCAGACCACACATGCTTTCATTTCTGCAAAGCAAAGGTTTTTTACAGAAGTGAGCCTATAAACACTATATAATTCCCAAATAACACCCAATTCAAGGAGTTCAAAATGGCCGGTAGTATTGATACAGGTGAGTCTCTAGACCTTCTGCTCGCTCGTCAGCCTGTTTTCAATAAAAGTCAGGACGTGGTCGCGTATCTGTTGCTCTATCGAAATAGCGATGAACACGCACCACATACGATCAATGACCACCTGGCAACTTCTTCAGTAATTCTCAACACCTATGCAAGTATCTGCCAGGAAGGCGAAGTGCGCTCTTTGCCTTGCTATATCAAGTTGACTGATAAAACCCTGATGGCAGAAAACTTCCCCGAATTGCCTAAAGAGCATTTCATTCTGGAGATATTAGGCCACTCAGATTTTACTCCTGAGTTCATAGAAAGAGTGCAGGACCTGTCACAACAAGGTTATCGCATAGCCCTCTCGGATTATAAGCACGACCCAAAAGTTGAACCTCTGCTTAACCATATCCAAATTGTTAAAATAGATATTCAGAATACTGGGCTGGATCACCTGCCCCATGTACTCAAAGACTTACGCCCTTATAACCTTGAGATATTAGCGGACAAGGTAGAAACGCAAGAAGAGTTTCGTAGGTGCCATGAACTCGGTTTCACTCTTTTCCAGGGTTACTTCCTAAGTAAACCTGAACCGATTAAAGGGAAAAAACTGGGCAGCAGTAAGATCTTGCTGATGCAGATGATGGTCGAACTGCAAAATCCACAGGCAACAGCACAGTCGGTAGAACAATTGGTGATTAATGATCCACTACTGACCTATCGTATCCTGCGTGTAGTTAATTCAGCAGCTTTCAGCTTAAGACGAGAAATAGAGTCTTTGTCTCATGCAATAAGCCTTCTTGGCTTTGATCAGATTCGAAAATGGGTCAGTCTGTTTTTGGTTACTGATACTCAGGACAAGCCTGTTGAGCTGACCAACTCCATGTTAGTACGCGGTCGGATGTGTGAACTACTCGCAGAGATGCTGGGTCGTGACCAGCCCATCAACAACTTCATCGCCGGGCTATTTTCTAAACTGGATGTACTTCTGGATATGGAAATGCCAGAACTACTTGAGCAAGTCCCTCTGCAATCTGATGTAAAAGCAGCACTCATGAACCATGAAGGTCAGCTGGGTGAAATTCTCCATCAGGTTTGCAAGTATGAAGAGGGTGACTTTGAAAATATGGATCTCTTACTTGAGCAACATTTTTACGAAGCTGCATACCGCCACAGCCTTTCATGGGCTCAACAAGTAATGCAAACTCTGAGTTCTGACAGTAAATAAGTTTAATGCCAGTTGCAGAAAACGCAGACCTGTTTCTGTTATTAACACTTTCAGCCGCAGTTACCTCCTTCATAACAGCCTCAATGGGCATTGGTGGCGGAGTATTGCTTTTGGCAATACTTGCGTCCGTCCTGCCCCCAGCAGCTCTGATTCCAGTACACGGTCTGGTGCAACTGGGTTCTAATGGCAACAGAGCAATAATGACCCACCAGCATATAGACTGGGGCATGGTCAAAAGCTTTACCGTAGGCGCTGTAATTGGAGCGTTAGCAGCCTCTTTTTTGGTGGTTCAACTGCCCATATACCTTATTCAGCTCTGCGTTGCCCTGTTTATCCTTTTTTTAGTTTGGGGACCAAAACCTCACCGCCATCAAATAAGTGCAAAAGGTCAGATTATCTATGGTGGAGCCACGACGTTTCTGTCGATGTTTGTAGGTGCCACAGGCCCCTTAGTTGCGAGTTTTGTCCACAGGCAGAACTATGATAAACACGCGTTGACTGCCACATTTGCTACCTGTATGAGCTTTCAGCATCTGCTAAAGATGTTGGTCTTCTCATTGATAGGTTTCGCATTCTGGCAATGGTTACCATTGATAATACTGATGATTCTGGGTGGGATGGTAGGCACTTGGATGGGTTTAAAAATGCTTAACAAAATTCCTGCTGGGTATTTTAAGGTGATTTTTAAAACCATTATCACCCTACTGGCGGCCCGATTGCTGTGGCAAGCCAGCCAGTCACTGCTAACGTAAGCAATAAAAAAGGCAGCTAATGCTGCCTTTTTATGCCGGCTCTATCAATCCAGTTGAGACAGATCCCTAACTGCGCCTTTATCCGCAGAAGTGGCAAGCTTAGCGTAAGCCTTTAATGCCGCTGATACTTTTCGTGGACGCTCTTCCACAGGTTGCCAACCCAGCTTATCCTGTTCGGCTCTACGTACAGCTAGCTCTTCATCCGACAACAGCACATCAATCGTCCGGTTAGGTATATCGATGCGGATCATATCGCCGTTGCGCACAAGACCTATAGCACCACCCGCCGCCGCTTCTGGAGAAACATGCCCAATAGACAAACCGGATGTACCACCGGAGAAACGGCCATCGGTTAACAGTGCGCAAGCTTTACCCAAACCCTTAGACTTGATGTAAGAGGTCGGATACAACATTTCCTGCATACCCGGGCCACCCTTTGGCCCCTCGTAGCGAACGATAACGACTTCACCCGCTACCACTTTATCATCTAGAATGTTTGCTACCGCTTCGTCCTGAGATTCAGTGATATGCGCAGGGCCTTCAAACACCAGAATGGATTCATCAACACCGGCAGACTTAACAACACAGCCATCTTCAGCAATATTGCCTTTCAATACGGCAAGACCGCCTTCCAATGAAAATGCGTGTTCCAAAGAACGGATACAACCATTTTCACGATCACCGTCCAATGTCGGCCAACGCGTAGACTGACTGAACGCCGTTTGAGTCGGGATACCCGCAGGGCCCGCCTTGTAGAATTCCATCACTTTTTCAGACGGGTTACGCATAATATCCCACTGATCCAGTGCATCCTTCATCGTAGGAGCATGTACAGTCGGAACATCTGTGTGTAGTTTACCGGCACGATCCAGCTCACCCAGAATACCCATAATGCCACCTGCGCGGTGTACATCTTCGATATGATATTTCTGCGTATTCGGAGCGACTTTACACAACTGCGGCACTTCAAGGGACAGACGGTTAATGTCATCCATAGTGAAGTCAATTTCAGCTTCCTGAGCGATCGCCAACAAGTGCAGGATAGTGTTGGTTGAACCACCCATTGCGATATCCAGAGTGACCGCATTCTCAAACGCTTTAAAACCAACTGAACGCGGCAGAACAGATTCATCATCCTGTTCATAGTAACGTTTAGCCATCTCTACAATAGAACGACCACCCTGCAGGAACAGTTCTTCACGATCTGCGTGAGTCGCCACAACTGTACCATTACCCGGCAGCGCAAGACCCAGCGCTTCCGCCAGACAGTTCATAGAGTTAGCGGTAAACATACCGGAGCATGAACCGCAGGTTGGGCAGGCGGAACGCTCAACTGCATCAACTTCTTCATCAGAAGCGTTCGGATCAGCTGCCAGAACCATTGCATCAACAAGATCAAGTTTATGATCTGCAAGCTTGGTTTTACCCGCTTCCATCGGGCCACCCGTAACAAAAATGACTGGAATGTTCAGGCGCATAGATGCCATCAACATGCCCGGTGTGATTTTATCGCAGTTCGAGATACACACTATCGCATCCGCACAGTGCGCATTCACCATGTATTCAACAGAATCCGCAATAATGTCTCGGGATGGCAATGAGTACAGCATGCCATCATGTCCCATCGCGATACCATCATCCACCGCGATTGTATTGAATTCTTTCGCCACACCACCGGCTTTTTCAATTTCGCGTGCCACAAGCTGTCCCATATCCTTCAGATGTACGTGACCTGGAACAAATTGAGTGAAGGAATTGGCAACCGCGATGATTGGCTTGTGGAAGTCTTCATCTTTCATGCCTGTTGCACGCCAAAGCGCACGTGCACCGGCCATATTACGACCCGCAGTCGATGTTTTAGAGCGATATTGCGGCATTTGAAATACCCTTGTCTGTAATTATTCTGAGGCACCCGCTGACGAGTTAAGTACGGATTCCTAGCAAGGAATCGATTATAGCAGAACCGTTGAGAAACCAACCCCCGTCAGTATTGCTTTGTGTGCAATAACATATGCCGGGAATTAGATTTTCCTCGTTTTGTCTACACTATTAATTAAAGGAACATTCAATTCCCTCTTATTGGTCATGGAGGCATATATGCGTATTGGTATTCCAAAAGAGGTAAAGGTGCATGAATATCGCGTTGGCATGACGCCCATTGGCGTTAAAGAATTAACAGCCAAAGGCCACCAGCTGTTTGTAGAAAAGATGGCGGGCGATAAGATTGGTTTCAGTGATCTGGATTATCAACAAGCCGGAGCCGAAATCTGTAACGATGCTGAAGAGGTGTGGTTACAAGCTCAGATGATCATCAAAGTAAAAGAACCTCTGCCTGAAGAAATATCACAGCTGCGCGAAGATCATATTCTTTTTACATACCTGCACCTTGCAGCCAGTGAAAAACTGACCGATGCCCTTATCAACTCCGGCTGTACTTCCATAGCTTACGAAACGATCACAGACCAATATGGACGTTTGCCTCTGCTTGCTCCCATGAGTGAAGTCGCGGGGCGCATGTCGGTGCAAGCAGGCGCACATTGTCTCGAGATTACACAACAAGGAAGAGGTGTTTTACTTGCGGGCGTACCTGGGGTATCTCCTGGAAAGGTAGTCATCCTTGGCGGTGGCGTAGTCGGGAGTAATGCCGCTCAGATGGCAGTTGGCCTTGGAGCAGACACGACAATTTTCGATAAGTCACCCGGTAAACTACGTGAACTGGATGCTCAATTTCATGGCCGTCTGAAAACTTGTTATTCAACCCGAGAACAGATTTTGGCGGCTATTTCAGAAGCCGACCTCGTGATTGGAGCTGTACTCATTCCTGGCTCTGCAGCACCTAAGCTGGTCCGAAGAGCAGATTTACAACAGATGCCCAAAGGCTCAGTTATCGTTGATGTAGCTATCGATCAGGGTGGTTGTTTTGAATCCAGCCGCCCTACGACTCATCAAAATCCAACATTTGTTGAATCCGGGGTTGTGCATTACTGTGTCGCCAATATGCCAGGAGCGGTTGCAAGAACATCAACCCTGGCCCTAACGAATGCCACCCTACCCTATATAGAAATACTTGCAGATGGTAATTATCTGGATCTATTTAAAGGTAACACTGGGTTTGCAGCAGGTTTAAATATACATCGCGGCGAGATCTATTGCCCTGGTGTTGCAACAGCGTTCAATAGACCTCTCAGACCAATTGATCAGCTCTGATCATAAAAGGAAACTTGCTAAGATTTTTGTGGGCCACTACTCTTGGCGCAAACGTTTTTTGAGAAAAGATATGTCTTCTATCGATAGAAAAGAGATCCGCTCCGATAAATGGATGCAGATTTTTATCAAAACCGGCATTCCTGTCGCTGTTGTCAGCATCATTAGCTTATGGGTTGGCTGGTATTTTAAAATTCCGGCATTGGGGCAGGTTTTTATTATAACTGCAGGAATCGCCATCGCTGTCGGTCTGGTCTATAACGTTCGTTTTGTCATTCTTTCTGTACGCCAGATCAAAGAAAAACAGAAAAAGGATCAATAGGTGCCTTCTCTTCTGCTGCATCAATACCCAGAATTATTTCCACTCGATGCTGCAGGAGAAAAAATCATTAAGCTGGCGCATAAACTTCAGGCGCCTGCCGGAAGTACTTTATTCCGGCAAGGCGACCGTTGTGACAATTTCATTATGGTGACTTCAGGCAGGATTAAAGTTGTTGCCCATAATCATACAGGTAGGGAAATTGTACTTTATCGTATTGAAGACAAAGGCACCTGCGTACTCACGACCTCTTGTCTGCTAGGCAAGCTACAATACCCAGCTGAGGGAGTGGCAGAAACGAATATTACCGCTTACTTGCTTCCCAAAGCCGCATTTGAACAAGCACTTGACCAATCACCAGACCTTAGACAGTTCATTTTCGCCACTTATGCCAATCCCCTTTCTGACGTTATAGAGCTGGTGCAAAACATTGCTTTTGAAAGTGTAGAAACTCGACTCGTGGAATATCTGATCGCACATACCGACTCAACTATGATCATCGAACGCTCACACCAAGAGATTGCTAATGAACTCGGGAGCGCACGTGAAGTTATATCCAGGCAGCTGAAGCGACTGGAACAACAAGGCATCATTAAACTGCAACGGGGTAAACTTCATATCTGTGACTTTGATCAACTCTGTTCTGTGACTTAATCACAGAAGCACCCTTCCTCTATCCATACAATGAAGACAACACCTTAAAGAGGAAACAGTCATGGAAAAGAATATTGGCACTATAGATAAGATTATACGTATCGTAGTGGGTCTGGCACTTATTGCTCTGGTTTTTATCGGCCCTCAAACAGTATGGGGCTGGATTGGAGTACCTTTCATATTGATTGCACTTTTTGGCTGGTGCCCTTTGTACAAAATACTTGGTCTGAGCACTTGCCGTAGCTGCAGTGCAAGTAAATAACGCAAATATAACCAGGATAAAGAGATAAACTTTATCCTGGCCCATTTCTTTCACTATTCACCCCTGATACAGTTTTACTGGTCTATATTTTTGGCACCTACTTAATTCTGTATCTGTAGTAATGAATAGATTAATAAAGCACTTCACTCATAGCTTCCTACTTGTCGCTTTCAGCTTGATAGCAACATTTAATTTTATTCCTCTGCAGAGTCTTCATGCTGCTCCTCCAGCGGCTATCAGTTTGCAACAAGCAACCGATAAAGCCGTTAAGAAGTTCGGAGGGGAAGTTATCAAAACAGAAACCATCAACCAGAATGGTAGTACTGTTTATGTTATTCGTTTATTAAGCAACGGTCGGATCAAAGACGTGCTTATCGATAGCACAAACGGAAGTGTTAAGAACCCCATCAAGGAGTAATTCGGTATGAAAATACTGGTTGTAGAAGACGATCCAGATCTACGTCGTCAATTAGTATCGGCTCTGGAAGGTAAAAACTATACCGTTGAAGAAGCCGAAGATGGTGAGGAAGCGCTCTATCTGGGGCAAGAATACCCCTATGATCTTGCAATCATTGATTTGGGCTTACCGAAGCTTTCTGGTATTGAGCTGATCACTACCCTGCGTGAAGAAGGTAAAGAGTTTCCTATTCTCATTCTTACCGCAAGAGGAGACTGGCAGGATAAGGTTGAAGGCTTAGAAGCTGGAGCAGATGACTATCTGGTGAAGCCCTTCCATATGGAAGAGCTATTTGCACGCTTAAACGCCTTGCTACGACGGGCAGCAGGACACGCAAAACCCGTGCTGGAGTATGGTCCACTTAAAATCGATACTACAGGTAATGTTGTCTATCTGAATGACGAGGCCGTAAACCTGACCAGCTATGAATACCGTACATTTGAATACTTGGTACTTAATGCTGGCAAAACCATTTCAAAAACAGAATTGACCGAACACCTTTATCATCAAGACTTCGACCGCGACAGTAATGTGCTTGAAGTGTTTGTTCGGCGCCTGCGTCAAAAACTAGACCCAGACCAGACATTACAACCGATCACAACGGTACGCGGTCTGGGCTATCGCTTCGCTCTGGAAAACAAGGAAAGTCTGTGAATATAACGTCTCCCCTGCAGTCATTGCAGGGGCGATTGCTCATCGCCTCGGTTGTAATCCTGCCTCTTGTTTTACTCATTGCAGGACTGGCTTTGAGTCGGGCTTATCAATACAGCCAGGAAAGCTCTTTTCAAGAACGACTGCAATTGCAGGTGTACCTTTTACTTGGCTCAATTGACCTTAAAGAAGAGCATATTCAGTTTCCTGACAAACTCACAGAACCCCGCTATGACCGGCCTCATTCTGGCCTGTATGCCTCTATTCATGACCAAAACGGCCAAATTTTATGGCGATCCCTGTCATCTATTGCTCTGAGTGAAGTAAAGATCAAACAGTCTGGGCAGACCCAGCTCCCGGCTGGCGAACCTCAATTCACGCACTATGCAGAAGAGGGATTGTTTCAATACCAACTGCTTATAATCTGGGAGTTTCAGCAGGAAGACCGATCCCTCTTATTTACCGTAATGGAATCCGATCAGGCATTTGTACACGACATTAAAAGTTACAACCAGCATCTGACCCTATGGATGAGTATTATTTTTCTGGTTGCTCTGCTGGCCCAGACCCTGATTCTTCGCTGGGGTTTAATACCCTTGCGCAAACTAGCCAAAGACCTTAAATCAATTGAAGCTGGAACTTCGGAACAACTGACTGGCAACTACCCTGATGAAGTATTACCCGTCACCCAAAATTTAAACGTATTGATTGACAGTGAAAGGCAGCAACAAAAACGTTATCGCAATACTCTGGGCGATCTGGCACATAGTTTGAAAACCCCATTGGCAGTCATGCGTGGAGCTGGCTCCGAAAGCCATAAAATTGATGACTATAAAGAGCTGGTGGATGAGCAAGTGGAACGTATGGACCAGATTGTTCAGTACCAACTTAGCCGGGCAGTCAAGAGCCAGAATAAACCACTGGGTAAAGCCGTTAGCATCAAACCGATTATCGAACGCATGCTTTTAGCACTGCAAAAAGTATACAGAAGCAAAGCTTTTGAAACTCAGGTTACTCTTGCCGACAATCTTGCATTTCCGGGAGACGAGCGGGACCTGATGGAATTGCTTGGCAACGTACTGGAAAATGCATTTAAGTACGGAAATAGCAAAATTAGCGTCAGTGCGGATATTGAAAACAACCTGTTACAAATAGAAATTGCCGATGATGGACCCGGCGTACCTGTAGAGCTGAGGCAGGTTATCCTGAAACGTGGCGCACGATTGGATACATCGATTCATGGCCAGGGAATTGGTTTATCTGTGGTCACCGACATTATCAGCAGCTACCAGGGTGAAATAGAAATTTCAGAATCACCTTATGGCGGTAGCTGTTTTGTCATTAAAATTCCTGTCTAAAGCGCCTTAACAAACACTTTTGAATTTCGTTGCAGATTGAATAAAGCCTGCCTTTCTCCAGGAAGCTGATCCACAGATGACTCTATAAACCCTCTTTCGATAAACCAGTGAGCGGTTTTCGTTGTCAGAACAAACAGCTGTTCCAGACCCAACTTTGCTGCCTGCTTTTCCAGTGTTTCCAGTAGCTGATCCCCTCTGGAACCACCTTTGTATTCTGAATCGACAACCACACAAGCCAGCTCTGCTGTTTTATCCTCTGCAAAAGGATAAAGTGCAGCACAACCAATCACCACGCCATCACGTTCGATCAGGGTGAAACGTTCAATTTCATTTTCCAGCATTTCACGAGAGCGACGAACAAGTGTTCCATCCTGCTCAAGTGGCTGAATGAGTTCCAGAACAGCGCCCACATCTTCAACTGAAGCAATACGCAGTTGTTCATAGGATTCCTGCAACACCATCGTGCCAGCACCATCACGGGTGAAAAGTTCTGCGAGCAGAGCACCATCCTGATGATAACTGATCAGATGGCAGCGTTTCACTCCACCACGACAGGCTGCAACAGCCGCTTCAAGATGTTGAGCAAGCTCTGTATGGGGTTCAGCTACATCGTCCAGTGAGGAAAGGTACTGGGTAACCAAACGCTCAGCTTTACGCGTCAGTAGCTCACTGCGTAGCGAACCAGAACTATCCAACACACCTTTTTCCGCACCAAACAAAATCAATTTATCGGCTTCTAACAAGATTGATGCACAGGTAGCGACATCTTCTACGGCTAGATTAAATAATTCTCCTGTGGGGGAATAACCAAGGTGCGAGAGTAAAACAATATTGCCTGCATCCAACTGTTGTTTTATAGCCGGGCTGTCCAGACGTCTTACCTGCCCGGTATGAGCCATATCCACACCATCCAGCACACCAACCGGTTTTGCAGTGACAAAATTACCAGACACTACCCGGATGCGCGCTCCCGCCATCGGAGTGTTTGGCAAGCCAAGTGACAGGCGTGCTTCCACTTCAGTCCTTACGGCCGCTGAAGCCTCAATAACACAGTTCAGGGTCGCTTCATCCGTCACCCTAAGATGATGATGAAGCGTAGATTCAACCTGTTGCTGTATAAGTTTGGCATTAACCTGAGGGCGTGAACCTTGAACTAATACTAACCTGACACCCAGACTGTGCAGCAGTGCAATATCGTGGACAATATTGGAGAAGTTATCGTCTGCAACCGTCTCTCCACTTAACATAAGCACAAAGGTATTGCCCCGATGCGCATTGATATAGGGAGATGAGTGGCGGAACCAGTTAACGTATTGTTTAGTATCGTCGTTCACAGTATTTACAGGCAGTATTGTTCAATCAATTTTTCTAATATGGCTACTGTAGGCTTTATCTGATCAAAAGCCAAATACTCGTCTGGTTGGTGTGCCTGATCAATAAATCCAGGCCCCATAACAATCGTATCCATACCCATTTGTTGCAGGAAAGGCGCCTCCGTACCAAAGGCTACGCTTTCCGCTTCGTATCCTGTCAACTGCTCCGCTGACTTCACCAAATCAGAATGTGCATTATTAGCGAACGCAGGAATACCCGGGAACAGCGCCTGCGTGCTTATCTGAACGCCAAACCTGTCCGCCAGAGGGGCTAGCCTTTTACTCACATCTTCACGTAGGTTATCCAGATCCATTCCTGGCAGCGGCCTGAGATCATACTCAACTTCACAGCGACTACAGATTCGGTTGGGATTATCACCACCATGAATACAACCCAGATTCAGCGTGGGTTCGGCGATTTTAAAAGCATTGTTCTGATAGGTTTTCTGTAGATCCTGTCTGAATGAAATCAACTCACTCAGTACTGAATGCATCGCATCCAGCGCATTAGCCCCGAGGGATGGATCAGATGAATGGCCGGCCTTGCCCTCCACTCGCACGGATTCCATCATCATACCTTTGTGCATGTAGATTGGTTTCAACCCAGTTGGCTCACCAATAACAGCATAACGCGCTTTGGGTCTGCCCGCTTCGGCCAATGCCCTGGCTCCGTTCATGGAGCTTTCTTCATCGGAGGTTGCTAAAATAATCAACGGCTGTTGCAGTGGTTGATCAATAAATTTACGTGCCGCCTCAATAGCAATAGGAAAGAAACCTTTCATATCACAGGTACCTAACCCGTAAAAACGATTATCCTTCTCTGTGAGTTTGAAAGGATCACTTTGCCAAAGTTCGGCATTATACGGCACGGTATCGGTATGGCCCGATAACACCAGCCCTCCGGGACCAGATCCCAGCGTCGCAATCAGATTCGCTTTCCCTGCGGCGGCATCAACCGTCATCACTTCGGTTTTGAAGCCCAGAGAAGAAAGCCAACCTTCCAACATTTCGATAACCGGCAGATTACTTTGGTCCCAGTCGGCCTGCGTACAACTCACAGATGGACTGGCAATCAACTCGGAAAGCATAGTGACAAGATCTGGACATCTGCTCTCAGGCATCATCGGCTCCTGGCTGTATTTAATGAGGTGGTCGGCATTGTCCACTGTTTAACGGATTGGGTCTACTGGCGAAAAGTTTCTATTCGCCCGAAACTCTGGGTTAGACTGTACCCAAACAACAAATTTATTTTGCAGTAGTAGAGAAACCTTTCAATGGCGATGGAAATCGAACTTAAGCTTACTTTAAGTCCTCATCATATCGAGTCACTTATCTCGCACCCGCTGTTCCGTTCCAGCATTATAAAATCGCTCGGTAGCCAGAATCTGAAAAATACCTATTTCGATACGCCGAACCAGTTGCTGACTCAACACAAGGTAGCACTGCGTATTCGCGAAAAAGGTGAGCAGCTGATTCAGACTCTGAAAAGCAGTGGTATTTCCGAAGCCGGCCTGCACAGCCGTCAGGAATGGGAATGGTTATTGCCAAAGCCAGAGCTGGATTACCAGTTATTACAAACTGCCGAGTGGCCTGCCGCTTTACGTAAACCTGAAGTCCAGTCTCAGATAACAAAAGCATTCACCACCGATTTCACCCGAAGCCTATGGATTCTGGATACTACAGATATTTTCGGTAATCCTCTAAAAGCAGAAATAGCACTGGACCAGGGAGCTGTACGCTACGGTGAACATGAAGATCCAATCTGCGAACTAGAGCTTGAGTTGTTAGAAGGCGAACCTAAAGAACTGATCAAGTTTGCAGCTGACCTCGCTAAACACATCCCTCTTTACGTCAGCGACATCAGCAAAGCTGAACGCGGGTACCGCTTGTACAACCCTGAAAGCTATCAGGTAAAACGCAAGAACCTCAGCCTTGCAAAGGGCACGGACAAGGAAGAAGTTTTCTGTCAATTACTGATGCAGGAAATGAGCTTATGGCCTAGATTCTTTGAGACTTGGCGCTTCAACCGACAATGGAGCAATATTACTCAAGCACTCGAATCACTGCGCAATATAGATGCTTTATATGAAAGCTTCAGTGAAATCATACCAGCAGAACCTGACAGCGTGATAAGCCAGCTGCTGATCAAACTGATCAGGCAACTCAGGGATCTGGATTCCTGGCGCAGAACAGCAGAACTCACAGGTCAACTTGATGGCGAATGGCATCAGCAACAGGCAGAACGAGCTGCGGCCAGAATAGATGTTTTATTACAAACGGCAGAACCCGGCTTATTAGCACTTCTGATCTCCAGGCAACTGGTTGAACGCTCCTGGCGTACTCGCTGGACTGAACAACAGCAGTTTATGGCTCAAGAACCTCTGAAATAGATGACTAATGTCACAAGTTACAAACATCCTAACTGCTATGCTTGAAAGATAATTCGTCTGGAGAACACCTCTTTATGCTATCACCCCAAATGGATTTATTACCTTCCGCATTACACGCTGTATTGCAACACAATTGGGATCAAATCAGTGATGTTCTAAATACACTTGAAGACACGCCTGTAACTTTTTCAGAAGACCTCAGTAGTGTCCTTACAGGCAGTCAGTTTGTTACTGAACAGTTTCAACGCAATCCGGACCTTCTAGCAGACCTTTTAAACTCAGGTGATCTCTATACTGCTTATCAGGAGCACACTTACAGCACTCAGCTGCAAAAAAAAATACTGAGCGCAGAATCGGAAAACGACCTTCACCGGATTTTGCGTAAGTTCCGTCAACGTGAACAGGTCAGGCTTATTTGGCGTGACCTCACCCGGCAGGCTGATATGCGCGGCACGACACGAGAATTGTCCTGGTTAGCTGACGCCTGCGTAGCCCAAGCGATGGAATGGCTGTCCAACAGCGTGAAGGACAAATGGGGTACACCTATAGGGCGGCACAGCAAGCAACCCCAGAGTCTGATCGTTCTCGGCATGGGTAAACTGGGTGCCAATGAACTGAACCTATCTTCCGATATCGATCTGATTTTTGTCTTCCCCGAGAATGGCGAGACTGAAGGCGGCAGCAGGTGTTTGGATAATCAAGACTACTTCATCCGCTTAGGGAAAAAACTGATTCAAGCTCTGGATAACACTACTGTAGATGGCTTTGTTTTCCGAGTCGATATGCGTCTGCGGCCCTTTGGCTCTGCCGGTCCTCTGGTCATCAGTTTTGGCGCAATGGAGGATTATTATCAGGAGCATGGGCGCGAATGGGAACGTTACGCCATGATCAAAGCCCGAGTGATGGCTGGAGACAGCGAATCAGGGCAAGTATTGATGGATATTCTGCGCCCCTTCGTTTATCGGAAATATATTGACTTCAGCGCCTTTGATTCACTGCGCGAAATGAAAGATATGATCAGCCGCGAAGTTCGCCGTAAAGGCCTGGACAGCAACGTTAAACTTGGCTCTGGTGGTATCCGGGAAGTTGAATTCATCGCACAGGTGTTCCAGTTACTCCGAGGCGGCCGCGATACCCGACTCCAGCAACGCGAACTCTGTAATATCCTGCCCATACTTCCGGAAGCAGTCGGGCTTCCAGAGCAAGCAGCCACTGAACTTATGCACGCTTACGAATTCCTGCGTAATGCAGAACACGCAATACAGGCGGTAGATGACCGACAAACGCAAGAGCTACCCAGTTCAGAAACCGAACAATTGCGGTTAGCATTCAGCATGGGCTTTACTGACTGGCAATCCTTTGTTGAGGCCCTGGGAAGCTATCGCGATATTGTTCGCAAACACTTTGCAGAGCTTATCGCTCCGGTAGACGAATCCGACGAAACCAGCACAAACGAAGATGACGATAACTGGCGTGCCTTATGGAATGATGACCTGAGCAAAGAAGAAGCACTCCTTTACCTGCAAGGACACGGGTTCGATGACGCAGAAAACGCCTGGAAGCAACTCAATGACTTGCGCGAATCACGCACGCTAAAAACACTGCAGCAGATTGCTCAGGAACGATTACTCGCAGTCTTACCTTCGCTCCTGCATACCGTTTCACAAACCGACAATGCTTGTGAAACCCTGGCCCGCGTCTTACAACTTATTCAAGCAATACTCCGACGCTCAGCATATCTTGTCCTGCTGGCTGAGAACCCAGTAGCCTTGCAGCAACTGGTTAAACTGTGCTCAGCATCCAGTTGGTTCTCCGAAAAACTGTCGTTACAACCACTACTACTGGATGAGTTGATCGATATTAGCAGCCTATACTCCCCTCCAGATAAAGAGGCACTGGAAAGTGAACTCAGGCAGCAATTACTACGTATTCCAGAAGAAGATATTGAACAGCAGATGGATACGCTACGTTACTTTAAAAACGCGCACCTGCTAAAAGTAGCGGCCTCGGAAATCACAGGCGTATTACCTCTGATGAAGGTCAGTGATTATCTGACCTGGACTGCCGAAGTGATTCTTGAGTCTGTCGTTGATATTGCCTGGAAAATTTTGAGCGATAAGCACGGCTCACCCCAGAAATCACCCGGCGAACCCTGCAATCCTGACTTTATCGTGATTGGTTACGGAAAGCTTGGTGGGATCGAACTTTCATACGGGTCCGATCTTGATCTGGTATTCCTGCATAATTCGGATTCGAACCTCTACACGGATGGTGAAAAGCAAATTTCTAATTCCGTATTTTTTACCCGTTTGGGCCAAAAAATAATTCATATACTGAATACTTTCACAACATCAGGTCAACTATATGAAGTGGACATGCGGTTACGACCGTCTGGAAACTCAGGGCTGCTGGTTACCTCGCTAAAAGCATTCAAAGGTTATCAGGAAAAAGAAGCATGGACCTGGGAGCACCAGGCACTGGTAAGGGCTCGCTTTGTTGCTGGAGACCCTGAACTCAGCGAACTTTTTCAACAAGAACGTGCTCAGATACTGGGACAGGAACGCAACCAAAGTAAACTTCTGGAAGACGTTGGGGAGATGCGCGAAAAAATGCGTACACACCTTGGCAGCAAACAATCAGAAAACACCGAGAACCCTGTATTCCACCTGAAACACGACCGTGGCGGCATCGTCGACATCGAGTTCCTGGTACAGTACCTGGTATTAAATCATGGGCACCAATATCCGGATCTTTACGAGTTCACAGACAATATACGAATTCTGGATGCCGCTGAACGCCACCAACTTCTGAGTACTGAAGACGCTGAAACGCTACGTGAAGCTTATAAAGCTTTCCGCTCTATTGGACATCGTCAAACTATGCAAAACCGCTCTAACACAATTTCAGATAATGAAATGGTGGAATGCCGGGAAGCGGTAGCCTGCATATGGAATAAGATCATGCTTCCTTAGGTTCACGCTATAGCAACAAAAAAGGCAGCCTAAGGCTGCCTTTTTTATCACTCAGCTAAACTACATTTGTTTAAATACTGGTCAGCCAACCGAACTTATCTTCTGCTTTGCCCCATTGGATATCATTTAAAGCCTTACGCAGCTTTAATGTGGTATCTCCGATACCGCCGTTACCAACCTGATACTCTTTACCGTTGTAAACCATCGTCCCAACTGGTGCCAAAACCGCAGCGGTTCCAGACAATGCGGCCTCGCAGTTCGGTTTAGCAATACGCTCCAGCATCTCTTCAACCTTCAGCGTGCGCTCAGAAACTTTCATACCTAAGTCAGCCGCAATTTTCAGAATAGAATCACGAGTCACACCGTGAAGGAAGCTTTCGTCCAGTTCACGCGTAATCACTTCATCGCCATCAATTAACAGAAAGTTAGCAGCGCCTGTTTCCTGAACGTCGCCATCCGGGCAAAACAGCACCTGATCAACCTGATGCTCAGCTTTAGCCTTTAAAGTAGGCAATAGCGCACTGGCATAGTTACCACCGCTTTTTATCATGCCGTTATGAGGCGCACAACGAAGGCCATGATCTTCAACCAGAATTCTCAAGGCACGATCACCGCCGGCAAAATAGTCGCCTACTGGCGATAGCAGAACATAAAAACATGCTGTATCCGACGGTGCAGCCGCTTTACCGATCGCAGGCTCTGTACCAAACAACGTTGGACGGATATACATAGATCCAGGAGGTTGAGGGACATCTGAAGCAAAACGTTTCACAGTATCAAGAATCATCTGAGTTACAAATTCTTCGTCCAGCTCTGGCAGTGCCAACAGACCTGCACTTTGAATCATGCGCGAAACATTGCGATCAATCCGGAAGACTTTAATAGAACCATCTTCATGCCGAAACGCCTTCAGCCCCTCAAAACAGGTGCTGGAATAATGCAGTACATGCGCACCAGGGTGCAGTTGAATGCTATCACTAGGGACCATTTCAGCAGCACTCCAGCTTGTACCGTCAAACCATGAAATTGACATTTCAGGCATAAAAACTGAGCCGAATGCTTTAGCCATGAGACCTTCCTTTAAAAGTTTCTATTAACCAAATACTCTGTGGGTATTTAGGAAAATTGAAATAGCAGTGGGTGAATACGAAAAACTGAGCCGTGTATTCTAATCACCACAGAAAAAAATTGGAATTATTTAGCGCTTTTTTATCTATAACAGCCAATGCATAAGTAACCGGCACTATTTCACATAAAATTTATCCCGGAAAAACTGACCCGTTACATAAAGCGCAGTAGAATAGCCCCGAAAGTTATGATTTGGTCAGTTTAAATGAAAACACTGGTGATTGGGCCCTCATGGGTTGGTGATATGCTAATGAGCCAATCTTTGTACCGGCACCTGAAAAAACAGAATCCTGCACGCGAAATCAATGTACTCGCTCCCGACTGGTGCCGCCCCGTTCTGGAACGCATGCCTGAAGTTAATACAGCCATTGCAATGCCTGTAGGTCATGGCAGTTTACAATGGCGAATTCGTAAACAACTCGGCCAGTCCTTAAGTGAACAAGGCTACGAGCAGGCGTTTATCCTGCCCAACTCTTTAAAATCAGCACTGATCCCCTGGTTTGCAAAAATTCCGGTAAGGTCTGGCTGGCGGGGAGAGATGCGCTACGGACTTATCAATGATCTGCGTATTCTGGACAAACAAGCATTTCCACTTATGGTCCAGCGTTATGTTGCTTTAAGTTTGCCTAAATCCTCACCTGCATTACAACTCGCAGAAATATTGCCTCCCCATCTAAGAGTTGATGGAGCCGTACAACAGAACACCATCTCCAGCTTCCAACTAGATGCAGCGAGCTCTATTGCTTTCTGCCCCGGTGCAGAGTTTGGTCCTGCCAAACGCTGGCCTGATTTCCACTATGCAGAACTTGCCAGAAAACTGATCGCAAAAGGCCACTCGATCTGGTTGTTTGGTTCAGCAAAAGACGTAGTTGTTTGCGAGCAGATTATTGCGCAACTTTCCAAACAAGAGCAGCAAAGATGCGTAAACCTGGCAGGCAAGACTTCACTGCCACAAGCGATTGATCTGATCGCAGCCTGCAATGCAACGGTATGTAATGACTCAGGTTTAATGCACATAGCCGCCGCAGTTAATACCCCTTTGGTTGCCCTATATGGCCCCACCAGCCCTGGTTTTACACCACCATTGTCAGACCAGGCAACTATCATCCGTTTAATAGATGGTTTTATCAAAATTCGCAAAGGGGATGCTGATCAGGGTTATCACCAGAGTCTGATCGATATTACCCCGGATATGGCCTTTTCAGCTGTGCAGGAACGGTTATCTGCATGAAAGTACTCATTATTAAAACCTCCTCTATGGGGGATATAATCCACACATTGCCTGCCTTGAGCGACGCTCAACAGGCAATACCAGACATCCGTTTCGATTGGGTGGTTGAAGAGGCATTTCAAGAGATCCCCGGCTGGCACAATGCCGTTGATCAGGTCATTCCGATTGCTATTCGGAGATGGCGTAAGAGCATCCTGAAAACACTCCAGAGCGGTGAGTGGGGGCAATACAAAGCGAAACTTCAGGCAACCCCCTACGATGCAATCATCGATGCCCAGGGGTTACTTAAAAGCGCTTTGCTGGCAACACGTCTGGCAAAAGGTCCTAAGTTTGGTCTGGATAGGAGCTCAGCCCGCGAACCTTTGGCCGCAAGGTTTTATGACCACCCGATTTCAGTAGCCAAAAATCAGCATGCTGTAGAACGAGTCCGACAGCTTTTTGCCTCTGCATTAGAATACCAATTCAACGGCCAGGGAAACTTCTCTATCCACCAGCACTTTGTTGCTGAAGCAACGGACTCTCCGTATCTGGTATTTCAACACAGCACTACTCGGTTTGATAAACACTGGCCAGAAGAGTACTGGAAGGCCCTAATATCAAAAGCCTGCTCAGCAAACTGGAAGATCAAGCTGCCCTGGGGTAATACGCTAGAGAAAGAAAGGGCTGAGCGTTTAGCTAGCATAGACTCAAGAGCAGAAGTATTACCCAGGATGAACTTGTCAGAAGTCGCAAATGTCCTGGCTGGTGCCTGTGCATGTGTATCAGTCGACACTGGGCTTTCACACCTTGCTGCGGCTCTGGACCGTCCAAATGTGATTCTGTTCGGCCCCACTGACCCAGGATTGGTAGGTGGCTATGGCCGCGATCAATACTGCCTTAAAGCTTCAGACTACCCGAACAATAATTTTGATGTCGAACCCGCTATTTTCGCACCTCTCACACCTGAAATTGTCTGGCAAACTCTCTCAGCGAAGATAAGCAGACCAATGACTTGAGTTGAATCAGCCATTCTACACAAAAGATCACAATATAAGACTAAAGTCTAAGATGAAATTATTCCATTCAGTGAAATTATTAAGCTTATAAATTAAGGTCTGCAGTGACTGCACTTTTTGATTAGAGTGCAGTATTGATCATGTTCCAAAGCAGCCGACCGAAGAAATGAGGCTTAATCAAATATTGATTTAGCTCATTATACTTGCACGGTTTCTGGCAACTTAGTTTAGAGCTATCTAAACTAAGTCTAAGAATCGTAAAATAACCCCTAGAAGTAACAGGGTTCTCATTTGGTCATTAATAACAGTTTATTTTCCGGTAGATCGCTTTCAACCGCTAGAGTGTTCCTGACTCTGGCGTTTCTACCTTTGTTACTGGTTGCCTTAAGTGGTATATACATTTACCTGGATCTTTCCAACCAGGCCCAGAATGAAGCCCGTTCACACACCCAAAACAGTGCAAAACTTCTTGCCAGTCGAACCAGCGCCTTTATCTCAAATCGCATCCACTCTGTAGAACTTATGGCTGGAGAACAGCTCTTTAAGAACCTATTAACACGACCTGACACAAGGACTCAACAAGCTTCTAAGGCAACACTAAAGCGATACTGTAACGCTCTATCTGCATCCATTTGTTACGTCATGAACAAACAAGGATTCGTGATTGCTGATAACCGTCCCTCTGAAAATACACTGATCGGCAATAACTATGAATTTCGTTCCTATTTCCAACACGCTATACACGGGGAACCCAGTTTGCTCTTAGCGCTTGGGGTTTCAACCAAAAAAAGAGGCCTTTATTTCAGTCATCCAATTTATACAGATGGACTCATATCCGGTGTTGCCATCATCAAGTTCTTGCCTGATCAAATAGAAAGCAGCTTCCAGGGGTTAAGTGGTAAAGCCTTACTCGTAGACAATAATGGTATTATTTTCGCAGCCAGAGAACCGGGCTGGTTATATAAGAGCCTTTTCCCTTTAAGCGACGCCAAACGCAAAGAAATCATTGAATCTCGACAGTTTGACGACAAAGTCCCCGTCAACATACTCAAGCAAGATATTGAATCAGGTAGGGTTAAAGACGCAGATAACAATGAGTTTATTTTTGAGCAGGTTGGTGTTGAGGGCTTGCCAGGGTGGAACATTGTTTATCTATTATCCCCTGAACATTTTTTACCCATTCAGAGCCATAAAAAGAATATTATTTTAATTACACTCAGTGCTTTTTTCCTGATTGTTCTCATCGTATTAGCCAAACTTTTCTTTAATCTTAAGGATGCATTAAAAGATACTGATGACTACCGTTACAGACTGGAAGAAAGTAAAGACCGTCTGCAACAATTTGAAGAAGTCACTACTGAGGCAATTATTATTCGGGATGGTTTAAAGATTCTCGATATCAACAAGCGCGCGGAAGAGATGCTGCAACTGGCTCGCTCAGAGCTATTAAATACCGATCTTCCAGATTATTTTTCAGATAGCTCAAGCAATCAAGTCAAAGACAAGCTGCTTAGCCCCTCTGAAAAACCGTATAAAGCAGATATTATCACTCGCTTTGGCAAAGAACTGCCCGTTGTAATTAATGACAGGCCCATCCGCTGGAACGGCTATCAGGCGTATGTTACCTCCTTGCGGGATGAACGCCGACACCAAGCAGTTAAACAGAAATTACTGGCCAGTGAGAGTAGGTTCCGCCAATTATCTGACTTAGTGAGCGAAGGGATCATCATTTTCGAAGAACACACGATTGTTGATGTAAACCATGCGCTTTGCAGCATTATTGGCGAACGAAGAGAGGATCTGATTGGTACTTCTCTAAATGAGATATTCCCCAAAGAGATTGTTAATCTGTTCACATTGCAGAATGACACAAATGATGAACAAGAGGTCATCCTCCCGAGAAGGGATGGCACTGACTTTCCTGCCGAGATCAACCTTGCCAGCATGCAGTTTGAAGATGGACTGTATTCAATACTCTCTATAAGAGATATCACGCGCCAGAAAGAGCAGGAAGAGCATATCCTGTATCAAGCACAATACGATCTTCTTACTGACATCCCTAACCGCTTTTTGGCCCGGGATCGGGCTGAGCACGCTATGGCTAATGCCGATCATTTTGGCAATAAAATGGTGTTGATGTTTATTGACCTCGATGGTTTCAAAAAGGTTAATGACAGCCTGGGGCATGACGTGGGAGATCGATTACTGCAACTCGCCACTCGCCGTTTCCAAAGCTGCCTGGAAAACAACAATACAATCGCCAGACATGGGGGTGATGAGTTCATCATTCTGGTTGAGGATGTTACTGCCCCTGAAGATACTGAACTTGTGCTGGAGAAGATTCTACAACAGTTCGCCAATCCCTTTATTATTGACAACAAAGAACTTATCGTCACTGCCAGTATCGGCGTAGCCGTCTATCCTGATGATGGCCGCGACTACCCTTCCCTCCTCAGGGCTGCCGACATTGGAATGTATAAAGCCAAGAAAGATGGTCGTAACACCTTCCACTATTACACTCAGGAAATGAATGCTGTAGCCGTACGGCAATTACAACTGGATAATAATCTAAGACATGCAATGGAGAGGGAGGAGTTCCACCTTGTTTACCAACCTCTAGTAGCAGGTGGCCAGAATCTGGGAAGTGTCGTTGGAGCTGAAGCGTTACTACGTTGGGATTCTACTGAATTAGGTACGGTTTCCCCCGATGAGTTCATTCCATTAACTGAGAACACAGGCTTGATCATACCTATCGGGCGTTGGGTACTAGAACAAGCTTGCACACAAGCACAAAAATGGATTGATGAAGGCTTTAAAGAATTTACGATTTCAGTCAATGTTTCTCCTCGCCAATTCCATGGCAATCGCTTTCTGAATGATCTGAATTATGCTCTGGGGAAAAGTGGACTACAGCCTCAACATCTGAATTTAGAGGTCACCGAAGGTTTATTAATTCAAGCGTCTCCTGAGCTGAATAAAACCCTTAAACACTTATCTAAAATGGGTGTTAAAATCAGCATGGATGATTTTGGTACTGGTTATTCTTCACTGCGATACTTACAAACTTTTCCTTTCAATAACCTGAAGATTGATCGAGCTTTTATTCAAAACCTCCCTTCACATCGGGATTCAAAAATCCTGGTCGCTGCAATTATTGCCATGGCCCACAAACTTGGTCTGTCCGTTACAGCCGAAGGAATAGAAATAGTGGAGCAGTTCAACTATATGAATATTCTTGATTGCGATATTTTGCAGGGGTATTTCATTGGAAAACCAATGGATGCGGAGGCTCTTAGCGACCTTCTTTATAATGGTTTAAACGGCCAAATAACTGTTACCCATTAGCCATGTAAAGGTCAACTTTTATAATTCAGAAAGAGCCGATACTAAGCTGAGCTTTAGTCTATAATTCACCCAAATAAAAAACACTGTTTCAACCGAGGATCCTATGACCGCTAAACCACTGAAGTCGATTCTATTTGTATGCCGACATAATAGTGTGCGATCACAAATTGCTGCCTTACTGACAGAAAAAATAAGCCATGCGTCCATAACTGCCAACAGTGCCGGCCCTGAACCTACAGCAGTACCCGAATATATCAGTCAATGGGCGACACATCTGGGTCATTCTGCTCCACTTACCTCGCGATCACTTGAGCAGGTAAAAGACCAGCCATCCGATTTGATTGTGACCTTATGCGACAAATCTCATCAGGCTCTTCCAGAACTAAAAACAGATCAGGAACATATTCGTTGGGATTTCCGTCAGGCAGACACTATCGACGATTTAAAACATCTGGAGATTGAACTAGCAGAACGAATCCGTTTGCTGTTACTGATTAAGGGTGTGATTTAAACAATCATTCGAGACTTAAGAAAAGTGGTGCCGGCACCAAGAGTCGAACTCGGGACCTACTGATTACAAGTCAGTTGCTCTACCAACTGAGCTATACCGGCACACCATGAAGCGGAGCGCATAATATCAGCTCAGCTTCATGATTCAAGTATTTTTTCCATTCAGTTCACATCTCATGTCCTCTAACCTTAGTCTGAGCACTGTGGAATAAATTATTCTCCAAAATTTGCTGTATTCTTCCTCAAATGCCATTCTTATTTACCTAAGTTTATTTCACTAGGAGTGAGAACATGATCGCATATCAAGTTGATTCTGCAGACGGTATCGGTGCCATTAAGAAGTTAGATTTACCCGATCTGACACCCGGGGATAATGAGGTTGTGGTCAAAATGAAAGCCTGCTCGCTCAACTATCGTGATCTATTAATCACAATGGGTGGCTATGTTCGAAATGATAACCGACCTATTGTGCCTGTTTCTGATGGGGCGGGTGAAGTTGTGCAAGTCGGTAAAAATGTTACCAATTTCAAACCCGGCGACAGAGTCATTGGCAATTTTTTCCAGCATTGGACTGAGGGAGAAATTGGTGACAGAGGGCTAAACTCCGCATTGGGTGGCAGCATAAACGGCGTGCTATCCGAATACTTTCTTCTACAGGAAGATTGCACCCTTAAAGTTCCTGAACACCTTTCATATGAAGAAGCAGCAACACTCCCATGTGCAGCGACAACAGCCTGGCATGCATTAGTTGAAGTTGGAAAGCTCCAGGCCGGGGATACCATCCTACTCTTGGGCACCGGGGGCCTTTCAATCTTTGGCTTACAATTAGCGAAAGCCAAAGGGGCGAAAGTCATCATTACCTCTTCCAGCGATGAAAAACTTGAACGAGCTACCGCAATGGGTGCAGACCACACGATAAACTACAAAACCACGCCCGATTGGGAAGAGCAGGTCCTTGCTCTTACTGATGGAAAAGGTGTAGATAATGTTCTTGAAGTTGGTGGTGCGGGCACCTTTGAGAAATCGGTGGCGAGCACTAAAGTCAACGGTACCGTTTCAGTAATTGGTATCCTTACCGGTTTGGAAAATCCAACAATCAGCCTGATGACTATCTTCAACCTTCTCACGATCAAAGGTGTATACGTAGGCAGCGCAGCAATGTTGAAAGATCTCTGCAATTTCATGTCAGAGAATCAAATTCATCCGGTAATCGATAAAACATTCCCATTTGATCAAGCAATAGACGCCTACAATTACATGGCCGCAGCCAAGCATTTCGGAAAAATTGTCATTTCCAATCAGTAAGCGCCTTCTTGCTTAGTATTCCTGCTTCTGCCCTACTGAACTCCATACAGGGTAGAAGCAATCAAAGATAAGCTTTTGAGATAACCATCACACCAATATAACCAACGGTGTATGCCACCAGCAGCCAATGGAAAAAACGTAGATAACTAATAAACGTTAGCTCGGATATTTTACTCAGTGCAATAACCCCGGCTGCTGAGCCAATGATTAACATGGAACCACCGACTCCTACTGAATAAGTAAGACCAAGCCAATCAGCCGTATCCATTTCAATTCCTGATTTCAGAATCGCGGCCGTTAATGGCACGTTATCAACTAATGCTGACAAAATACCCACAAAATAGTTAGCCATATAAGTTGGCATTGCCTGATAAAGCTGAGGTAAGAAATCGAGCACCGCCAACTCTTTCAACATACCAACCAGCAACAAAACGCCTAGGAAAAACAGCAATGTATCAAATTCAATTTCACGCACGTATTCCAGTACATTAGGTTTGCTTTCACTGCGGTAGATAACCCGGTGGGTCATAAACATCACGGAGAGACCAAACAAGAAAGTCAGTACAGGCGGTACTGAAAAAGCCACACTCAAAGCGAGAGTGCTTATGATCGTTACCAAAAACAGCGCGGCTATCAGCTTATCACCTAGCGCAATCGGACGCTTAAATTTAGGCAGTTCCACTTCATCATTGCCCCCCCACATTAATAACAGAGCTAATGCTATGACACCTGAAGCAGCAGGCGCTACTAACAAGAATAAGTTGGTGATCGTTACCTTATCCGCTAAAAAGATCATTAACGTTGTTACATCACCTGTAATCAACGACACGCCTCCTGAATTCACAGCAAACACAACCAACGCTGCAAATTTCAAGGTTTGTTTGGTATCCAGGTTTAGCGATGCCAATAACGACAACATAATCAGAGAGGCTGTAATGTTATCGGCCAGAGACGAAAACAGTAGCGCGAGTAACGCCATCAGGATCATTAAAGAGCGTAGCTTAAGGCGGCCGGGTAACAATCGATAAACTAATTGCGTTATCAACCCCTTCTCGTTCAAATAGGCCACAAACGTCATGGCAGCCATTAAGAACAGCCACAGAGTTGCTATCTCAAGCAGGTTTTCGTTTAACCCCTCCTTGAGGTGCTCTATATCATGCTCTGGAAATATGAAAGCCAGAATCCAAACCAAAGTACCGATAAAAAGCGTCGATTTGGCCTTATTAAGGTGGATCACGTCTTCGACAATAATTAGAACAAAAGCTAAGGCAATTAACCCAAGAAGCAAGATCTGCATAGAAAAGCCCATACACTAAGTTAAAAACGGTAGTAGTTTAAACTTTTGCAGCGCAAAATAAATCGATATTTGGGTTTGCATCTAAAGGACAGTACTGTGTTAAAAAACCTCTTTTTCGCTGTCAATATGACCTAAAAAAAATACCGCCCTGATATAAATACAAATTTTGCTTTGACCTGAGCCTATAAGCTGTATAAAATCCGCATAGCTTGAAGCTTTATTGTTTATTTATGCACGTCATTTCGAAGTTTTTCTGAATACCTCGTCCTGTTTTCATAAGTACAAAGTAAAAATTCCGGCATTTATCTGTCTGTCTACAGACGATTCATTTAATTTCCGAAAATAGGATACGTATTATGTCTAATACAGTTACTGGCACAGTAAAATGGTTTAATGACGAGAAAGGTTTTGGTTTCATCGAGCAGCAGTCTGGTCCAGACGTTTTTGCTCACTTCAGCGCTATCTCTGCTGATGGTTTCAAAAGCCTTCAGGAAGGTCAGCAGGTTGAGTTCACTATCACTCAGGGCCAGAAAGGTCCTCAGGCTGAGAACATCAAGCCTCTATAAGACTCCATTGAATATTTTTCAATGATGCATCAGAGCATGGCCAAGGCCATGCTCTTTTTATTTACAACTTCCAAACCTCCATCCTAAACTGTATCTCTTAAATTTGATTCTTCCGCTTCTCTCACTTTGAGATAGAGACTCTGATCTATCAGCCTTAATAAATACCAAACCAAATAATTTAAAAGTTTGGATAAGAGGATTTACCGAAGTAAACGGAGTTACCATTTATGTTGGAAAACCTGAATGATCACATATGTGTATCTCGCTTTTCAGGAAAAGAAGATGACCTTTGGGCTTGTTACGAACCCCTGAGCACACAAACTAAAAGACAAATGTGGCATCGAGTGACAGGGCTTTTATCTACCTCAGAAATGCACACTCATCTAGACATGCATTACCAGGACTCTCAGCTTGTAGACCAGTTTGATTCTATATCTGCAAAATCTCTGAAATAGCCTTTTCACAAGGTTCATCGATAGTCATCTGGCCGCTTTATCTGATCTGCCTACTGTCGTGGCTTCAGTATCCATTGAATCGAGTTAAGCTCAGCCTTACCACAACGGCATCACTTTGGAACGGTTTGATTTCATATTGCCTTCTGAAGGCCCTATTGGATTCCTTATCGCTTTTTGACCTAGAATCTAGTCTGCAGTCTAATTTTAGGAACTCCGTATGCCCGTCATATCATCACGCACTTTAACTTCCGTCGTAACACTCACTATTCTTGGATGTTCTCAAAACAGTTTGGGCAATCCAGTTACCTGCACGGAAAAATACACTCAATACGCGCAGGCTCAAATCACCTGGCAAAAAGAAAGTGCTGCAAGGGCTATTCAGTTATTGCCAGATCATACTGATCGAATCCAGCAATACCGCGATGTACAATTGACAGCGATTAAAAGACGTAAACTAGCCGTGCATATTGCTTTGGAAAGTTATCCGGATCGGGCAGCTACCTGGGGCAGTATTAATCAGTGGATCGAGCTATCCCCTGAATTCGAAACCGAGCTCGCCCTGAAGAGCCCTGATTTCAAAAAACTGACGGAACAGCATCATGAGCAAACATCAAAACCCGCATCAGAAGGCGATAATGAGTTCTCATTAACCTTCAGAAAAACGGTACTATCCGATCCAGAATTCATGCAACTCATGGATGATTTTAATCAGAATTCCAGAGAACTGAATTCACTACCCTGTGAAAAATAAATTGCCTTTTGCCAGTAACCATCCAAATCCAGCCCTGCCACTCTGCGGGGCTGGTCGCTCTTATCGATCCAGGCTTAAGATATCCCAGACATTTTTGACACAAGTCAGCACTCCGACCGATCGGTTTGTATATTCATAAAAACAACGATAGACTGAAAAAAACAATAAAGAACAGTTTCGTATGTTTGTGGATAAGAAGTACACATCGGAAGCCTGCTCCGAGTGTTTAAAAACAGCGATTGCAATCAAGTCCGGTGACAGCCTCAAGAACTGGAATGACTTAGGCGGCATTGGCCCACTTTGTAGCCCCTGTCTTAAGTCGATCCAGTCTGAGTTCAATCCACCTAAAAAGAACTCAAGAATTAAAATAACTCATTTACCCTAGCCCCAATGCATTTGTAATGTCATGGCGGAATTGATTATCTTCCAAAGCCTTTTTGCCCAATCTATCCAACCTCCGATATATAAAATAAAGACCCTACTATTGATGGTCAAAGAGGTTAACCGCTTATTTCACTTTACAATCAAGGCGGTATTAAAAGTGTGGAATTTCCATATACTAAATTTTTTCTCATCTCTGTGACATATTCACAGTCAGATCCAACATTAGGCACTTCAAGGCAAATTTAGAGACATAACATCCAATTTAGTGACAAAACTTATAGATATTTCTCTCATCTAAATTACTATCTATATTAGACATACTGGATTTATAGGATTGGGCAATGGGACGCACCGCTTTTAGCATTCTTTCTGTCATTGGATTAGTTTTATTAGCTTTAATCTTTACCAATACAAAACAAGAATCGACGACATCAACTGATAATCAATCGAAATCTAAAACCCATGTTCTAAGATTTGGTCATAATACCCCTGAGAACAGCGCCCTACACCAAGCTGCTCTACTATTCGCAGAAAAGGTTAAGAATAAATCCGGTGGCGAACTCACTATTGAGGTGTATCCGGCTCAGCAACTGGGAAATGACCACCAGATGGTTGAAATGGCTAGGCAAGGTGAGCTCGATATTCTTCTCACGCCAACGGCTAAATTGAGCATCCCGGTACCGGCAATGCAGTATGCTGACCTGCCTTTTTTCTTCCCGAACCGAGCCGCAGTCTATGAAATGCTGGATGGTGAACCTGGTAATATGCTTTTAAAAAAGCTGAGTGATATCGATTTATTGGGTGTCACCTTCTGGGAAAATGGCTTTAAACATTTTACCGGAAACCAGCCCTTCCTCTACCCAGATGACTTTTCCAGTAAAAAAATTCGGGTAATGAAAAGCCGGATTATTATGGAGCAATTTGGCTCATTTGGCGCTGAACCCATTGCAATTGATTTTCATGCAACCCGTCAGGCGCTGGCTGATGGCGTAGTAGATGGCCAGGAAAACCCTCTTATCGCAATTTACAGTATGGGATTTCATGAAGTGCAAAGTGATTTGGTTCTGAGTGAGCACGCTTACTTAGGCTACGTACTCTCCTTTAGTAAGTTAGCGATAGCCAGGCTCCCTTTCCATCAACAGGAACTTCTGGTCGAAACAGCTAAAGAAGTGACTCCCATTGAACGCTTAGAAACCCAGAAGAGAGAGCAAGACTTAATAGAAAAAATCCAAAAAAGTGGTGTTAATGTATACCGATTAACCGAGCAGCAACGACAACAATTTGCTGACTTAACAGCCCACATTCCAAGTCGCTTTGAGGAGATTATCGGGTCCGATATCATTTCTAAAACTGAAGAGCTTTTGTTTGAAAATCACAACAACCGCTTTATCATTGGATTAAATGCAGACCTATCGGATAAAGCGGGCCTAGCCATCAAACGTGGAGCCCAGCTCGCAATTCGCGAGATCAACAGCAACGGGGGTCTCCTTGGACGTCCACTTCAATTAATTGCCCGTGACCATAAGATCACTCCAAACACTGGTTTGGATAATATGAAGTACTTTACTGAACATCCAGATGTTATAGCCGTTGTGGGAGGCAAGCACAGCGTCGTTATAGCGGAAGAGATGGACTTAGTACAAAAAGCACAAATACCTTATCTGATCCCCTGGGCTACCAGCCATAAAATAACCAAACAAAGCAGCACCCAAAACAGTATTTTCCGAATTTCTGCAAATGATCAACTGGCTTCTCACTTTATAGCGCGCTATGCCCTGAACAACAAGAATTGCCAATCCCCCGCTCTGGTCGTGGAGAATACGATCTGGGGCCGTGGTAATCTCCAAAACATGAAGGCTTACTTAGCGTCTCAAAGTGTTGTTCCAAGCGTTGAAATGATCTTCAACCGCGGGCAAAAAAGCTACCTTACAGAACTTAAAAGTCTTATCTCCACACAGGTCGATTGCGTAATACTGGCTGCTGATGTCCATGAAGGTAACATTATAATTCCAGAATTATTCGGACTAAAAAAAGAACTCCCTATTGTTTCTCATTGGGGTATTCTTGGCGGTAATTTTGCGAAAAACAATCACAGTATTCTTAATGAGCTGGATCTCAGTTTTTTTCAAACATTCCTATTCAACGAAAGTGACCGGCCTCAGGCTCATAACCTAGAAGAGATGTATCGTGCTCAGTATGGCCTATCTAACGAGGATGATATTTACTCTCAACATGCAGTGGCGCAAGCATACGATTTAATACACCTCCTGGCTAAAGCAGCTACACAGGCCATGTCTGTTAAACGGGCTGATATACAGGTGGCTTTAGAAAATTTACCTTCCCATGACGGTGTTATAAAACACTACGCACCTGCTTTTACAAAGGACAACCATGACGGCCTGGTTTTGAAAGATTTCACAATGGCCCGTTTCAACGAGCACGGTCAAATTATTCCGGTTAAGTATAAGGATCAAAAATGACATTCAAAGGGCTACTGGGCCACGGTAACATTAAGCAGAAGGTGATTTATCTGGTCACCGGTCAACTGCTGTTTTCGTTGCTATGTGTTCTGGCCGTAGCCACTTTTCTGGTTAAAAATCAGGTAGATCGACAGACAGAAAAGCTCTTTATAAACACCGCAACTGAGCTCAACCGGTCGCTAGAAAAAAGATTGGAATATTTGCTTGAAAACACCGATTTATTAGCCACAAATGAGCTGATGGTTAATGCCCTTACCGATGGCGAAGGCAGAGAGACTTACCTAAAACCACTGGTCAGTAATTTTATCAAAGGTAAGAATGTCCGCTATGTAAACATAGTGGACTTTGATGGCCGGCCCCTTTACCAAACAGGCGAGGACATTCCTGAATACAATCAGTCCTCACAATTGCGGTCGGCGCTGGCCTTGCATCAGAGTGCACTGTTTGTTGATAACACCCATAACCTGATTCTCATCACCCCAATTGAGTACTACAACACAACTCAAGGGGCAATCATCGTAAGTTTTGACTTATCTGAACTAATTCAGGAAAATATTTACCACGACCCAGATGTCTACACCAATATCCTGAAAGGTAACGAGGTTATTTTTGCGCATAACTTTTTACCCAATGAGCAATACATCTCCTACACCCATGCCGCAGACAGAACTTTACCTTTAATTCAAACCCTCCAGATCAGCCTTGAAGTTGGGATGCCTGAGCACCACTACCATGCACCCACTCGGAAAGCCGTATTTGTGCTGTTACTGATTGGACTTTCACTAGTCGTTATTAGTCTTTTCATGTCCAGGCTGACGGCCATAAAAATAACCAAACCCATTCTGGAACTCTCATCAAGGGTGAAACAGGCACATGAAGGTAAGGATGTGCTTTGCAGCCCTTTAGGTAGTGGAGATGAACTGGAAGGGCTAGCCAAAGCTTTTGATGAACGAACTCTGATGCTGGAGTATCAAGCCGAACATGATTCGCTCACTGAACTACCCAACAGACTGTTGTTTCTGGATCGACTGGAACAAGCCATAAAACTGGCTCAGCGTCATAAAAACCCGTTTGCCGTACTTTTCATCGATCTTGATCGCTTTAAGGAGGTGAATGATTCATACGGGCACAGCGTGGGTGACAAACTGATTCAAGTGGTTGCAGGGCTCATTGAAAGCACTGTTAGGCACTCTGATTCAGTGGCGCGCATGGGCGGGGACGAATTCACTGTGTTGATCAATGAAATTGAAGATGAAGAGCACGTTTTAAGGGTTATCCAGAAAATAATGGATCTCTTTAAGTCGCCCATCTGTTTTGATGAATACCAGTTATTCCTGACATGCAGTATTGGTGCTGCTCTTTATCCTGGTGATGGTGAAAATTCCGAAAACCTATTGAAAAATGCTGATGCAGCTATGTATCAAGCCAAATCAGATGGTCGCAATGCCTATCATTTTTATCAAGAGAAACTCACAGAAACAATCATGAAACGGGTCCGCCTTGAGCTGCAGATGAGGCATGCAATCGAAGAGGAACAGTTCATCGTTTTTTATCAGCCGCAATACCATCTGGAACAAAATAAGATCATCGGTATGGAGGCCCTTATCCGCTGGCAGCATCCGTCAGATGGTTTAATTCCACCTATGCGTTTTATTCCCTTAGCGGAAGAAACCGGAATGATTATCGACATTGATCGGTTAATGATGATTCAAGCTATGCGTGAGTTTGCAGGTTGGAAGGCTGAGGGCTTATCTCCAGGCAAGTTATCCATGAATCTATCTATGCTGCAATTACTGAAAAAAGACTTTATTGATTTTGTAACCAGCAATACATCCGCATACGGCATAGCGAGCAGTGAAATTTATTTTGAAGTCACAGAAACTCAGGCTATGCTCGAGCCGGAACAAACAATCGCTGCACTTAAACAACTAAAACAGTTGGGAGTTGGCATTGCGATTGATGATTTCGGAACGGGCTTCTCTTCTCTATCGTACTTGAAGAAATTCCCCGTAGATAAGATAAAAATTGATCAATCTTTTATATCGGACATTCCTGCAGATACAGACGATATAGCCTTAACTCTGGCCATCATCGCCTTATCACAAAGCTTAAACCTCTCTGTAATCGCTGAAGGGGTCGAATCCAAAGCACAATTAAACTTCTTAATTCAAAACCGGTGCATTGAGGGCCAAGGCTATTATTTCAGTAAGCCAGTACCTGCAGAAGAGATGAAAAACCTTTTACAAAATCCAACGGTGTCATAAAGGTCCTTTATCAATAAAAGTTTCATAATCACACCTATCTCATAAAGGACTATCTCTTTCCTTCAAGAGCTTTACACTAAATTAAAAGATTGTACTGTGTATTACACAGCAAACTGAAAGCCTTCAGATTGCCAGAGCCTTTCCGGCTTGCTGTATAAAACAGACTGAGTGGCCTGCGTTTGCATAAAGCACTCACTCAGACTCCGGCAAAACAGGTGGAATCAGGACTTGATCAATGACATGAACCCAACCATTACAGGCTTCGGCGCTTGCTACAACCTCTGATTCATTAATCATATTGCCACCATCAACACTTAAAGAAACAAACTGTTTATTAAGCATTTTCATCTCTTCTTTTGCAAAAACCTCAGACGGATCTCTAGAACCATTAACCACGTGATATCTCAGGACATCAAGAACCTGGTTTTGTGACAGTGTCGGAAGAATGGCTGCAATCTCTGTAAATGCGGCATCGGTAGGAGCAAAAACAGTGAAATTTCTGTTGGTACTGAATGGTTCAATCAGACCAAATGAAGTTAACAACCCGGCCAATGTAGAAAATGTAGGAGCTACACCGTCGGTAGTTTCAGCAACCGCGATATCGATGAGAGTCGATGCATCCTCTGATTTACAATTACCTGCATGTACAGCACCGCTTAGAGCCAGACCGCAAGCAATAGCTATTACCTTTTTCATGACTGTATTCCTTTCTTATAATTAGTTATTGACGAGAGTCTTTACGCGGTAATTGTTTGAACAGATCAATTAAAAACATATTTTCTTTTTGCCTAAAAAAGTTCAGAACCAGTCATGAAAATCCAACTCAATACTAAACCTCACTTTCATATCGATTTGAGGGAGCCAATGACAATCCTTTTTTGATCATCACAGGCAAAGACTCCTCTAGCGACAAACTAATCCCGGACATAAAATTAATAGTTTTCTCCCCTTGTTCTGGAAAAGGCTACGCTTAATAGAACGGCACTATAAATTTCCTACAGTGTCAGATAATGAATAATAAGGTGTGAAAGAGATAGACAAGTGACGCGACTAGAGAGATTGCTCAGTTTGACCCTCAGTACAGGCTATCCCCTTAAGCAAGGTGTCTTAATTTCTGCTCCAGTGTTTAATCTTTATCGGCGCCTTGATGGAATAAAACTCAGTTTTTTCAAATCATTATGAATCTACGTTAGCGGTCATGATACGAAAACATAGTGATCGCAATCCCGGTCATTAACATTTCCTCTTCGCTGTTCCTGTAAATGCGTTTAAATGAATCAATTGATAATTTAGAACAGCTGAGTATGAACTGAGTAACCTGCTTGATTGTAGACCGATTTAGAAGTGCCACGAGACCGTCCCTCCGGCACTGTGACCAGAGAACGACCTTTTGAAATCGAGTAAAGGTTTATAAGCGAGCCTCTCACCTCTCACCCTTATACTTCTACAACTAATGTCTCGCGTAAAGCCTCATGGAATTGACCTTAATCAGTTTGTGGTACTTGCCTTACAGGCTTAAAAAGATGATGATCAAAACTATAATATTTAATAAACACTCAATAACCGGCTTCAGCATCGCTGTTCATTCTGCAAAGATACCCTTGCACCCAGCAATAGGCATTTTAGCTACAGCTGCTCGCTTACCAAATAAAGAATAAAATCAGGTAAACGATAGATGTCAGATATAAAAATTCAGAGCAGCTCTGTTCTGTTACTCTTCGCATCACTTGCTACCCCACTGGTCGCAGCCCCAATAAATGAAGATTTCACAGAGCTATCCCTACGCGAGTTGGTTGAGATGGAAGTGTTCACCTCTGCATCTCTGGTTCCGACTCAGACCAAGAAGGCCCCCGGTACTGTTTATATTCTCCAACGTGATGATTTTGAACGTTTTGGCGTTCGCCGCTTGGATGACCTGTTGGCCTTCATTCCCGGGTTGCAAATGAATCAGTATCGTAAACGTCACCGCTCAGTCTGGGCTCGAGGGCTGATTGAGCGCTATAACGACAAGATGGTGTTGATGGTTGATGGCATCCGGATGCGACACCTCTACTACGGGCATTTCTCTTTAGGAGATAACTTACCTCTTGAACTTGTGGAAAAGGTTGAGGTAATTCTTGGCCCCGCATCCAGCCTATATGGGGCCAATGCATTTGGCGGCATTATCTCCATTACAACCCGCAACTTTGCTAAACAGACTGAATTAGAGGTTACTGCTGAGATTGCTGATAACAATAAGGGTAAAAGTACGTTTCTCTACAACTCACCTGAACTACAGATTTTCGCCAGTCTGTTGAATCAGGATGCTCCTTTCCGTACTGACCGGAAAAGTTTTATCGGCAGTGACGTTCTGCAACCGTTGGATGAAGAGTTCAGGAATCTGCATATCAAGGCTCAGCCTCTGCCAGGGCTGACTCTGAATCTAATCTATAATAAACATGAAACCCCATTTCTTAATATACCATCCACTCAGGATGCATTTGTCCAAGAGGATTTTCTTTCTGTTGCTGCAACCTATGAGCAGGGCGAAATTGAAACTGGTCGTATAGAAAGTAAATTTTATTATCAGGATGATCAGGCACGGGAATATGAGGTAGAGCAGATCACCCGAGCGTTGGGATATGAAGAATATCAGGATGCAACCATAGCAGGGACATCCATTACCTATCTAAAAGGTTTCGGTGAACATACTCTGGCTTTAGGGGGAGGTTGGCAATATGAAAAAGCAGAGCAGACCAATTTTGAACGCTCTTTCCATTTTAGAAATGGTTTTCTCAATCCTACTGAAACGGGCAACCTACTAAATAAACCAGGCATCAGTAATAATGACTGGGCTCTATTTATTCAAGATGTGTGGCAGTTAGATCCGCAGTTTAGCCTAACTCTGGGTGGGCGTTATGATCACTTTAATTCTTTCGGAGGTTATTTTAACTATCGCGTTGCAGCTGTATATACGCCCGATGATCGCAACACCTGGAAGGCTCAATATGGTACCGCAATCCGTACACCGACCTTTCGCGAATACTTGAAGGTACTTGAGGGAACGACCTTTGTGCCTCCGGAGGTGGCTGCAGAAGAAATCCGTTCATTCGAACTGGGTTATCAATACCAGTGGGAGCAGGCCAACCTGAGCTTAAATCTATTTCACAATGATCTGGAAAACTACATCAGTGAAGTACCTACTCCAGACATGGCAGATGAGTATTTTGCGAACATTAGCCATACCATATCCATGTATGGTGCAGACCTGTTATTCAACATCAAACCAACAGATGCTGTGAACCTGAGCTTTGCACTTGCTTATCTGCAATCGGATAGTGCAACAGGAGAACTACCTTATTTAGCCAGTTGGAGCAGCAGCCTTAACCTGGATTACCGTTACCACCCAGATCACATGTTTGGGGTTAGCCTGGTTCACAATGGGAACCGTGCAGACACAAACAGCTTCACTGACGATAACGCCGATGCTTTTGTTATTACCAACCTGTTTGGCTCAGGCCAGCTGACTCCGCAGCTGAGTTACCGATTAGGGGTTGATAACCTATTTGACGAGCGCATTTACGATCCGGCATCAGACTTTGGTTCCCAGCATAATAATGAACGCAGTGAACGTGAAATTTGGTTCAGCTTGAAGTGGGCTAATAATCTTTAATGAAACCAGAACACATGTTTAGATCAGCTGCTGCCTTCCTGGCATTCTGCCCCCCTTTTAAAAAAACAGGGCTTTTAATCTTTCTGCTTTTCTGCCAGCTACAAAATGCCAGTGCGGATGATCATGCATATAAAGTAAACGGTATCAAATCTGCCTTTATTTACAATATCGCTAAATTTGTTACCTGGCCAGATAACCCTGAACGCAATCAAAACGTGCTGCAAGTTTGCTTCTATAAACAGGATTTTATCGGCAAAGCGTTTGCAACGGTTAAAGGCCGATCAATTCATGGCCGGGTTGTGAAACAAAAAGTGATTACCGAGCTTCCCCAATCCCTTGAGTGCGATATCCTTCTATTGAATCAATCTGACATGCAAACATACCAGCAGGAGTATCAGGCTGAGAGCGCGGCTAGTGGATTATTAACTATTGCTGACCTGACGACCAGTAGGGAGTCTGGCAGAATCTACCCAGGGGTTTTGATAACACTTGTCAGGCATAAAGCCAGTATGGGCTTTGAAGTGAGTCTTCATCAGGTTAAACAACGCCGGTTGGAATTGAGTTCTCAGTTGCTGAAGCTGGCAAAAATACTGGAACCGGAGAACTGAAAGTGCTGACAAAGTATCTCCTGATTCGAAAGAAACTCACTATTCTACTACTCTTGACCAGCTGCTGTGTCTTGCTGGTTGCAACGGTGGGTTTTGCCATCAGTGACTGGATCAACTCCCGCGCAGAAGCCATCAATCATCTTCAATCCCAGGCCAATGTAGTTGGTAACAACAGCGTTGCTGCACTGATGTTTGAAGATCGACAATCAGCCTCAACGACACTGGCATCCCTAAGAGGAGAAGAAAACATCTTGGGAGCTTACCTCTATAACAAGCAAAAGAAATTGTTCGCGAGTTTTAGCCGGGGAAGTCATACACCACCTCAGAAATGGCCGTCCGATAAAACGGGGACATTACTGGGAACCTACTATGTAGCTCAACCGGTCATCTGGGACAACGAGACGGTTGGCTTTATTTTGCTGCGTTCTGAGCTTGAAAACTGGAAACAACAACAGCTGGAGAGACTGAAGGTGGTTTTCTGGCTCTTTATCCTGGCATTGCTGGTAGCGATTATTATTGCTAATGAAGCACAAAAATTGATTACCGCTCCGATTCTGAAACTGGCCAGCACGGTACGCAATATCACCCGTACCCGTGACTACCAGCTCAGAGCAGAGAAAGTATCCTATGATGAGGTGGGAGCTTTAGCTGATGATTTCAAC
The DNA here is from genome assembly GCA_050633605.1 of Neptuniibacter sp. GTDB lineage: Bacteria > Pseudomonadota > Gammaproteobacteria > Pseudomonadales > Balneatricaceae > Neptuniibacter. The sequence goes on along the minus strand of JBOEGV010000012.1, from coordinate 16,609 downwards.
GAGATGCTTAACCAGATTCAGATTAGGGATTCTGAGCTGCAGCTAGCGCGTGATCAATTAGAGGGGAAAGTTAAGGAACGCACCGCGGAACTCTATGAACTCACTCAGCAACTGGAACACCAGGCCTATCATGACCCCTTAACCGGCCTGGCCAACCGAGTCACTCTGGATGAGCAACTGCAGAGTGCAATTAACTTTGCGCAACGGCACAACCAGCAACTGGCCCTATTCTTCCTTGACCTTGATCGGTTTAAGGGAATAAACGATAGCCTAGGCCATAATGTTGGTGATCAGCTACTGATTCAGCTTGGCCACCGCCTGACCGGCTGCCTGCGCAGTAGTGACACCCTGGCCCGTCTGGGTGGAGACGAGTTTGCAGTACTCCTTCAAGACACTCCACCCCATATAGCTGCAGAAGTGGCTGCAAAGCTGATAGAAGCCATATCCGAACCTGTAGAAATTGAGGGTTATAACCTTCAAGTAACTACCAGCATCGGTATCAGTGTCTACCCCGAAGATGGAGAACACGCTGCGGCAATTCTAAAAAATTCAGATACGGCTATGTACTATTCAAAAGAAGCTGGGCGTAATCAGTTCAGTTTTTACGCCCGGCAGATGAATGAACGTACCGAACGACGACTACTGCTGGAGCATAAACTACGTCAGGCAGTAAAAGATTCAATCCTTAATGTGCATTACCAACCGAAGTGGGATATTAGCAGCGGAAAAGCTGTTGGGCTGGAAGCACTAATCCGCTGGTTTGATGATGAAGAAGGTTTTATCTCCCCAGCAGAGTTTATTCCTCTGGCGGAAGATTGCGGTTTGATCGGAGAGATCGACCAGTGGGTTATGGAAAAGTCTTGTCGTGATCTGCTCGAACTCTATGATAACCAAAGACCAGAAATTCTTTTGTCAGTTAACCTCTCGGCTTCCCATTTTATACGTCACGATGTTGCCAAACAGATAACAAAAATTCTCCAGCGTACAAACTACCCACCCGACCGGCTAGAATTAGAGATCACTGAAACAGTGATAGCTACAGAAACAGATGAAGTTTACACCCAACTTTGCTCGATTCGGGAGCTAGGTGTTGAAATATCAATAGATGACTTCGGCATCGCCTACTCCTCCCTCAGCCGTCTGAAACAACTGCCGCTAAATACCCTTAAAATTGATCGTTCTTTCATTCAGGATATTGGGACTGATGTAGATGATGAAGTAATTGTACGCACCATTATTGACATGGCGCACAACTTGAATTTAAAAGTAGTTGCCGAAGGAGTAGAAACGCAACAGCAGTATCAATTTATCCGTGAGCATAATTGTGACTCTGTACAAGGCTTTCTCTTCAGTCGACCAGTACCTTTATCTGAATTAGATGAAATTTTACAGAAACAAATTTAAGTAGCATTTAATTAGACAAGTATTACAAATGCATCGTCGAAACGAATTCAGCCTACTTATATGAGGAGCTACTCTCCATCAATTGCTAGGATGCCTTCTTTTTTAAGAAGCCGGAGCAAAGAGTAAAAACCCAGACCACCATATCTACTCCATATATAAAGCTTTTTAATATTGCCATATATCGTAAGTGGCACAGTACCTGCCTTTCAACGCGGTGAACGTCCGGCGATAGGCCTAGCGAACCGTTCTTTAGCGTGCCTTTCCCAAACCTTTTCTATAAATGCTTTGACCTAGACCAACAAACTGTATATTCTTTGCACAGCTAGATGCTTTATCACCTATTTATGCACGTCATTTCGAAGTTTTTCTCAACTCCTCGTCCTGTTTTCATAAGTACAAAGTTAAAAAATCCTGCACATGCTGCCTGCATTCAGGCGGTTCATTTATTTCCGAAAATAGGATACAAATTATGTCTAATACAACTACTGGCACAGTTAAATGGTTTAACGATGAGAAAGGCTTTGGCTTTATCGAGCAAAAGTCTGGCGGCCCAGATGTTTTCGCACACTTCAGTGCAATTGCTGGCGATGGTTTCAAAAGCCTTCAGGAAGGCCAACAGGTTGAATTCTCTATTACTCAAGGCCAGAAAGGCCCACAAGCAGAGAACATCCAAGCTATTTAAACTAAAATAGCTGAACGCAAAATTTTAAGATTTAGAGCATGGCTACATGCCATGCTCTTTTATAAAACAGCTTCTGTTCCGCTCTATTCCCTCTGTATTTTATAAATCCATTCCGTACTGCAGCCCAGGTTCATCGAAACTGCGGGTGAATTTACCTTTATAAAACCAGCCAAGTAGCTTATTAATTGCTTGGGCAATGGCAGCTCTACCGAAGTTAAAGGAATAACTTATTATGCTACAACACCTCAACGATGCCTTATGCGTATCTCGCTACGCGAGGCAGGAAAACCACTTATGGGCATGTTACAAACCCTCGCCGGAATGTACAGATAGAAAACGGCAAACCTGGAAACGTGTAACGTCTCTGCTTTCTGCTACTGAGATGCAGAGCTATCTTCGTCAACATTATCAAGAAGATAATATTGCTGAAAAATTCGATCACATCTCTACCAACTGAAAGATATAGCTCCACCAATTATAATCGGTTCAATAAAGCCGGAGACCGATTTATGCTATCGGTTACTACTTATTCTAAAAGGTGACATCTGACCTACTTGGGTGAAGAGATGTCGTCAACCTTAAGAATCGAAAGGTTCTTTTACTATTTAGCAATTTCTACTCGGTTTCGACCATTTTCCTTTGCCAAATATGTCGCTTGATCCGCGCGAAGAATAACCGAATGAAATGTATCCTCTTTATTGAACTGTGCAACACCAAAGCTGCAAGAGACTGGATCAACACCTGATATCTGAAGATTATTCACAATTATTCTTAATTTTTCAGCAACAGAATGTGCGCTCTCAAGTCTTGTAGAAGGAAGAATGATTACAAACTCCTCTCCCCCCCATCTTGCGAACACATCGGTAAGGCGCATTTGTTTTTGAATGTTATGGCAGATCTCATGTAAAACAACATCCCCTACAGAGTGGCCATGTTTATCATTGACCTGTTTAAAGTGGTCTACATCAAAAAAAACAATAGTAAATGTTTCCGTTTTATATCTTTCTACCCGGTTAATTTCTTTCTGAAGTTCAAACTCAAACTTTGCTCTGTTATAAATCCCTGTCAGATGGTCCACTGAAGAGAGCTCTTCGTATTTGGTTGCTCGGGTCTGTAATTCTTTATTTACCTGTTTCAACTGCAAATCGTTATGACGTATCATATCCGTCCAACGTGAATAGATCCTGCTAATCAATTCTCCCTGGGTAATCTGACCAATAATTGCACCTTTCCTATCTTCTACAATCAAACGTTTAAAACTTTTCTCCTGAATAAACTCCAAGGCTGTTTTAATTGATGCGTTATAAGGAATAGTCGATACAGGTGAACTCATATAGAACGATACAGGCTGATGTAGATTTTCACCTTCGCCAAAAAGTTTAATGATATCTTTTGTCGTTATAATGCCTACTGGTTTATCAATATCAAAAAGCAGCACACTGTCATTAAGATGGTGATCCATCAAGCTTATAACGTCTAGAGTAAGGTCCCCAACCTGAGCTTTTTTGATGTGTTGATTCAAGATAATCTCGCTGATTACCCGTTTCTCCAGCATGACTTTTGGGTCAATGCTGGAGATAATATCAGCATAGAAAACAACACCAGTCAGGTTTCCACCCTTATCTGTTATACAAATGCACTCAACCTCATGGTTAACCTCTTCAAGTATCTCTTCAATGGGTGTGTTTTCATTAATCGAAAAAATTTTGTCATATTTAATCAACTTTATAGGTTGAGAGAAATCAACCTGAGAAACTCTTAAGCGAATCAGATCACTAGCGGTCAGCAAGCCAAATCGATGATTTTCATTTTTTGATACAACAACTACATCCCGATGGTTTTCTTTGTACATTAATTCCACTGCACTACTGATTGATTCATCCTCATCAATCTTAATAACCTGGTTTTGAGCAATATCTTTGGCAGTAGTTTTTTTCACGTAGCAGCCTTCAGTTACGATTCTTTTATTGAGTTGATATAAGAATACATTAATAAAAACATTTATTAGATGGGCACAATAATAAATTCAGGAGCTTTCTAACGGGTTAAAAGTATTAACTTAACTACACAGATCTGTGTTTCACCTTTGCTCAGATGGATAGCCCGAAATACAAAAAGCCCAAATGGGTAAATATTATATCTCGGCTTCGTCTCGTTCTGGGGATTATTGCTTTCACTAATAGGTCCTCGGCGCCTTCAGATCGAACACCACCCGTGTGAATCTGTCGATACCAATAAGTAAACAATTCTTAACTTTTCTTAACAGTTACACAGTATCAAATAGACATTTGTCGATTTAAAATATCACTAGTATTTAATATCTTAGTCGAACTAACCATGAAGCCAATCAAAGTTGTATTTATTAGTTTTGTAGTATTGTTATCAGTTGCATGGCTAGGAGCAGACGCCATTCTCCCTGAGCCATTAACTTACTTTTCTTTTCGTTCAGTATTTGTACAGTACTCCGGGGTTATTGCCATTGCAGCAATGAGCATCTCGATGATTCTCGCCACACGACCTGCCTTTATTGAACATTATTCCAATGGTCTGGATAAAATGTACCGACTGCACAAGTGGTTGGGTATCACGGCCCTGACAAGTGCATCTTTACACTGGTGGTGGGCAAAAGGAACCAAATGGATGGTTTCCTGGGGCTGGTTAGAACGGCCTAACAGGCGACCAAAATCAGATGAAACTCTATCCTCAATAGAGCAGTTTCTAAGAAGCCAACGAGGTTTGGCGGAAACCCTGGGTGAGTGGACATTTTATGCCGCTACTATTCTGATACTACTGGCACTCATAAAATACTTTCCATACCACATTTTCCGAAAAACTCACAAATGGCTGGCAGCACTTTACATAGTACTCGCCTATCACAGTGTGATCCTCATCAAGATTGACTATTGGGTACAGCCTGTTGGCTGGATAGTCGCGATTTTGATCACTGCAGGTTTACTATCTTCCATACTGATTTTAGCTAATCGCGTTGGCCAAAAACGTAAAGTAAAGGGTGAAGTACAATCGATCACTTACCATTCTGGTGTTAGTTCAACTGAAGGCACCATTAAATTACAAAATGGTTGGCAAGGACATAAGCCTGGACAGTTTGCCTTTGTTACTTCAAGTACTACTGAAGGCCCACACCCTTACACCATAGCATCTGCATGGGATGAGGATGATTCCTCCCTGACTTTTATCGTAAAAGAGCTGGGAGACTGGACTCAGCAGATTACTGAAAGAATAAAACCCGGAACGCCAGTCAGTGTTGAAGGCCCTTATGGCAACTTCACGTTTGAGGATAACTGCGAACACCAGATATGGATCGGTGCAGGGATTGGTATAACACCGTTTATCGCAAAGATGAAACAACTTGCCAAACAGCCAAGTCCGCAGAAGATTAACCTTTTCCACATCACCTCGGATGACGATCCTCATGTGATGGATCTATTAGCTAGAGATGCAGCCGCAGCCGGTATACAGCTTCATTTACATAACTCAAAAAAATCTGGGCGCCTTACACCCGACATGATTTGCGCCATCATGCCGGATTGGGATAAAACAAGTGTCTGGTACTGCGGCCGGAATGAACTTGGTAACCTATTGAAGAAAAACTTCACGTCCCGTGGTTTAGCATCAGGACGTTTTCATCAAGAACTATTTCAGATGCGGTAACCTTATAGATCTTGAATATATTGTAAATAAAATCAGTTGGATTCATCCCTAAGGCGATATGGCTCTGGGGTGAATACACTCCCCAAAAAGCATTGTTTTAGTAGACTTTGGCTCAGATAGATTGAATACCCTGAACGATCACGGTGAGTCCGGAATCAGCAATGATTGAATCTTCAATTGTTATAGCGTAACCGCTTTGGTCACAAAGTTCCTTAACGATCGACAGCCCGATGCCACATCCAAACGTGTCCTGACCTGCCGTTCGATAAAAACGCTCAAAGACCTGTGTTCTCTGCTTCGGATTCAAGCCAGGTCCACTATCTGATATCAGCAATGTCAAATCATCATTCTGAGTATCTACCTCTATCTTTACGCTCCCCCCAGTAGGTGTGTACTTAATTGCATTGTCGATTAAATTACGAAGAAGTACCTCAAGAGCATCTCGATTAGCACGAATCCGCTGCGGCCCGATATCAACATCCAATGTAATCTGGCGCTCATTGATATGCTGCTGCATCGATTGGATTAGCTCTTCAACTAATTGGGATAGCGGAAACGTCTGCTGATCAGTTTTATTATGGTTCTCCATCTGACTAAGAGTGATGAGTTGATTAAACAAATGCGTTAATTTATCAACACTAAGGACTATATTGTCCTGTATTTTTTGCAGCCTTTCCGAGTCAGGGTAGATGTTCTGAGCATGAATTTTAATGGCTGCTAATGGTGTTCTTAATTCATGGGCCGCATTGCTGGTAAATCGTTTCTGCCGTTCCAGCGCCTGTTCTAGCGAGAACATTAAATTATTAACAGACTCGACCACCTGCTCAAGTTCCGTTGGAATACGGTTCAGGTTCAGAGGTCGAAGATAAGATGTATTGCGCTCAGATATCTCCTGATTGATCTCTTTTAGAGGTGAAAGCCCTTTGCGGACGATCAGAGTGATCAGAAGCACTATCAGTGGTAAAACAATCAAAGGGACGGCTATATAAACGGCGGCAACTTCTTCGGTAATTTCATTACGGATCTCCACCAGTTGTCCGACTTTGATCCATATTGATAATTGGTCGCTGAAAAGAACAAAAGTTCGCCACGCCTGTCCGTTAATGGATTCTTCGGCATAACCTTCACTTGCGTTGAAGGAGAGCATGGATCCGCTGGCCTGACTACCCAAAAGAGGCACACCCTTTCGGCTCCAAGCCTGAAAAGAAAGTTTCTTCTCGTACTTGTGGCCGCTACTATCATACTCCTCATCCGAATGAATCTCTGGCGGCAATATCAGTTTCTGATCGACGGGTTGTGCATTAATGAAGCTACCTGCGGAATAATCAAACTGAATTGCCAGCATCGCTTCCAGTACACGCGCTATCTGGGCAAGTTCTGCATCATAAAGCTCTTCTGTTTCATGAGTTATACGCTGATAACTTGCGCCAATTGCAACCAGAATGGAGAGCACTATACTACCAACCAATGCCAAAGTGAGAAAAGAACGGATCGACCCCATTAGGAATTTCCTCCAAGCTGGTACCCAATTCCCCGAACCGTTTTGATCACATTTTTCCCCAATTTTTTTCGCAGATGGTGTATGTATACCTCGACAGTATTACTGCCGACATCCTGATCCCAATTGTAGATTCTATCCACCAACATTTCGCGACTGAACACCTGGTCAGGTCGTGACATCAGGTGGTGCAGCAAGTGGAATTCATGTCGTGACAGAGAGACCTGCTCATCGCCTTTATAAACTGAATAATTTGCCGGGTTGATTGCAATGGTTCCATGTTTCATCGTCGATGATTTTTGCTGAGATTCACGACGCTGCAGGGCTCGCAAACGTGCCATCAGTTCAGGTAAGTCAAAAGGTTTAATCATATAGTCGTCGGCACCATAATCCAGTCCGGTTACCTTTTCACTGGTACTGCCGCGCGCGGTTAATATAAGAATGGGAGTCGTCACATGTTTCTGGCGGAGCAGATTCAATACCTCCAACCCATCGATATCAGGCAAACCGAGGTCTAGGATGATAATGTCAAAATCACTGGCCGTTGCAAAACTTAGAGCTTCTGTACCATTTTTTGCCCACTCAGTGAGATAGTTATGGTAGGACAACGCATCTACGATTCCTTGCCCCAAAAGCGGATCATCTTCGACAACCAGTGTTTTCATAAGTGCCTGTTATCAGAGTTTGCTCATTAATGAATCGATCTCTTCTCTGCGCCCCTGATCCGCAATTTCACGTCCAGGTCTAGCCGTCGCTTGTAAAGCATGCTCAAGAACTTGTTTCGCCTGTTCTTTCTCTTTTTGCTCAATCAAAAAGTCAGCGTAGAAAAAGTTACTATCAATTCCGTTGGGGTTTATTTCAAGCGCTTTTGTTAAATATTGTCTGGCCTTTTTATCGCTGCCAAACCCGATAGGCCACCCTGGCACCTGATAATACAAACTGCCCAGGCTGGTGTAAGCAGAACCATTCAGAGCGGTTGGATCTATTTCTATAGATTGCTCCAATAATAATTTGGCCTCCTTGACCAGACCCAATGCTCCCAGTCCACCTTTTTCGCCGGCATAGGTACTGAGAATAATTGCGTGCCAGATCATAATTTCCGCAGAATTCTGAAACTGACTCAGTACCTCTTCAGACTCTTCCGCCAGTTGCTTAAGTAGTTTTTCACGCTGATCCGCGTCCACCTCATATTTGATATGCGCCCATTCTTTTTGCAACGCCACACGGGAATCATTCAACGGTGCGGCCAGCAATGACGAACTTAACAGCAAAGCCACAAAAAAAGAGAGAAGTCTGTTCATCTTAATTACTCACTTTATATATTTATTGATGATGGGAAGTTGTTTTCTAATCGCATTGCTGACGATGCCGGGGAATACACCGTTGATGCGTACAAACAGTTTTTCTGGCCACCCCACTTGGTAACAATCCACCTGCTGATCCAGAAACTTGATCAACTCCTCGGCCACATGTTCAGGTGAATCGGTTTTATTTCCCAACTCTCTGTTCATGGCAGTCGCTTGATCGGAGTTAATCCGGGTATTGGTAGTACGGGGAGAGAAGTATTTAACTTTGATGGGGCCATCCGCCAACTCACGAGCAAGCGCTTCGCAAAAACCCCGTATAGCGAACTTCGATGAACAGTAAGTGGCATAACCCGGCATACCAATAAATCCGAGTGCTGAGCCAACATTCACTAAAGTACCAACCTGCTTTTCCTGAAACAAAGTGATGACCTGACGGCTCAGCAACAGCACTGCTGTCACATTGGTCGTAATGATCTGCTCAATCATTACCGGGTCCTGCTTTTCAAAGGCGATCAGTTCATTAATTCCTGCCAGATTAATCACTGTGCTAATTTGATGTTTTCTAATCGCATCGGTGATTAGCCAGCGGCCCTCTTCTGAACAGATATCGGCTACCAGAAGCCGATGGGATGGGCCTCCTGAAGGAAGTTCATCAACCTGCTGTTGCAGCATTTCGGCATTCCGACCACATAGCATCAACTCAGCACCTTGCTGAGCCAGTAGCTGACTTGCGGCAGCACCTATTCCACCGCTGGCACCAATCAGCATGCACCTTTGGTTGTTTAAATTCATGCAGCATCCTCTATAGAGGAAAGCACATCTCCATAAAGGTGATAGAACCTTTTTGCTGCATGGATAATGATCTGTTGATCCTCAGGGTCATCCAGAGTGTTCATCAGTTGTTCGAAAAACTTAACGTGTTCCAGATCCAATGATCCGTGCGAGGTCAAATAACTGAACGCGCTATCAGGCAATCCCAAAGATTGTCTGATCAAGCCTGCAGTTTGGGTAGCAAGAGCGATACTTGTACCTTCCAGAACATGCACCATGCCGAAAAAAGCCAGCGGGCTCACGCGATCAATCTGATGGTACCCGTAAGCAACCATGACTTCGGTCGCTATGGAGGGTACTCCATTGCGCACGCTTTCTTTATCCACCCCTGTTGCTTCAAGGTCATTGAGAATCCAGAGGTCATGACCAATCTCTTCTTCAATATATTCAGCAATGGCTTTCTGTAGAGGGTAATGTCTGTCTGATAAACGTGAGCCACATGCCATCAACAGTGGAACCGTATGCTTTACATGGTGATAGGCCTGAGTTAGAAATGCCTGATATCGCGGCAGTGTTATATCTCCTGCCAGTGTTTTCTGTATCACGGGACGATTAACCAGCGCCTGCTGTTCTATAGAGGTCTCTTTAACCAGTTTGTCAAAAAACATTGTGCACCTGTCTCTCAAAGTGGGTGACGCCCTGAACATAAAGGCTCGAAATATAAGTGGAGTAGAATGCGTAAAACGCTTCACGTTTGATTCGACCATTGCTGGTCAATAGCTTACCGGCCTCAATGGCCTCTACTTCTATGATTTTCCAATGCTTGATTTGTGCATAGTCAGGCAGTGTCTGATTCAGCATTTCAAGCTGTTTCGTGAGCTGCTGTTCTGTAATGCCAGGCATCGGTTGAATGAATGCAAGAACCGTCGGTTTCTGATCCGCATAGATCACCGAGCGGATCACACCTGAAAGTCCATTGATTTCAGATTCGATCCATTCCGGACTGAGGTTACGGCCAAAGCTGTTTATCTGGACATTCTTTTTACGCCCAGTAATAAACAGGTAGCCCTCTTCATCCAGATACCCCAGATCCCCTGTGGGGATGCAATCTTTAAGTTTGATTGATTGCTGAATATATCCCTGCATAAGGGGGCCTTTAATGTATATTTCCCCTTTTTCTGAAATAGTAATGTCACAGTGTGGTAAAGGTTTACCAACACTGTTTGGCTTATTGAACTGCGGCGTATTCAGAGCCACAACTGAACCGCATTCACTTAATCCATAGCCTTCGTATACTGGCAGCTGTAACGCTTTAGCATCTGCAAGAAGGTTAGATGGAACTTTTCCCCCACCAACGGCTACGAATTTCAAATTGGGCATAGGAACGCCATTGGCTTTAAGAAGAATAATCAGCTTTAGTAGTTCAGGTGTCAGAATCAGGCTTTCTGGATTCTGCAGCAGCAGATAAGCAGTCAGTTTCTCAATATCAACCTGTGATGAACCCACGAGCCCTGTCATATTGGCAGGGTTCAGGCAGACGGTTTTTCCGGCATAAAGGGGTAAGAATGCTCCCGCGATATTTTCCAGCATCACTGATAATGGCAGGACGCAATGATGTTGCCCGATACCTAATTCAGACGTTTGTAAATAAAGTGAATGACAGACCATATCAACTAATTCAGAACTGATTTTGACCCCTTTAGGAGAACCGGTTGAGCCAGACGTAAATGTCACCAAAGCCGTGCCTTCATACTCTCCTGACATTGTGGTTTTCTGTTTAGCGAGGTACACAGAAAGCTCCCTCGCGAGATCAAACTCAATCAGCAGGTAATCTTTAGTGAGGTCGGTCTGCTCACAGTCAGTAATGATAAGATCGGGTTTTGTCGTCAGCAAAAGATGGTGAACCTGTTGGCGACTAAAAAATGGGGGAATCGGGATAACCGGTAAACCGACGTGCATCGCAGCCAATTGTAGAATCAGCCAGTTAGGCTGATTATCCATCCATATCGCCAGACGCTGGCATTTCAAAGATGTAAGGTTAGCTGCCTGTCGCTCCAACTGTTGCTGCAATTCACTGTAGCTGAAGGCGTCTAACTGGCTTCGTAGTGCAACAGCATCAGGACGGTGCTCAGCATGAAAACGAATATTCTCGAGCAAATGCTTCATGCACACGCCTCCTCAACGGAAACCTTTATGTTTGTATCAACCACTGGAACGTGAATACGTGAAAGTAGCTTACGAAAAAGTGGGTTGTTTCGCAGTGCACAGATGCCTGAATCTATATCACCTACATAAACTTCAGGGTCATGATCGTAATAATTCCCCCAGTTTGTTTCTGACGTACTAACGGCATCAAGGCTTGCTGGGCAGATGGAGTGTAGGTTGAGCCCTACATTCAATTTTTCAAAACTGTGTTTTACTTGCGGGGTTGCTGTGATTACCAGCCATTTGAATCCCTGAGACTGGAAATAACAGGCCAGATTCAAAATAAGTCGTCGGGTTGCTCCTGCTGAAAGTGAAGCCAGGTTACCGACCTCCAGAATTTCATTCCTGCGAGGTATAGAGACATTGAGCCGGTCAGCAATAGTCGCTTCTATTGGCTTATCCAGATAATGTTCCAGATACAGAGATGTTGCAGCCGCAGATTGAAATCCTGCTGATGCCTGCAAACGGTTATTGCTGTCCACTAGCGCAATCATGTTTGGCAGAAAGTCCTTGATGTCAGCTCCATAGGCAGCCTTAAACCGTTGCTGAGCAAACTGCTTAACCTGCTTCTGGTTCGCAATATCGGACACCAGCAGCACATCGGTGGCCGCTTGGGGTAAAGCATTTTTCTGAATCAATAACTGGTGCATAAGCCACCTCCTATCGGATATGGCCTTTAAATTAGCTGTGGATTCTTAAGGGTTTCTTAAAGAAATACTGGAAATAGCGTCAAAAACCGGGGTAATTCTGGTCGATCCGTGTCCTGGCAGAGATTAAACAGCAGAAAGACCCAGACTTTTTCACTGATTTAAGTGCGATCAATGGCGACGGTGTCAAAAGCCTGCCAAGCAACTTAATTTAACACCTAAGGACAAATCAGCCTTTACCACTGCCCTAACCTCTGGCTTATTTGATACAAGTAAGTTACGGCTGGACACCTTCTGTTATCGGTTCTAGGATGCGCCTTTTGCTCAGATGGATAGCCAACAATAACAAACCCATTCAGACAAATCTTTTCTTAAACTCCTTGGGGGTCTGTCCAGTAATTTTAATGAAGGTTTTACGAAATGCGCTGATATCTTCATAGCCAACCTCAACAGCAATTTTCTCAAAAGAACCTCCATTCGCTTCAATAAGCTCACAGGCCTTCTGAACTCTTAAGTGCTGAAGGTACTGTGTAGGCTTAAAGCTTGTTGCTTTAACAAACCGACGTAAAAACGTTCGCTCTGTAAGATGAGTTAAGTCCGCTAAGTGTTTTATGACTACTGTGTTTTGAAATTCATTTTGTAAATGATGCTGCGCCTTAACAATCGCTTCATCACCATGATCCAGTTTAGGTGTAAAAGTTTGATAATAACGCTGTTCCCTATGCGCAGTATCAACAATCAAAAACTTTCCTAACTGACGCATAACCTGTGAATTGGCGAACTGTGCAACCAGTTCTAAACCCAGATCGATCCAGCTCATTAAGCCACCAGCAGTAATGATATCCAGATCATTTATCAGTAGCTTATTACTATCTACTTTCACGTCAGGAAAACGTCTAGAAAAATCATCAGACAGCGCCCAGTGAGTCGTAACTGACCGACCTTTCAACAACCCCGTTTCAGCTAAAACAAAAGCACCTGCGCAGACGGAACAAATAATCGCTCCATTCTGATGTTGCTGCTTTAACCAACGAATTAAGCCCTCTTGGGGTGCAAGGTAAAAACTATCATCCAAACAAGGGGGCAAAATAACAACGTTAAGGTGATTAATATCGTCATCTCCCACCGCATCCAACTGTAAGCTGTCACAGGTATGCGTTTTAAAAACATTCCCTAGTTCATTTTGCTTACAGATAGTATTCGCAAGATAAAACTGTTCCGCTAATCCCTGAACCGCAGATAATAAAGCGCCCGGATAATGCACAATACCTATATTGATCTGCTGATTTGTCATTTTCACCCTCTTTTATGCCAGTTATGCCTCCGGTATATCATGAAACCCCATCAGATAATGTCAACCACAGAATAATTAAGACGGCCAAAATCACACAAAGGCCACCTTTTCATGTAAAAGCAGTTGAGGATATATTATGAGCGAACCAACAACTATTCGTGACCTTGCAGGTCTAGGACATAGCTCAAGTGCAGTAAGTGATTCGGCATTGATAATTATCGATGCTCAAAACACTTATTGCGAAGGGATAATGAAGCTTGATGGTGTAGATGCTGCCTTAAACGAGTGCAAAAAACTTTTAGAGCGTTTCCGCAAGGCGAACAGACCTATCTTTCATATTCGCCACGATGCTGGACCGGGCACACCATATGACGTTACCGCACCGATAGGGCAGATAGTCGATGCAGTCTCTCCCATAGCAGGGGAACCAGTCATCACCAAAAATTTCCCGAACTCATTTACCCAAACCGACTTAGATAACTTACTGAAAAGTACTGAAGCCAACAATCTAATATTAGCGGGCTTCATGTCTCACATGTGCGTAAATTCAACAGCTCGAGGCGCCTTCAGCTTAGGTTACAATCCAACGGTGGTTGCTTCCGCTACTGCCACTCGAGCTTTACCTTCAAAAGTCACGGGTAATACGGTGCCATCCGAACAAGTACATGAAGCTGCCCTAGCAGCTCTATCTGATTTACCTTCAGCAGTCGTTCCTACAGTGTCTGACGTCCCTGATTAATTTACTTAACTCACATCAAGTTGTAGACCGTCTCCGCGGAGACGGGTCTACAAATCCACCAACACTGGCGCGGTGACCATAGTGTGACCAACGGTGGATGTGCCAAAAAAATGCTACTCCCGGTAATCGTCATGACACGCTTTACAGGACTGACCTAACTCAGAAAAAGCTGTAGCCGCCCCATTGGCATCTTTAGCTACACCAGCTTTACGCAAGCGACCTGAAGCTTCTAATTGATCAACGGCCCGCAATTCAAACCGATCAAGCTCCTTCCATATCAGATCAAGCGCTTCTGATGGATGCGGATTAGATCCTTCGGGAAAATAAGTTGTCAGTTTTGCTGCCCAACGATGAATCGACTCGGCTTCTTCAACAATTGTGTCAAAGTCTTTATTACGGACTGCCTTTTTTAAAAGCTTCATGGACGCTTTGGACTCTTTGAAGTTATCCATACGTTCTTTGACGATACCTGTGGCACCTGAATGCGCCCATAGGCCTGATGAATAAACTAATAATGTAATAGCTATTATTTTCAAACTGAGTTGCATGAAATGTCCTCCTGCTCGGAGAAGCAATCATATCATTAACACACTGCAACACTGGCACTGTGATCCGATTGTGACCAACACCAAAATACGCCCAGCAAACGGTTCTTGGGTGCAGTTTTGGATCAGATGGATAGGCCAGCAATAACAAGGAGATAGGAAAGAGCGGAGCTGGCAAAATGATGTAAAAATTCATTCAGATAAAACTACCGACAAAAAGGACTACAAAAGCTGTAGCCCTTTATCAGAATTATCGCCCTAAAGCGGCATGTCAGATCTGAATTTCTTCCATATCATCAAGCCATCCAGCGTGATCATCTAACTGCCTGATCATCATCTGGCTAGCTTTTTCAGGCTCTTCAGGTCTTGAATGGATCTGTTTCAGAATTAACTTATCATCAATCCTGCCGCAAATTTCTATCTTGCCAATATCATGGCCCATGATGAATTTAAATCGCTTAGCATAACCATCTAACCCAAGCTTCGCTTTATCCACCATATCGATACCCTGCTTCAATGGAACCTGGAAATGATGCCTTACCCTCGATACCGGCATGCACTGATATAAGTAATACGGATTAACACCAATTTTCACCAACCCGTTCATCAGATCGGCTATATCCTCAGCACTGTCATTCACGCCTTTAAGTAATACAGCCTGATTATTAACGGTCACACCCGCCTGCCTGATACGCAAAACAGCCTCTGCCGCTATATCAGTGATCTCATTAACGTGATTAAAGTGAGTAGGAAGATAAAGAGTCTTATGCTTATTAAATTCTTCAAAGCAACGGAGCAGGTCATCATCGAAAAAACGCATCGGATAAACCACAGGCGTTCTGGTACCAATTCGAACGTAGTTCACATGTTCTATATCTTCAAGACTCTGTAATATTTTCCTGATGCGCTTCGTATTGATGAGCAGAGGGTCACCACCGGAAATGATGACATTGGTAATCTCTTTATGCTCACGGATATACTCAGCAGCCCGCTGAAAGTTCTCAACGGTCTTATCATTTGGCAGACCAACAATCGCCTTCCTGAAACAGTGCCGGCAGTACATTGAGCAATAATCGGTAGCCACAACCAACGCTGAATAAGGGTATTTGTGCAGTATGCCATTGCCCTTATTGTGTTTATCATCGCCATAGGGATCTTTTGTTGTTTCCCCCATCGCACCGGCAACCACTAATTCATCTTCGCTAGGTAACGCAAGCTTCCGAACCGGGTCATTCGGATCATTTTCATCAATTAAGCTCAGATAATACCGGGGGATATTCATAGGATGCTTATCCGCAACCTGCCTCAGTATCTCTTGTTCATGGGTGGATAAATTCACATAGTTTTGTAAGCCATCAATAGAGTTTATGTTCTGCTTTAACTCGGCTTGCCAATCAACATTACACCAGTCTGTTCCCTTTAACTCTTGCAGCTTACTCAAAACCAGTTCCTTTACTTTATTTAGTGTTTACCCTGCAATCGCTTTCTATGGGCACGTTTAAATTAACGTTTCATTCCCAATTGCGGGTGGTCGGGTGGTCGGGTGGTCGGGTGGTCGGGTGATAGTCGACCCCATTAAACATCTTAAGGCTGTGCGGCCTTAGGGGGCATATGAGCCTCCCCAAAATTTGCTCATACAAAAACCCAAAATTTAAGGACTACGTTTTCGTCTCTACCAATACTGCTACAAGTAACGATTGTCTACTCTGGGGAGGAGGTCTTGAAAACATAGTGATGTCCATCTTACCTAAACTATTCATCTGAATGCTTTGACCTAGACCAACAAACTGTATACTCTGTGTACAGCTAGATGCTTTATCACCTATTTATGCACGTCATTTCGAA
>JBOEGV010000011.1:0-12506 GCA_050633605.1 Neptuniibacter sp. | reverse complement strand
CCGGCTTTATTGAACCACTACATGGTACAACTAGCGGCCTTTTAAAAGTCCTTTTATTTACCTTTCGCACTTAAATCTCCCTGTGATTTTTACTTAACGCATATATGGGGTCAGGTCTTGCATCGTGCAGCTTTTGCTATTTTCAGAAACACTGTTGAATAACTAAACCCAAAATACTCACCAACTTCACTGTGAAAGTCTGCCCAAAAATAACAAGAATTAACGCAAAAGAATACGGTATGCATTCATACATGAATTCCTTTTATGCACAATGCAAGACCTGACCCCTGATTAGTTCGGCGGCTTCGTCACCTCAGACAAACAAGCTCTTAAATCTGGTTCAAGCTGCGATACTCGGCTGCGAAGAAGGGTTTTAAGTTCGGATTGGGAAATGGGAGACCTGACCCCCAAGCTCCCTCGACCCCCAAGCTCCCTCAGTCTTTGTTTACACAAAAAATGGTTGGTGAGATGGTGTTATGCCACCAAAGTGCATACGATGAAATGGTCGGGCAACCAATGAAAGAAGGTGGAAATATGCTCGAAGTACCTCTAGGAAATAGCTCTCTCTCAGTGTGACTTGTTTTTGATAAGTTTTATGCCTTCTTTTTTATTGACGTCGTGGTACCTGTGAGCGTGTCCTAACGTAGCGTGTGCATGCTCTCTCATGATCATTTCTGCGCGAGCGCTTTGTTTAGAAACGATGGTTTGATAAATATGATGGTGTTGGGTGTGTGCAAACTGGAATCGCTTTGTTTCTTCGATCATGTTGCTTTTGTCATAGGCTAACGCACTGACGGATGCGAAAGGAATGTGCTCATCTCTTGAGAGTGCTATTGCAATAGCTTGATTGTCTGCAACTTCGATTATAAGTTGATGGAGTGCTTTGTTCATATCGTGATAGCGCTCAATGTCCGTTTCCGTTAGGGGAAAGTGATCTTCAAAAAGTGTATCTCCTATCTTTAAGAGAGTCTCGAAGCGTAACTTTTGCTCTTCAGTAAGGCCTTTTTCTGCGGCTCTTCTGGCTGCTAGACCTTCAAGAGCGCCTCGAACTTCGACAGCTCCCTCAATCTCTTCAATCGAAACAGATCTCACTTCATAACCTCTCCCTGAAAGTTTATTTAATAGACCTTCTTGTTCCAGAGCTCTAAAGGCAATTCTTATGGGTGTTCTAGATACGCCAAGTTTTTCTGCTGTTGGTATTTCGGCCAGCCGTGCACCTGCTGCGAATTCACCAGAAAGAATCATTTGTCGTAATGTGGTTAAAATTTGTTGACCAGATTTTGCCATAAGAGTGTTTGCCTTAACTATTGGATCCAATAGTTTCTTGTTTTTCGGTGTTTATCGAGTGATTATGCATTAATTGGATCCATTTAGCGATTTTTCAATAAGACAAATGGCTCAATTCCGATTATATTGGATCCAATAAGAACAAAAAGCCCAATGGAGCCTAAGATGACGAATCAAACTTACCCTAAAAATGCATGGTATGTCGCTGCTATGTCAGAAGAAATCGGTTTAGAAAAACCGCTAGGTCGAAAGATATGTGGAGAGCGAATCGCATTCTATCGACCGAAACCAAATGAGGTGGCAGCTGTGCTGGATTTTTGTCCGCATCGCGGTGCGGCTCTTTCATTAGGGTATGTTGAAGACGGTTTGCTTGTCTGTGGTTATCACGGATTAAAAATCGGAGAAGATGGCAAAACCAAAGCAATGCCATTACAGCGTGTTCAAGGTTTTCCGTGTATGAAAGCGTATGCTGTCGAAGAACGGTATGGGTTTATTTGGGTATGGCCTGGCGATCAATCTCAGGCGGACGCGAGCTTGATTCCTCGACTAGAATGGGCGGAAAGTGATGACTGGGCTTACGGTGGAGGGTTGTATCACATTAAGTGTGATTACCGTCTTATGATAGACAACCTAATGGATCTGACGCACGAGACTTATGTGCATGCCTCAAGTATTGGGCAAAAAGAGATTGATGAGTCTCCCGTATCAACGCAATCGGAAGGAGATGAAGTAATTACCACTCGCTATATGGAGAATATTATGGCGCCGCCGTTCTGGCAGGCTGCGTTGCGTGCGAATGGGTTGGCGGATAATGTCCCTGTTGATCGTTGGCAGAGATGTCGCTTCACTCCTCCATCTAATGTCATGATTGACGTTGGTGTTGCTCATGCGGGAAAGGGCGGCTACGACGCTCCAAAAGAGTTTAAAGCAAGCAGTATTGTGGTGGACTTTATTACACCTGAAAGTGACGACACCATGTGGTACTTCTGGGGGATGGCTCGGAACTTCAAAGCCGATGATAGTGCATTAACAGACAGTATTCGTGAAGGTCAAGGCGGCATCTTTCAAGAGGACCTAGATGTGCTTGAATATCAGCAGGTTAACCTGAAAGCGTTTCCTGATTATGACTTGCTAAAATTAGACATTGATGCGGGTGGTGTCCAGTCTAGACGAATTATTGAACGAATTATTCGTAAAGAACAGGACTCGTCTAAACCTAGTAAGAATGCCATTGTTTCTGATTTAAAGGTTGAAGAGAGGCCTTTGCAAACCATTTCCTTCTAATTCACGGATTGCTTTGGAGATTAACAGCGATGATTGCGGTAGAAGTAAAAAATGTTGTAGTTGAGGCGGACTCTGTTGTTCGTCTTGTGTTGGGGCGGCCGGATGAAGGTTTACTGCCTAGTTTTGATGCAGGAGCGCATATTGAGCTGACATTGCCGAGTGGGTTAATTCGTCAATATTCATTGTGTCGATTGCAAGCGGATGAGCGCTATTATGAAATTGCGGTGCTAAAAGATCCTGCGTCAAGAGGAGGCTCAGAAGAGGTGCATGGATTAACAATTGGGGAGCATTTATCAATAAGTGAACCTAAAAACCACTTTCCGCTTGTGAGTCCGACAAGAAAAACTTTGCTGATTGCTGGTGGTATTGGAGTAACGCCATTGTTGCCAATGGCGCAAACCTTGTCTCGTTATGGTACGCCGTTTGAATTTCATTATTGCTCTAAATTACCACGCCACGCCGCGTTTTCCAGTGCGCTTGAAAGTGGCCGCTTTGCTGATAAAATGCACTTCCACTATAGTCTAGTACCTTCTTCTGGGCGGATGGATATTCGCGCGGTTTTGGCTGATAAGGTCAGCGATACTGAGCTGTATGTATGTGGGCCTGCTGGTTTTATTACTTCCGTACTTGAGGAAGCGAAGACATTAGGATGGTCGGAGAGCCGATTGCATCGTGAGTTTTTCTCTGCTCCCGTTGACGAGTCGGCAGATCTTACAAACAGCGCTTTTACCGTTAAAATATCGAGTACCGGTGATGAGTTTGTCGTGGCGGAAGATCAAACCATTTCGCAAGTGTTAGAAGATAATGGTGTGTTTCTGCCCGTCTCGTGTGAAGAAGGTGTCTGTGGAACCTGCATGACCGAGGTGCTGGATGGTATACCTGATCATCGTGATGTTTTTCTAACAGACAAAGAGCATCAAGAAGGTAAACTCATTATGGCATGTTGCTCTCGAGCAAAAACAAAAACACTGACATTGGATTTGTAGTCGATTATTTTCATAAAACGCGTTTTGCTTCATTGAGCAAAACGCCCCTCAATGCTATCACTTTCCCCCGTCCTGACAGCACTACAAGCCACCCATACAGTTAATCTAATAATTTCAAAAAGTTAACTTTTCTTTGTCAGAACAAACCCATCAAAAGCATGAAGTCTTTCGCCTTTTCAAACCTAAGGGTCAGGTCTTGCATTGTGCAGTGCTCGCTATTCTCCGGCCCACTGTCTAAGAACCAGCCCCAGCTTAACTGCCTATCTCTTTTGTTGTGTAATGACCACTTTCACAGACCTTCATAAAAGGCACGATCTAATAAGGTATAAAGAACCGACTTGCACGATGCAAGACCTGACCCCTACGTTCCTTCTTGTCGGTCTGCGACCGATCCCCTGTGTTTCTCAATTAATCCAGCGAGCTTGTAAACTCGGCCGCTTCGCAACCTCAAACAAACAAGCTCTTATTTCTGGTTTAATCTGCGATACTCGGCTGCGCAGAGGGGCTGTCAGTCCGTGCAGCATTTAAAGTTCATCACTTTAACCAAACATTGGGAAATGGGAGACTTGACCCCAATGTTTCAGGTGCTCTTCATCATTCTTTCGGTTCATCTCCTCTATTTCTTCAGGAGACATACTTTCAAAAATCTGGCGGTACTTCTCGGTATCGTGCTGCACGAATACCCCCTGTGAAATTTAACGCCCAAATCAGGTGCGCCGTAGGCGTCACCTGGATTTTTTTGTTATGAGTCGTCCTGATGTTCGAGTTTAAAGGTTTTGCTTTCTTCAATAAGCTTCTGATTTAATGCTGCACCAACACTATGCTCAACATCATTAATTTCTACAATTGGTTGATCCCCTAAGAGAACATCAAGTTTTTTGGATATTTTTCTTGTAGCAGATTCTATGTTTTCCTTAATTTCAGTAGTATCTATACCATCCTTTTCAAGCTGTTGAGATAGCTTCAATAAGTCATCAGCGACTTTAACAGAAGTAGGTAGCTGGTTTAGTTGACCAGTTGTAGTATAGTTTTCCTGATAATAAGTAGTAGCTGACGTTAGAAGACTTGTGAATAATGTTGCAGTCAGTGTGTGCCCTGCAATTTTAATCCATAAGCTACCACTTTCTAAGTGCTCAATGATTATTGGTGAATCTGATTCAGATAAGCCATATAGCGATAGTAATTCACTATATATCTCAGAGATTGCTTCAAGCTTTATCGCAAAATCCTTTAGATCTACAACATTAGATAAATATAAGTCTAACTTTGAATATTCATCCGTATGTTCTTTCTCAACAACTGAGGTTAAATTTAAAACACCATCCAATACTTTCTGAGTCGATGTAATAGCTGTCTTGAGGTCTGAAGCCCAAATTGATAAGGATATGCAGCTTGATGATGAATAAGCTCGTGTATGTCTCTCATAATGGGAGAGAAACCCCTCAAGCTTTTCTTCTATTTCATAGATAAACTTAGCATAGTATCTATTAGTTTCTTCAATATGCGTCTTGGCAAGTTGCAATTCATCTTCTAGCCGAGCTGCTTGAATAATAATATTCCTATATTTTAAGCCTTTCTCTTTACTTATAATTTGCTTAATACTACTTACAATATTGTTTCTTCTATTGTTCCCTGCATTGCCATTATCGAGTAGGTTATTTGGATCATTTCTAAACTCATTTATTAGAGGCGAAAACAAATCAATCGACTCGTAGACTAAAGGAATATTTTCTTTAGACAGAGAATGATTAAGACTTTCTAGTCTCTTGTGTAGGTTCTTTCTATTCATATCACTTCAGTTGTTTACTCGTAGGCTCATAACGCTCAGCTAAGTGGCGCGCAAAGCGCGTCATTACTTGAGCGCCTTGTTACGTGTTTGCCTACCGACGAGCGCTAGCAGGGTACACGCAAATAATGCCATTAAAAAAACTGACCACCAATGGCCAGCACCCAGCGCTAACCCGCGCAAGTAAACAAGTGATACTGCAAACGCAGCCGTAGCTACCCAAAAATATGTGAACCTACCAGAGACGAACCCACAAATAGCAGCCAAAATTGAAAACGGTAAATTCAACGTAACTACTATAAAACTCCAATAGTAAGCGTTATTAGGATTACCTGTTGTATTTGTATATTCCGTTACGATTTCGGGCATTGGTAGTGCAGTTGAAAAAGCTATTGATTCAAAACAACCAAAAGTAGCTATCACTAAACTTCCTAAAAAGAATGCGGCGGCTTTAATGTACTCCATTACTTACCTTTGACACGTAACGCCTTGCTAAGCGGAAAAATGCGAGCGCCAGCGAGTAGTTTTTCCGATTAAGCAACTTGTTAGCTGCTATTTCCAAAACTGCCACCATTTTTTACTCATTTTATCATAGTTCCGATTTTCAACTCTAAGTTTGGCATTACCCAATAAATCCTTTTTCATAAATTCTGAAAATGTACCATACAACTCTGGGTATTTTGTTGTGCCTTCGAAGTAATAATAACATTGAGGATCATCATTTTTACTTGGTAATGAAAACCAAGCCATTATGTATCCTTGATGGCAAAAGAACGATATATAATTATTTGGTAGTTTATAGTCTCTTATATTATTTTCTATAAGTAAGTCTGGAAGGTAATTATTGTTTGATTCAATGTCTGATAGGAAACAATTTGTGCCTATCATTACGCCATTATAATCATTGCCTATTAACTCAAGAAATTCTTTATAGGCTTTGGGAAATTTAAATCCTAGTTTCCTCTCGAGTAGGGCAATATCTTCTGAAGCACTCCCAACCGGAGCTTCTAATTCATGTTGCTCAAAATAATCAGTAACTTCTTTAAAGTATAACAATTGATCCTCTTTTTACAGCTAACGCCCAAAGCAGCGGACCAAAACCAGAGCGAAGCGGCGGTTTTTAGGTCCGCTGCCTTTGTTTGTTAGCTGCTTAATGCTTGTTTGATACATTTTACTCTATGGTCGCCAAGAAGCGGTCCCTTAACAAATAATATATGCGCATTTACGTGCTTGCGGTAGGTTGCATACTCTGCCACCACTTCATGCGGTATAGCCACAGCTTCAATGATATTGAAGTATTCATCGTAGATGACAGCAATTAACTCATCGAAGTCTTTTTCTTTAAGGTTTCGTATGGCACTAAGTTGAGTTGATTTATTGCTAGGGGTAATACGCCGCCCCTTAATTTGTATCTTTACTCCAGAATTATCGGTTGCGTCATAACCTGCCTTGGAATTATTGGCAAGTTCAAGATTTAACCGATTTGCAACAAGCCACTCAGTGTAATCACCCAAAGGGTTGTTTTGCGTCCTTACTATTTCACGACTTCTAAGCTCATTAGTTGCATCAGCTTGTAGCTGAAGAAGCTCTTTCGGAGTAAGTTCTTTAAGATTCACTCGATTCCTCTTTGGCAGCTAACAGCTAAATAGTCATCAAACTGACGTGATATAACACGTCAAATTGACGTATATCTCCATTGTTTATTTTAAGAGATTCTAGGCTAACTTTATGTTAGTAAAAGGATTTGTTCTTGAATCGTAAAAATTCTATCTGAGAAAAAGCGTCAGTTTGACGTATATCTTCAATGCGTTACTTCGATACCGTCAAAGATGAGCTTCTTTGATAATCCTTTACCTGGAAAGTGCCTTGATCTCCCTGGTGACTCTAATACTGGCATATCAATCGGAAGGCTTAAACCCCTTTTATGCACAATGCAAGACCTGACCCTGATTAGTTCAGGTTAGAATCCTTTGCTGTAAAGTGTTTTGTTTTTATCGGGTGGACGATAGGCAGAGGTGTTGAAAAGGCTATATTGAGAGGAAGCAGCTGAAGGTGAAGTTGGATCTAATTGATATAAAGTTTACTTCGACCCCATGTTTTGAAGGAAACAAACGGAGAATTAGGATGGCACGATTGATTGTAAGTTTATTCATGTTTGTTCTGGCAAGCTTGGCTACTGCTGCGTCAGGTCTTGAGACGGTAAAAATTACGGACCGTGTTTATGCGTTGGTGGGGCCGTTGGAGCAACGTTCTGAAGCCAATCTGGGAAATAATGCGACCTTTGGTTTTATCGTTACTGAGAAGGGCATTATCTTAATTGACAGTGGTGGAACGCTGAAAGGAGCCAAAGCAATTGAGCAGAAAATCAGAGAGGTTTCTGGCCAGCCAATTATTAAAGTGATCAATACCGGAGGACAGGATCATCGCTGGTTTGGTAACGCGCACTTTATAAAGCAGGGAGCCAGCGTTTACTCATCTGCTGAAACATTGGCAGATCATCAGGCTCGTAATGATCAGATAGAACGGATGTCCGGCTGGGTCAATAATGCATGGCAAGGTACTGAGCCTGCTTATGCTTCAGACATCGTTGATACAGTACATGATTTAAAATTCGATGACCTAACTATTAGAATGGTACCGGTTGGTCCTGCCCATACTGGTGGAGAGATGTTGGTTTGGCTTCCTGAAGAGGAGGTAGTCTTTACCGGTGATGTTGTTTACACCGAACGTATGCTCGGTGTCGGCAGCCAGTCTCAGCATAAGCCCTGGATTGAAGCCTTCGACAAGGTCTCCGAACTTTCCCCTAAAGTAGTCGTGCCGGGCCATGGCCATCCCACAGATTTGGAAAAAGCCAAGAAGGATACTTTGGATTACTTGGTTTTCTTGCGTGCTCAGGTTGGACTGCTCATTGAAGGTGGCGGAGAGATGCAGGATGTTAGCAGTATTGATCAGTCAGCTTTTAGTTACCTAGAAGTCTATGAACAAATACATATGCGTAATGTACAAAGGGTTTTTGAAGAGATGGAGTGGGAATAAAAAAGTACTCTAGAGTACTTTTTTATTAGAAATCTATGATGCTTTATTCTTCTTTCTCTAATTAGTCCTATGCATTCAGTACCTTCTGAATTAATGCTAGAAGTAATAAAGCGTCAGCGTTAGTCCCAATAGTATTGCAACCCAAAGCACCATACTGCCTGTTGGCCAGGTACGGGCGAGAATGCCGTGCGAGCCGTGGTGTTGTGACAGCAGGTCGAGCAGGTGCATGGCGATTTTGCTGATGCGGTTCCTTATATGCTGATCAATACAGCTGATCATCCCACCCACTTTGAAAACAAAATCCGGTAACAGGCGGCGGTACAGCCATTCTGCATCCAGATTTGTAGATTTCAGTTCCGGTGGGTAGATATGAGCCAGTTTCAGCCAGGTAAATGCCAGAGCTGAGAAGGCCAGTAGTTGTAGCTGTGCCAGTACGTGGCTGACATCATAAGCGCTGTATTCGATCTGATAGGGGAGCAGGCTATATAGCTGCTGCGGGAAGCAACCGGTACCTACACAGAACAGGGCTGCAATTGTCATGGCTAACAGCATATTACCCGGTGGCTCATGGGCGGTTTCCACATGTTTGCAGGGTTTGTAGAAGAAGGCGAAGAATGGAATTTTGATGCCTGCGTGGTGGAATACACCGGCACTGGCAAACAACAGCGCCAGCCAGACGGGGCTGTACCCTTCCAGCAGTACGGCACTGACGATCATCGACTTACTGACAAAACCACTGAACAGCGGGAAGGCGGAGATAGACGCTGCGCCGATCATACATAGCACGGCGGTTTTGGGCATTTTCTTATACAGGCCGCCCAGTTCTGAACCGCGCATTTCGCCGGTCACATGCAGGACCGCGCCCATGCTCATCATCAGCAGGCCTTTAAACAGAACATCATTAAAGGCGTGGGCCACTGCGCCGTTGATAGCCAGTTCAGTACCTATGCCAATACCCACCACCATAAAACCTAACTGGTTGATCAGGCTGTAGGCCAGTACCCGGCGCAGGTCATTTTCGATAACCGCGTAAAAAATAGGGAAACAGGCCATCATTGCGCCGATATACACCAGCAGTTCCGTACCGGCGAAGCCACGGGCCAGGGCATAGATCGCCACTTTGGTGGTGAAGGCGGTAAGGAATACGGTCCCGGTTACGGTGGCTTCCGGGTAAGCATCGGTAAGCCAGTTGTGCAGCATAGGGAAGGCGCTTTTTATACCGAAGGCGATAAACAGTAACCAGCCGCCGGGTGCATCTAAACCTATATGGTTAAACTCAAGGCTGTTGCCGGCACTGGCGTAGATAATTGCGCCACCCAGCAGCAAAACCCCGGAGGTGATCTGGATAACCAGATAACGGCTGGCAGCGGTGCGGGATTCTTCCGTGCGGCGGGCAAAGATCAGCAGAACCGAGGTCACGGCTAAGAGTTCCCAGTAGATAAACAGGGTGAGCAGGTCGCCAGAGAAAACCGCACCCACGGCGCTGGCTGCATAGGCGAGGGCGGCAACATCCTGAACTTTATCTTTTACATGCAGTGCATACAGTGCGCCGATAAATGCGGCGATATGAAACAGATAACCGAACAGAATAGAGAGCCGGTCGATGCGGGTTGGGTGCAGCTCCAGCCCCATGATCACATAGGTGGTGCTGTATTCCGATGGCATCACTAACAGGTTTAGTAACCCTGCCACTGGTGCCAGCAGCATTATTGCTGCCCGTAGTTTACCGGTGGTCACTAACAGCAACAGGGCTCCGACAAACAGAGGTATTGCTGGTGCAAAATGGGAGAACTGTTCAGTCATTGTTCTCCTCCTGCTTTTGTTGAGGGCTTTGAGGGTGCTGGTGGTTCTGGTAGTAGTCTTCGCTCCGCATAATCAACTTACGCAGCTCTTTTGCCAGCAACACCAGAATGACACAGGAAACAAAACCGTAGATAGCATAGAAACCAAACATCTCTTCCCAGGGGTGTTGGGTGTGACGGTGCAGAATAAAATCCAGCCCGAACAGGATCACACAACAGGCGACCAGTGCGTGCACAATCCGCTTCACATTTTTAGGGTTATCGAGGAAATCTTTTTTCATCAGTTACCCTCCTGCCAGCGGCAATAAAAGGTTATAGAGCGGCTGCGGTTGCAGGAACAGCAGCAGACAAGCAAATGCAGTTATGGACGCAGCGATCAGGCTCGGGGTGGGGGCTTCATGCACGCCACTGACCGGCACCATCGATTTAAAGAAAAATGCCCGCACCGGAATCTCCAGCAGATAGACCAGATTCAGCAACGAGCTGATCAGCAGGGCTGCGGTAAGAATCTGCATCTGGGCATCCACGGTACCCTGAACCAGCCACCACTTACTCCACATTCCGGCGAAGGGGGGAAGGCCGATGGTGGAAAGCGCGGCGATGGTGTACAGGGTCAGGGTAACGGGAATTTGCGGGCCGGTACCGTTCATCTCGGAAACACAGGTTTTGTGGATAGCGAGTAAAATGGCACCGGCGCAGAAGAACAGGGTGATCTTGCCAAAAGCGTGGGTGAATATATGCATGCTGCCACCCAGAATACCGCTTTCCACGGCCAGCATTGCCCCCAGCACAATGTAGCTGAGCTGCCCGATGGTGGAATA
Organism: Neptuniibacter sp.; assembly: GCA_050633605.1. Classification (GTDB taxonomy): domain Bacteria; phylum Pseudomonadota; class Gammaproteobacteria; order Pseudomonadales; family Balneatricaceae; genus Neptuniibacter. The sequence goes on along the minus strand of JBOEGV010000011.1, from coordinate 1,504 downwards.
GGCCAAACGGGCTTTGATGTTATCCAGCCTCAGTGCAATAACTGAAGCGGTGACCAGAGTGAAACCAGCCAGATAAGCCAGAAGATCAGCACTGAGCAAAGTGCCCATAATATCCAGCCCGAACAGATATACAGACACCTTAAGAATCGTAAAGACACCCGCTTTTACGACAGCGACAGCATGCAGCAGGGCGGAAACCGGTACCGGTGCCACCATAGCGTTGGGCAGCCAGCGGTGGAAAGGCATTAATGCGGCTTTGGCGGTACCCAGCACAAACAGAACCAGCAGAATATTCAGTAGGGTTTTATCGGTTTCCGGGTCGAAGATTCCACCCATCTGGAAGTCCAGATTGCCAGTGAGTTGCCAGCTCCAGATCAGCGCCAGTAGCAGCAACAGGATTGAGGTACCCATCAGAATACCCAGATAGATTCGACCGGCACGTTTCGCTTTATCTGTCCCCGTGTGCGTAACCAATGGGAAAGTTGCCAGTGTCAGAAGTTCATAAAACAGGAACAGGGTCAGCATATTGCCAGAGAGGGCTATCGCTTGTGTGATGGCAATAGACAGGGCAAAGAACACATAAAAGCGGGTCTGGTTCTGTTCATTATGGCCGCGCATATAGCCCACTGCATAAAGTGAGGTGACCGGCCAGAGGAAACTGACCAGCAGCGAGAAACCAATGCCCAGAGGTTCCGGCTTAAGGACCAGAGGTAACCCCTCAAAGGGTTCTGCCAGAACCAACTCGGGCACCACACCACTACTGAATTGCAGGTAAAGCAGCAGGGATAAAATAAACAGGTATATACCGCCGATCAGTGTGATCGCTTCTCTCAGGTTGGGCTTTCTGGAGAAAAACGGTAAGGCTACGGCGATGCATAACGGGGTTAAAATCAGCCACAGAAGGAGGCTCATAACGTACCTCCTGTCAGAACTAAGCTGGCCTGTTGAGCCAGTCCCCAGGTGAATTCGGTGTTAAAACCAAACCAGAGGTTGGCAGCGACCAGAATCCAGATAGGGATTAGCATCTGCAATGGCGCTTCTTTGACGGTGGTTTGTTGTTCCGCCGGTTGGAAAAACAGATGTTCAACGATCTTCCAGACGTAGATCACCGCCAGTAAAGAACCTACCAGAACCAAGATGGCAAGCGGCCAGAGACCGGCTTCCAAGGTTGCTTGTAACAGATACCATTTGCTGACAAAACCGGCAGTCCCCGGAACCCCAATCAGGCTTAAGCCACCCAGAATGATAGCGATTGAGGTGTACGGCATTTGCCGGATTAATCCCCGGCAGTGTTGCAACTCGACGCTACCCACCCGGTAAACCAAAGCGCCCAGGGCCAGGAAGAGCGCGCCTTTCATCAATGCATGGTTAAACATATGCAGCATGGCGGCGGTAATGCCGGACTGATTAGCCAGGCCAATTGCTAACGCGATATAACCCAGTTGCGCGACACTGGAATAGGCCAGCAAGCGTTTGATATTCACCTGAAAAATCGCCACCAGAG
>JBOEGV010000010.1:0-41318 GCA_050633605.1 Neptuniibacter sp. | reverse complement strand
ACACCCACTGGCACTGGATATGGTTCAGCAAAACGGTGGCAATGTGCACAGTCGCGTTGTTGCCCGTTTGCTCGAACTGGCACTGGTCATTCCAAAGATGCAGGAGTGGGTAAAAGCCATCGACCCCGCCGCACCGTTCTGCGCCCATGCCGAAATGCCTGCCAATGCTCAAGGCATTGGTTTAGTAGAAGCCGCCCGTGGATCACTCGGGCACTGGGTAGAAGTTAAGAAGGGTAAAACTTATAACTATCAGATAGTTGCGCCCACAACCTGGAACTTTTCCCCAAGAGATCAGCAGGCTATTCCAGGTGCCTTAGAGCAAGCTTTAGAAGGTGCGCCAATACGTAGCGGTGAGCAAACCCCGGTATCCGTACAGCATATTGTCAGGTCTTTTGATCCCTGCATGGCATGTACGGTGCATTAGGAATTTTTCCTAGTTAAATCCATTTGGGTTTGTGTAAGGATATACGGACAGATGTCGGTTTTTTTTAGCCGGCCACAAACCAGGCAGGGAGGCTTATGAATTTCAATAAGTTAACCGTTTTTCTTGATTTCCTCCACGGAGATATATGTCAAATTGACGTAATTTATTGCGTCAATCTGTCATATATTTAGCTGTTATGTATTTAGGGGAATATTAAATATATGGAAGCAATAATAGGAACAGTTTTGGGGGCATTAATTGCTGGAGGAGCTATGCTTCTCAATGCATTTATCACCTCAAAAAATGCTCGAGAAAGGCAAAAGCAAGCTGATGCTACTCGCCTGTTAGAGAAAGAGCTTAGTGACTTGTCTATCTTGTACGAAGATGTACTTCATACTAGTGATCGTCTAATTAGAAACAAAGGTCGCGATACCGACCAGCAATTAGAAAAGTTCTATAAAGTTGAAGTTAAGTTGCGACTCCATTCTACTGAAAAAATTAGAAAAGCATTTAAATCTGTAAGAAGCTCTATTGCTGAAATGGTTAATAACCTTCCTTCTCCGCCAGAAGAATTTATTCCAAAGTTTGAAGAAGATCATGAGAAACAACGGCGCTTAGAAAAAAGGAAAGAGTGGGAAACTGAAAGAGATTTGGCAGCAAAAGAGCACATGCCTAAATGTTGGGAAAGGCATTCTGATCTAGCTAAGTTGCTGAAAGACGATTTATCATCAAAAAAATTAAAAAGCGAATAGTGGGTAAACACATAACAAGACTGTTAAATACATTCCAGCCGCAAAAAGCGCGGCTTCCATCGGACTGCGAAAAACGCAGCCGTTTACAGTGGCGTTAGTTGCTGGACGTACCATAGGATGAAGTATGAGTAGAGATTGGGAATCGATATTCACTACTTGGGCTCAAGGCCCTAGTAAGACTGAACAGGGAAGAGCTGAAAATGCTGAGCGCCAAATTAGGCAAGCTATTCAAGCAAGCCCAAAGCTTCAGAATCGAGATATAAGGGTATTTACTCAGGGTTCTTATCGAAACCGAGTAAATGTTCGCCGAGATAGCGACGTTGACATCGGTGTGGTTTGTTTTGATGCGTTTTTTCCTGAGTACCCTGACGATAATGTCAAAGCGCTCCTAGAAAAAAGCTTCACTGACGGTGTTTATACTTATGCCACTTTTAAAAACGAGCTAGAAGAAGCACTAGTTGCAAGGTTTGGTAGGGCCGCAGTATCAAGAGGCAGCAAATCTTTCGATGTTAAAGAAAATACCTATCGAGTAGAGTCAGATGTTGCGGCGTTTTTCGAACACAGAAGATACTCGTCCTCTACAGACTATATCTCAGGTGTTGAAATGATACCTGATGACTATAAACCACCTAGAGTTAGGAACTGGCCGGAGCAGCATTATTCTAATGGTGTTTCTAAAAATGATGCTACGAGCAGGCGTTATAAGAGGGTGGTTAGAATACTGAAGTCATTATCCAATGAGATGTCCGCAAACGGAATTCAGTCCGCCAAAAACGCACCTAGCTTTCTTGTAGAATGTCTAGTTTTCAACGCTTCCAATTCTCGCTTCAACTACACGACATATAAGCAAATGGTTCGAGAAGTCCTTGCCGAACTATTTAATAATACAATGACTAATGAAAAGTGTTCTGAATGGGGTGAAGTAAGTGAGCTTAAATATCTTTTTAGATCATCCCAACCTTGGACGAGAGAGGGTGCGCATAGATTTCTGAGCGATGCCTGGGACTACATAGGTTACAAGTAATGTTAACGCGACTACATATTTCTACTTTCATAGGCCTCACAATTGCTGTTTGGCTGCTGGCGCTCTGGATTCAAGGTATGCCAGTACTGAGTGCAGATTTTGTTAAACCATTTGGCACTGTGGTTGGTGTGATCACTGTAGTTGTTGGGCTTTTTAATAAGTACATGTGGTCCTGGAAGATTTTTAAAGGGTGGTATGTAAAGCGTCCGGATTTGAGAGGGACATGGAAGGTTGAACTAAAAAGTAGCTGGGTAAACCCGGAAACTGGTAAAGAAATTGACCCAATCTATGGTTATGCCGTTATTCGCCAATCATTGACGTTTCTTAGCTTCCGTCTAATGACGAAAGAGTCTAGGTCATTACTTGTAGCCCACAGTATCGAACAACAAGAAGATGATGATCTATTTAAGTTGGTAGGGGTATATCGCAATGAGCCGAAAATCGAGTTGCAAGGTGTGCGTAGCGAGATTCATCATGGTTCGTTTGCGCTTGAGGTGCATGGTTCTCCCGTTTACGAACTAGAAGGCCATTACTGGACGGATCGCGCAACCAAAGGTGGAATGAAGCTCACTGGTAGAGTAAAAAAACTCTATGATACATATGAACAAGCAGCTCGCGAAATTGGCAACTAACAAAGTGCTGCTGTCGGACAAATTTTCCGCTGCGCTTCAAATTTGCCGCAGAGCACGGCGTAGGCTACGAAAATGACGAACCATGAGCCAATCCCATTCAATTTAGATTCCTTTAGCGTAAGGTTTCGAGAAGAGTCAGATCGAGCATGTGCTGTTCTCGGGGCCGCGCTGCTTGATGCGCGCTTGGAAGGTCTATTTCGCAGTAGGTTCAAACACGGTGCAGATGAGCTTCTATCTAATAGTGGCCCTCTAGGAACCTTCTCCGCGAGAAGTCAATTGGCGTTTGCATTGGATTGGATTGATGCAAATGTATTCCACGATTTGAATGTCATTCGGAAAATCCGGAACGAATTTGCGCATAGCTTCGATCACGAACTGTCATTCACTGATCAGTCTATTGAAGATCGATGCAAGAATCTTCGAACACCAGCAGCATTGATAGACGGGCATGAGGTGGCTATTAAGACTCCAAATCGCCAGTTAAGTACTAGTGTTATTCGAGCGATGGCAAATGTGTTTGATCCGCCGCGCTCAAGGCTTGAGCTAACTGTGGAGTTTATAGTGCAGCACCTCATCGATCTTGAAAACAACAATAGAGATTTTCCTGAGCTATCTTTTCTAGAGGAGGTACGCAATCTGGGTGAGAGATCTGTATTGGGTGTAAAGATTAGCGGGACGATAAATGTAACAAAAAGCAAAGGCTAACAATCCACAGCAGTCGCTCCCGTTGGTCGCTGGGACCGTCAAAAAGCTGCGCTTTTTTGCCGGCCCCTTTGTGCGGCGTTAGACCTCAATAGGAAAAATAATGGAATTAACAAAAAAAGAACGAGTAATAATCGCGAATCAGCTAAAAATGCTCGAAAAGCTATATCCTGATGAGGCCAAATACTATGCTGATCATCGTAAGGCTATCGAGTATGGATTCAAGCTTCATTACTCGTGGATAGCTGAGCATATCGATGATGATGAAATGTCAGAAGCAGAGTGTAAAGAGGTACTAAACGTACTTGATATGCATCGAGCCATTACATATTCGTACAACCGCATAAAAGACAAAACTGATCTTACCGTAGAAGAAATTAGATTTCGTGGATATGACGGTAATAATGAGACTCGTCAGTTTTCATATACAAATTACTTCATAACAGATCTTGGCAGATTTGATGAATTAAAATTTGACTCAGAATACCCTGACTTCAATAGTCATTGCCCAATGGTAGGCAAATATCAAAGAATGCTTGCTATATGGGAAAACTCTCCTGATAAATTTGATTTAAACGAAGAACAGATAAAAGAACTACTGGAGGCATAAGTATGGATGCTATGTCTGTATTAACAGTAGTTGGCACGGTAGCTTCTATAGGTGGAGCCTGGGTGTCAATTCACCAAGCCGGAAAATCCCGGACTGCCGCTGAAGAAGCCAAGAAAGTACATGCACAGCTAGTTGATCATAGAAAGACCTCAGATCTAGCTCATGTTCAAAGTCTGTGTAAAAAAGCACAAAAATCAATGGAGAAATATGGGCCGGGATCAGTCCCGTCCAGCTTGGTCGGAATTGAACCTGGAAATGATGCCAGAGATGTTCAGGAATTTATCATGACAATACGGGAGCATAGAGCTTATTTCGGAAACAAGTCACCAAATGAAGCAGATGAGTTTTGCAATATTGTTACTCCGTTATTAGATGATTTTTCTCAAAAAACCGACCAAGGGTTGCGTGAAATAGGAAAGCAAATCGTTGTCCATTTAGCAAATATGGCAGCAATAATAAAGCGTCATTTAGATGCTAAGAAAGAAACATATAGATAGGTCTAACAAAAGCATGCACTCGGAAAAAACAGAACATTGGGGTCAAGCCTCCCATTTTCCAATGTTTGGCTAAAGTGATGAACTTTAAATGCGGCACGGACTAACAACCCCTCTTCGCAGCCGAGTATCGCAGATTAAACCAGAAATAAGAGCTTGTTTGTTTGAGGTTGCGAAGCGGCCGAGTTTACAAGCTCGCTGGATTAATTGAGAAACACAGGGTATCGGTCGAAGACCGACAAGAAGCGGGGTCGGTTTTGGGTTGTTAGGGTATTTGCCGATCAAATACCCTGACTCGCTGAAAGAGCGAAAGCTTAAGGTAGCCCCAGACCATATAAGTAAAATTTACTCTGACCTCACTTATTTACGTGCTTTAAGCTCACACGGACGAAACTATGGATAACCTAATTCAAGAAACATCAGATTTTTTCAATCGACACTGGCACGGTGACTTGCCAGTGCCAACATGGAACTTTGATTGGGCTTGGAAGGGACCAGTTCCTAACTACTTGCTTGGTGGTTTGTATGCATTATTTAGAGATGAATCTCTTATTTATATAGGGCTTGGGCGCAGTGGTGTAGCTCGAGGTATTAGCGCTAGATTAGAAAGCCATGTTCTTGCAATTAGTGGCGAAGGCGAGAGTTACGGTTACGTCCCACAAGAAAAATGGCAAAAGCTCGGGGTAAATCGTCTCGCAACGATAGGGTTCCCTCCAGAACTAAGTTACCTTTCACCTGCATTAGAAGACTATCTCATTGACAGATTGCAACCTATTGCAAATTCAGTTGGTAAAGCAAACGTTAAATGAGGGCAGAGTTACTTTATCAGCTCACATTATCTGGAAAATGATTCTCACGTACGGCACGGACTAAAACATCATCCCTATCTAGCACATTCTCGTTACCCCCAATCATCAAAGGGTGTTCTCTACAACAGATCTGGTATATTGCCCTGCAATTACCCTCTAATCACTGTGAAGGTCGATTTTGTTTATGAAACGCTCAGCTTTAAAACTGTTACTTGGTTCTTTGTCGCTTTCCCTGTTGGTCACTTTCTCTGGATATAGCAGCGCGGGTGAGCCTCTGACTTTAAAGAAAACGATGAAGCAGATGCGTCTGCATTTTAAAAATGCACTGGAGACTGACTCTGCTGAGACTTTCAACCAGAATCTGGATATTTTCAAAACACATCTTGATAGTGCCCAGGAGTATGATTTCTCACCTGAACGCAAAGTGATTTCACTGGAAGGTTTAAACAAGGTTGAGAGTTTTGTGGATGCTATCCCACCAGCGACAGCTGACAATCTGGCCGTAGTGAAGCAGCAGCTCAGTGAAATTGATGAGATACGTACGGAGTACCATAAAAAAGCGAAGCCTGGTCTTTGGGAAATGTTTATCAGCTTTTTGAAGTAAAAAGATAAGTGAGAATAGATGCAGTCACTATCCTCAGTGACTGCTGCTTTTTAACCTGGCCATTCGCCATTCGCCATTCGATATTCGATATTCAATAACCCCAAAGGTATGAGTCTCTGACTCAGCACCTATTGCTTAGCACTCCTCTGATTTATTGATTCATGCCATAGATTCATTCTTTAAGGCTACGTATTCGTGCCCGTTACCCTATATTTAAGCCTAGGGCATTAAAAATGGAATGAGATATGAAGCGTTTTCTTGTGGTGATTGGGCTGGTGGCCGTGGTTGCCGTTGCAGCATGGTTGCTGATTCAGAAAGAGGCCGTGTCTGTACCTTTAGTTAAGGTGGCTACGGGTGAAATAGAGCAGATCGCGGCAAATAGCCGTGCCGGTACTGTTATCTCCTGTCGTCGTTCAGGACTTTCATTCCTAAGAGGTGGAAGAGTTTCCGAACTGCTGGTTACGGAAGGTGAGCGTGTTAAAGCAGGGCAGAAACTACTCCAGCTACATGACGAAGCTGAACAGATCTCGTTGTTACAGTCGCGTACTGAGTTAAGAGCGGCAGAAATCAAAAAAGATCAAAACTGCTTTGCGGCTGCACTGGCCGGCAGGGAGTGGGATCGATCCAAATTATTAGCTGAGAAAAAGCTTGTATCGACTGAAAAGCTGGACCAGCTCAGTACCGAATTTCGCGTAAAAAAACTTTCCTGTGATCTGGCAAATAACCATGTTGAGCAAACGCGTTCAGAGTTGATGCGTAGGCAGGTTTTACTTGATGAGATGCGGCTTACTGCACCTTTCTCCGGTGTTATTGCCGAGATTAATGGTGAGTTGGGCGAGTTCACCACACCTTCACCACCGGGGGTAGCGACACCACCCGCTGTAGATTTAATCGACGACAGTTGTCTTTATGTTAAGGCGCCAATTGATGAGGTAGAAGCGGCGCACCTCAAGGTAGGGCAAGCGGCACGTATTACTCTGGACGCGTTTAGGGGAAAAGTGTTCAGCGGTCAGTTAACTCGTATTTCACCCTATGTATCAGAACTGGAAAAGCAGGCGCGTACCGTTGAGGTCGATGTCACTTTTGATACTGTTACCGAGGATGCTGTAACAGAGGATACGGTACTGCTGGTTGGGTATAGCGCGGATGTTGAGATCATTATCCAAAAACAGGAAAACCAGTTACGGATACCTACCGATACTCTTCTGGGTGGGCAGTATGTATTGCGTTTTAATCCTGACACCTCTGAGCTTGAGAAGGTCGAAATTGAACCCGGTATAGCCAATTGGAACTGGACAGCCATTGAAAAGGGACTAAAAGCGGGCGACCAGATTTTACAGCAACTGGATACCCCCGGCACAACCGAAGGTGCACAGGTTAAGCCAGAATGATTCGACTCGTTGATCTTTGTAAGCGCTATCAATTAGGGGGAGGTGTCGTCACTGCCCTGGACAACTTCAGCCTTAATATTGAAAAAGGGGAATACCTGTCCGTGATGGGGCCCTCCGGTTCAGGTAAATCAACCCTGCTGAATATGCTCGGCCTTTTGGACACGGTTGACACGGGGGAGTATTGGTTAAATGACACTTGTATGAGTGCTCTGGATGAGGAAGCGCTGGCTGCTGAACGTAACCGTCAGATCGGTTTTGTGTTTCAGGCTTATCATCTTATTGAGCGGCTGAGCGCTCGGGAAAATGTTGAACTGCCGCTCATTCTTACCGGTGTACCTAGTGCAGAGCGGCAGGTAAAGGTAGATCAAATTCTTGATCGGCTGGGGTTAATGGATCGTGCTGATCATAAACCTCATCAGCTTTCTGGAGGCCAGCGCCAGCGCATTGCTATCGCGCGCGCTGTTATTCGCCGACCCACTTTGTTACTGGCTGACGAGCCAACAGGTAATCTGGATAGCCATTCCGGGGCTGCTGTAATTAAGCTGCTTGAAGAGCTTAATTCAGAAGGTATTACCCTGTTAATCGTTACTCATGATCCTGCAATCGGCGAGCGAGCTAAGCGCCGTCTGAGGATGTGTGATGGTCGCCTGACGAGTGATAGTGGAGGCCCGCTGGATGCAGAGTCTTGATCTGTTACGTTTTAATCTACGCCTGATCAGCAGACAGTGGTTCCGCACTCTGATGGTGTTGTTGGCAACCGCTGTTGGGGTTGCAGCAGTACTCTTGCTCACCGGATTAGGCGAGGGCGCGCGCCGCTTTGTATTAAGCGAATTTGCCTTGCTGGGTAATGATGTTTTGATTGTGCTACCGGGCAGAAAGGAGACCTCCGGCGGTTTACCTCCATTAACGGGTGAAGGCGCCAGAGACCTGACTCTGGAAGATGCTGAAGCTGTAAAACGTTTGCCCGGTGTTAAAGACGTAGCCCCTTTGGTTGTGGGTCTAACCACGGTAACAGCCGATGGTTTAAACCGGGAGCAGATGGTGGTCGGTACAACAGAAAGTTTTTTCAATGTGCGCGGCCTCAATGTACAGCAGGGGCAGCTGCTGCCGAAAATAGGGCTGCAACGTCCTGAGCCTGTCTGTGTTATAGGCACCCGGGTCTGGCAGGAGATCTTCGCTGGTCGACCCGTACTGGGGCAATGGTTAAGAACAGGAGGGCGGCGCTACCGCATTATTGGCGTACTGGAAGAAAAAGGTGTTGGATTGGGCACGGACATGCGAGATGTCGTCATCGTGCCAGTGGCCAGTGCTATGCAACTTTTTAATACCAGTGGTTTGTTCCGCCTGTTTGTTCAGTTGCAACATCCATCGCAGGTGGATCAGGTAACTGCAAGAGTGGAGCAGTTGATACAACAACGTCACGGCGGTGAATTGGATATCACCGTGATAACACAGGACGCTGTGCTGGGTGTATTTAACGATATTTTAAAGATGCTGACTTTAGCGGTCGGTGCGATTGCTGCCATTAGCCTGATCGTAGCCGGTATCCTGATCATGAATATTATGCTTATTAGTGTCAGCCAACGTACCAGCGAGATCGGTCTGCTTAAGGCACTGGGGGCCAGTGCAGCAGAAATACGACTCATCTTTCTATCTGAAGCTTTGCTGCTTTCAGCGCTGGGGGCTTTGCTGGGTATCACTATAGGTTTTAGCTTACTCTGGATAGGGCACAGTATCTGGCCGGAATTTCCCGTAGCAGTTCCCTTATGGGCGCTGCTGGGTGCTCTGTTGCTTGCTCTGTTTGTAGCTGGGTTGTTCGCCTGGTTACCTGCCAGTAAAGCTGCGAGGTTGCCACCTGTTCTGGCCCTGCGTGGGGAGTCGTCCGATGTATAGCGCTGATTATATGAAACTGACTCTGAGGGCAGTAGCAACCAGTAAAATGCGCAGTCTGCTGACCATTTTAGGGATTGGGATCGGGATTGCTGCTGTGGTGATGCTAACCAGTCTGGGAGAGGGGCTCAGGTTTTATGTGCTGGATAACTTCTCCCAGTTTGGCAGCAGGATTCTGGCTATAAATCCGGGTAAAACTCAGACTGGCGGTATGGGTGGTTTAATGTCCAGCACCCAGCCCCTGACGCTCGAAGACTCCAACAGTATGAAATCTTTACCTCATGTTGAATATGTTGTCCCGCTGGTTCAGGGTGCCGGTGCCATTGAATACAAACAAAGGGTGCGTAATACCGATATTCTTGCAGTGGGATCGGATATGCACCTGGCATGGCGTTTTCCACTCATCATGGGCCGGTCACTGCCTTCTGAAGAAGCTGGGTACTCTCAGCCATATGCTGTGCTGGGTTATAAAGTCTGGCAGGAGCTTTTTGCTGGTGCCAGCCCTTTAGGTGAGTTTATCCGGGTCGGTGGCGAGCGGTATCGGGTAGTTGGGGTATTGGAAGAAAAAGGCCAGATGCTGGGTTTTGATCTGGACGATATCGTTTATATCCCGATTGATCGTGGGCTGGCTCTTTTCAACAGAGTGGGTTTGATGGAAGTGGATGTGGTTTACCTTCCTACTGCAAGTTCAGATCAGATCGCTTCTATCATACGCCAGCATCTGATTTTACGGCATGGGGCTGAGGATTTTAATCTGATTACACAGGATCAGATGCTGGTCAGTCTTGATCGAATCCTGGGGATTCTATCTATGGCGATCGCTGGTTTGGGTGGTATCTCTCTTCTGGTTGGGGCCATTGGGATTGTTACCATCATGCTGACTACTGTACGGGAACGCCGGGCGGAGATCGGTCTGTTTCGAGCATTAGGTGCGACTTCCAGACAGATCCTGCTGCTGTTTCTCGGTGAAGCGATATTGTTGGCTATCTTAGGCGCGATAGCTGGCATATGTCTGGCTGGCGTGTTGTTGATGCTGCTTTTCTTTTTTGTCCCGGAACTGCCTATCAGTCTGCACCCATTGTATCTGTTGCTGGCACTGGGCCTTTCCGTCGTTGTGGGGCTGGCTGCCGGAGTTTTACCTGCCAGACATGCTTCACAAATGAGTCCGGTCTATGCTCTGCAAGCAGAGTAAGTTCCATTGATCCTGCTCAAGCTCAGGTAACAAATCTTTTTCTCTATCTTCCTGCCTGTAGATTCCGGTCTATTCTGAAAAGATAAGCGCCAGCCATAAACAGTTGGAAGGATAGCTTGAGGAGAGAGGCATGGCTTTAGCGGTAATAGAGAAACCACAGGCATCGTTTACCTGTAAACCGAATATGCTGGACTATGACACTGCCGATTGCACCGTAGCTCAGTGCCAAATTGATGGATTGCCCGGTGGTTCCATTAACATCTGTTATGAAGCAGTCGACCGCCATGCCCGTCATGGGAAAGGGGATAAAACTGCAATCCGCTGGCACGGGAAAAAAGGTGAGAGTCGTGACTTTTCTTACCTTGAGGTCGCTAGGCAGACCAGCCGCTTTGCTTCGGTTTTATCACAGCTTGGCGTCTCACCCGGTGACCGGGTTTTTGGTTTAGCTGGGCGGGTGCCGGAACTTTATTTCGCACTACTCGGCAGCTTGAAATTTGGTGCCGTATTTTCACCATTATTCTCCGCTTTTGGGCCGGAACCTATCAAAGCCAGAATGGAGATCGGTAACGCATCAGTACTGGTCACTACCGAACGAATCTATCTGAAAAAAGTTAAACCCTGGCGTGATCAGTTAACTAGTCTCAAACATGTGTTACTGCTGGATGTTAAGTCAGAGGCACCTGAAGATTGCCATAACCTTAAAGAGTTACTGGCCGGAGCAGATGCTGAATTTCCTGTAGCGAATACGGCACCGGGTGATATGGCTTTGCTGCACTTTACCAGTGGCACAACGGGAAAACCTAAAGGTGCGGTGCATGTTCACCAGGCGGTACAACACCATATTCTCTCTGCCTACTTTGCTCTGGATCTGCAGCCTGATGATATCTATTGGTGTACTGCTGATCCGGGTTGGGTTACCGGCACTTCATACGGCATTATCGCTCCGCTCTGTCATGGCCTGACTATGATAGTGGATGAGGCGGAATTTGATCCGCTGCGCTGGTATGAGCTGTTGCAGAATGAAAAAGTAACCGTGTGGTACACGGCCCCCACAGCGGTTCGTATGCTGATGAAAGCGGGCGATGAATTACCCGCCAAAGAAGACCTGAGCCACCTGCGTTTTATCGCCAGTGTTGGTGAACCTCTCAATCCTGAGGCGGTGGTCTGGGGGCAGAAAGTGCTTGGTCTGCCTTTCCATGATAACTGGTGGCAGAGTGAAACCGGCGGCATCATGATTGCCAACTACGCAGCTATGCCCATCAAACCCGGTTCTCTGGGAAAACCTGTGCCGGGAATAGAGGTCTCTCTGGTAGAGCGTACACCTAATGGCAAAGTAAATTTTCTTGAAGGCAGTGACGTTACCGGCGAGATTGCGATCAAAGCAGGCTGGGATTCTATGTTCCGTGCCTATCTTAATCAGGAAGAGCGCTATCAGAGTTGTTTTGTTGATGGCTGGTACCTCTCAGGCGATCTGGCCAGACGCGATCATGATGGTTATTACTGGTTTATTGGCCGTAGTGACGATGTGATTAAAACAGCCGGGCATCTGATCGGACCCTTTGAGGTGGAAAGTGTTTTAGTTGCACATCCTGCCGTGGCTGAAGCCGCGGTGATTGGTATTCCTGACCCTATCATGGGTGACATGCTTAAAGCCTACGTTTCACTACACAACGGTTACAGCGCTGACGATGTGTTGCGTAAAGCTCTGCTCGGACACGCCCGTAAACATCTGGGGGCAGCGGTTGCACCTAAAGACATCTCTTTCAGGGAAAATCTTCCTAAAACTCGTAGTGGCAAGATTATGCGCCGTTTACTTAAAGCCCGGGAATTAGGATTGCCTGAAGGTGATATCTCAACTCTGGAGAGTGATGAAAAATGAGTGAGAACAATAAAAAAATACACCTGAGTAAAACTCACCTGCGCGAATTGCTGTTCCAGATGTTACGGATCCGGTTGTTTGAAGAACGTTGTGCTGAGTTGTATACCCAGGAGAAGATCCGCGGGTTTCTGCATCTCTATATTGGTGAAGAAGCGATTGCGGTGGGTGTATGCCAGTCGCTGTTGGCTGAGGACCGGCTGGTGTGTACTTATCGTGAGCATGGGCATGCACTGGCTCGGGGTATGTCAATGACCGAAGTGATGGCTGAGATGTATGGCCGAACTAATGGTTGCAGCCGTGGCCGAGGCGGGTCCATGCACCTGTTTTCTGCGGAACACAATCTTTACGGCGGCAATGCCATTGTCGCTGGTGGTTTGCCTTTAGCAGTTGGGATGGCGTTGGCAGATAAAAAACTCAAGCGCAACAGGGTGACCTGCTGTTTCTTCGGTGAGGGAGCGGTTGCTGAAGGTGAATTCCATGAAAGCATGAACCTGGCAGTGTTGTGGAAATTACCGATTCTTTTTATCTGTGAAAACAACCTCTATGCGATGGGTACTGCATTGGAGCGTTCAGAGTCAGAAACTGAGCTTTACCGAAAGGCTGCAAGTTATTCGATGCCAGCCAAGCATGTGAATGGCATGAATGTCGTCGATATTGAGGTGGAGGCCAGGCAAGCATTGGATGAGATTCGCCAGGGGCAGGGGCCGCAGTTCCTTGAATGTCGCTGTTATCGTTTTAAAGGTCATTCTATGTTTGATACGCAGCTTTACAGGGATAAATCTGAAGTTGAAGAGTGGTTAGATAAAGGACCGGTTGTGCAACTGATTAAGTGGATGACTGAAAACTATGATCTCTCTGCCGGGGATATCGACAGCATGAGACAGCAGATTAATCTGGAAATTGACCAGGCTGTAGCGGAATCGGAACAGGGTGAACTGGAACCAGTCAGTGAACTGTTGAAAGACGTTTACACGGAGGTTAGTCATGACTGATTCCAAGCCAGAAGTCCTGACCTATCGAGAAGCTGTACGTGAAGCGATGCGAGAGGCGCTGGAAAACGACCCACGAGTTTTTCTGATGGGTGAGGATGTGGGACGTTATGGAGGCTGTTATGCGGTTTCCAAAGGCCTGATTGATCAGTTTGGCGAAGAGCGGGTAATGGATACGCCACTGTCTGAATCAGGTTTTGTCGGTGCCGGTGTTGGTGCGGCGTTGGCGGGAATGCGGCCCATTGTGGAAATTATGACGGTTAATTTCAGCCTCTTGGCACTGGACCAGATCGTAAACAATGCCGCAACTATCCGCCATATGTCCGGGGGGCAATTCAGTACGCCACTGGTGATCAGAATGGCCACTGGAGCGGGTCGTCAGTTGGCGGCTCAGCACTCCCACAGTCTTGAGTGCTGGTATGCCCATGTACCGGGACTAAAGGTGCTGACACCTGCGACCATCAGCGATGCCCGCTATATGCTGGAGATGGCTTTGCAAGACCCTGATCCAGTGATCATTTTTGAGCATGTGATGCTGTATAACGAAGAGGGTGAGTTACTAGCTAAAGAGCAGGTCGCCCCTATGGAGAAAGCAATTATCCGCAGGGCCGGAACTGATCTGAGTCTGATTGCATACGGCGGAACTTTGGCTAAAGCGCTCACTGCCGCAGAGCAACTGGCTGCAGAGGGGATCAGCGCAGAGGTGGTTGATCTTCGCTGTTTAAGGCCATTGGATAAAGACACATTGCTGGAAAGTCTTAGCCGTACCCATCGAGCTGTTATTGTTGATGAGAGTTGGAAAACCGGTGGTATGGCTGCAGAGATCAGTGCGCTGTTAATGGAGGCTGCTTTCTGGGATCTGGATGCGCCAGTATTGAGAGTGTGCAGTAAAGAGGTGCCGATTCCCTATCCAAAACACCTCGAACAGGCTGCATTACCTCAAGTGGAAGATATTATTGCTGCGGTTAAATCTCTGCCGGGGGTGTCATGAGTGAAATTAAGATGCCATCCTTTGGTGCGGATATGGCAGACGGCATTCTGGTTAAGTGGTTAGTTAAAGCTGGCGACCCGATAAAACCTGATCAGGTAATTGCGATAATCGAAACCCAGAAGGGTGCTATCGACTTTGAATCCTTCAATAGTGGGACGATTAAGCAGTTACTGATAGCAGAGGGAGATAAAGTTGCTGTAGGTACACCCATTGCGCTTTTAGATGATAGCAATGGCTCTGAAAGCTCTGAAAGCCCTGTAACCGAGCCGCCGGTTCCTGATCAGACTGAGCCGATAGCTGCAGTACAGACAACCTCTGCCGGATCAAGAACGCGGTCAGGGGTAATAGCTTCACCCTATGCACGAATGCTGGCGGCAGAGCACAATGTAGACCTGACACAACTCCAGGGCAGCGGTCCTCAGAAGCAGATTCTGGCGAAAGATGTCATGACTAAGCCTGCAGGAACACAGAAGTCTTCCGCCAGTAAGGGGATGCGATCAGCAATAGCCGCGGCATTGGGGCGTTCAAAACGTGAGATACCTCACTATTACCTTGAGTCTACAGTTGATGTACAACCCGCAGTTGACTGGATTAAACAATACAACCGAGATAAAGGCCTGGAAGATCAGATACTGATCAATGCACTTTTTCATTGTGCGGTGGCTAAAGCCCTTCGTAAATCGCCCGAACTGAATGGCTATTATGAGAACGGCGAATATAACCCCGCAAAAGCTATACATCTGGCTACCGGGATCTCAATCCGTGGGGGTGGTTTAATTTCTCCGGCGATATTAAATGCCGACAAACTTAATCCCTGCCAGATGATGGAAAAATTGAAAGACCTCAGCGACAGGGTTCGTAACGGTGGATTACGTTCCTCTGAAATGAGTTCAGCAACGGTAACCCTCAGTAGCCTTGGCGAAAGAGGTGCAGACAAAATTTTCGGCATTATCTATCCACCACAGGTTGCCCTTATTGGTATAGGTAAGCCACAGACACGACCATGGGTTGTGGATGGAAACGATGGGGATGGAAACGTTGTGGTTAGAACACAAGTCTCACTGAGTCTGTCTGCTGATCATCGTGTCAGTGATGGTCGTCAGGGAGCCAATTTTCTTAATCGTCTCAGTAAATTACTGCAAAACCCGGAGAAGCTATGACACCTGAACAGATTAAAACCGTTCTTGAAGAGGAACTGCTTGAGCTGGCCCCAGAAGCAGATCTGGACGATCTGGATACAGAAGAGGATATGCGGGAAGAGCTGGATCTGGATTCCATGGATTTTCTCAGATTAACACTGGCGGTCAGTAAACGGCTTCAGGTATCTATACCGGACAGTGAGCTGGCCAATATTGTTACTTTCAATGGAATGTTCAGTTATCTTTCAGAACATATAGAAAATGGATAGCAGCCGCCTTCTGGCTTTGGTTCTTTGTTTGATTTCTTTTGAACTTAAATCCCTTAAAACTCGTAAGCAGTTCAGGATTTCCAATTATGGGTAGATGCTTATGGAGTCCGTATGAATCGATTCAATCCTGCTAAGTTGCATAACAGCAAGTGGACGGCAGTAAAGCCGGTGAATAGAGAGAAGCATTTTCTGGTATCAGAAATAGAGTTTGAAGAAGACGGTTCGGTGCTAACTTGTACATTGGAGGCGGTGCTTTCAAATAAACAGTATGCAATCGATTGGACCGAACTCAAAAAAACTGAGAAGTGGGCGCAGGGCTGGAAGTGACGGCATGTTTGGATACATGCCTCAATTCAGATTCTAGAGAAAATATCAGCACAGATTGCTAGCTCTTCTGGCTCTTTAACGCCAATATTTGTTTTTGGATTGCCTCGGCTTCGGCCGTAAGCTCAGAGTAGCTCATAATGTTTCCATTCCTTTGTGCCAGCATAGCTTGTTCAAGTTTTACCAAATATTGCTTATTGAGTTTCTTGGTTGGATCGCTCTTAAATATTGAGAACATTAATTATCTCCAGTTTGTTTGTCTTTAGAATACGTGGCGTTAGTGAAAAGAGATTAACTGGGCAATGAAATAATTAAGAACCAGGGATAAGCGGGGGGGGAGAGTGACTTATCATGTCCCCTTGTTGAATTCAGTCAATATAACTGAAAAAAGTGACAACGTTAGTTGCGTACGAGATTAGAACATTCACCCGGTCATGAAAATCTAATATTTTTACCAGGGGTGATGCTTGAAATACTCGGTTAAATAATCAATCAGCGCTCTTACTGCTGGCGGGATATGTTTTCTGGAAGCATATAGCGCATATATCTTCAAAGCATTGGGTTTCCAGTTGGGTAATATCTGGTTTAGTTTTTTTTCCTGGATGTGTTTGTTGGCTAAATAGGTGGGTTGTAGTGATATTCCAGCCCCACATAAAGCTGCATGTAATAGGACGGTCGCTTCGTTTGCAGTTAAGCGGCAATTGATATCTACAGATTCAAATTTATTCTTTTTGGATAGATGCCATATGTGCCGCTCGAAGTTTTTATAACCCAGACATTCATGATGAACCAGATCCTGTGGTTTGGTTATTTTCTTTTTCCCCAGCAAGTACTCCGGTGCGGCGACTATTACTGACTCACAAATTGCAATGGGTTTACCTATTAGAGAAGGGTCTGGGTCTGCTGCAATTCTGATTGCTAAATCAATTCTCTGTTCTGTTAAATTGGTGACGGAATCTTCCAGATCAATATCGATCTTCACCATAGGGTTTACTTGCATAAAGTCTTTTAGAGCCGGCATTAACTGTGAGAACCCAAAAGACATACTGGCTGCGATTCTTATCGTGCCCGAAAGCTCTTCATGATATGCCGTTGATGATGTGAGTTCCTCAGCCTGTTCAAGCCATGTTTCTACCTCTTTGAGGCAGCTTTCACCGCTTGTGGTGAGTGATATTTTGCGCGTTGTTCTGTGCAGTAAGCGGGTTTGTAACCAGTCTTCCATTGCTTCGATATAACGCGTCACCATGGGTCTGGACATTTCCAGCCTTTCCGCTGTAGCTGTGAAGCTACGCGAATAGGCAACGTCCACAAAAACTTTTGCTGCGGTTAATCTGTCCATCTATATGCTCGGATAATGAAACAATGTTGCTTATTATGGTGCGTTTTTCTGAGCATAACAATCTCCTATGATTCATTCCTACCTGATGAATGGTCTTATTGGAGAAAGTCATGAAAAAATTCAGTCTATTGGCTGCATTATTATTTGTAGTTAATGCCGCATTTGCTGCCGAAAAACCGGGTTTGACCTTAGATGTCTATAACGCCGATAAAGGCAGCTTCCATGTTAACTCGACCCTTGTATATGGTGAAACTGAAGCCATGGTTGTAGATACAGGATTTACTAAAGCTGATGCCTTAAGAATTGCAGCAAAAGTTATAGATTCAGGCAAACAATTAAAAACGATTTTTATCAGCCAGGCTGATCCTGATTACTACTTCGGTGCGGAAGTACTGCATGGTCTATTTCCTGAAGCAGAAATTATTACCACACCTGCAGTTAAGAAAGTTATTGAGAAAAAGCTAGCAGGAAAGCTGGCTTTCTGGGGGCCTAAGTTAGGTGCGAATGCGCCTGTTAAGCCTGTGATTCCTTCTGCTTATGAAAAAACCAAGCTGACTGTAGATGGTTACACTGTGGAGATTCATGGTACGGATGGCTCGCTGGCTCATCGTCCTTATCTTTGGATACCTGAAAATAAGGCGATATTAGGTAATGTTGGAATTTTCGGTAACCTCCACTTATGGACAGCGGATACACAAACGGATGAGTCGCAGCAGGCATGGCTTGCTCAACTTGAAGAGATGAAAGCGTTAAACCCAGAGGTCGTTATACCAGGGCACATGAAGTCCGGCACGTTGTTGAACACAGACAGTATCAGTTATTCAATGCAATACTTAACTGACTTTAAAGCAGCAAAAAAACAGAGCAGCAACAGTAAAGAGTTGATTGAAAAAATGGCTGCAACTTATCCTGATGCAGGGCTGGGCATTGCTTTAGGTATTGGTGCTAAGGTGCATATGGGTGAGATGGAATGGTGAAGGTTCATTACTTTTATGATCCCATGTGTGGGTGGTGCTACGGTGCCGCCTCCTTAATCGAAGCCATTAATGATTCTGAAGATTTTGAGCTGGTTTGCCATCCTGGCGGAATGATGAACAGACAAGTCATTGCGCCATCTTTTCGTCAGCATGTTTTAGCAGCCGACAAGGTTATTGAGTCACAAACAGACGCGATTTTTGGAGAAGACTATAAAGCCAGAGTGGCAGGCAAAGATAAATTGATATTTGATTCTTACCTGACTACTTGTGCCATCCTGGTTGCTGAAGATATGGGGCTTAATGCCTTTGTTATGTTAAAGGCAATTCAAGTAGCGCATTACCAGCAGGGAAAGCAAGTTGAGGTGCAGGATACTTTAAAAAAGCTTGCATTACAGCTGGGGCTTAATGAGGCTGAGTGGAAACAGAAAATGCAGCAATATGAATCTAAAGTTGTCGCTGTCATTCAGAACACTAAAAAATTAATGAACCATAATCAGGTTAATGGTTTTCCAACCTTGCTGGCAGAAATAGATGATAAGTGGATTTTGTTACCGCATAGCTCTTACGCTAAAAAACCATTGGAATGGAAAGGATTCCTAAAAACGCTTGGTTAATTTGCATAAACAAAGATCCTCAATAAATTGAGCTTCCATCGAGGCTTTTGTTGTTTAGCCATCCACCGCTAAAACACAGCAATAATGAGGGTAGCCACTCAGTCAGTTTAATTCGCTGAATCGTGTACCTTCCTTGTGTGTGGTTCCCGTGAACGAAAATTGAAACACAGTGGCATACCCCAGTTTCTATTCTTCCAGTCCCTTTGCAGCGATTAGGTTGCGAGAAAAATATATAAGGACAATTTTTTCTGGGGATTGTCCTCTTAATCTGAACCAATCTTCCAGTTCAGCCGTAAACCTTCAAAACCAAGCGAAGGAGCGAAACAATGATCAAGCATGAGCTGGTAGATTTCTCTAAAAACAGACGGATCAAAAAAGTACGTTTAATAGAGTCTGGTTGTAGCCCCTTAGTCATAGAGGTTGAGTATGGCACTGATCAGATTCAGAAAGAGCTTCTCAAGACAGAAGATAATCAGGTCATGACATTCAAAAACATCACTCAGGCCTATAACGTTTGTCGCGAGGCAGGTATTCATGAAGCGGATCTAGTGCAGATTATCCCACACGACGAAGCCTGTGCTGGTAGCTATTTATCTTATGATCAGCAAGCGATGACTCTGAGGTTTTAATTCCAGTTTATGAATAGAGTAAAACCTCATGTAGCTATTATTGGTGCCGGTTTATCGGGAGCGGTCTTATGCGATCTGTTATTACAGGCTGGCTATCAGGTAACCGTATTTGATAAGAGTCGTGGCACAGGTGGTCGGCTGGCGAGCTGTCGGTTGAGCGATTATACCGCAGATCTGGGGGCTCCCTTTATACAACATAGCGGCAGTCCTTTTTCTGAATGGATACGCGAGCAGGAGGAGGTTAAACAGTGGCAACCCCGGGTTTATGATTTTGATGGTATCCCAGTTGAATCTACATCCTGCTATACAGCAGCTCCACGACAAAGTGCTTTGACACGAAGGCTTTTGACCGG
This sequence comes from Neptuniibacter sp., assembly GCA_050633605.1. Taxonomy (GTDB): domain Bacteria; phylum Pseudomonadota; class Gammaproteobacteria; order Pseudomonadales; family Balneatricaceae; genus Neptuniibacter. The sequence goes on along the minus strand of JBOEGV010000010.1, from coordinate 21,291 downwards.
AGCTGAATTTCGACCCAGTACCCGAGTGGGTTTTATCTGGCCTGAGCTGGTTAGTGAAAATAACAGCGTTGTTGTACGAGACGAAAAGGGTAAGGGGCTAGGCTATTTTGATGCAGTCGTTGTTGCTACACCCGCACAGCAGGCTGCTCCTCTGCTGGAATCCATTCCGCGTTTTATGAAAAAAGCTTCAGCTATTAATTACGATATCTCCTGGGTTCATGTTCTTGTTACCTATTCCGAAGAGCCTATAAATACACCCGATCTTCTTTCTGGTGAGCATAAAATCCTCTCAAGAATCACTAAAGACAGTGCCAAACCAGGCAGGCAATGTCCGGTTAATACAGAAGTCTGGACTATTGAAGCGAATGAGCAGTGGAGTAGGCGGCAGAGAGATAGTGATAAAGAAGAAGTTGCCCTGGAATTGAGAAAAGCGTTTTTAGAGTTGCTTCCTTCTCATAGCAACATCATAGCGGAGAGAACCCACCGCTGGCTCTATGCTCGCCACACCAAAACCAATTTTACCCATCTCTGGGATGCCGATACCGGAATTGGTGTTTGTGGTGACTGGTTCGCGGCAGGTGGTGCTGAAGCCGCATGGCTGAGTGCGTGTTCACTGGCTGGAGAACTTACGGATTATTTAGGTAGCTCCTGTCATATTGAAAATGAAAAACCAACACCGGTTTCTATCTCTTTATGAGAGTTGTCAGATGAGAATAAAAAACACCACCAAACCCATTGTTTTTTATGATGGTGGATGCCCGCTCTGTAAAAAAGAGATATCCCACTATATGGGTTTGGATAGAGAGAGTTCGATTGTATGGATTGATATAACTGAGCAGTACACTACGTTAAAAAGCCACGGTATCTCTTTGCAGCAGGCGATGGCTGAATTACACGCGGTGACTGATGCTGCTGTGGTAGTGAAGGGTGTCGATTCCTTTCTTCTGATCTGGGAGAACCTCAGGTTCTATCGACTGTTAGCTAAGGTTGTTGTTTGTCTGCGTTTAAATAAACCATTGAATTTTATTTACAATCGTTTTGCTCGCTGGAGGTTAAGGAAACGTTGTGAATCCTCCTGCGTTGTCGGTAGCGCAAGAACCGATTGATGGACTATGGATTTATCATGGTAGGTTTTCTATTTTTGAATCGTTTAAACGTTTAAAAGAAAATTCTAAAACCTCTGGGCATTTGGTTTCTTTAGTTTCTGCATTCATTGCCGGACTGAACATAAGGGCAGATAAAACCAACATAATGGCCGAAGGGTAAAACATATTCATTGCCAACTCCTCTAGATTTTCATACCTCTACGAAGTTCGTCCGGATTTAGTTCTGTAAACACTGAATACGGCCAATTATGACGGCATAACCCTTGCAGAACCTCCCTAAACACAAACCAATTGAGAACATACAGAGTGATTTTGTCGCTTTTGCCACAAAATTTATCAATCTATGTGTGTTCGCTGGCATGCCCGGGAAGCAATTTATGAGTAAAATCGGCATTTTTTTTGGAACTGAAACGGGTACTACCCGTTTAATTGCAAAGAAACTATATAAATCGATTGGGCAGGAGTTTGCTGACAAGCCTCTGAATGTTAACCGTATAAAGCCGGAAGATTTTCTGAAATATGATGTGCTGATTCTGGGCACACCCAGTTATGGTGTTGGTGATATACCGGGTTTAAGTGCAGGATGCCTTGAACGAAACTGGGAGGAATTTCTGGCAGATTTTGGAGCTCCTGATCTGAGTGGTAAACGTATCGCTATGTTTGGGTTGGGGGCGCAGGAACGTTATTCTGAGCGTTTTGCCAGTTCATTAATGGCTTTATACAAAGTGTTCGACGGGTTAGGGGCCGAGATGATCGGGCAATGGTCTACCGAGGGCTATTCCTTTGAATATTCGGCATCAGTAGTGAATGATGAGTTTGTTGGTTTAGTGATTGATCAGCGAAATCAAGGAATGAAAACTGAAGAGCGCCTTCAGCAGTGGCTGGAGCGAGTGAAACCACAGTTGCTTGAGGCGCTCTGATCAGAGTTTAGCTAGTTGAGTTTATTCGTAACTGATCTCAGCGATGCATGCTGTATCGCGGAAATTATGTAATGCATTATCGAATTGCATCTCACTGCTGTATGTGACGCTTTTAGCTAATTCTGTACCGTTCGTATCTTTAACAATAAAATAAAAGTCTCCCTGTGCCGTCTGACCTTTAGCGATAAACTGACTCATCATTGATCCGACTCTTACGTCCTGAATAGCTTTTTCAGTTTTCTCCTCGTCCGGGAATGTAGCGCTGAGCATTACCTGCTCACCATTTGCATTAACAAATTCAAACTTAAACTGTCCCTCTGTAAACGGTTGTACTTTGAATTCAGCAGGCATAACTGTCTCCTTAATTTTGTCGTAATTACTACCTGCTAGTGCAATAAATAAGCCAGTAACTTTAGATTGAGCTACAGGATTGGTTATAGGCCGCAGTTTAAAACCACGGTGAATCACAATTACGGTGAAGACTATAAGTGCTTACTGAACTCTTGAGATCAAAAATTAAGTTAAAGTCGATTCATTTAGAATGGCAGAAACCTGTGAAAATTATTCCTGATCCCAATTATTCTTGTTAGGCCATACCTTATTAGCTAAGGCATCATTTAGGGCAGTATTGAGAATATCTGAAGGAAAATACTTTCGGAATCAGTGCTACATCTGCCTAATCATTTGTTGCGGAAATGGATCATCTGTCTCATTCATTAATAAACTAATCATCTTTTCAAATACATGTCTGTTTTTTTAACTATATGAATTTATTGTAAAAATATCGTAATAACTAGAGTTTTCTATTCGGTAAATACACTATTTGTCAATTGGCACCTTCTCTGCTGGGTAATACCTGTATCGCTGTCCCTCTTCAGATCAGGGTATAGATAAACTAACCAAGCATAGGTCGCGTTATGAATAAAAAATTAAGTTTAATTGTTCTTTCTACACTGTTTGTTTCACTTTCTTCCGTAGCGGATTCCAAACCAGCGGAAACGCATACTCAATTCAGAGGCGGCCCTTATGATATGACTGGCTATTTAAATCTGATGAATACGGATAAACCTGCCCAAACAAAACAGACTTCCCTGAAGATCAAAGGTGGTTCATTTGATATGAATGGTTACCTCAATGCAGTCACGGAAAACAGACCTTCAACTGCGGTTCGAAACAAGTCGGTTTACACTGCCAAACTGAATATTCATGCAACTCCGAATCTACTATTTTCTTCCGGTTCTTAATATCGATTCTTAATACCGGGTCTTATATATCAGGCCAATCTCTCATGGAGCTCTTTGGCCTTGATGCCCACTTATTACAAAGATTGTCTGCCCTAAAGGTCAGAATATTCAGGGGCTTTGTAAATGAGTCTGCGATCATACGACTTCAGTATGGCGTAACTTAGGGTAATAACTTCACCCTGCCTTTGATACTATCTCCTCAGAAATTCATTTTGATTTAATAAGTCATACATTACCCAGTATTTAATCAAACGTGTTTCAAGTTACTGGTCAATTCCCATCAAGGAAAAATATGTACACTGATGAAGATCTGGAAAATGCAGTGCGAAGGGGTATTTTCTCCCCAGAATCTGTAGAAACCTTTAGATCAGACTATCTGGATCACCATAACACTCATACCGCTGATGAAGAGAACTTCCGATTAGTCGGCAGTTTTAATGATATTTTTGTAGTGATAGCTGTTGGTTTGTTACTGCTTTCTTTAGGTTGGGTCACTTATGCAATTAACCCTTCTCTTTCAGCCGCTGTAGTTGCATTTGCATCTTGGGCGCTGGCTGAATTCTTTGTACTTAAACGTAAAATGGCCCTGCCTGCGATTGCACTGCTTGTTGCCTTTGTCGGGTCAGTTTTCGCTGCTGCGGTCTCACTGTTTGAGTTTCCTGGTGAAAATGCGCTGACTCTTGCAGGTTTGGCCGCAACTATGGCGGCATGGTTACACTGGAAACGCTTTAAAGTGCCTATTACGGTTGCTGCAGGCGCTTCTGCACTGGTGGTCTTTGTTATATCCCTGATTGTTTCAGTATTTCCCGGTTTCAAAGATTATCTGGTTTATCTGTTATTTCTGGGTGGCGTGGCTGTATTTGCTTTGGCGATGTATTGGGATGCCTCTGACTTGCAGCGCGTAAGCGGTAAATCCGATGTGGCATTTTGGCTGCACCTGGCTTCAGCGCCTTTAATTGTCCATCCGGTCTTTACCGGTCTGGGAATTTTTGAGGGTAACGAGAGTGCTGCTGGTTTGGTCAGTATCATTCTGCTCTATCTGTTTCTTACATTTGTGTCTGTAGTGATTGATCGACGTGCCTTTATGGTGTCGGCACTGATTTATGTGCTCGTTGCACTGACCGAACTTCTCGAAAACTATGGTCTTGCCGGTGACGGTTTTGCTTATGTGGGTGTGTTGATCGGATTCTCATTGTTACTGCTGTCTGGATTTTGGCATAAAGCGCGCTTACTTCTGGTCGGTTATCTGCCAGAGAAAATTAAAAATAAGGTGCCAGTGGCGACTCAATAGGGACAAGTGGATCTATTTATAGGGAAATTTTCGTCTCTGTTTTAACTGGAGTCATTGCCATTTGGTAGGGATATACCCATGTTCTCGGCACGCTTTCGCCACATTCGTCGTGCGTACTTTTGCATATCAGCGGTTTTATCGCTCTCATCCATTATTTCAAGGCCTAGCAGGGTCTCGAGAATGTCCTCCATGGTAATGATTCCTTCCATGCCGCCATACTCATCAATAATTACCATGATGTGGGCGCGTTGATGCAGCACTTCATCAAATGCATCCGATAACGATGCTTTATCAGACAAAGCAGAAAGTTCTCGTCGATAGTTTCTAAGTACGCTATCACTATTGTTGCGCGCTTGTGCGAGTAGCAGATCATCCTTGAGAACAAAACCGGAGAAATTTTCTTTGTCGTCTGAATAAACAGGGATGCGCGAAAAACGGGAATCATAATGTTTCTCGAAATACTCATATACTGTCAGAGTTTCAGGTAGCGAGAATACAACTGGGCGTGGTGTCATTGCATCGGTGACCAGTGTTTCGTGCAGTAAAAACATATTCTTGAGAATACGAGATTCACGCTCCTCAAGCTGTCCCTCTTTTTCTCCTAGATCTGCCATAGCCGCAAACTCTTCGCGACTGAACCCCTCAATCTCTTTGCCTTTGGATAAACCTCTTGTTAATAGTTCTGAAAGCACCACAAACGGATACAGAACACGCACGAGGAACTTAAGGCTGTGTGCTGTAATGGATGATAATCCACGCCAGTATGAAGCTCCCAGGGTTTTAGGAATGATCTCTGAGAGGATCAGAATAAGTAGTGTCATGATGGCAGAGAATAATCCTACCCACGTGCTTCCGAATACTATCGTAGCCTGTGCTCCCGCACCTACAGCACCAACCGTATGAGCGATCGTGTTGAGCGTCAGGATGGCAGCCAAAGGCTTATTGATATCTGCTTTGAGTTCACGAAGTATCGGCCCAGATGGTTCCCCTTCGCTTTCAAGCACACTGACATAGGCGGTCGTGACGCTGAGTATTACAGCTTCAAAAATAGAACATAGAAAGGAGAAGAGTAGTGCGATGGACACATAAACGATAAGTAATGTCATGTTGGCATTATAGATTCATCAACTAGGAAGTCTTATTTTTGACCTCATTACAGGGACATTGCAAGGCTCGCATAGATAGTTATCACAGCAATACATCCCAGGTTTATCCATATACCCACTTTCATCATCTCTTTTTGCGGGATAAAACCAGAGCCAAATACGATTGCATTGGGTGGTGTTGCGACGGGTAGCATAAACGCACAGGATGCAGATATGGCAATTATGGCAGACAGTATAATGGGTGACATGCCCAGACTTTCGGCGATCGCTGCAAAAATAGGAATAAGTAAGGCTGCACTGGCGGTGTTGCTGGAAAATTCAGTAAGAAAGACAACAAACCCAATGATGCATAGTAATGCTAATAAAGTGCTGGCTGATTGAAGGAAGAGGCCAATATTCTGGGCTAGAAATACACTTGCACCGGTTTGTTTTAATATGGCGCTTAAACATAGGCCACCGCCAAATAGCAGCAAGACACTCCAGTCGGTTGTTTTCTCAATTTGTTTCCAGCTGACCACACCTGAAATGGCTAGTAAGAGGATGGCTGAGATGGCAACCAGGCTATCAAAATTGGAGAGGTCACCGAGTAATGAATTAAGCGGTCCACTGAATACCCAGCACAGTACAGTAAATGTAAAAATAACCAGTGTGGCTATTCGAGACGGGGTCAGCACTAAGGGTTCGTGTTCGATTTTGAAACGATGCTGCAAATCAGGTCGTATCAAAATGTATAGCATTCCAACCGCGAGGGGTAGAAGAACAAACGCCAAAGGTGAAGCGAGTTTGATCCAGCCAATAAAGTTCAGGCCGGTTTGTGCAGCCGCAATCGCATTAGGCGGACTGCCCACTATGGTTGCAATGCCACCAATGCTTGCGCAGTAAGCAACACCAAGTAAAACGAATAGATAGGTTGCATGCTCTTTTGAGGGATCTAATTGGTGTAATAGGCCGAGTACTAACGGCAGCATCATAGCTGTGGTGGCAGTATTGCTGATCCACATTGAGAGTAGGGCTGATACAGCAAATATTAACAGTACTGCAACGCTCAATCGGCTGCGGGCAATCTTGAGCACCTTGCTCGCTATTGCTTTATCTAATCCTTGTGCATGCAGGGCTGCTGCTAAGGCAAACCCGCCTAAAAATAAGAAAATAATAGGGTTGGCGAAATGACTAAGCGCCTGAGTGGTATTGAAAACGTCAAATATGACGGCCAGAATCGGCACCAGTAACGCTGTGATACTGATATGTATGGCTTCTGTTAACCAGAGGATTGCAACAAATACTAATATGCTCAGGCCAGTCACAATAGGACCGTCTAGCGGCAGGAACGCCATCATTAGGGCAAATAGGACGCTATCGCCAAGCAAGATCAGATATTTAATGTTCATCATTGAATGAGCATATTAGTTTATTGTTGTCAGGTCCTTAGCTTATACATATAACGCCCAATAGAGTTCACTTTTCAGATATACATCAAAACTTATAATTAAGATATAAACGCATATATGTGAGGTCGTCGTCGCCAGCCTGATCGTAATCCAGTTGTGTTAAGCGGAATCGAGTTGACAACCCTTTTTGGCTTTGGAAATTATATTTAAAGTCAAAGGAGAGCTCCGAACCGCCATCAAAATTTCTGCCACTTGCTGCAATGCCTTCCTCACTTTGTTTCCAATCTACATACACGGCTCTTGCCTTAAAGCCAGGTATTTCAAAGCTGGAGGAGAGCATCAGAGATGTGCTTTCCATGCCTGCATAGATCTCATCAACGAAGGTTAAGCGGTAAGCTTTGAATTGAGGGACATGCCCAAGAGTGCCTGGGAAAGTTCGCTCATCAGCTACGGATGTATATGCCAGGCGGGCATCAATATTATTGAAATTAGTTTCAACTTTAACCCCCCAATAATCCGTATCCTGTGAATTATCATAACTAGCATATAGGTGTTTCCATCCGATCAACCATGATGTATCTGGGATTTTATAGTTCAATCCAATGAAGCTGGTTTCATAGGGCTCGTTTGTAATTGAGGAGGGTAGATCGGCTGCAGTAGTGGCATTGTCAAAGTTGAACCATTGAGCCTCAATATCCAATCCCGAAATATAGTTATTACGCAGGTAGATTGAGTACACATCATCGTCAAAATATTTGTTTTGCTGATATATGGAGGGTAGAGCTTCATCTCCATATCGCATAATCCAACTGTCGATATAAATGAGTTTCAGTTTGGTATTCGCCAGATCAGTATTTGTGAGTACAAGTGCATCAAAAGAGTCACGTAATGGAAATGCAGGACTATTCATTATCAGCGGGGTAATGATCTGCTGACGGCCAATGCGGACGTTGGTGGCGGTTAGCTCTGGTGTAAAGGTATAGTCAATATAGGCCTTATCGATTTCGGTTGTAGATAAGGATACACGGGGATCGTCTTCTCCACCTTGAGGTGTTAATCCCGTTGACTCGTCATGAATGCCCCAGTCATAGCCTGACTGAAAGCCAATTCCGAATTTTAGCCCTTTATATTCTGACGTTTCATAAAGAACAGAGATCGCAGTGGTTCCCACCTTGGCATTATTTAGGGCTCCCGCTTCTTTTAACGTGTCTGCATGAGAACCTAAAACTAACATATTGCGGACCTCTCCCGAGAGCGTTCCGCCTTCAAGAACTGAATTCAGAGGGTTGGCAGAGACTGAGCTACAGAGGCTTGAAAAAGCGAGCAATATGGGCAATTTTTTGAATATTTCGGTTTTTCGCACAAGTAGTCTCTCGTTTATATGATGTGGAAACAATATTGTTTAAAAACAAAAATACCAGAAAATAGGCTGCATAGGAGTACCAGTAGAACCTAAGTTTCTATTTCTTTATGGTTTGCTGATTTGGATCTAGGCCAAGCCGAGGATGTAAAGTGCTCAGTGCGGGTATGTAATGTATTGATTCAGTCTTTATACGAACATAAGGGCTGTTCTTATGATTTTATAGGGGGCTTTACAAGGACTTAACTTGGTGAAATTGAGTTAATTTATTTCTCTTATATATTCTTTTTATTATGTCTGTTTTTTGTATAGAAGAGACTTTTAAAAGCTGATAACAACCCGATGGGTTTAATGATCGGAATCAGTTCATTAAAAAAATCCCCAGCCATAAGGCCGGGGAAAACTCTTCGTGTATACCTGCATTGATAAATCAATTTTGAAGAGTGATAGGAGCTATCCTGCGGAAGCAATCAAACTAGCGTTGCCTCCAGCTGCAGTGGTGTCTATGCATAGATGGCGTTCGAGTACGAAACGTTCTGGTTGATCCCATTCCGTGATTAGTGGTAACAGGGCACCGTTACGCTCAGCCAGTGCTCTACGCACAGTTTTAAGACTGTCATTGTCAGCATTACAGCAAACAGCGGTATAGCCATCTGCTTCTGTAATCGCCATTGGGTCAAGTTGACCTACGCATCCGGTAACTGGCAGTCCGTGCTCTTCACATTGTTTCAATAATTCAGCAACGCCCTGAGCCACAATAACGACCGAGTTGCCTTGGAGTAGAGCGGTCACAGCCTGCATGTAGGCATTCTTCTGATCCGGTCCGAGGCAAACTATAACTCCGCGGCCATTTTGCGATAACAGATTCAGCTCACCAGTGGGTCCAGGCATCATTTCTGGTTCAGAATCGAGATTACCCAACAGTGGCAATTGTTCAGCAAAAACAGAAGCTAATCGTTCTTCACGTTCTGTTTCTTTAAGCCATGTTTCAGACTCAAGTTCAGCTATCATTTTATTGAGGTTAGATGTATCAATTGTCTGACCCGTAAACTGTCCTGAGCTGTTATTCAATTCTGAACAAGTAAAGCGTTTAACGTAGTGTGGGCCGCCAGCTTTTGGACCTGTACCGGAAAGACCTTCCCCACCAAATGGCTGGGAGCCTACGATTGCACCAATCTGATTACGGTTAACGTAAATATTACCTACTTTGATCTTGTTAACGATTTGTTCAACACGGCTGTCAACACGGGTATGCAGACCAAATGTTAAACCATAACCCTTACTGTTAATGGTATCGACGACTTTATTGATGTCTTTGGCAGCGAAGGTAGCTACATGTAACACCGGGCCAAAAACCTCTTCTTGAAGTTCTTCAATACCCTCTACTTTTATGACGGTTGGAGAACTAAATGTGCCGCTTTCACGTGCGTTAAGGGTCTTGAGAACTTTGCCCTCAGCTGCATATTTTGCACAGTGATCAATGATTTTCTTTTGTGCTGCTGCGTCAATAACTGGACCGATGTCAGTGCTGAGCTGCCAAGGATTACCTATGCGTAGTTCATCCATAGCGCCGTAGAGCATTTCGAGCAAGTTATCAGCAATGTCTTCTTGTACATAAAGCATGCGTAGAGCGGAACAGCGCTGGCCAGCACTTTGGAAAGCTGACATCAGTACATCTCGGATAACCTGTTCAGGCAGGGCGGTTGAGTCAACAATCATAGCGTTCATCCCTCCGGTTTCTGCAACCAGTGGTGCATCCGGAGCCATCTTCTCTGCCATTACAGTATTAATGCGTTGCGCCGTGAGGGTTGAACCTGTGAAACAAACCGCCGCAATACGAGGGTCTGACGAAAGTGGGGCGCCTACTTTAATTCCTGAGCCTGGTAATAATTGAATAACGTTGCTTGGGATACCTGCTTCATGCATTAGTTCCACAGCGCGAGCTGCAATTAAAGGTGTCTGGTCTGCAGGCTTTGCCAGCACAGCGTTACCTGATGCTACTGCTGCCAATACCTGACCGGAGAATATCGCCAGTGGGAAATTCCATGGAGAAATACAGGTGACAATGCCTCGGGCATGCGCATTGGCATGTTTTTCTGCTTCATTGGCGTAATACCTTGCAAAGTCTACCGCTTCGCGAATTTCACCAACCGCATCCAACAATGTTTTACCGGCTTCACGACAGGCAATAGCGAACAGTTCCGGGGCATTTTCTTCAAACAGGTCAGCGACACGGCGTAGGCAGTCTGCGCGCTCTTGTGCAGGTGTCTGACTCCAGTTTTCAAAGCCGATCCCAGCTGCCGAAATGGCGGTTTCAATGTCTGCATTGTTGGTCTCAACAACCAGACCAACCAGATCATCCGGATTGGCAGGGTTAACAATTGTTGAGCTTGTTTTGCTTGTCACTTCACCTGCGATGATTGGTAAGGCTTTCCATTCTTTGTTTTTGAACAAATTTCGTTGAGGTTCAAGTTCAGAGAGGGTGACCTTATCGGTGATATCCCAGCCTTTTGCGTTCAAACGTTTCTCACCAAAAATGAGTTCGGGCTTAGCGATAATGTTATTAGATAAACTGCCTTTTGTTTCTAGTATTTGTGTAAATGGGTCTTTTGCGATCTCTTCGGGAGTAATGCGTTTATCAACAATCTGATTTACAAACGAGCTATTTGCACCGTTTTCCAGAAGTCTTCGCACAAGATAGGCCAGCAGATCCTGATGTGCACCCACGGGTGCATAGATACGGCAGCGGGTCTGGTTGGATTTCAAAACGGTATCGTGCAGGGATTCACCCATGCCGTGCAGGCGCTGGAATTCGAAATCTTCAACTTCAGACTTCTTCGCCATATATAAAATGGATGCAGCTGAGTGGGCATTGTGAGTCGCAAACTGAGGATAGATACGATCTGTCATTGCCAGCAGTTTTTCAGCGCAGCACATATAAGACAAGTCCGAATTCACTTTACGGGTAAATACCGGAAAGCCATCAAGACCGAGCACTTGAGAACGCTTGATCTCAGCATCCCAGTAAGCACCTTTAACCAGGCGCACCATGATGCGGCGATCCAGACGTTTAGCTGTAGCATAAAGCCAATCCAGAACATGGCTTGCGCGTTGGCCAAAGGCCTGTACAACAACACCAAAGCCATCCCAACCCTGAAGGCGTTCATCAGAAAGTACAGCTTCGATCACATCTAAAGATATATCCAGTCGATCCGCTTCTTCAGCATCGATATTAAAGCCCATGTTGGCTTCTTTAGCCTGGACAGCAAGGGTAATAGTGCGTTCAACAAGCTCTGTCATAACCCGGTCTTTCTGACCGAACTCATAACGTGCGTGTAGGGCAGACAATTTGACTGATATTCCCGGATTGTTACGGATGTCGGTGCTGGTACAACCCGGTGTTAATTCACTGATAGCCTTTGAATAAGACTGATGATATCGGAGAGCGTCAGCATCAGTACGTGCTGCTTCACCCAGCATATCGTAGGAGTAGGTGTAACCTTGTTTTTCCAGTTTGCTGGCTCGCTTTGTAGCTTCTTGAATATCGCGACCCAGAACAAACTGACGGCCCAGCTCTTTCATTGCTTGCCCAACTGCAGTACGAACTACAGGTTCACCCAGACGTTTCATCATGCCTTTGAGGGTGTTGCCAATACCTTGGTCATCACCATCCTGAAGCAGTTTTCCTGTCATAAGCAGTGCCCAGGTTGAGCTGTTAACTAAAGACGATGCCGATTGGCCCAGATGACCTTTCCAATTACCCGTTGCTACTTTATCTTCGATAAGCGCATCAATGGTGATTGTGTCAGGAACACGCAGAAGTGCTTCAGCCAGACACATAAGCGCGACGCCTTCTTTGGTCGTCAGGCCATATTCGGCAAGAAACTTTTCCATCATTGAGGGGGAGCTTTCATTACGAACTTTATTGACAAGGTCAGCGGCATTAGCAGATATGCTGGTGCGGTCAATTTCATTCAGGTATGAATCCTGAATCAGTTGATTAATTACGTCGGTCTCGTCGGCCAGGTAGTGATTGCTAATAATCTGGCGATATTGTTCTGTAGTTAAGCTCATAATTATTACCTCATTTCTAATCTCTCTATTCTATCGGGCTGAATGAGGGTGTTTTGTCTTTAATCGATTGTTTCTATTTGTAAATAGTCTTTATTTATAGATAAAAACAGATCTAATATCTATTTTAGTTGGTTTTTAAGGTAAAAAGCATGGCGGAGTAAAAGGGGGTTTTAATGTTGAATGTGTATGTATTTTGCACAAAAAAGCCCCGGCTAAATGGTTAGCCGGGGCTGGATGTATAGTCAGAGATTGTAATCGTAATAATGGGGCGATTTAGCTTTTAATCTCTGCTTCTACTTCTTCAAAGCGTTTCTGGATAGAAGCCGAAGGAGCTGGAGTGGCTTTGGATACGGCAATGATTGCAATAAATGCGAATAGGATACCTGGAATGATTTCGTACAGTTCAAACCAGCCACCCGTAAGTTGTTTCCAGACTACAACGGTAACGCCACCAACGATGATGCCCGCAAGTGCACCAGCCTTAGTCATGTTTTTCCAGTACAGGGACATGATCAAAGCAGGACCAAATGCAGCACCAAAACCTGCCCAGGCATAAGATACTAACTCAAGTACTTTAGAGTCCTTATCCATTGCCAGTGATGTCGCGATAACAGCAATAACAATTACTGCGCCACGACCCACTTTAACCAGCTGCTCCTGGGTAGCATCTTTGTTAAACAGTGCTTTGTAGAAATCTTCAGCCAATGCAGATGAAGATACTAACAACTGGGAGTCAGCAGTACTCATTACAGCAGCAAGGATTGCAGCCAGTAATACACCAGCAACTGCAGGGTGGAACAGAGCATCAACCATAACCATGAAGACAGTTTCTTTGTCGCCCAGACCTTCAGGTAGATAACCAATGGCAGCTAAACCAATAAGGCATGCCCCGGTCATGGAGATACCAGACCAGATAACAGCGATGCGACGTGCAGCTGGTACGTGATCTTTGCTCTTAATGCCTTTAAAGCGTGCCAGAATATGTGGCTGACCGAAGTAACCCATACCCCAGCCAAGCAGGGACAAGGTGCCGATCAAGGTGATCGTTCCGCCATCTGCATCGGTAAAGGCATTGAGCAATTCAGGGTTTTTCGCCTCAATTGCAGCCAGAGTACCACTCATACCACCAATCTCACCCATGGCAAACAAGGGTACAAGAATCAACGCGCCAACCATCAATAAACCCTGAACAACGTCCGTCCAGGATACTGCAAGGAAACCACCGAAGAGTGTGTAGGAGATAACTGCAACAGCGCCAACCAAAACTGCAATTGTGTAGTCGAAGCCAAATACGGTTTCAAATAACTTGCCGCCCGCCACAAGACCAGAGCTTGTATAGAACAGGAAGAAAACCAATACAAAAATCGCTGAGATTACACGCAGACTGTGGGTGTTGTCTTCAAAACGTTTTTCGAAAAAGGCGGGAAGTGTCAGGGCATCATCTGCTCGCTGGGAGTATACACGCAGTCTTTGCGCAACCAGCAGCCAGTTCAGCCAGGTACCAACCAGCAGACCACCTGCCAGCCAGAAAGAGCCAAAGCCTGCAGCCATGGCGTATCCGGGCAGCCCCATTAGGAGCCAGCCACTCATGTCAGATGCGCCTGCACTCAACGCACTTGGGATCGGCCCTAAGTTACGCCCACCAAGGACGTAGTCGGACAGATCCTGAGTACGCCGATAGGCGACAATACCGATTCCCAGCATAAGAATCAGATAGATAATAAATGTCAGGGTTATCATGTGAAACCTCTGTGTAATAGACGGTGATTATTATTGTATACGTAGGCTGCAATTCTTCACTTTTAGTAACACATCCTGTGTGAGTTGTGCGTGATCTTCCGGCTTCCCTCAACTGATCAGTAAAGATACAACTCATAAAAGCTTACAGGTTCCTTAGAAGTCCTTTTCCCTGAAATTATGTTTCTAATAGTTATTTTGTCTTTTTTGCGTTGGTTGTGGTGGTTATTTCCCTGTTCTTTACCAGTTATAAGTGCAATTTTATAATATCCTTTCAAAGACCTTGAGTATGCTGTAAATATAGGGGTACAGGAATAATGAAGGCGTTTTGTCTATTATTTTCAATATTTGCGGGTAATCAGTCTTTTTTGACATGAGGTGATGTTATGGAGAATCTAGATAAACTGGATATGGCAATTTTGCGTGAGTTACAAAAAAACGGTCGTATTACGGTGACTGAGCTTGCCTCAATTGTTGGATTATCCAAGACTCCCTGTCAGGTTCGTGTTAAACGCCTGGAAGAGATGCAATATATTCAGGGTTATACCGCTATTATTGATCAGAAGAAGCTAGGCTCAAGGCATGTTGCGTTTGTTCAAGTAACAATGAATGATACTAAAACTAAGGCCTTGCAGGCATTTAATGAAGCGATTCGGGAAATACCGGAAGTTGAACAGTGCCACATGATTGCCGGTAATTTTGATTATCTGGTTAAGGTGCGTACCTCTGATATCGATAATTATCGCGAAGTACTTGGAGAGAAAATATCCAGCCTGCCTAACGTTAAACAAACCAGTACATTTGTTGTGATGGAAGATGTGAAAGACGTTGCTTCCAGAGTTATTTAAAGCACTTGCAGGGAAGGGGTGCTGGCCGGGAGGGGGAAACCGGCCAGCGGGTGTATCAATTAAAATGCGTAGTCAGCAATAAGACGCAGTTCATTGATATCTTCACCACCTGTGTCAACGCGAACTACAGCATAGCGAGCGCGAAGGTTAAGACCTTTCACACTTGGTACTGCGTATTTTGCATCCAGGTTGGTTTCGCTGTGATCCTGATCCTGACCACCTGATGTGAACTCACCTTCAATGTGACGAGCCATGAAATTCAGGCCCTGAATCGGTGTTTTGTAGTCAGCACGGATCTGGAAAGAGTCTTCATCCTGACGGTTGAAGTCAGAGTACTGGATTGAGTTCCAAGTCATGAAGTAGTGGTCGTCGTTACCACCCCAGCTAGTGTTGTAACCAACATCACCACCAACACCTTGGTAGCTAAGTGTTACTTTCAGATCTTCATTTACAGGGAAACGAACAGCGACGTTGGTCAAGCTAGAATCCTGATCCTGCAGAGACGCTGATGCCGCATCGCCGTATTCAGCAAAGTACTGGTAGAAATCTATCAGTACGCCATTTTCAAGTGTGTAAGAAGCGTTGATGTATAGCTGCTCGCTTACGTCATCAGCGTTACCGTATTCAACAGCCAGGTTCAGACCATTGTCCAGGCTGCCTTTAGCACCTACAACGTATACACCGTAGTCATCGCCGTTGATGTCTGTGTACTTATCAAAATCAGATTCAGTTTTTGCTGAAGCTCTGTCGGAATACAGACCAAACCAGTTAACACCAGCTGTCGTACCTTCAACCTTGATAGCCTGAGTTGAAGATGGTGTAGCACGGTTATCCTGGTCGTTGAACAGGGCTTTAGAAGTAACCCAGCGACCAACGCGTACAGATGCAACTTCACCCAGACCGATATCTGCATAAAGCTGACCCAGTTTAGCATAACCTTCGCTGTCATCAGTCAAAGTACCAATGAACTGGTCATTTCCTTTGCCATCCAGTTTCATGTTTGCAAAAACAGATGCCCCGAAAGTGATGTTGTCTGAAGCATGTACTTTGCCGTCCAGGCGCAGTGCCTGAGTCAGAGATGTACGGTCAGTAGCGCCGTCCTGAAAATCACGATCAAAGTAGAATGTTCTCAGGCTTGTATCCAGTTCGGCTTCAGGAGCTGCAACTGCAAACGGGCTGCTCGCTAGCATAATCGCCAGTGGTAACAGGTTTTTCTTAAGGAATGGCATAGTGGCTGTCGTCCTTCGTTTCGTTATTGTTTCAAAAGTATTTCAGTTGGTTGTTATTTTTATTGTATTTAAATTACAGGGGTTAAAGTCTCTGAATTTCTTAAATCGTTAGGTTTAAAAACTTTTTAAAAGGCTGTTTTTAGGGTTATGTAATTTACGGGATGTATTCGGTAGAACAATTGGTAGAGCGGTTGGTAGAAATATTGATAGATCAAAAGATGAACAGATACCTCGTCTCGTTTTAGCAAGGCGAGGTATCTGGTTTTTTCTCAGGAGAGTTCCGTCAGATTACTGAGTGCAACTGAAAAGACCGCATAATCGCAGATCTTACTTTCCCGGATATCAGTCAGAGTTTGCTGCCATCTGTTGATCAGGGAGTGTTTGGTTTCCTTCCATTGCACCAGTAATGATGAGGGTTCAATACTTCTACCAGAGGCTTTGCTATCTGTGCAGAAAACACTGCTGGTCAGGCCGCGCAGTTGGAAATCCAGCTCATTTCTATAACTCAGCGCTGCCAATGATTCCCAATGATTCTGGTGTTGTAGTTGTTTCATCTGCTGATCCAGCCAGACCAGATCTAATTCCTGTCCTAACTGGAAATAAATTTTGGCAACGTCGGAAACTTTCTGTCCCTTAGCGCTGGCAATATCAACTATATCTAATAACCAGTACTGACTGCCCGCTGATGCACAGAACGCAGCCAATTTTGCGGGTACTTTATGCTGTGTGTATTCTGCGTAGCTGCCCTGCCAACGATCTTCGGGAATGCTTTGGGCAAGTGATTCAATTGAAGAGGTAGCTGCCTGCAAAGCTGCTCTGTAATTTGTAATCGCATCTGGCAGATTCAACTCATAGCGATGGTGCCGCAGGAACCAGTGGCTGGCTCTGCGAATCAGATTGATCAGGTCCGTATACATGCGGCTCTGGACTGACGCGGTTACTGTGCCATCAAGAGACTCTATCGCTTGCCACTGTTTATCTATGTCATATATCTCACGAACACAAAGATAAGCCGCGGAGATTTGAGAGTAGGAAGCGCCTGTCGCACTTTGCATCTTATCGACATAGGTAATTCCCATTCGGTTTACCAGATCATTTGCGATCTGTGTGGCGATTATTTCCTGACTCAGGCGGTGCTGTTGAATGGCATCCGGGAATCTGGCCTGGAGCGTGGCTGGGAAAGCAGTGTTTATCTCCTTTGCAAAACCCTCATCTTGCGTCAGCCAGGAAGAGGATAATGCTTGCTTGAGTTCTATTTTTACATAGGAGATTAATACAGAGAGTTCGGGGCGGGTTAAACCACTGCCTTCGGCTTTTCTTCTTAGAAGTGATTTTTCATTAGGCAGGAATTCCAGTGCGCGATTCAACTTGCCGGTTTTCTCAAGGCGTTTGATCAGGCGGATATGGTCGTCGACACGTTCTGTTGATTTTTCCTCTGCCAGTCTTAATGCCAGTGCCTGACGATAGTTGTTCTTCAGTACCAGAGTGGCTACTTCATCTGTCATATCGCTGAGCAGGCTGTTGCGGTCTTCTATATTTAGGCTGCCCTGGCTGATCTGTTCATTAAGCAGGATTTTGATATTCACTTCATGGTCAGAGCAATCAACCCCGCCGGCATTGTCGATAAAATCTGTATTCACTGCGCCGCCGTTTAATGCGTATTCGATACGGCCTTTTTGTGTCAGGCCAAGGTTGCCACCTTCACCAACTACTTTGCAGCGCAGCTCAGAGCCATTGATTCGGAGGCTCTCGTTAGCTTTGTCTCCAACATCGGCATGGCTTTCACTGGAGGCTTTTACGTATGTGCCAATGCCACCATTCCAAAGCATATCCACCGGAGCTTTAAGCAGGGCAGTTATCAGTTCGTTAGGCGAGAGACGGGTCGCTTTAATATCGAAGGCTTTTTGCATCTCCGGGGTGATGGTTATCGACTTGGATGAACGAGAGAATATGCCGCCGCCCTGACTGATCAGCTCGCGGTTGTAGTCCAGCCAAGATGAACGCGGTAGTTCGAAAATGCGTTTTCGCTCCTGAAATGAGCTTGCTGTATCCGGTGTCGGGTCTATAAATATGTGTTGGTGATTGAATGCGGCTAATAACTGAATGGATTCGGATAGCAGCATACCGTTACCAAATACATCACCTGCCATATCACCAATGCCTATTACGGAAAATGGCTCAGTCTGCGTATTCAGGCCTTTTTCCAGAAAGTGGCATTTTACGGATTCCCATGCGCCACGAGCAGTAATGCCCATCTTTTTGTGGTCATAACCCTGACTGCCACCAGAAGCAAAGGCATCACCTAACCAATAACCATATTGTTGTGATAGCTCGTTAGCTATATCTGAAAAAGAGGCTGTGCCTTTATCTGCCGCTACTACCAGATAAGTATCATCTTCATCGTGTCTGACCACATCGACAGGGGCGATAACCCGATCGTTTTCCAAATTGTCTGTGAGATCCAGCAAACCCCGAATGTAAGTCTGGTAGCAAGCTATACCTTCGGCCTGAAGCTCTTCTCTGGTGCCATTTATCGGCAGTTTTTTTGCTATGAAGCAGCCTTTAGCACCGGTGGGTACGATGACCGAATTTTTAACCTGCTGCGCTTTGACCAGACCCAGAACTTCGGTACGGTAATCTTCCATGCGGTCAGACCAGCGCAAACCTCCTCGAGAAACGGGACCGGTTCGAAGATGTACACCTTCCACGCGCGGAGAATAAACAAAAAACTCAAACTTAGGTTTTGGAAGGGGTATATCCGGGATCAGGTGGGGATTAAGTTTGAAGGAAACATAATCTTTAAATCCGCCAGCGCGGCTGCGTTGATAAAAATTGGTGCGAACGGTGGCCTGGATAACGGTTAGAAACCTTCTCAGGATACGGTCATGATCCAGACTTGCGACACTCTCAAGGCTTTGCAGTATGGAGTGCTCAATTGCGTCAGCTTTTTCCTGGCTGCCTGTATTAGTCGGGTTAAAACGGGTGTGAAATAGGTCTATCAATTGTTTGGTCAGGCTTTTATTTGTGGCCAGAGTTTCAGCCAGAAATGGCTGACTAAAGCCAAAGCGTAACTGTTTAATGTAGCGCGCATAGGCTCGAAGTATGGCAACTTCACGCCAGTTTAATCCGGTAAGAATGATGAGCTGGTTAAAAGGGTCACTTTCGGCTTGCCCAGACCAGATCTGATCAAAGGTCTGTTGTAGCAGTGGAGCGGTAGTCTCAATTGATTGAGCGTCGCTCGATGGATGGCTTACTTTGAAATCGCTGATCCAGTAGATGTCGCCATCAGCTTTAGTGATCTGGTATGGATGCTCGCCCAGTACCCGCATGCCCATATTTTCTAGAATGGGGATCACATCAGATAAGACAACATGTTCGCCCGCGCTGTATATTTTAAAACGCAGCTCATCTTCTTTCTGTAGTTGCGGTGTATAAAAACGTAAGGACACAGGCGAGTTTTTATTCAGAGCGGTCAGATGGGTAAGGTCATATTCGGTTTGTTCGGTTGTGAAGTGTTCCTGATAAGCGGCTGGTAATTTATTCCATCCGTTTAATAAAGGTTTACGCTCGGTCTTTGAATGCCAGAGGGTTATGGCTGTTTCGCTGAGTTCTTCTGCGCCTATCTGAATAACCTCTGCTTCTTGCAGTCCTTCAAATAGTTCATTAGAGAATTTGATAGCCTGATCGCAATTCCGGGTGGGAATTTTGGTTCTGATTTTGTCAGCTATCTGGCTCAGCACTGTTGTTTTTGTTTGTGTGCCTATGACGCGCATAGATGTCTCCGGGCATTTTTGTTTGAGCTTCTGTGTAGTGACTCAAATGGTTGTTTATCAGTATTGCCAGCTCTTGCAGCAGATACCTGTAAGGTCTGACTAAAATCTAAGTATAGTTTTGAGTGGGTTTTAAAAAGTTTTTAATATTGCTAAAAACTAGTGAAACGTACTTTATTTAGGTTGAAAAATAGTCAGGATGTTTTTTGCAAGTAATTATTGTGGTTAATTGTTTGTTTGAGGTTTTAAGATGAAGACAGGGGATGGCTAAGGTGTATAAAAAAGCTAATGAGCGACTAGCGTTATATTTTGCGCTGGCAGCAGTCGTAATGTGGTCAACGGTTGCCACCGCGTTCAAAGTTGCTTTGCAGTATATGTCCCCCTCGCAGTTGCTGTTTTATGCGGCAATGTTTTCGTTAGTGCTACTTGCGGTTGTGGTCAGTTATTACAAACGCTGGAGTGATCTCAGGCACTGGTCAGGAAGGCAGTGGTTGTACTCATGCTTTCTGGGGATGATGAATCCCTGTCTTTATTATCTTTTGTTGTTCGAGGCCTATAATCGATTACCCGCCCAGGAAGCGCAGGCCATCAACTACAGTTGGGCAATTATGCTGGCATTACTCTCAGTACCATTTCTGAAGCATAAGTTAAGTACCAGAGACATAATTGCAGGGCTGATCTGTTACACAGGTGTGTTGGTTATCGCCACCAGAGGGCAGGTGTTCTCACTTGAATTTACGGATCAGGTTGGCGTGTTGCTAGCGCTTATAAGTACTTTTGTCTGGGCGATCTCCTGGATTCTTGGGGCTAAAGATAGTCGTGATCCAGTGCTGGGGTTGATGATGAACTTTGCCTTCGCGGTTCCGGTATTGGGACTGATTATTCTGTATCAGGATGATTTGTCTCTACCCGTTTGGCAGGGGGTGTTGGCTGCGGGTTATGTGGGTGTTTTTGAAATGGGGCTGGCTTTCGTTTGCTGGTTACAGGCGATGCGGCTGACTTCACACGCTTCCAGTATTGGTAATCTTATTTTTCTGTCGCCGTTTATTTCGTTGATTCTGATTTATCTGATACTGGGTGAAGATATATACATTTCTACAGTATCTGGGTTATTGATGATTCTCACCGGCGTATTTTTGCAGCGTTATAAAAGGTCAGATATGGCAGGCTAAAATACGGTTTAGCTTGCTATAGGCATTGTTGTTTGACTACATTATG
>JBOEGV010000009.1:0-29910 GCA_050633605.1 Neptuniibacter sp. | reverse complement strand
GCCACCACGAGACAAACGAATTATTACCATGCGTTAGACCCTTTTATTGAGTGGGTTTTGATATCGCCCACAGTTAGATTTAGCATTCTGCTTTTAGACAAAATGTGCCATTAAAAATCAGGGCGGCAATTCTACGCGAAATTGCCGCCCTGATAAAGTCTTTTGTTTGTTTAGTAAACGGGTATTACTGAAGGCCTGACCAGATTTGTTACATACGAGGGAAGCCGCCTGGACCACCCATTCCACCCATTCCGCCAGGACCACCGCCCATTCCTGGTGGCAGCATGCCTTTCATACCACGCATCATCTTAGTCATACCGCCTTTGCCGCTGAATTTTTTCATCATCTTCGACATTTGTTTATGCTGCTTCAGCAGGCGATTAACATCCTGAATCTGGGTACCCGATCCCTTAGCAATGCGTTTTTTACGGGAACCCGAAATAATATCTGGTTTACGACGCTCTTGTGGAGTCATTGAGTTGATAATTGAAGCCATCTGATGCATGCCTTTTTCGGCATTAGCAGCATCTGCTGCCTGGGCCATTTGCCCCATTCCTGGCAGCTTATCCAGCATGCCCATCATACCGCCCATATTACTCATCTGCTGGATCTGTTCACGAAAATCTTCCAGATCAAACCCCTTACCCTTCTTGATCTTCTTCGCAAACTTTTCCGCTTTATCTTTATCGAGCTTCTGTTCTGCTTCCTCTATCAGGGAGAGTACATCACCCATACCCAGAATTCGTGACGCAACACGATCAGGATGGAAAGGCTCTAAAGCATCAACTTTCTCACCAACACCCAGGAATTTGATTGGCTTACCTGTGATATGGCGCACCGACAGAGCAGCACCACCACGAGCATCACCATCCGTTTTTGTCAGGATGACACCGGACAAAGGCAACACTTCATTAAACGCCTTTGCAGTGTTCGCCGCATCCTGACCTGTCATCGCATCAACCACAAACAGGGTTTCAATCGGATTAACAGCATCATGCAGGTTTTTAATTTCACCCATCATGTCGTCATCAACGTGCAAACGACCTGCAGTATCGACCAACAATACGTCATGATGTTGAATCCGGGCATGAGCTATTGCAGCGTTGGCAATATCTACCGGATCCTGATCGGCTGTTGAAGGGAAGAAATCGACTTCCACTTCAGCAGCAAGCGTTTCCAGCTGTTTGATCGCAGCTGGACGATAAACATCAGCAGATACAACCAATACCTTTTTCTTCTCGCGCTCCCGAAGATGGCGGCCAAGCTTAGCGACAGATGTTGTTTTACCCGCACCTTGTAAGCCCGCCATAAGCACAACAGCCGGAGGCGTCGTCGCCAGGTTCAGCTGTTCATTAGCCTCCCCCATCACCTTGACCATCTCTTCATTGACGATCTTTACAAACACCTGACCCGGTGTAAGGCTCTTAGTCACCTCAGCACCGACTGCACGTTCTTTAACGCTATTAACAAACTCTTTAACAACTGGGAGCGCCACATCTGCTTCCAGTAGCGCCATACGCACTTCCCGCAACGTGCCTTTAATGTTGTCTTCGGTCAGTTTCGCCTGACCAGTCACTGAACGTAGGGTTTGCGTGAGTCGTTCTGTTAAATTCTCAAACATCTTCTGCCTCGACTTCCCCCTAAACTTTTAACAAATAAGTATTCTGGGGAAAGGATGTGAACTGATTAATATGAAATCTGTTAATAAACCCTGCGGGTGCTGCACAGGGTTTATTAACAGATTCCTCAGACCGAGCATTATACAGCCTCGAATACGACATAGCAGCCCCCACTGCTTTTATCCTCTGTCCAACTATGACAAACTAGCCTTCCTTATTGATAAATTTAAGCTTTCAGACACGGAAACCCAGTTAGACAATGCTTGCTCTTTCAACCCTAGTTGCCGTATTTTTCTACTCAGTGGCGGGTTTTCTCCAATGGCGAGTTATGCTGGGTGAGAGCAAACCTCCCCGCTCCCGAAATCAGCTGATTGGTGTTGCCGCATTTGCAGCACACACACTTTCTGTCTATCTGGTATTGCACCAACCTTCCGGAATCAACCTTGAAGTGGTCAGTGTTGGTTCGCTTATTTCATGGCTGGTAGCCGGACTCGTACTTTTGAGTAGCCTAAGGCAAAACATTGATAATTTGTTTATCGGCGTTTTCCCCATGGCCGCTGTTACAGCCCTTCTGGCATGGAGTACCGGCTCTGAAACTGGAAGGTTGTATGAGGGAGGACTGATCGCACATATACTTCTTTCCATTCTGGCCTATAGCATTTTCACTGTTTCAGTACTTCAGGCCATACTGTTATCCCGACAGGAAGCCGCATTAAAACAACATCATACCCGTGGGCTTATCTCTTCATTGCCTCCGTTACAAACAATGGAAAGGCTACTTTTTGAGATGATCTGGACTGGTCTCATTCTATTATCAGCATCACTTGCCTCCGGTTTCCTCTTTGTGGAAGACCTTTTTGCCCAACATCTGGTCCATAAAACCGTGCTTTCAATTCTTGCATGGCTTTTTTATGCCACGCTTCTGTTTGGCCGAATAACCTTCGGGTGGAGGAGTCATACTGCCGTTCGCTGGACAATTTCTGGTTTTATCATTCTGGCTCTGGGCTTCTTTGGTAGTAAAGCCGTCATGGAATGGCTTGTATAACGGTATAATCTAAAGCTATCCCTTGACAGCCAATACACCACAATGAAAAATGTCACTCCATTCATAAGATAGGCTTACAGTCTTGGACGACGCGTCGATAGGTTTCCTTCTCGGGGTACTTTGCTTCCTCATTCTTTGTTCTGCTTTTTTCTCCAGCTCTGAAACCGGCATGATGTCTCTCAACCGCTATCGGTTAAAGCATCTGGTTAAGAAAAAGCATCGCGGTGCCCGTAAGGCCAGCAAACTGCTTGAGCGACCAGACCGGCTCATTGGTGTTATCCTCATTGGCAATAACTTTGTAAATATCCTCGCATCCGCTATTGCTACGGTCATCTGCGTTAGATTATGGGGTGATACGGGTATTGTGATTGCCACTTTCGGCCTGACTGTCATTATTTTGATTTTCGCTGAAGTCTCGCCAAAAACCATGGCGGCGCTGCATCCGGAGAAAATTGCTTTTCCAGCCTCTTATCTTCTGGCTCCGCTTTTAAAACTGATCTACCCATTGGTTTGGGTGATCAACGGCATAACAAACACCTTCCTGCGCCTTTTTGGTGTAAATGTGACGGGCGATAACAGCCACCACCTGAGCACCGAGGAACTTCGAACCTTGGTAAATGAAGCCGGCGCTCTGTTGCCGCAAAATAATCAGGATATGTTACTCGGGGTACTGGAACTGTCTGAAGTCACTGTCAGTGACATTATGATCCCCCGTAACGAAGTTGTCGGCATCGATCTGGATGAAGATATCGACGCCATCATCCAACACCTGAGTCAAACTGAATACACCCGTCTCCCGGTATTTCAGGGCGAATTAAACAAAGTTGTTGGCATCCTGCATATGCGTAATCTTGCTCAGGTTTTCCATCAAGGCAGCGTGACTAAAGCTTCTATTCTTCAGGTTATCAAAGAGCCTTACTTTATTCCGGAAAGCACGCCTTTGCAGACCCAGATACTGCATTTTCAATCTCAAAACCGCCGGATCGGCTTAGTGGTTGACGAGTATGGTGATGTGCAAGGCATTGTGACTCTGGAAGATATTCTGGAAGAGATTGTTGGCGAGCTGTCTTCAGGCCATAGCGAGGAAGATCAGGATATTTTCCTCCAGGACGATGGTAGCTACTTTGTTGATGGCAGCGCTTATATTCGCGATGTAAATAAATCACTGGAGTGGGAGCTTCCCACTGATGGCCCTAAAACCGTAAACGGCTTGATTACTGAAATGCTGGAATCAATTCCGGATTCTAATGTCTGCTTGCAGGTCGAGGATTACCGAATTGAAACACTACAGATCAGCGACAATGTCATTAAAACCGCTCGTATTTTTGCATTACCTAAACAACCGGAAGAAGAATAACCATCGGTTATTTTTCTTCCTATAATTTACTCTGAACGCTCTGGATTTTATCATCCATTGATTGTTCACGATCCGTACGTGTTCCCAGTCTCATTGAAGTGGTAATTCTTGGCGCGCCCATCTCATGAACAACTTCATGGCAGCGTTTAACTGCTGCCATTACATCATCCCAATCACCTTCCACGTTAGTACCATAGGCATGCATCTGATGTTTCAGCCCGAAGTCCTGAAGTACTCTCTGGCAAGCAGTGACATATTCAGACACAGAAACCCCTACGCCTAAAGGTACTATGCAGATATCAATCATTACCTTCATGATACGCCTCTATTAAACGATTTCGCCCTTTTCACGACGTCTAATTTTTTTCCAAATTTCGCGTTTTTCCTCATTTGTAAAAACGCCCCACTCAGCGATCTCCATACCACTTCTCTGACAGGCTATACAAAGATCATTTTCATCTAAAGCACAAACGCCAACACAGGGGTTCGGAACTTTTCGCTCTAATTCTGACATGATATTCTAACTTTCCTGCTCTTCCAGGCTTTGAGTGAAACGACGCATATTATCAACATAGTGTTCGGCGTTAGCGTTTAAACCGGCTACCTGTTCTTCACTGATCGTGCGTTTAATTTTGGCTGGAGAACCCACAACCAACGAATAATCCGGAATCACCATCCCTTCCGTTACCAGCGCCTTTGCCCCAATCAAACAACCTTTACCTATTTTAACGCCATTTAAAACAACAGCACCTATACCAATCAGGGAACCATCTCCCACTTCACAACCATGCAGCATGGCCTGATGCCCTATGGTTACATTTTTACCGATCGTTAATGGGAAGCCTGGGTCAGTGTGAAGCACAGCACCATCCTGAACATTACTGCCTTCACCGATAACAATTGGATCATTATCTCCACGGATCACTACATTGAACCAGATACTGCTTTTATCCAGCAGTTCCACATTGCCAATCACCGTAGCATTTTCCGCCACAAAATGTTCTTCTCCGGTTAGCTTTACCCGGGTTCCAGCAAGCGAATACAACATTACCATCTCCTGATTTTATGTTCCGGGCGAGGCTTCATTGGGATATTTGCATTACAGCCTTCGTTCAATAATTCCACCAGCATATAGGCCGTTAATCCCCAGATGATATGACCTTCAAAGTCCCAGGCGGGAACATACATAGTTTTACCTTTGAAACGAATCTCGTCGGTACAATAACGCTCATCCTGCATAAAGAAACTTAGAGGCACAGTAAATATCTCTTCAAGTTCACCCGGGTTAGGTATCAGTTGAAGATTCTTTGGAATGACGCCCACCCAGGGAGTCACCTGTAATCCATGAAGAGACATAACCTGCCCAAGGGGCCCCAAAATATCAACATGAGCAGGCGATAGGCCCACTTCTTCCTCTGCTTCTCGTAAAGCCGTACTCAGAAGATCTGGATCAGTATCGTCACATTTCCCACCAGGGAAGGCGATTTCACCACTATGCGTTGATAACCTTGCAGCACGCTTAGTCAGCACAACTTCTGGATCATCTGCGTGGTCCGTCAAGGCGATAAGTACACTCGCCTGGGGCTGATCAGAAGGGAACCAGCGGGGTTCAAAATCTGAGAGGCGCTGCCGAATAGTTTTGAGCATAGAAATGATATCTTCAAAATGAATACTCTAATCATACATCGATCCAAAAAAAACGGCATTGTCTTGCTGTTTTTAAGCACGATAGAATGGAAGATAATAACCAAGGAACTGAAATGAAATACTGTTCAAACTGCGCCAGTGAAATCGAAGTCAAAATTCCTCAAGGTGACAACCTTCCTCGTCATACCTGTTCGAAATGTGATTCCATTTTTTACTTCAACCCTAAAGTGGTGTCGGGCTGTTTGCCGGTTTTCGAAGACAAAGTTCTCTTATGCAAACGAGCAATTGAACCACGTTTGGGCTACTGGACATTGCCTGCAGGCTTTATGGAGCTGGGAGAATCTACAGAACAAGCGGCTCTTCGGGAAACAATGGAAGAAGCCAATGCAGAAGTTGAGCTGATTAGCTTATATACCCTGACATCCATCACGCACGTCAACCAAGTGCAATTTTTCTATCTGGCCAGATTACCCGAACCGAAATTCAGTATCAGCAACGAGTCTTTAGAAGTTAAGCTTTTCAGTGAAATTGAAATTCCTTGGGATGAATTAGCCTTTCCCACTGTAAAAAACGCCCTTTGCCACTATTTCGAAGATAGAAAGAAAGGGGAATTCCCTCTCCATGAAATTATCCTGACCGGAAATAAATAACTCGGAATTAAACCCTCGATAAGGTTTTGATCTCTTGAATATAACGTTTGTAATCCGGGCTATCTGAACGGCTGTAGTTGAGGTTTTTAAACAGGCCTGTCAGTTTTACAAAGTGATCCCGAACCTGATCTTTGGTTGAGAATTCCGGTGCCTGTAACAGGCACTGCCTTAACAACTCGAAGTTTTCCTGCTGCCTTTTAATAGGCACCGATATGTCAACATCATCAAAAGCATCCTGCTGCAGATAGACCTGATCCAGACAGATCGATTTATGATAGAGAATGTAATCGGTCAGGGTCACCCCCTCTTCCCCGGTTACCTGCATCATCTGCTGGACCGACTCGCCATCAACCAGCAACTGCTGCATCTCTTTAACATGCTCAACCCAGTTCTGACTCAGATTATCGCCATACCACTGCGCTAACTGATCAAGATAGCGTGACCATGAAATCAGAGGATCAACGGCGGGATAAGCCCGCTTGTATGCCCGTTCAGCACTCAGCCCTAAAAACGTTTTTACTGTTCGCAGAGTTGACTGGGTTACCGGTTCTTCAAAGTTACCACCGGCAGGCGAGACCGTACCGATCAGGGTCAGACTCCCCATATCCCCGGCATTATTTTCCAGCAATCCGGCACGTTCATATAAAGCTCTGACGGCAGAGTCGAGATAGGCAGGAAATGCTTCTTCGCCCGGGATCTCTTCCAGCCGCCCAGAGGTTTCACGCATCGCCTGCGCCCAGCGTGAAGTTGAGTCAGCGATTAACAGTACGTTGTACCCCATCTGGCGGTAGTACTCAGAGATTGTTATACCTGTGTAGATTGAGGCTTCTCGAGCAGCAACTGGCATAGATGATGTATTACAGATAATCACCGTGCGATCCATCAAGGTACCGCCTTTAGGGTCAGACATATTGGGAAACTCCGTGATGGTTTCCACAACTTCACCCGCACGTTCACCACACGCTACAATCACAACTATATCCACATCTGAGAAGCGTGAGATCAGACTTTGTAAAACTGTTTTACCCGCGCCAAAGGGGCCAGGGATACAGGCTGTTCCGCCACGAGCCACCGGAAAAAAAGTATCAATCAAGCGAATTGAGGTCAGCAGCGGTTCGTTAGGGAAATGGCGTTTGCTCAAGCCTGCGTGGAGCAAAGGTTCACTCACTGGTACACGAACAGGCCATTTCTGCTGCATGGTGATATCAACCTCATGCCCCTGGCCGGTTTTCATTCTCGCAACGGGCGTAGTAACGGTAAAGCTTCCTTCCTGAACCCAGCTAATCTCCGCCTCACCATAGAGTTTAAAAGGTGTCATGATTTTATGCTGAAAACGACCTTCCTGAACGTGACCGATCAGATCCCCGGTTTTTACTTTATCGCCAACTTTCACTACCGGCTGGAAAGACCAGTGTTGTTGCTGGTCTATGCCATCCACTTCCAACCCACGAGGCAGAAAAAAACCGTGTTGGGACGCTATAATCTCCAGCGGATTTTGTAATCCATCGTAAACTTGTCCCAGCAAACCGGGACCTAGCGCAACAGACAGCATTTCTCCACTCTGCTTAACCAGATCCCCTATAGCGACCCCCCGGGTGTTTTCGAATACCTGAACGTCCGCTTCGCCATGTCTCACCCTTAACACTTCGGCTTGAAGATACTCCTGACGCTCATTAAGCGCCTTTCGGGTTGGGCAGATATAAACCACTTCGTTTTTCAGGATCGGATAAAAAATACCTTCATCATCCTTCAGCAATTCGACTGTGACGATATCATCACGAACCGCAACAACCCGGGCAGTAAACTGTTGATCCACTATTTAACTCCCTGTTCTAACTGCTGATGCAAGCCAGCCTGAGCCAACAACTGACTGGTCGACCGATTAAATTTTTGCAACGCTTCAGCACCATGCTGTCGAATATGGCGCTCAGCAATACCCCAGCGCAATACAAAACACACCACAGATTCGAAACTAAAATGATTCTGTCTTTCGCACATTACAAGATTGTTCCAGAGCATTTGATTCAGAAGTTTCTCCAGCAAAGCCGGGTTATCCTTGGCGAGTACTCGCTGGATCTGCTGAATCTGAGGAAAAAACTCCTCTAAACCAAACCCGGGCTCAAACCAGTGCTGGCGAATACGGGGCAACCAACGACCGCTACCATGGAATAGTTCCGGGTTTTCCAGACCCGACGCACGCGAACGCAAAGCCGCCATTAGAGTCACCAGCTCCTGACTAAAACAGATCCTCTGGCGCAGAGTTTCCGACTCCACCTTTTCCAGGTTCGCACGCCACAAAGCAATCAGCTGTTTATCCGTATTGCCCTGAAGACTGTCACTGTCAGGGAAATATAGCGCTTCCACCAAACTAAGCTGCTCCTGGTCGGAACCCAAAAGCATCGTCAGCCTCTGATCCAAAGCGATCCTTGAAAGCGGCATCTGTTTGCAGTGTTCCAGCTCAGGCAGCCAGGGCAGTGCTGTGATCAGGGTGTAGTAAGACACTACCGAATCACTCCCTCAATAATTGCGCGAAAACGTGGTTGCAGATGTTTAAGCAAAAGCTTCGCGATAGCATCACTACTCAAATCAACCTCTACCTCTTCGCCGCTGAGACGGACTCTGATCCCCTGCCCATCATGCAGATCAAAGCTGATACCTTCGCGCATCTGCTCCGCCGCCAATGACTGCACAAACTGGCTGAGTACACCCTCACGGTACTCTTTGGGATTTCGTCGCAACTCATCCAGACCGATAAAATCATCCGGCAGTAACACCTCCAGCTTTTCCGCATCTGCTATGCCATGGTCCTGACTGGCTTTATCCACCAGCGACAGGATCAGCTTGCGCATAAACGCTTCATTATCCATCTGCTGGGCAACCAGGCGTTCAACCTGATCACTAAACGAGTGGGATAGGGTTTCACGCACCTCAAGGTGCATATCCCGGGCTGCGATACGCAGCGCATCTTCTCCAGACTGACGTAAATTATTCGCCGCTGCTCTGGCTTTACTGACAATCTGCTCTGCTTCCTGATGCGCCTGAGACAACAACCAGTCGGCCCTATGCTCAGCTTCCTCAACTAATTTAGAGGCTTCCTGCTGGCCTTTATCAACACCTTGCTGACGCAGCTTCTCGATCAGCTCTTCCACTCCGGAAGATGCATGACCTTTCTGTTCTTTACTCATCAAAGCCACCTCAACTAAGCCGGAACACCTGCACTGATTACCAATGCAAAGATAAAGGCAAATACCGCAAAACCTTCAACAATGGCGGCAGGCGCCAGAGACATACCAAATATTTCGGGACGTATTTTTGAAACATTAATTGCAGAAGCACAGCATTTACCCTGCCATGCTGCACTGAATAACAGTGCCAGACCGCACAACAAACCAATAGCGGCCAGCCCCGGTGCATTTTCAGGTGTAATCTCACGATTCAGCGCAAACATAACCACGATGCCGTAGATTGACTGGGACGATGGCATCGCCGCAATACCAATGTAACGGCCATGCCCTGTTTCCGTTTCCAGCAATGCACCACAGGCCGCCTGCCCAGCCTGAGCACAGCCGATCATGCTGCCAATTGCACCCAGTGCCATTGGGCCGTACAGCCCTGCCCAGCCTAAAGCCATAATCAGGTTATCCAAGGTGAAACCTCCTGTTTTGCAAACGGCTGAAAAGCATAGCCCTCATCCGCCAGACTCCAGTTATAAAATTCAATCAGATTCAGTCGTAATCCGTGGATCACACCACTGACTACGGTAAGTACGAAATTCAGTAAATGTCCTACTAGCAGGATCATCACTTTAAACAACAAACCAATCGCGGGTAGAGCTGCCGCAACATCGATGGCCAGTTGATTAAAGGTAACAGCAAGAGATGCGCTGGCCAGACCCAAAGCAAACAGGCGCAGATAGCTGAGCACATCGCCAAAGATTTTTGTCACACCCGTGAGGGCCAGTAAACCATCCAGAAAACGTTTTACACCCCAGTCTGTGCGCTCACTGGAAAACAGTAAAACCATCACCAATCCTGCGCTAAACAGTACCCAGTGTTCGATTGCAAAGCCCTGTATCCATCCCCAGAGAGCAGCGCTAACACTCACAGCCCAACCCAAAGACCCTATGCACTGCCACGATTTCCGCCGTACCCATGCCATCATCAGGTTAGCCAGAATCAAATGACTGGCTCCAATGGCAATAGAGAGCAACATCATGCTATCGAAGTCTTTCAGATCCAGCAGTTTTAACGCCTGTAACCATTCAAAGGGAGCCGCAGCACCAAAGTAACTACCCACGACCACACCCCAGATAAAGCCGGCACCTGCCAGAGCATAGCCCATAGCTTTAAGGCGACGGCCTGTCTCTGTGATATTCATTCTCTGCCGATAAAACAACACAATCGCTGCCAGCAATAAAGAGTAGCCCGCATCTGACATAATCATGGCAAAAAAACTGACAAAGGAGAAAAACACCACGCGGGAGGGATCCCAGCTGCGGTAGCCAGGCATCTGAAAGAAGTTCACAACTTCCTCTCCACCTGCTATAGAGGTTGGGTTCTGCAACAAAGTGGGAGGAGCTTCATCCTCTGTGGGGGCCTCAAGTTGAAGCACCATACTGTGCGCCTCAGCAAACGTTCTGAGCTGGGATATGGCTTCATCCGCTACCCAGCCCTGCACTGCAAACACTTCACCCCGGTCCAGAGTTTCGGTTGAGACTTCAGCTCTCTGCGCGGCATCTTCTGTACCGGCGATAGAGCGTTGCAGAAGATAGATCCATCGGGTCAGCGCTTCACGTTCAGCTTCTACTGTTTCCAGGTCGACTTCAATATCTTCCAGCTCACGCTGTAATAGTTCCAGAGGTACAGCACCTGTATGTGTTCGCACCACCGGCATCTCATTCAGGCCCGGTTCCTCTTCAGAAATCACCGCGATGTAACTGTAACGGTTATCCCGGTGCACGCACTGCCAGGGCAGCGTGGTTTGCGTCACATCTTTCATGCGGTAGTTAGGAACAAGATAAAACCACAATCGTTGCCCGTATAACTCGCCATCCCGTGGAAAGCTGAAGCTACCCCAGGGTTGCAGGTCTTTAATTCGCTTCTTCAGGAAGTCATGCCGCTCAACCAGAGAAAGACGTTTGCTGCGGTTCTGGTCAACCTGCTCAGCAACCTCTTCAAGGTCGAAGTGACGCTCACTCAGGACCTGCTTGCGCTTCTGTTTACAACTCAGAAGATAATGCAGAGTCCCATGTAACTGTTCAGGGCTTACCTGATGCTCGGTTTTAACAGCGTGTTTGAGCTTCTGCAGAGGAATCACATGCATGACTCCAAGAGATTGCAGATCTTCCAGGATAGTGATTTTATCCTCAGTCAAACCCACCAGAGTGGCTTTTTGCAGGGTCTGAATACTCATACGCGCATTCTCCTGCGTTTATTCTTGGCAATCTTAGCCCTGACTACACCCGCCCGCTCCGCATCAGATAACGCAATACGGATTTTACGTATATTCGCCTGCGCTTCAGGAATCAGAACTTTGTCGAACAAATTCAGACGCTGTGTGGTTTTCTGCAAGCCTTCTTCAAGCAGTAACAGCCGCTGTTCGAAAACCTGAATTTCCACTTCCAGCTTCAAAGTCTGCTGCTGAAGTTTGAGTAAAGGGTCAATCCAATGGGGCAAAAGCAGTCGTGAATACTGCTGCACATCCACCTCAAAGGCTGCTAATTCCGGCAGTTCAAGCCCCACCAGATTTGCGTAACGAACATCAACATTTTTTACCTGCAACAACGAGTTCAACTGGATCTTTGTATTTGCCAGCATGGGCAGTTGCTCACTCACACACTGCTGCAGATCCTTTAACTGCGAATAGTTGCCTTTTAAAAGACGACTGGTCTCCTGACGCTCGGCAAGCAATTGTTTTCTTTTAAGGTCCAGCGCAGGCACAAACTGACGAAACGCTTTAAGGCGTCGCCCTTCACGGTTCAGTGTTGTTTTGTTCAGCGCCAGTTTTGCCACAATTACTATCCTGTCATGCGGTCAGATTTTTCAGGAAAATACTTATCGATCAGCGTTTGCTTCATCAACAGTTCATGGGGTTGAAAACACTCTGCCAATATATGCCAACAATTATCCAAAGCGTCTTCCAACGGCATGGTTACCCGGATATCCATAAATCGGTCCCGGAACAGCTCGCCGAACTGCAATAACCGCTCATCGTATTCACTCAGTTCAAAAGACATCGCCTGCTTTTGCGCAGCATCGCAGGACTCCGCATAAAACCGCACCATCGTGTTCATAATCTGGCTATGGTCTTCGCGTGTTACTTTACCGATCACATGTTGTTTTAATCGTGACAGAGAACCAAAAGGGTCTATCACCCCATCATGTAGATAAAACTGGCCTTCGGTGATGTAACCCGTGTTATCCGGGACCGGGTGAGTAACATCATCACCAGGCATGGTGGTTACAGAAAGGATGGTGACCGAACCTGCGCCTTTATAATCACAAGCTTTTTCATAACGCCGGGCCAACTGGGAATAGAGGTCACCAATATAACCGCGGTTAGAGGGCACGTGCTCCATGGAGATTCCCACCTCTTTCAGAGCATCCGCATAAGCAGTCATATCGGTCAGGAGCACCAGTACGCGCTTACCCTCCTCCACAGCAAAACGTTCCGCCACCGCCAAAGCCATATCCGGTACCAGCAAACCTTCAACGGTCGGGTCGGAACCCTGATGTACAAACATGACCGTTCTGGCCAGTACACCCGCTTCCTCAAAGGCAGTTTTGAAAAAATGATAATCATCAAAAACCAAGCCGATACCACCAAACACAACTACATCGGCATCGGCATGGGTTCCAATTTGTGCCAGCAGTTGGTTATAAGGCTCACCGGCAACTGAAAAAATCGGAATTTTCTGGCTTTCCACCAGACAGTTGAATACATCGATCATCGGCACATCTGTGCGAATCATATGGGAGGCAAGAATCCTGCGAGCCGGATTAACTGTGGGGCCGTCAATCTCGATTTTGGGTTCTTCTATCAGTGCCGGGCCGTTATCAATTGCACGCCCAGTACCGGAAAAGGCCCGACCTAAAATATTGGGGGAAAAGGTTACCTCCATAGAACGCCCAAGAAAGCGAACGACAGAGTGGGTGGAAAGCCCTTTGGTTCCGGTAAATACCTGCAATGAAACTTCTTCGCGCTCCAGCAGAATCACCTGCGCCAGATTAGGCTGGCGATTCTCTTCACGCTCATTTTCGATAAGTGCAAGATCACCAAAGCAGATCGCAGAAGTGCCCTGGTCGGACAAAGGCACATGCACTTTTACGATATCCCCAACGATCTCTAATATGCGCGAGTAACGTACCAGTAATTGCGTCACTGCTGGCTCCCTTTAAAAAGATTTGTCAGATCGGTTCCAGTTTCCAGACATCATAAGCTGGCTCTTCATAGGGATGAGCCTGCCTCATTGCTGTTACCGCAGCATGAATCAACTCATCATCACATACCAGTTCTACTTTCCACTCTTCCACTGTTTCGATCTGGTTCTGGGTTCCAATATGAGGATTACTGCCCGACAAGGGCCGAAACTGCCCCTGGCCTAACACCTGCCAGCAACAGCAATCATAATTACCAATGCGACCAGCACCGGTACTGAAAACGGCCTTTTTTACGTTCTCAAGTGCTTGATCCGGAACAAAAAAGCTGAGTTTATACACTGACATTTTCCGATAGTTGTTCTGCTAACACAGTGGCTAATTCTTCCAGCATATCAGGAATATTCTTCTCAAGGCTGACAGAAATGGGCTGCATCGGCTCAGTTTGTTCCATTTGCACGAGAAACAGACTGATTGCTGGAAGTTTCATGTCCAAAGCACGGGCCAGCTGCCAACTCTCCAGAAGGCCCATGGAGTGACTGCTGACCAGACTTTCCTGCTGTGCCAAAGCTTCGGCAGCATCTTGAATAAATACCGATTCCCCAGGAGTTCTGGCAAGCTCTGCGGCATCAAGAGCCAGAATGTAATCGTAGGCTGATAACTGATTAACCAAAGAGGTCACCGGAGCCGAAACTTTTTCCCAATAGATATCGGAATGGGGAGTCAGCTTTTGTAGCTCATCCACCAGCACCCAACCGATCTGATCATCTCCGTGAGGCGAACCTATCCCGAGCACCGCAACTTTCATCCACTTCTCTCAGTGCTGAGTTTAAGAAAATGGGTGGCACATGAGATACAGGGATCATAGTTACGAATCACTTTTTCACTGTGCAGCCTTAATACCTCGTCCGACTGATCCAAACCTATTTGTGCAAGCGACCATTGCAGATCCTGTTCAATCCGGGCCTGATTCTGGCTGGTTGGCGGCACAATCTTCGCTTCCTCAATATGACCACTGCTATTTACTTTGTATCGATGCCAGAGCAATCCACGCGGTGCCTCACTCCAACCAAAACCTTCACCCGCCTTAACTGCAACTTCTGCCTTACTGTAATCCGGGATCTGGTAACCCTGAAGAATATTGATCGCCTCATCCAGAGCCCAACAAACTTCAACCGCCCGGGCCAGCATACTGTGGAACATATTCTGACTAGGGAATGGATTACCCAGTTTACTCAATAATTTCTGAATACCCTGTGGCAGCTGATGGTGGCACAAATTCAACCGGGCTAATGGACCGACCAGATAATCCTGTCCCTGCAGATGACTCCATAATGCTGTTGAGTGCGGGCTATGACTTTCCTGAAAGTACTGTTCATAATCCGCTTCGCAGATATCTAATCCTTTACTACTGATAACACGCCCGGTTTCCACCGCGTAATTGTCTGCGCTTAAAGCCACTGAACAGAAATCCTGCTCCTGATCGGGTATCTCAATCGTTGAGATCCACTCTGCCATTGCCATCGCTTGCGGCAACAGGGCCTGAAGGTTAGCCAACAGAAGGTCAACATCTTTAAGCGCTGGTGCTTTATGAAAACCGCCCACCGCAATACCTACCGGATGCACAGATCTGCCGCCCAGCAAGCGCATAATCTGATTACCGGAATCCTGCAGAGCAAAGCCTCGACGTACTTCATCGGGGAATTTCCCTGCAAGCTGGATCGCTGTGTCATAGCCAAAATAATCCGGCAGGGCTAACAGATGAATATGGAGACTGTGACTCTGTAACCACTCCCCAAGATACAAAAGCCTGCGCATCTGTTGTATCCAGACCGTTTTTTCAACCTCAAACAGGCTTTCCAGAGCATTCACGGCACTGACTTGATACGCCACGGGGCAGATACCGCAGATTCGAGCGACTATATCCGGCACTTCAGAGTAGTGACGACCTTCAAGAAATTTTTCAAAAAAACGCGGAGGTTCATAGATTTTGAACTGCAGATGCTCGATTTTATCCTGATGAATTTTCAGGTGCAGCGCACCTTCACCTTCAACACGGGCCAGAGAGGGAACATCAATTTTGACCTTGCGCTCACTCATTTCCGCCTCCTGCTTTGCCACTATCGAGGTTGATCCTTTGCTCCAGTTCATCAGCATCCACTGGATGTATCAATTGAAAACGCTGTCTTATCTCTTCAGGCAACAAACCCAAGCCCTGGAAACGACGACTCAGCGCCGAATCATGAGGTAATTCACTCTCACCAAAACAACCGTAGCAAGCGCGGCCAAACTGCGGGCATAAAGCCCCACAACCTGTTCTGGTAACCGGCCCCATACAAGGTTCGCCTTCTGTGATTAGAGTACAGACGTTACCCTGCCGTTTACAATCGATGCAGAGCTTTTCTCGCTCATCCAGAGGCATCACTCCCTCCAGCATCAGACTGATAGCGGTGGAGATCTGGCGACTGTTGATGGGACATCCCCAGAGTTCAAAGTCTACTTTGACATGTTTTTTAATTGGCTCTGAGCGGTCGAGGCTGTCTATAAATTCAGGTTTGGAATAGATGGCTCCCACCCAGGAAGCAGGATCATCTGAAAGATTTTTCAGCGCCTGAATCCCGCCGGAAGTGGCACAAGCGCCCATAGTGATCAGATAACGACTGCGCTTGCGGATCTCCTGAATGCGTTCACAATCATGAGCGGTCACCACACTGCCCTCAATAAAAGCGATATCCACTTCCGCTGTTTCGTCCAGAACTCCGGCCTCAGCAAAATGTTTTATATCTACACGTTCTGCCAGAGTCACTAACGCTTCCCCCATATTCAACAGCGCCAGTTGGCAACCATCGCAGGAGCTGAACTTATGCACAGCAACAGAAGGTTTTGCAGCCATTACACACCCTCCATCAGCAGTTTCTCACGAACATCGGGATAGACAAACACCGGGCCATCTTTACAGATAAATTCATTCCCAAACTGACAATGACCACAATGACCGATGGCGCACTGCATGTTCCTCTCCATACTGAGGTAGATGTTATAGGGAGATATATCCATCTCAACCAATCGGTCCGCAACCCGATACATCATGCCTTCCGGTCCGCAGATCATAGCAAGGCAGTTTTCACTATCGACATCCACTTTATCCAGCAACTCGGTAATTCTGCCTTTGTGGAAAGGCCATGAGGGTCCGGATTCATCCGCTGCCAGTAACACTTCCACACCTTCCAGTAACTTCCACATCTCATAGCGTTTACGCCAGATCAGATCGTTACTGTGCTTAACTCCCTGAACAATACACAGCTTGCGGTAGTGCTCTTTACGCTTCAAAGCAAAATTAATCGCGGCGACCACCGGAGCACACCCCAGACCACCGGTTACAATCAAGAGATCCTTATTTCTGGCTAAAGCCAGCGGCCATCCACGACCGTAAGGGCCCCTCAGACCAACGATATCGCCTGCGCTTAAC
Organism: Neptuniibacter sp.; assembly: GCA_050633605.1. Lineage (GTDB taxonomy): Bacteria > Pseudomonadota > Gammaproteobacteria > Pseudomonadales > Balneatricaceae > Neptuniibacter. The sequence continues at coordinate 12,747 of JBOEGV010000009.1, read as the reverse complement.
TTCGCTAAGCCACGGGTAACACGGCCGACTATTCTGATCGTATGATCTATCACGCCCTCATCCAATGGATCCGAGACTATCGAGATCGGCACCTCACCCACGCCAAACAGATAAAGCATATTGAACTGACCCGGCATAAACTGATATCGCTCACGGTCATCATGGTTCTCCAAATGCAGACGCAAAGTAAAGATCGTGTCAGATTCTTTGATCACCTCCAGCACTTTGGCTGGCATCGGTTTCTGGAAGGTATTCATTCCGGTTCCCCCCCAATCGTATTCGCCTCTTTAACAAAATCGATCTCTGCAGGGCACCAGCTCATACAACGACCACAACCGGTACAACCTGACCTCTCATACTGCTCCTGCCAGGTATCGAGTTTGTGAATCATCCACTGTTGATAACGCTGCTTAACTGTTTTACGCACCTGAAAACCCGCCAGTTCACCATGAGACTCACCAAAGCAGCTATCCCATTCACGCACATGCTCGCTGCTCTTACCATCCAAAACCGGTTCCTCATGATGCCGGTGACAAAAACAGGTTGGGCATACCATGGTGCAGTTACCGCAGGCCAGACACCGCTCTGCTATATCATCCCACTGAGGATGGGAACGCTGGTTTTGCAGCTGATTTATTGCGATCGGGCGCAACTGTCGACCTTGTGACTCAATAACATCGGCTTTCTGGTACTCGGCTTTTTGTAATTGTGCAGAGGTAGCGGTTTGCAAATTAAGTACCTGAATCACTTTCTCACCGTAATCTGAGCCAACCTCAATCAGAAAACCTTCTTCAAGTTCTGTCAGGCAAAGATCAAATCCGGATTCGCAGCTAGGGCCATCACCGGTAGAGGCACAGAAACAGGTACTCGCTGCACGACTACAGTTAACCGCAACAATAAACAGCCCCTGCCGTTTTGCCTTGTAGCCCGGGTCTACAAACTCGCCCTGAAGGAAATGCTGATCCTGAAGCTTAAGGGCCGCAACATCACAGGCTTTAGCGCCGATCACAGCCACCTTTTCAATCTGATGTTCGGGTATAACAAACTCGATTGAGCCGTCATCTTGTTTACTGGCCTGCCACATTACCTCACGGGAAGAAAACAACAGAGGTTTGATAGCCTGAGGGCCATTAGCCCAGTGAAAGTATCGCTGAGAATCGGTCTGTTCGAGTTGATAACTGCCCGGTTTTTGGATGTCCTGCCAACCCTGAGGTAGTTGATCTACCTTCTGCAGCGGGTCAAAAACAATGGCACTGTCCCGAGCCTGGGGGCCATATATGTTGTAACCCAGCTTCTCAAGCTGAGCAAATAAGGAGGACAATTCTGCTCTGTCCAAGAATAGAAGTGCGCCAGTTTCCATATTGCTACTCCATGTGATTATCTCAAGAGTAGTCCAGTTAGCGTAAGAAGATACCGAGTCAGATCAAAGTTTGGTCGTATTTCAATGCAGATTCATTTACCACAGGCATAAAAAAACGCGGCCTTAGCTGCGTTTCTTTTCATTGCGATAACAATAAGTTAACGCAGTTCCAATACATCCTGCATATCAAACAAACCGGTGGATTTACCTTCCAGCCACTTGCACGCACGTACTGCACCTTTAGCAAAGGTCAGGCGGTTACTGGCCTTATGCGTAATTTCAATGCGCTCGCCTTCAGTCCCGAACAATACTGTGTGATCACCCACAACATCTCCGGCACGAATAGTTTCAAAACCGATTTCACCACGAGGGCGTGCGCCTGTCTGACCTTCGCGGCCATACACAGCACATTCGTTCAGGTCACGACCGAGCGCATCGGCTACCACTTCACCCATCCGCAGAGCCGTACCTGAAGGCGAATCCACTTTATGGCGATGGTGAGCTTCGATCACCTCAATGTCGTAATCATCATTGCCCAGTGCTTTTGCAGCCACTTCCAACAGTTTGAAGCAAAGGTTCACACCCACACTCATATTGGGGGCAAATACGATAGACGTTCGCTCAGCCTGCTGCTGCAGAATTACTTTCTGTTCATCGTTTAAGCCGGTGGTTCCAATTACCACCTGCTTGCCATTAGCTGCACAAAAATCAACGTTTTTAAGAGTCACTTCCGGTGCTGTAAAGTCGATCAGCACATCAAAATCTGCAACCGCATCAGCCAAAGAACCAACCATCGCCACACCTAACTTGCCGACACCCGCTACTTCACCAGCATCTGCACCAACCAATGTACTGGAAGGCTCTACAATCGCAGCACCCAGTTCAATACCTTCGGCCATCTGAAGTGCTTCAATATTGGCTTTACCCATGCGACCAGCTGCTCCGGTCACTGCCACTCTAATCATATTTAAATTCCGTTATTACTTTTCTTTGTCGTGCAGGACATTCTGATCCATATCCAGTGCCGGTTTATCTACCAGGGGATGTCCAACCGTTTTGGCCGGAACACCCACAACCGTGGTATGTGCAGGAACTGAATCCAACACCACACTGCCACCACCTACTTTGGCACCTGCACCAATCTCTATATTGCCGAAGATTTTTGCTCCGGCTGCGATCATAACACCTTCACGAATCTTCGGATGGCGATCACCGCACTGCTTGCCTGTACCACCCAGTGTCACGGACTGAAGTATGGAAACATCATTTTCAATGACACTGGTTTCGCCCACAACAATGCCAGTTGCATGGTCAAACATTACACCCTGCCCAATTTGAGCCGCCGGGTGAATATCAACCTGAAGTACGCTGCTGACACGGCTTTGGATATACATCGCCATGCTCTTGCGGCCTTTGTGCCACATATAATGAGCAACACGATAGGCTTGTATAGCATGAAAACCTTTGAGGAATAGCAAAACTGTAGAATGCTTCTCTATAGCCGGGTCACGGGTACGCACCGCTGCAATATCAGCGCATACCGACTCTACAATTTCAGGTGCATCCCGAAAGACCTCTTCGATTACCAGACGGAAGGTAACAGCGGGTACTGCATCATCGTGCAATTTACGACTCAACAAGTACGCCAGCGCTGAGCAGAGGCTCTGATGACCTAGAATATTGGCGTGAAAAAAGCCCGCTAAAACTGGCTCATCAAGCACTTCCTGTTCTGCTTCTGCTGTAATTTCATCCCAAAGCCAGTTTGGGCATTCTGGTTTCTGGCTCATGCCATTTGCTCCCAGAGAATTAAGGGGCTTTTCAGCCCCTTAACTTTATGTCATATCTTCAAAAAACTTCTTCACCGAATCAAAGAAGCCATGCTTTTTCGGGCTGTGCTTATGATTGCCCTGCTCCATCTCTTCGTGGAACTCTCGCAGCAGTTCTTTCTGGCGACTGCTCAGATTAACCGGCGTTTCGATCACAACCTTCACTAATAGATCACCTGTAGCTCCACCCCGAACCGGAGCAATACCCTTGCCGCGAAGGCGGAACATTTTACCGGTTTGTGTTTCAGCAGGTACTTTAAGCTTCACACGGCCATCCAGAGTTGGAACTTCCAGCTCCCCGCCCAGAGCGGCATCGACAAAACTGATCGGTACTTCACAGTACAGATGTTTGCCATCACGTTCAAAGATCGGATGTTCTTTAACATGTACCTGAACGTAAAGGTCACCCGATGGGCCACCATGGGTACCCGCTTCACCTTCACCCGCCAGACGGATGCGATCACCCGTATCAACCCCCGCTGGGATCTTAACGTTAAGCGTCTTGGTTTTCTCTTTACGACCATGGCCGTGACATTCGCCACATGGGTCGGCAATTACCTTACCTTCACCACGACAGGTTGGACATGTCTGCTGTACTGAGAAAAAACCCTGCTGCATGCGCACCTGACCCTGACCACCACAAGTACCACAGGTTTTTGCTGAAGTCCCCGGTTTAGCGCCAGAACCATCACAGGTATCACAAGCCACCAGAGTTGGAACAGTTATACTCTTCTCTACACCACGAACCGCCTCTTCAAGGCTAAGTTCCATGTTGTAACGCAAATCTGCACCACGTTGTACCGAGCTACGACCACCGCGACCACCGCCGCCACCAAAGATATCACCAAACACATCGCCGAAGATGTCAGAGAAGTTACCCTCAAAACCGCCGCCTTGACCACCACGCATATTCGGGTCGACACCCGCGTGACCATACTGGTCATACGCCGCTTTCTTTTGTGCATCCGACAGCACTTCGTAAGCTTCGTTAACTTCTTTGAAATTGTCTTCCGATTCCTGATCGTCCGGATTACGGTCTGGATGATATTTCATCGCCATACGGCGGAAAGCTTTTTTGATATCGCGATCAGATGAGTCCTTAGAAACACCCAATACTTCGTAATAATCTCGTTTCGACATGGTCACAACACTGAATACGGCTTTGTGCCGGATATGACAACGCGGGCATGAAGCCCGCGGTGCCGAGTTATTTCACTTTTGCGGCATGAATTATCACCGCAAAAGCTACGCTTAATTAGCTTGCATCAGCTATCAGGCGACTTATTTTTTGTCGTCTTTAACTTCTTCAAACTCAGCGTCTACTGCATCATCGTTACCGCCTGCCTGTGGCTCTTCGCCCCCAGCAGCTGCCTGTTCAGCTTCAGCCTGTTGAGCGGCTTCAGCATACATTTTCTGCGCTATGCCAGAGATCGCTTCAGTCAGAGTAGTAGTTTTAGCTTCGATTGAGTCTTTGTCGTCGCCCTTCAGAGCTTCTTCCAATTCAGCAGTCGCAGCTTCTACCGCAGCCTTCTCTTCATCTGTGGCTTTATCACCCGCTTCTTCCATAGTTTTCTTAGCGGAGTGAACCATTGCGTCACCCTGGTTACGGGCTGCAGTCAGCTCTTCAAACTTCTTATCTTCTTCAGCGTGAGACTCTGCATCCTGAACCATCTGCTCGATCTCATCATCGCTCAGACCAGAAGACGCTTTAATCACGATAGACTGCTGCTTGCCAGTCGCTTTGTCCTGAGCAGAAACATTCAGAATACCATTGGCATCCAGGTCGAAAGTAACTTCAATCTGTGGCACACCACGTGGAGCTGGCGGGATATCAGCCAGATCGAAACGACCCAGTGATTTGTTAGAAGTCGCCTGCTTACGCTCACCCTGAACAACGTGAATGGTCACAGCGCTCTGGTGGTCATCAGCCGTAGAGAAGATCTGAGATTTCTTAGTAGGAATCGTAGTGTTCTTCTCAATAACCGGAGTAGCAACACCACCCATAGTTTCAATACCCAGTGTCAGAGGCGTTACGTCCAGAAGCAGTACGTCTTTCACGTCACCTGCCAGAACCGCACCCTGAATTGCAGCACCCATGGCTACAGCTTCGTCCGGGTTAACATCTTTACGCGCTTCTTTACCAAAGAATTCAGTTACTTTCTCCTGAACCATTGGCATACGTGTCTGACCACCCACCAGAATAACTTCATCAATCTCAGAAGAACTCAGGTCGGAATCTTGAAGAGCAATTTTACATGGTTCAAGAGTACGGATAACCAGCTCTTCAACCAAAGCTTCCAGTTTCGCACGAGTAATCTTAACGTTCAGGTGTTTAGGACCTGATGCATCTGCAGTGATGTACGGTAGATTAACGTCGGTCTGCTGAGCTGAAGACAGCTCAACTTTAGCTTTCTCTGCACCTTCTTTAAGACGCTGCAGCGCCAAAGGATCGTTATGCAGATCAATACCCGTCTCTTTCTTAAACTCTGCGGCCAGGAATTCTATCAGGCGCAGGTCGAAGTCTTCACCACCCAGGAATGTATCACCGTTGGTAGCCAGCACTTCAAACTGGTGCTCACCATCCACTTCAGCGATTTCGATAATTGAGATATCGAACGTACCGCCACCCAGGTCATATACAGCGATGGTTTTATCGCCTTTAGACTTGTCCATGCCATACGCCAGGGCCGCAGCCGTTGGCTCGTTGATGATACGCTTAACGTCCAGGCCTGCAATTTTACCTGCATCTTTCGTCGCCTGACGCTGAGAATCGTTGAAGTAAGCGGGTACGGTGACAACCGCTTCAGTTACAGCTTCACCCAGATAATCTTCCGCAGTTTTCTTCATTTTCTTCAGAATTTCTGCAGAGATCTGAGGCGCAGCCATCTTGTTGCCTCTCACTTCTACCCAAGCATCACCATTGTCTGCTTCGATAATTTTGTAAGGCACCATTTTGATGTCTTTCTGTACAACGTTATCTTTAAAACGACGACCGATCAGACGTTTGATTGCAAACAGTGTGTTGTCAGGGTTAGTAACAGCCTGACGTTTTGCTGGCTGACCTACCAGAATCTCACCTTCGTCAGCGTACGCGATGATGGAAGGCGTAGTACGATCGCCTTCAGCGTTTTCGATAACTTTAGCGCTGTCACCGTCCAGGATGGAAACACATGAATTTGTGGTTCCCAAGTCAATACCGATGATTTTACCCATTTGTATCTGCTCCAGTTGTTCTAGCTGCCCGTTCAGACGGACAGTAATTAAATCTTGTTTGACTGTTTTTCAGTCAGCTTGAAACCTATATAAGTACGATTTGTACGGTTTCAAGGTGAACCCCTAAAATAATTAGCCTTTAGCCACGATAACCATCGCGGGTCGAACCAGTCGACCATGCAAGGTGTAACCCTTCTGCATCACTTCAACCACGGTGTTTGCAGCCACATCAGGAACAGGAATCATTGACATAGCTTGATGCAAAGCCGGATCAAAAGTTTCACCCTTTGGATTTACCTGTTCCATCTTGAATTTTGCTAATCCGGAAACAAACATGTTCATGGTCATTTCCACACCTTCACGCATGGGCTTCAGTGTTTCGTCATCACCAAAGGTTTCAACTGCCCGTTCAAGACTATCCACGATAGGCAGCATTTCATTGGCAAATTTTTCTAAACCAAACTTGTGTGCTTTCTCCACATCCTGTTCAGCACGGCGGCGCACATTTTGTGCTTCAGCCTGAATTCTCAGCATCTGATCTTTCAGAGACTCAACCTCAGCAGTAGCCGCAGCCAAATCTGCAGCCAGCTTGTCAGCATCGACGGCAGCGTCTTGCTCTTCAGACTCAACGTCCAATTCAGGTATAGTTTGCTCAGCAGATTCATTGACAACCTCTTCAGTAGGCTGCCCCTCTGTTTCAACTGTTTGCTGTGGGTCGTTAGGATTCAGTTCTTCATTGGCCATGTAAATTTCTCCAGCAATCTTATCTGCAAAGATTTCCGTTTAGCTAATCACTTGTTTGCTGCTGTATATGGGGTCAACAGAATCTGTTTCAACAGTTTAAAAGAGTTTTTTTGTACTACTGACAGATAAAGATTGCATCACCGTAAAAATTGGCTTATACAAGAAGTACTGTATAAAAACACATGTATTCTATTATGCTAAACCAACTTACTATTCGCGACTTTGCCATTGTTGAACATCTGGAACTGGAGCTCAGCCAGGGAATGACCGCTGTCAGCGGTGAAACCGGTGCCGGCAAGTCGATCATGCTGGATGCCTTGGGACTGACATTAGGTGATCGCGCTGAAAGCGGAGCCGTCCGTCATGGCGCGGTAAAAGCCGATATCAGTGCTAATTTTACGCTGGAAAGCATCCCAGAAGCCGCTAACTGGCTCACCGAAAACGACTTAGATAATGACGGCGAATGCATTCTTCGCAGAGTAATTACCCAAGAAGGCCGCTCCCGTTGTTACATCAATGGGCGCCCATCACCTGCCGCTATGGTTAAAGAGCTTGGCCAGCACCTGATTGCTATTCATGGTCAGCACGAACATCAGCGCTTATTAAAAAAAGAGTACCACCGCACATTACTAGATGAATTTGCTGGCCAGAAAAAACTCGCAGAGCACGTAAAACAGCAATTCAACCATTGGCACCGTCTGGATACTGAGCTGCAACGCCTTTCTGAGCAAAGCACGGAGCAAACGGCTCGCGTTCAATTACTGAGTTATCAGATAGAAGAGCTGGATCAACTCGCCTTGGAAGCAAACGAACTGAAGCAGCTGGAAGAGGAGCAGAAAACACTCGCCAACGCTGACAGTATTCTTAGCACCGGCCAGCAACTGATCAACCTTGCCAGCGACAGTGACGAAAATACCTGCAGCCAACAGCTAAACCACTGCATATCACTGCTTACTGAAATTGAGTCTGACTCACCCTCAATACGCCAGGCCAAAGAGATGTTTAATACCGCTCTGATTCAGGTAGAAGAAGCCAGCAATGAAATACGACACTATCTGGAACGCGTGGAAGTTAACCCAGAACGACAACAAGAAGTTGAAGAGCGCCTATCCTCAATCTTTGATATTGCGCGCAAACACCGTATTACCCCAGATAAGATCCCTGAATTTCACCAGTCGTTAAGCAATGAACTCTCTGGGCTCAATCGCTCCGATGAAGAACAGGAACAGCTTGCAGCTGATGCGGAAGCAGCCAAACAAAAGTATCTCGAACAGGCTAACAAACTCAGCGCTAAGCGCTCAAACGCTGCGGGCAAAATCAGTAAACTGGTTGATCAACAACTGCATAGTCTTGGCATGCCTTCCGCGGAACTTTCGGTGGCATTAACCACACTGGATAAACCTAATGCCAACGGCCTGGAAGATATCGAATTTCTGATTATCACCAACAAAGGCCAACCCGCCAAACCGCTGGCAAAAATTGCCTCAGGAGGTGAGTTGTCCCGTATAAGCCTTGCGATACAGGTGATCACTGCCCAAACATCCACAACCCCGAGTATGATTTTTGATGAGGTGGATGTTGGCATAGGCGGCGCGATTGCAGAAGTCGTGGGCAAGTTACTGCGACAACTGGGTGAAACCGCTCAGGTACTCTGCGTAACCCACCAACCACAAGTGGCTTCTCAGGGCCATCAGCATCTGTTTGTTAGCAAGCGTAGTGACCAGACTCAAACCCATACTCAAATTACAGAGCTGGATTCTGACAATCGAATTCAGGAAGTCGCCCGGATGCTGGGTGGAATCGACATTACCGAGCGTTCAATGGAACACGCAAAAGAGATGTTAGGCGTTGCATAGCACCAAACACCTAAACTTTATATTCCTATAAACAAAAGGGATACAGCAAACACCAAAAGGCCAGCTTAATAGCTGGCCTTTTGGTATTACCAATGAAGAGAAATGTTGACTAGTCTTCGGCTTCCTTATGCACACCGTACAGATAGATCGTACGGTCAGTCACAGTAAAGCCCATAGACTCTGCAATTTCATTTAACAGTTCATTCAAGCGCGGATCGTTAAACTCTTTAACAATCCCGCTTTTAACGCAGACAATATGATCATGTTCTTCATCTGTCGCCAGTTCAAATACAGAATGGCCACCCTCAAAGTGGTGACGTGTTACCAAGCCCGCCGCTTCAAATTGAGTCAGTACACGATACACGGTGGCCAGGCCGACATCGTCGCCCTTTTCCATCAGTAACTTGTAAATATCTTCCGCGCTGAAGTGCTCTCCTTCACCCGCTTTTTCCAAGATTTGATAAATTTTCACGCGCGGCAGGGTAACTTTAAGCCCCGCTTTACGAAGTTCCTGATTCTCAATTGACATAATATCTCTCTGCGCTCTCAACGCTATTGGTAATTTTTGTTTTTCAGGTGCTTTCAGCAATTCACTTGTTCAAACGCACGCGAATCTTTATTATCCGCATTTACGCACAATAGTGGAAGCACAATTCCCATGCAAAAACTTCTTATTGCTTCAGTACTTACTTTAATACTGACAGGCTGCTCTGGATTTTCTGGGGTTTATAAATTCGACATCCCACAAGGTAATGTGGTTACTCAGGAGATGGTTGATCAACTAAAACCCGGCATGACACCTAGTCAGGTTCGTTTTGTTATGGGCACACCGTTGATTACTGACACCTTCCACGAAGGTCGTTGGGATTATATCTACACCAAAAAAAGTGGTGATGATGGCAGCGTTGAAGGTGGAAGAATCAGCCTGCTCTTTGTCGATGGCAAACTTTCATCACTGAACGGCGACTTCCGTCCAGGCGGCGAAAAGAGTAATTAAAGCCAATTAATTACGCGCAGCTTCTTCAGCTTCTTTCTGAGCTTTCTTTTTAGCTGCGCGTTTTGCTCTTGCTTCTTTAGGGTCAGCAATCAAAGGGCGATATATCTCTATCCTCTGCCCTTCCTTCATCACTGTTTCTTTTGGGTTCTTAATGACTTTAGCAAAGATCCCCATTGGGTCATTTTCCGGATCTATTTGCGGGAAGATCTCAACAATCCCTGACTTGATCACCGCTTCGTATACCGTGCAGTCTTCAGGAACATTAACGGAAATGATTTTTTGCTCCGTAGGCAGAGCATAAGCAACTTCAACAATCATAATAAACTCTTAGCTGTATATCTGATCTGCGCGTGTCACAAACGCATCAACCAAAGTTGTTGCAACCTGATTAAATACTTTACTCATAGCAAAAGAAGCGATTTTACCCGAGAATTCAAACTGCAAATTGAGGCTGACTTTGCTCGCCTCATCGCTCAAGATTTTAAAGTCCCAAATCCCAGCGAGTGTAGAGAACGGCCCTTCCTCGAGCTCTAATGTCATCTGAGTGGGACGGGTCAGCTTATTACGGGTAGTGAAACTGTATTTCAAACCGCCCTTTGACAGATATAGGGTAGCGACCAGTTCCTCATCCGTGCGGCTGACAACTTCAGTCTTAGCGCACCAGGGTAAAAACTCAGGATATCGCTCTACATCATTTATTAAATCAAACATTTCTTCTGCAGTGTGCAAAACTAATGCACTGCGATCTACCTGAGTCATGCCTTTGGAACATCTCCGCTTATTTCAATTTCTCGATCAAATTGAGAATAAAGATTATAGCTACTGCAACCGGTGCAACGTAGCGGAGCACAATATACCATGCATTGAACAGTGATAGTGAGCTTATCGCCAGCTCATGTTCAGAGGCGTAACGCTTCATAAACCAACCAGCAAAAATCGCTACAAATAAACCTCCCAACGGCAACATAATGTTTGAAGTTACAAAATCCATGAAATCGAAAATATTGAAACCGGCAAGCTTCACATCAGACAAGAAGTTAAACGAACCCAGTGCCGCCACACCCAACACCCAGACAATCACACCCAACACAACACAGGCAGGAAGACGCTTCCAACCAAATTTTTCAACTATCCAGGCCGTAGCAGGCTCGATTAGAGAAATAGCAGATGTCCAGGCTGCAATGCCCACTAACAGGAAGAACAGAAAGCCAAAGACCTGCCCCGCAGGCATTTGGCCGAAAGCGACTGGCAATGTTATAAACATCAATCCTGGTCCAGCTCCCGGGTCCATTCCATTCACAAATACAATTGGGAAAATCGCCAAACCGGCAATCAAGGCCACCAACGTATCCATGCCAGCGATCATCAACACGGAGCTACCGATTGAAGCTTTCTTCGGCATATAAGAGCCGTATGCCATGATGGCACCCATACCCAAAGAAAGCGTAAAGAAGGAATGTCCCAAAGCGATAAGTACGGCATCCCAACTCAATTCAGAAACATCAAAATGGAACATAAAGTCCCAGCCCTGAGCAAAGCCACCGGACTGAACGGAATACCCCAGCAGCACCAGCAGCAATATAAACAAGGCCGGCATTAAAAACTTAACTGCGTTCTCTAAGCCCTTCTGCACACCACCTGCAATCACCAACATCACCATGGCAACAAACACAGAGTGCCAGATAAGCAAAGTATCCCTATCGGCTAAGAGATTATTAAAGACCTTACCTGCGTCATCACTGCCGATAGCAATAAAGTTGCCTAAGCCCATACCGGCGATGTAGTACAACACCCAGCCTGCAACCACAGAATAGAATGAGAAGATCATAAAACCGGCCAGCACTCCCATCCAGCCAACCAGAGACCATTTAGCTGAATGCCCTGATTCAATGGCGATTTCACGCATGGCATTGATTGGACTTTGACGCGCACGTCGACCAATCAACACCTCAGCCATCATGATCGGAACACCCACGATCAAAATGCAAAACAGGTAGACCAGTACAAATACGCCTCCGCCATTTTCACCCGCGATGTAAGGAAACTTCCATATATTACCTAAACCAACTGCAGATCCCGTTGCTGCCAGAATAAAGATCCAACGTGATGCCCAGGCACCATGAATAGAAGTGGTTTCCTGCATATATAGTTACCTTAACTTGCCTTCAACTTTAGGATAATAAACCGATTCTTCCATTTTCTAACAACAGGTACAATGACATTCAGGTTACAAAACTCATATTAGAAAATGCTTAGGTTTAGCCCAACCTTCTAAGCATAGGCAAATAAATCCGCTTTCATTGCCCCAGACAGCACTATATAATCGCCCGCCATGGCTAAAAAGAAGAAAGCTCCTTCGGGCAACACCATCTGTCAAAACAAAAAAGCACGCCACGAATATATCATTTCAGATAAATTTGAAGCGGGCCTAGTGCTGGCTGGATGGGAAGTAAAAAGTCTGAGGGAAGGTCGTGCTCAACTGGTGGAATCCTACGTGAACATTCACAAAGGAGAAGCCTGGTTGGTCGGCGCTCATTTCACACCTTTAAAAACAGCCTGTACACATGTTTTAGCGGATCCAACACGCCAGCGTAAGCTGCTGTTGAATCACAAGGAACTGGTTAAGATCATCACCGCGATCAATACCAAAGGCCTTACCTGCGTACCCCTCTCCCTGTATTGGAAAGGCAACCGCATTAAGTGCGAAATTGCACTGGCGAAAGGTAAAAAACAACATGACAAACGGGCAGC
>JBOEGV010000008.1:0-25004 GCA_050633605.1 Neptuniibacter sp. | reverse complement strand
TGACGCGTATTGAGAAAGAGGCCTGATCATGAGCTTGAGAAATATTCTAGACAAAATGGAGCCGCACTTTCACAAGGGTGGCAAGTATGAAAACTGGTACGCGCTGTATGAAGCAGCAGATACTATTTTCTACACTCCGGGCCAGGTAACTAAAACAGCAGCACACGTGCGCGATGCAGTCGATCTGAAGCGTATGATGATCCTGGTGTGGATGTGCACTTTCCCGGCTGTATTCTTCGGAATGTATAATGTGGGTCTGCAGGCAAATACTGCAATGGCTCAGATGGGACTGACAGAAGCCTCTTCTTGGCAGGGTGCCATTGCCGGTGCACTGACCAGCTTTAACCCAGATAGCCTTTGGGACAACATCATTCATGGTGCTGCATATTGGCTACCTATCTACATCGTTACTTTTGTTGTGGGTGGATTCTGGGAAGTCTTGTTTGCTATGAAGCGAGGCCACGAAGTTAATGAAGGGTTCTTCGTAACTTCTATCCTCTTCTGCCTTATTCTGCCGCCGTCTATTCCATTATGGCAGGTGGCTCTGGGTATCAGCTTCGGTGTAGTTATCGGTAAAGAAGTGTTTGGTGGTACAGGTAAAAACTTCCTGAACCCTGCACTGACTGGCCGAGCATTCCTGTTCTTCGCTTACCCTGCACAAATGTCGGGTGATGCAATCTGGACAGCGGTTGACGGTTTCTCCGGGGCTACACCGTTGAGCCTGGCTGCTGCGGGTGGTGTCGATGCAATCCTGGCGCAAAATATTACTTGGTTTGATGCATTTATCGGTAATATTCAGGGATCTGTCGGTGAGGTTTCGACCTTTGCAATAGCGCTGGGTGGCCTAGTATTGTTGATTGCGAAAGTTGCAGCATGGCGAATTGTCGCGGGTGTATTCCTTGGCATGGTGGCAACTTCAACGTTGTTCAATATGATTGGTTCAGATACTAATCCGCTGTTTGCGATGCCGTTCTATTGGCACCTGGTTTTGGGTGGTTTTGCTTTTGGTATGTTCTTTATGGCGACAGATCCAGTATCTGCTTCCATGACTAACAAAGGTAAATGGTACTTCGGTGCTTTGATTGGTGTAATGGTAGTGCTCATTCGAGTTGTTAACCCTGCCTTCCCTGAAGGCATGATGCTTGCGATTCTGTTTGCCAACCTATTCGCACCGCTAATCGATAACTTTGTCGTTCAGGCAAACATTAAACGGAGGAAGGCGCGCGATGTCAGCTAATAATGACACTATCGGTAAAACGATAACCGTAACCGTTCTGCTATGTGTTGTCTGTTCTGTAATCGTATCTGCTGCTGCAGTACTACTGAAGCCGAAACAGATTGCAAACAAGGACCAAGACCGTAAGAGCAATATCCTGGCTGCTGCAGGCATCAGTGATTCTGGTAAGTCTGTAGATGAACTGTTTGCTGAGATCACTACGAAGTATGTTGATCTGGAAACAGGCAAGTTCACTACTGATGTTCCAGCAAAGTATGATGCTAAGAAAGCTGCAAAAGACCCTAAGCTGGGTAAAGTACTTTCTAGAGATGCAGACATTGCTTCTATCAAGTATCAGGCGAAAGTTATGCCGGTTTATCTTGTAGAACAAGAAGGTCAGATCGAGAAAGTGATTCTGCCAGTTCATGGATATGGTCTGTGGTCTACTCTTTACGGGTTTATTGCACTCGAAGGGGATCTGAATACTGTAATAGGTTTGGGTTTCTATTCACATGCTGAAACACCAGGTCTGGGTGGTGAGGTTGATAATCCTAACTGGAAGGCTCTATGGCCTGGAAAAGAAGTGTATCCACAAGGTTCTATGGAGCCGGCGCTTGGTCTGATCAAGGGTACTGTTGATGCTTCTAATCCTAATGCTAAACATCAGGTAGATGGTCTCTCAGGTGCAACTTTGACAGCAAATGGTGTGACCAACCTTGTTCAGTTCTGGATGGGCGGAAATGGTTATGCGCCATTCCTGGCTAACCTGAAAGCGGGAGGGGCGTAAGCGATGTCACAAGCTAAAGAAGTACTGAGTAATCCGGTATTTAAGAACAACCCTATTGGTCTTCAGATCTTGGGTGTTTGTTCGGCGCTGGCGGTTACATCTAACCTGAATACTGCCTTGGTTATGACCATGGCGGTAATCGCGGTAACTGCTTTCTCGAACTTGTTTGTATCCATTATCCGTAACCAGATTCCAAGCAGTGTGCGAATCATCTGTCAGATGACGATTATTGCATCATTGGTAATCGTGGTTGACCAGATCTTGAAAGCATTTGCTTATGATGTCTCTAAGCAGCTTTCGGTTTTCGTAGGTTTGATCATTACCAACTGTATCGTAATGGGACGTGCTGAAGCGTTCGCTATGAAGAATCCTCCAGGGATCTCTTTCATGGACGGTATCGGTAACGGTCTAGGGTACGGTGTTGTGCTGATCTTCGTAGGTTTCCTACGTGAGCTCTTTGGTGCAGGCAAATTATTTGGTTATGAAGTGTTACCGCTTATCAATGATGGCGGTTGGTATTTGGCGAACGGCATGATGTTGTTGCCGCCAAGTGCATTCTTCATTATCGGTATGTTCATCTGGCTGGTTCGTACCTTCCATAAGGATCAGGTTGAAGCGCCAGAATTTGAATTATCTAAGAATACTAAGAAGGAGGCTGTGTAATGGAACAGTACATCAGCCTTGCCGTTAAGGCGATTTTTGTCGAAAACATGGCTCTGGCATTCTTCTTGGGTATGTGTACTTTCCTGGCTATTTCCAAGAAAGTTCAGACATCCCTGGGTTTGGGTATTGCAGTAGTCGTTGTGTTGGCAATTACAACACCAGTAAACAATCTGATCTTCAACCTGCTTCTGCGCGAAGGTGCATTAGCATGGGCGGGTTATCCTGAAGTTGATCTTAGCTTCCTGGGTTACATCTCCTATATCGGTGTAATTGCGGCAATGGTACAGATCCTGGAAATGTTCCTGGATAAGTATGTACCGTCACTATACAACTCATTGGGTGTATTCCTGCCGTTGATCACAGTTAACTGTGCAATCATGGGTGCAGCATTGTTCATGGTTGAGCGTGATTACACATTTGGTGAGTCCGTAGTTTACGGTATCAGTGCAGGTATTGGCTGGGCGTTGGCAATCACAGCCCTGGCGGGTATCCGTGAAAAACTAAAATACAGCGACGTACCGGAAGGTCTACGTGGTCTGGGCATTACCTTCATTACTGTAGGTTTGATGTCTCTGGGCTTCATGTCTTTCTCCGGCGTTTCGCTTTAATGCCAACATGGCCATCAAAAGAAGGATTAGCCAATGAATGCTGAAATCGTTCTCGGTGTTGTCATGTTTACCGCAGTGGTACTTGCACTCGTTGCGGTAATTTTGGCGGCTCGTTCAAAATTAGTAAGTTCTGGTGACGTTACGATTAGTATCAATAACGATCCAGCAAAATCCATAACAGTGCCTGCAGGCGGAAAACTGTTGCAGACTCTTGCTGACCAAGGGATTTTTATTCCTTCAGCTTGTGGCGGCGGCGGTACATGTGCCCAGTGTAAATGTGAAGTTCACAGTGGTGGTGGTTCAATGCTACCCACAGAGGAATCTCACTTTACTATGCGTGAAGCGAAGGAAGGCTGGCGCCTTTCGTGCCAGGTAGCTGTTAAGCAGGATATGGAAGTTGAACTCGAAGAAGAAATCTTTGGTGTTCAAAAGTGGGAATGTACTGTTGAATCCAATCCGAACGTTGCTACATTCATTAAAGAGCTGACTCTGCGTCTGCCTGAAGGTGAAAATGTAGATTTCCGTGCCGGTGGTTACGTTCAGCTTGAATGTCCTCCCCATGTCGTTAATTACAAAGACTTTGACATTCAGGATGAGTACCGCGAAGACTGGGATAAGTTCAACATGTGGAAGTATGTTTCCACTGTAACTGAGCCTACAATTCGTGCTTACTCAATGGCGAACTATCCTGAAGAGCGTGGTGTTGTGAAGTTTAATATCCGTATTGCTTCTCCACCTCCAGGAACAGATCACCCGCCGGGAATCATGTCTTCTTACGTCTTCAATATGAAAGAAGGCGATAAGATCACTGTATACGGACCATTTGGTGAGTTCTTTGCGCAAGATACTGATAATGAAATGTGCTTTATCGGTGGTGGTGCAGGTAT
The DNA here is from genome assembly GCA_050633605.1 of Neptuniibacter sp. Taxonomy (GTDB): domain Bacteria; phylum Pseudomonadota; class Gammaproteobacteria; order Pseudomonadales; family Balneatricaceae; genus Neptuniibacter. Next base: position 20,843 of record JBOEGV010000008.1, on the reverse strand, counting down.
GGCGCCAATGCGTTCTCATATCTTTGATATTCTGAAGCGTGTTAAAACGGATCGTAAGATTACATTCTGGTATGGTGCACGCTCTCTGCGTGAGTCGTTCTATAATGAAGAATACGATCAGCTTCAGGAAGAGAATGATAACTTCAAATGGCATCTGGCTCTGTCTGATCCAATGCCTGAAGATAACTGGGATGGTATGACCGGTTTTATCCACAATGTGCTGTATGAAAACTATCTTAAGGACCATGAGGCGCCTGAAGACTGTGAGTACTATATGTGTGGACCTCCAATGATGAACTCCGCTGTTATTCAGATGCTGTTGGATCTGGGTGTAGAGCGTGAAAACATCTTCTTGGATGACTTTGGTGGTTAATAACCCAATGTTTGTCTTCCGACAAACACCTAAGTGGCCGGCAGTTATACTGCTGGCCACTTTGTTTCTATCCCTTTCATTTCTATCCGGTTGTCAGTCAAAAAGCCCTGAACTTAAAGTTCATCAGGGCATGACAATGGGAACTACTTTTACAGCTAAGTGGTATTCGTCTGATACGCAATTAGATGCTTCCTTGGCTAATGAAATTGACCAAGTGTTAAGAAGAGTGAATCAGAGTATGTCGACATACATTTCTGACTCTGAGTTATCCCTTTTTAATCAGCTTCCTGTAAATAGTTCCATGGAAATTTCTCCTGAGCTTGCCTTTATTATTGGGCTTGGGATGGATATTAGTGATCGCTCATCAGGGGCTTTTGATATTACTGTTGGCCCTTTAGTGAATCTCTGGGGTTTTGGGCCTGACGGTCGCGTAATCAGGGCACCTACCGAGCAAGAAATTTCAGATGTTCAATCCAGGGTGGGTTATCAATTTATAACGCTTAAGGATAACAAGCTTGCTAAGACTAAGAACAGTTATGTCGATTTGTCAGCTATAGCGAAAGGTTATGGTGTTGACGCTATTTCAGAATTGCTTGAGCAGAATGGTATCAATAGTTATCTGGTTGAAATTGGTGGTGAACTGCGCGCTAAAGGCCTAAAGATAAATGGTCAAAGTTGGCGAATTGCTATCGAATCTCCTTTGAATTCAGCAGAACGGGCTGTTCATAAGGTTATCGCAGTACGAGATGTTGGTATTGCAACTTCAGGTGATTATCGAAACTATTTTGAAGAGAATGGTGTGCGTTTTTCGCATACAATAGACCCTAATACAGCCAGGCCGATATCTCATCAACTGGCATCCGTAACAGTTTTAGCAAGATCTTGTGCAGAAGCAGATGGTCTCGCGACAGCTATGATGGTGATGGGGCCAGAACGGGCGTTAGCCTTTGCTGAAGCAGAACCAATTGATGCTTTATTATTGGTGAAAACTCCGCAGGGCTTTAAAGAATTAATGACATCAGGTTTTGACCAGTATCTGGTGCAGTGAGGTATTTCTATGGCCACTATGATTTTTGCATTTTTTTTCCTTCTTATCGTTGTTGCAGCGATGTCAGTGGGCGTCCTGATGGGGCGTAAGCCTATATCTGGGTCGTGCGGAGGTTTGGCTAACGTAGGGATTGAAGGAACTTGTGAAATTTGCGGTGATGATCCTAGCAAGTGTGACGAAGTAAAAGAAAGCAAAAAAGAATCATCTGAATCGGCATTAGGTTACGAATTGAAAAAATAAGTGGGCCGGATTCCGTGTACGCATTGATTACAGAGTCACTAAGATAATCTACAGCTTCAACCTAAAGAATTATGCTATAGCAATTCCTTGTGCCTCATAAGCTGGTATGATCAATTAATGCTAGAGAAACAATAAGATAACTATACGTGATAGGGGATAGTAATGGCGGTATATGACTACGATGTCATTGTGATTGGCTCTGGACCTGCAGGTGAAGGTGCAGCAATGAACGCGGCCAAAAAAGGGCGTAAAGTTGCTGTTATTGAAGAGCAAGAATCTGTTGGTGGTAATTGCACACACAAAGGCACCATTCCTTCCAAAGCTCTCCGTCATTCTGTAAAGCAGATTATAGAGTTTAATACTAACCCGATGTTCCGTGATATCGGTGAGCCTCGTTGGTTCTCTTTCCCAAAAGTTCTCAAACGAGCTGAGAAGGTTATCTCTAGTCAGGTAATGCTCAGAACGAATTTTTATGCCCGTAACCGAATCGATGTTTTCTTCGGAGTTGCTGAATTTGAGGATAAAAATACAGTTTTGGTTCGTGGCGGTCCTACAGGGGATGAAACTCTACAAGCAAAGAATATAGTTATTGCTACTGGTTCGCGTCCTTATACACCGGCGGATATTGATTTTAATCATCCACGAATTTATAACTCTGACACAGTACTGAAACAAGAACATACCCCGCGTACTTTAATCATCTATGGTGCAGGTGTAATTGGATCAGAATATGCGTCTATTTTTAGTGGATTGGGCGTTAAGGTGGATCTAGTCGATGCTCAGAGTCGGTTATTGTCCTTTTTGGATGCAGAGATCTCTGATGCGCTAAGTTACCATCTGCGTAACAACGCAGTTAAAATTCGCCATAATGAAGTATATGAAAGTGTAGTCGCGGATGATCGTGGAGTGACATTAACACTTCAATCAGGTAAAAAAATCCGAGCTGATGCTTTTCTGTGGTGTAACGGTCGAAGTGGTAATACCGATCAGTTGAATCTGGACAAGATTGGTCTTGAAGCCAACAGTCGAGGTCAGCTCGAAGTTGATGAGCATTATCGAACAGGTTGCGAAGGTATTTACGCAGCAGGTGATGTTGTAGGTTGGCCTAGCCTGGCTTCTGCGGCTTTAGATCAGGGTCGTGCTGCCGCTGCAGATATGCTGGACGCTGATGATTTCCGTTTTATTAATGAAGTGCCGACGGGTATTTATACGATTCCCGAAATCAGTTCAGTAGGAAAAACCGAAGAAGAGCTGACAAAAGACTGTGTACCTTATGAAGTAGGGCAGGCATTTTTTAAGGATACTGCGCGTGCTCAGATTTATGGTCAGCCGGTTGGTATGCTGAAAATATTATTCAATCGTGAAACTCTGGAGATTCTTGGTATTCACTGCTTCGGTGAACATGCTTCGGAAATCGTCCATATCGGTCAGGCCATTATGGCTCAGAAGGGCGAAGCGAATACGCTTAAGTATTTTATTAATACAACATTCAATTACCCAACTATGGCAGAAGCCTATCGGGTTGCAGCCATTTCTGGATTGAATCGGATTGCTAATCTGTAACGAGTAATTCTTATTTGGTTAATAAAAAGCCCGCCTTATGCGGGTTTTTTTTGTTTTTAATTTATTTCAGTTGTACACAAAAAAGCCCGGTTTACACCGGGCTTTTAGAGAATAGATTAATCTGCGCTTTATTTAACAGCAGAAGATAGAATCTCATTCAGTGTCGCGCTTGGGCGCATTATCTTCTTAACGGTTTCACGTTTTGCGTGATAGTAACCATCAATTGCAGCAGGAGTTCCCTGGCATTCACTTAGTTCGGAAATGATCTTGTCCTTATTGCTTGTCAGCTTCTCTGCAAGATCTTTAAACTCAGCTGCAAGTTGTGGGTCTTCTGTCTGGTTTGCGGTTTCAAGCGCCCAGTACATTCCTAGATAGAAGTGTGAACCACGGTTGTCCAATTCACCTGTTTTGCGTGAAGGTGATTTGTTGTTTTCAAGTAGTTTACCCGTTGCAGCGTCCAAAGTTTTTGCCAAAATTGCGGCACGTGGGTTGTCATTCTTGATACCCATATCTTCCAAAGAAACAGCCAGAGCCAAAAACTCGCCGAGAGAATCCCAGCGTAGGTGGTTTTCTTCTTCAACCTGTTGTACGTGTTTTGGTGCGGAACCGCCTGCACCTGTTTCATACATGCCGCCACCTTTAAGCATCGGAACGATGGACAGCATTTTTGCAGAAGTACCTAATTCGATAATTGGGAACAGGTCTGTCAGATAGTCACGTAATACGTTACCAGTTACCGAAATCGTATCTTTTCCGCGGATCAAGCGATCCATAGTGAAGCGGATTGCCTGACTGTAAGATTTGACGCTGATCTCGAGGCCTTCAGTGTCATGATCCTTAAGGTATTCCTTAACTTTCTTGGTTAATTCAAGATCGTGGGCACGTTCCTGATCAAGCCAGAAAATAGCAGGGGTGTCGGACTGGCGTGCGCGAGTTACCGCTAATTTAACCCAATCACGAATCGGCTCATCTTTAGTCTGGCAGGCGCGCCAGATATCACCTTTCTCGACTTCATGCTGCATCAGTACAGTACCGTCTGCAGCAACAACGCGCATAACGCCGTCTTCAGTTTCGAACGTTTTATCGTGAGAGCCGTATTCTTCAGCTTTCTTAGCCATTAGGCCAACGTTTGGTACGGTACCAATAGTTGTTGGATCGAATGCACCGTTGGTTTTACAGAAATTGATCATATCCTGATAGATACGGGCATAAGTTCTTTCTGGCATAACCGCTTTAGTATCTTTTGGTCGGCCATCAGGTCCCCACATTTTACCGCCATTTCGAATCATTGCAGGCATTGAAGCATCAACAATTACATCAGACGGTACGTGCAGGTTGGTGATACCTTTTACGGAATCAACCATTGCCATCTCTGGACGGTGTTCGTGGCAAGCATGGATCGCTTCCTCGATCTCTTCACGCTGAGAGCGAGGCAGAGTAGAAATTTTGTCGTATACGCTGCCGATACCGTTGTTTGGATTAACACCCAATTCATCAAATAGTTCGCCGTACTGTTCAAACAACTCTTTGTAGAAAACAGTAACGGCATGACCGAATACGATCGGGTGGGAAACTTTCATCATGGTCGCTTTAACATGTAGAGACCACATAACGCCAGTTTCTTGTGCATCCTGTAGAGTTTCTTCAAAGAAATCGCGCAGCGATTTGCAGCTCATGCGCATGCTGTCAAGAATCTCGCCTTTTTCGAGAGGGAGTTCTTTTTTAACGGTTACATCACCACTTGGTGATACAAACTCGATACGTACATTGCATGCTTCATCGGTAGTGATCGATTGCTCGCTGGAGAAAAAGTCACCTTCGCGCATATAGTCTGCGTGTGTACGGGATGCTTTGCTCCATTTGCCCATGGAGTGTGGGAACTTGCGAGCAAAAGCTTTAACTGCGCCAGGTGCACGGCGGTCAGAGTTACCTTCACGCAGCACAGGGTTTACTGCGGAGCCTAAAATTTTAGAGTAACGAGCTTGAATATCATTTTCAGCATCGTTTGCAGGAGCTTCTGGGTAATCAGGAATGTCGTACCCCTGCGCCTGAAGTTCAGTAATACATGCTTTCAGCTGGGGAATAGAAGCACTAATGTTTGGTAACTTTACTATGTTAGCTTTTGGGTCTTGAGTCAGGTTACCCAGAAATGCTAAGCCATCTTGTACTTTTTGGTCGTCGGAAAGCTTATCAGGGAATGCTGACAGGATACGGCCTGCCAGAGAGATGTCAGTGATTTTAACGTCGATGCCTGCTGCTGAAGTAAATTTACGGACAATTGGCAGCAGAGAAGCAGTTGCAAGTGCAGGCGCTTCATCAGTAAGGGTGTAGTAAATCGTTTGATTATCTGTAGTCATTATATTCCCCAATTATTTTATGGCAATGTAGCCAAGGGTTTAACCAAAGGTGACTTGTGGTCGCCTTTCTCCTCTATTGTTAACCCGATGATTGTAATTTCGCGACAGATTATACTGAATTAAGGTAGTTAATCCTACGTCTGACCCATGTACTTATGGCTAATATGTTGTGTTTTTACAACTATTTGATTAGATGAATTGTTGCGCTGCAGTATAGATATGTAAGTTGAAAATAACTCTAGGTATTAATACTACAAATGGATTTATAATCTGTGTTTGAATTTTTATTTTATATGTCTGAGATTACAGTTGATGTAATTGGAAGAAATACATGAGTGAGTTGCTTGAGAAACCTGAAAAGCCAGGCGATTATGAATGCTGTGAAAGTGGGTGCTCTCCTTGTGTATGGGATATATATTATGAAAAAATGCAGCAATGGAATGAGTTTCTGGCAAAGATAAAAGAAGGGCAGCCCCAAGGCGGTGAGAGTGATGAGTCGTAATGTTGTTGATATCTCAAGCAGAAGGGATGAGCAAAAGCATAAGCGCAAAGAGAAGAAGTTTGAGGCATTGCAAAAGCGCTTTGAAAAAGCTTTGCCTACAGAAGAAACGGACCCGAAGAAAAAGCTTCTGAATGTTTTTAAGAAGAAAAAATAAAATACTACTATTAGGTCGGGCCTGATCTGTTGATGCCATACCTATCATGATAAAAAAAACGGGGCCATATGGCCCCGTTTTGATTTAGTTACTTTCTTCTGTTTGGTTTTCCTGGCGCTTCTTTACTTCCCTTGGATCGTTAGGGGCTCTGCGTGTACGTCTCTTACGAGCTTGGGGTTGAGGCGTTGCTTCTTCAGCAGCTGCTTCTTGAGGCATTGTTTCTACAGGCATTGCTTCTACAGTAGTTGCTTCTACAGTAGTTGCTTCTTCTACAGGCGTTGCTTCTTCTACAGGCGTTGCTTCTTCTGCAGTAGGTGCTGGCGGCTCTGCTGGGCTTGGTTCAGCTGAATCCTTTGTAGCTTCTGCAGGCTCAGTCGTCTCATTGGAAACTTCAGGCTCTTCCGAGGAGGGCTCTGACGATTGCGTGCTTTCGCTATGGGCTGCATTATCAAATGCAATGTCGCTGCCGGAAGGCTTGTTTGCTTCAGGTTCTGGGCTATCAGAGAGTTCTGGTGCAGTGGCTTCAGCTTTTATTTCGGTTTTGTCTGCTGTTGCTGCCTGTTCTGCATCACTGCTGCCCTCTGGTGACTCAGTGGTTGCTTCTGCAGTAATAGCAGTAGCAGGCTCCGGTTGAGCAGATTCAGATGCCTCTTGGCTCTGAATATCGATAGAGCTTTGTTCCGGTTCCGTTTTTGCTGTTTCCCCAGCTGGCTTATCTGTGCTCGCTACTTCCGGTGCGGAAGTGTCGTTCACAGTCATGTCAGAAAGTTTTGCTTCTGAAATGACAGGAGTGGGGGAGCTGCTTGGCTCATTAAGCTCAGTTTCACCTTTAGCAATGGCTTGTTCGGAGCTTTCATTTAACGGAACTTGTGCATCTACGATTGCGGTTCTTTCTGCTGCACGGTCAGCACCGCGACGACGGCGTCCGCGACGGCGAGGATTGCGAGGAGCTGCTTCTTTCTCTTCGCTCTGCGCGTTGTTGTTTTCCAGATTTGGACTGTTCTGAGTCTTCGTACCTGCTTGGTCTGAATCACCTTTGCGTTTACGGCGCTGACGTTTCGGTTTCTCACTTGCAGGTTTCAGAGGCTGATCTGGCTCTGGTTTTACCGTAATGATTTCATCTTTGTCTTTGCGTTGTTTGTTGCGATCATTATCGCGACGACGGCGTTTACGATCTGAATTATTACGGTCACCGCGTTCTTTATGCTTGCGCTTCGGCTTCGGTTTAGATTCTTTTTCTTCCTTTGGAGCAGGAGCGGGCTCTGGAGAAGCGGGGTTAAAGATGCCTTTGAAAAGACCTAATACCTTGCTGCCTAGTGATGCTGATTGGGCAGAGACAGGAGTCGGGACTTCAGCTGTTTTGGTGGTAGCTTTCGCTTCTGTTGAAGCCTCTGGTGCAGGTGTTTTTGGAGCAACACTTCTTACTGCAGCAACTTCTCTAGGAACTGGTGGTGTGGCAGTCGGTGTGCTCTCAAGGATGTCGTCATCTTCAGACTCAGGTTGCATGTTGTAGCTGGCATCATTAGTTGTAGCTACAGTGTGGTCATCACGCAAACGGACAACCTCATAATGAGGTGTCTCCATGTTTGGATTAGGTACGATGACAACCCTTACATTCTGCCTTAGCTCAATATCATGTACCGGGTGACGTTTCTCGTTGAGAAGATAAGTCGCAACAGTAACAGGTAGAATTGCACGAATTTGTGCTGTTCTATCTTTTCCGGACTCTTCTTCAATCAGGCGTAGAATTGACAGGGCCAGCGATTCGGTATCACGGATTGTTCCTTGGCCACTACAACGTGGGCAGACAACACCGCGAGTTTCAGCCAATGATGGGCGCAAACGCTGACGAGACATTTCCAGTAGACCGAAACGAGAGATGCGGCCCATTTGAACGCGTGCGCGGTCAAGTTTGAGAGCGTCACGTAAGCGGTTTTCAACTTCACGTTGGTTTTTAATTGGTGTCATGTCGATAAAGTCGATTACGACAAGTCCACCTATATCGCGAAGCCTGAGCTGGCGAGCTATTTCATCAGCAGCTTCAAGATTGGTATTTAAAGCGGTTTCCTCAATGTCTCCGCCACGCGTAGCACGCGCAGAGTTGATGTCTATAGACACTAGTGCTTCAGTTGGGTCAATGACTATTGAGCCACCAGAAGGGAGGGTTACTTCACGCTGGAAAGCTGTTTCTATTTGAGTTTCAATCTGGAACCGATTAAATAGAGGTATCTGCTCAGAATAGAGTTTGATTTTGCTTTCATAAGCAGGCATTACCTGCTTAACAAAGTTCTTGGCTTCCTCGAAAACTTGAGGGTCATCGATCAGTACTTCGCCAATGTCTGAGCGAAGATAATCCCTGACAGCGCGGATCACTACATTGCTTTCCTGATAAATCAAGAAGGGAGCAGGTTGCTCATCCGACGCTTGTTTAATGGATGTCCACAAGGTTTGCAGGTATTCAAAATCCCACTGCAATTCTTCGCTGCTACGGCCTACACCGGCAGTACGAACAATGATACCCATCTGCTTAGGTATGTTGACACCTGAAAGAGCTTCTTTGAGTTGAGACCTTTCTTCACCTTCGATCCTGCGGGAAATGCCGCCGGCTCTGGGGTTGTTTGGCATCAATACAAGGTAGCGACCTGCAAGACTGATAAAGGTCGTTAGAGCAGCACCTTTATTTCCGCGTTCTTCTTTATCTACCTGAACAATAACTTCAGTGCCTTCTCGAAGCACTTCTTTTATGTTCGGACGTGAACCGCGTGTAGGTGGTTTAGTGAAATACTCTCTTGAGATCTCTTTAAGAGGTAGGAATCCATGTCGCTCTGAACCATAGTCTACAAATGCTGCTTCAAGACTTGGTTCAACTCGAGTGATTTTACCTTTATAGATATTGGCTTTTTTCTGCTCTCTAGAGTCAGATTCAATATCTAAATCGTATAAGCGTTGCCCATCAACAAGGGCTACACGCAACTCTTCGGGTTGAGTTGCGTTAATTAACATTCTTTTCATAACGTTCTCTGTAAGGAACGCTTTTCACTCAGCGACGCAGACTGGATAGACCTGTCTTATGGACTCTTATTTGCGAAATATACACACAGCTATCTGAAATTTAAATCAGAAACCAAAGAGCTAACTGCCTCAAATGAATGAGGAAGCTCAATTCTGAGTTACCTGTATGTCTTCTACGACAATTTTATTAATACGCAACCGGCGTATTAACCGTCCACGGTAGAGGAAACATCAGCCTATGTTTTTCTTTTATCTAATTGTTACTGTTTTTATAAAAAAACAGGTTCCTGGCTGATTGTGCGTCTCTACCTCCAACCGACTACTGGTCCGGCTGGTGAAAAGCTTTCATCAATAATGTTCTTTTAATGCCGTGGTGCATCAGATTATTCTGTAAGCGATTATTGCACTTGCGCACACTGCTGAATGTAGGCGTTTGAAAAAAGATAAAGCCAACAGCTTACGGCAGCGCTAGAATATAGCAGCTATCCCAATAGGCATCAATTCGCTAAGCAGGTTTTCACTTAATATATGACTCAACAACGTGGTTCTGTTGCCAATAAAGTTCAGTTCTTGGAAATTTCCGAAGGAAATGAAGGACAACGAATCGATAATTTTCTTGTTACAAAGTTAAAAGGGGTCCCAAAGACTCTGATTTACAAAATCATTCGTAAAGGTGAAGTAAGAGTAAATAAAAAAAGGATTAAACCAGAATATCGGCTTCAGCTTGGTGATCTGGTTAGAATTCCCCCCGTTCGTGTTGCTGAACCAAAAGCGCCTGTTGCTATAGGTGACAAGCTATTGAAAAAGTTGGAAGCTGCTGTTCTTTACGAAGATGATGATTTGATTGTTGTGAATAAGCCTTCAGGCCTAGCTGTACATGGTGGAAGTGGTATAAGCCTTGGTTTGATTGAGAGCTTTCGCCAGATGAGACCAAATGCCAGCTTTTTGGAGTTGGTGCACCGGCTTGATAGGGATACTTCTGGTTGTATTCTTTTAGCAAAAAAAAGAAGCGCCTTGAAGCTTATGCATGAATCGCTAAAGAAAAGCACTATTACCAAAATTTATCATGCACTTGTCGTGGGCAGTTGGTCGGAAAGAAAGAAAAGAGTTGATGCTCCCTTACGGAAAAATGAGCTGAAATCAGGGGAACGCATCGTTAAAGTTATGGCTGATGGCAAAAGTTCCTTAACAGAATATAAAGTGTTGGAGCGATACGGAAGGTTGGCGACGCTCGTTGAAGCAAGACCAATTACAGGAAGAACGCATCAGATACGTGTTCATTGTCAGCATTCTGGACACCCTATCGTAGGTGATCAGAAATATGGACGAGATGCCGATAATTCTGCGATGAAAAACGCGGGTTTCACTCGCTTGATGTTACATGCGGCAGAATTACGTTTTCCTCTTCCTTCAGGAGGGCGCAAAGTGGTTGTAGCGCCTATGGATTTACCCTTACAAAAATCGCTTGAGAAATTGAAGCGTACTAGTTAAACAGGCTTATCTTTAAATGAGTAACAGTGTTACAGAAATAAACGTATTTGAGACAGCAGATAGACTTCTTATGGCTGGCCTGCAACCTACTCCTGAGCTGATATCAAAGTCTTTGGATGGGGAATGTTCTGAGGTAAATAAGTATTTGCAGGAGTGGTGGTCACGTGTTCCGGAAAGGTTGTCTTTGGCCGTAACAAAAATATCGCTGCCAGATGTTCCAGATCCGCTTGCTAAATCTTTTGCGGTTATATGGCAGCAGGCTATTCAGGAAGCGAGTAGCTTGCAAGTTCAGGAACGGCAGCAGCAGGCAATTGGTGTTGACGAGGTTAAAAGAGAGGCCGATGAGAACCTGCAGGAATCTAAAGGCAGGCTTATTGATCTTGAAGATAAGCTGAGGCAACAGCAGTTAAAAAATGAAGAGGTTCTATCGCAAGTAAAAGGGTTAGAAGCAGAAATTAAAGTGTTAAAAACAAATCTTGCTTCTGAAACTTCACAGCGTAAGCAGGAAGAGCAGGCGCGCCTTAATGTTGAACAAGAGCTTGTACATTTACGTAAAAGTAATGATGACAGTAAGCGTACATTTGATCAGCGGATAAAAGATGAGCAGAGACGCTCTTTGGAAGCTTTAAGCAAAGCTGATGCTGATATTCGTTATTATCGTGGCTCCCTCGAAAAATTGCGTGATGAAGTAGGTAAGAAAGAGTCTGCTCTAACGAAGTCTATACATGAACTGCAAGCAGAAATTGCACGTAAAGATGCAAAAGTTGATTCCCAGAGAACGCAAACCAAAAGCCTTGAGACTGAGTTGAAAAATCTTAAGCTCAGCTCATCTGGTCAAAATAGGGATCTGTCAAAGATAAATAACGACCTTCTGTCAGAGGTTAATAAAAACAAAAGGTTATCTGATAAAGTTAAAGAGATGGAAGAGGATCTGAAGAGGGCGCGTCAAAAACAGGTTTCTATCTCGACAGAGCAATCTCGCAGAGAAGCAAGCATCAGGACCAAGTATCAGGAAAAGGAAGAGGAGCTGGTGAGAGCATTGACCAGAATTGCAAGTTTAGAAAAGAAAATCGTGACTCAGGACGAAGAAGTAAGAAGGCTCAATAGCCGTATTTGAGATATGTATTAAGTTGCGGTTTAGTTTGGATTATATTCTAATCTGTTATAATAAAATCCAAAAATAATACAAGAGCGATATAAGCTCAATGTTTACTGGAGCTTTAGATGAAATTGCAGCAATTGCGCTACATCTGGGAAGTTGCACGTCATGACTTGAATGTTTCTGCCACAGCGCAGAGCTTATATACCTCTCAACCGGGTATCAGTAAACAGATACGATTACTTGAGGATGAGTTGGGGGTTGAAGTCTTTTCCCGCAGCGGTAAGCATTTGACTCGGGTTACTCCTGCAGGACAGGCGATTCTATCAATTGCTGGTGAGATACTTCAAAAAGTAGAAAGTATTAAACAGGTTGCTCAGGAATTCAGTGATGAGCGCAAAGGTAGTCTGGATGTAGCCACTACTCATACCCAGGCTCGTTATGCTTTACCACCAACAATCACAGGGTTTATGAAGCAATATCCTGATGTGTCACTACATATGCATCAGGGAACGCCAATGCAGATTTCTGAGATGGCAGCCAATGGTACTGTTGATTTTGCTATTGCCACAGAAGCAATGTCTCATTTCAGTGATCTTGTGATGATGCCCTGCTATCGCTGGAACAGATCAGTCGTAGTTCCTAAAGGTCACCCTCTGACTCAGTTGTCAAAACTCACGCTTGCAGATCTGGCAGCCCAACCAATCGTTACGTATGTTTTCGGTTTCACGGGCAGGTCGAAACTGGATGAGGCTTTTGTTAGTGAGGGTTTAGAGCCTAAGGTTGTGTTTACGGCCGTGGATTCAGACGTAATTAAAACGTATGTACGTCTTGGCCTGGGTGTAGGGATCATTGCCACAATGGCATTTGATGAGAAGCAGGATTCTGATCTTGTCGCTATAGATGCTAGTCACTTGTTTGAGCCAAGTACGACTAAAATTGGTTTTCGTAAGGGGACTTTCCTGCGCGGATATATGTATGATTTTATTCAGCGTTTTGCTCCACACCTGACACCGGATGTTGTTCGTGATGTTCAGGCCTGTAGTAACCGCAATGAAATAGATGAGCTATTTTCTAATCAGGAGCTCCCTGATTTGTAAATCGACTTCATGGCGAAAAAGCCCATATGATGGGCTTTTTTTGTGCCTGATTCTCAGCGCTATACTTGTATTAATTTACTGGGAGGGCTGAGAAATGCAGCTATTTCTGCATCAATCTGAATGGATACAAGGTAAACAAGGGCTTAAAGATTTAAATCTGATGCTCGTGTTTCAGGTAAATTGCCCGGGTTGCCTTGGGCGAGCATTACCATTATTGGAACAATTATCTATAAGTTACCCGGACTTGAATGTATTTGCGTTATCAACCGCATTTGAAGATTTCTCTCTGAATAATCTTGAGAATACCAGAGCGTTAGTCAGCGAAGGCAATTTAACTCAGGCCAGTGCGCGTTATTTTGAGAGGCTGGGACATAAAAAGCTCCCTTATGATATCAGCGTGCCCGTTGTGATGGATTGGTTTATGAGTGATCGGCAAATATGTTCGCTTCCTGATCAGATACTGAGCAATATGGGTAGAGAGGAGTTGTCACCTAAGGTTACTCAGTTGATGAAAAATATGCTTAATCAGCGGTTATTGCCAATGGCCAGAACGGGCAGAACTTTTCTTAATAACCAGATGCAGGGCACGCCCTGCTGGTATTTGTTTAATGGCGATTTTGAAATACTGGACAGTTGGTTTGGTCATAAAGATCTGGACTGGGTAAGATCGAGCATAGAAGGGTTTACCAGTGAATGAACTAATAAAAAAACGCAAAAGCGGTTTTTTTGCTTCCCCTATTGAATAGGGTTAGAGCCGATTATGCTGCAACATTTGTGATGTCGCCTACACGTGTGACTGATTACCCATGAAGAGTGAACAACTTGACATCTCCATAAGTGCACCAGCCTTACCGAAGATGATGTAGTAGCCTTCTTCTGTTAGCTGAGCTGCATCCATTTTCGTTGGCTGAGCGATCCACATACATGTTGGTACTGAAGTACCAGCCGTATCCAGCAGTTTACTTACAGCACGGAAGCGGTCGATGTTAGTCATACAAGAACCGATGAATACTCGCAGGTACACCGTTCGTCAGTAGGTCCTGTAGGTATTTTTCTTCGCCAGCAAGTGGCTTATCGCCAAGGAAACCTAGGAATCGATTGTTGATTGGCGCATGAAATCTACCGAAAATCGGTTTTGAAGTTAAATTTGTCTACAATTTGAGGGCGAATACTTTTTGATAAATCTGATAGTTCTATATTTTTTAAGCTATCTTTATTGTTACTAAAGGGGCATTAAACGCCATATTGTGGAACAAATTCGCTTCTGAAGTTGTTTTTTTGAAACAAGCTGTATATATGTAATTAAACATGTGTTTGACCGAAAAGTTTTGAATCATTGAATGCCTGGGAGGCAGTGTGAATTCTCAGAAAAGAGATGGGAGCTCGGATTTGGAGCTTAATACGGATTTTGATAGTGCTAATACTGGTCGAATACAGGCTGCATTTGATGCTCAGCATCCTAGATATCTGATTTACAGAGGGAAGCAGGGGAAAAGAATCCTTTACCACTTTACACGTATGGTTGCAGCCCAACCGGATGAGCTGAAACTGCATACCAAGAGAATCTATCTTTCGATCGCATGCTATGACAGCGATGCATTGGAAGGCGCGTTTGCAGATTTTTTGCAGGTTTTGGGTGATAAAGGGATGACTTTGAAGAAGCGTTTATTTGATCAAGCGTCCACAGTAATGAAACCTGATGTAAAAAAGGTCATTCAAAATGTTATCGAGACGGGTGATTTAAGTGGTTTATCAAAGCTTTCGACAAAATACTCGGTACTCATCAATGGTCGCTTCCAGCCATTTGATCTTCATTCTTAAGCTGAAGGGACGGGAGAAGCTGAGGAGATGAGCTCAATCATCAAAAAGGGAAATCGGGATCACTTTATTCGTGTTGGGCTCGATGGTTTTGCGGGTTCCAATCTGGCGATGCTTGAATATTGTTTGATTGGCGCTAAAGATTGCGATCTGGTTGATGCAACAAATGCTGAAGTTTTGGTTATCAATGGAGATCAGCCTGTTTCATTAAAGGAATTGCATTCCTCACTCATTAATAAATTTGAGGATCGGCCCCGTATCTTGATTAGTTTTCGAGATATTGATTGGGATGGATTCTACATTTTAAAAAAACCCCATTCAGCTGAAGACCTTCTTGGCATGATTCGAAGTGTCATGAATGAAGGTAGTACAGACCCTTTAGACTCACCTGACGTTGAAAGCCAACATTCGGTAGTTAAGTTAGATCACCTGGATTTTTATCAACAAAAGGAGCTCATCAGAAAACGCAAAGAGGATGCTCTTCGAAAAAAATTGAAGAGAGGCGATCTGGCATTAAGTGCAGCTGATAGGCTTGTACAGAAGTTGGAATCAAACGTTGATGAGAGTAAAGATGAAGAACGTCCTGAAACAGTTCTTCTTAACAAAACGATAAAAGCTGAAAAAGTCAGTGAAATAACAGATGAACCGGTAGCAACGGAATCTGTTAAGCAGCTCAAGAAGCGTAAGCCCCATAGTGAAAAATTAATTCTTGAAAGCTGTGGAAATCTGCCAGATGTTGACCTTTCAAATCCTGACGATCGCCGAAGAATATTCCTTAATCCTGAAGGTATGCTGATTGAAAAAATGCATGAAGGGATAAAATTAGCTAATGAAACAGGCAAAGTTGTTCAGATAATCGGATTACCGGGGGTAATGACGGTTTCTCCTGAAACAAATAAATTCTATTTCTCTTTTTCGAATGAATTTCTGAATCAACTGGCGTTGACTAAATTTGGGTTCGGTGAACTTTCTTTGCTACCTCTAGACGAGTTTCATGCAGAAACGGATGAAACACTATATGATCAAGAAATAGAATCATTAATATGGGAAGTTGCTGTTTGGACTGTTAAAGGTCGGTTATTTGCGGGAATTGATCCAGAGAAAGGGATGCAGTTGGTTGAAAAACCTGATTTTAGCCATTTTATGCCTACCCCAAAATGCGACGAGATCACTGAGTTATGGTTTGGTCGTAAGTTATCCGCAAATGATGTTGCTGGAATTCTTAATATTCCTCAACGCTATGTTTTTTCCTTTATGTCCGGTGTATTTTATTTGGGGTGGTTTCAGGAATGAAACACTCAATGAATTGAAGTTTCGGAGTTAATTTGTGACTAGTTCGAAAAGTCAGACTCGTTATATTCAAATCTGTCCTGCTGGTGCATTCTATGCCACGGTAGGTTCGGAACCTGATGATGCGCGTGCCATGTTGTTGCTACTGTTGAGCTCAGAAGTAGCACTTCCTTACAGCCCTCAGTTGGTTAAAAAACTCACAGGCCTGGACGAATACGATGCAGAAGAACTGTTTCGTAAACTCGAGGCCAAAAACTTTATTGAGTTAGTAGAAGAGCCACATGAGCTGGTAACAGGCGCAGTTGAATCACTGTTACCTGAATTGTTATCCGGGCTTTCGAATATTGGAAAAGTTGCTCTGGCTGATCATCATGGTTTCTGTTTAGGCTCGGTCGGCTATGATAACGATACAGCTGAAGAGCTTTGCGCTTTAGCGGCAGACATTAGTTCCCTTCATGAGCGGCACAGCCTTCTGCTTAATGAACGTTTGGGCATGATGGGGGAATCTTGGGGCTTATTGGATCCTGTAGGCTTAAGCCAGGTTGGGTTCTGGGTTATAAATCTTGGACACCAAAGGTTTATATTGGTGATTAATGAGATGCCCAAACTTAACCAAAAAAATTACGTGGATCTTATTAATATTTTAGCAAGGCGGTATCTGGATTACTGATTCCAGAATATCAATGCAGTTATATTGTGTAACTGTTCGACTCTTAAAATGAAAGGAGTTTTTCTATGCGCTCAGAAATGTTGACCTCTATTTTGAGTGACTTGAACGGAACCTCTGCTGAAATAGAGGCTTCCGCAGTCATCTCAACGGATGGTCTTATGATCGCAGCATTGCTTCCCGCTGGACTGGATGAAGACAGGGTTGGTGCTATGAGTGCGGCTATGCTCTCTTTGGGAGAACGGACGGCGCAGGAGCTATCGCGTGGTGAATTGGAGCAGGTTCTGGTTAAAGGCGAACAAGGGTATATTCTGATGACACATGCAAACGATACCTCTGTGTTAACAGTTGTTGCTAAGCCTAATGCAAGACTGGGCCTTATCTTCCTGGATGTTAAGCGTGCAGCTGAAGCAATAGGCAAAATCCTTTAATTTCACACTCGTTAATAAGAATCAGGCGCTTTATCAATGTAAGAACAGGACGTTGCTGCTTCGCGTGTTATCCCACAGATCCAGCAGCGTTTGCTAAAAATGGAGGCAGCTGGAGAAGGCACCTCTCACTTTTCTAAATACATATTTAATTTACTTGCTCAGTTTAGGTGAGTGTCGAGATAAATCGTTTCGTTGAATCAATGGGAAATGGGAGACCTGACCCCAGAGCCTCCCCCAGAGTCTATGCTATGTATTCGAGGCGATAATATCTCGTAATACCATCGGTAAGATGCCTTTGTGACGTATTTGATCAAGCTCTGATGAAGTATCGATACGCGAAACCAACTCCATCTGCTGTGATGAACCATCCGTCCTGTGAATGGTCAGCCCCACAACACCTCTAGGCTCAAGTGAGTCAATATCATTCAAATCGAAGGTTTCTGTACCATCCAGATTCAGAGATGCCCGTGTCACACCTTTTGGTAGTTGTAGCGGTAAAACCCCCATTCCCACCAGATTTGATTTGTGAATGCGCTCAAAACTTTCAGCAATTATCGCTCTGACGCCCAGCAGGGCAGGCCCTTTCGCGGCCCAGTCCCGTGACGATCCAGTGCCATAAAGTTTGCCGCCAAACACCACGGTGGGTGTGCCTTCTTCACGGTAACGCGCAGCTGCGTCGTAAATAGACATTTGCGTCGGCTCACCTTCAGATGGGTGATAGCTCGTTACAGCGCCAGTGGTACCAGGCAGCATCAGGTTTCTGGCTTTACCATTGCCAAAAATACTGCGCAGCATCACATGGTGGTTACCACGGCGTGCACCTAGCGATGTCATGTCGCTGTCTGCAACACCTTGTGAACTCAGGTATTCGCCAGGAGGGGAGTCTGGACGTATACGGCTTACCGGCGAAATATGGTCTGTTGTCGTGTTGTCATCACACATCACTAGCATGCGTGCCCCTGAAATATTGTTTAACGCGTCTTCAGGTGTTTCCAGAGAGAAACCGTCGAAGAAAGAGATCTCCTGGATGTAGGTTGAATCTGGATCCCAGTCGTAAACGGGGCCAGTAGGCGATTCCAGGTTCTGCCAGGTTGCCGGGCCATCAAGAGAGTTTTCATAGGTTTCTCTGAAAGCTTTCGGATCAATACACTCAAGCATTGTCTGACTGATTTCCGCATTGCTCGGCCAGATATCTTTAAGGAAAATATCGTTTCCTTTTACATCCTGACCAATGGGTTGAGTGGTGACATCAATATTCACATTGCCTGCAATGGCCATGGCAACGACCAGAGGGGGTGACATCAGGAAGTTGGTATCAACATCCGGATGCACCCGGCCTTCAAAGTTCCGGTTACCAGATAAAACTGACGCAGCGATAATATCGTGGTTTTGTAATGCATCTTCAATGCTTGGTGCCAGAGGGCCGGAGTTACCTACGCAGGTGGTACAGCCGTAACCCGCGGTATTAAAGCCCAGGGCATCCAGATGTTCCTGCAGTCCCGCCTTGGTTAAAAAGTCGGTGGCAACCGGTGACCCCGGCGCCAAAGATGTTTTAACGCCATCAGGTACTTTCATTCCAAGCTCATTGGCTTTCTTGGCAAGCAAGCCAGCCGCAATCAATAAGCCGGGGTTAGATGTATTGGTGCAGGCTGTAATAGCGGCTATCACGATATCGCCGTCCTTTAATTCCCTTTCAGGCTGCGGTGCGAAAATACCCGCTTTGTCTGCTTTCATAGGGGTAACTTTTACAACTTCAGGGTTGCGTTCTCCTTCAGCCGCAGCTTTTCTGAAAACGTTGCCGATTTCAGCCAGTGGCAATCTGTCCTGAGGTCTTTTAGGGCCTGCTACAGAAGGTTCAACAGTGGATAGATCAAGCTGAAGCAGATCTGTATAGCGCGGCAGAGATTGACCAGGCTTCCAGGCCATGTTTTGCGCTTTATAAAATTTGAGTGGCAGATCACCGTCCCGGCCGGTAGCCCTCATATACTCGGCAGAGACCTCGTCAAATGGGAAAAAGCCCATGGTTGCACCATATTCAGGTGACATATTAGCGATGGTCGCCCGGTCCGGCAGGGAAAGGTTGGCACAGCCCTCACCGACGTATTCAACAAACTTACCAACCACACCACCTGGGTATTTACGCAGCATTTCAGTGATCGTCAGTACTAGATCTGTTGCGGTAACGCCTTCCCTAAGTGCTCCTGTCAGCTCAACACCGACAACTTCAGGTGCCAGCATCTGCATGGGTTGGCCAAGCATGGAGGCTCCTGCTTCGATACCACCAACGCCCCAGCCGACAATGCCCAGAGCATTAGCCATTGGTGTGTGGCTGTCCATACCAATAAGGGTATCCGGTACCATCAGCCCATTAATGTTGAGATAGCCTTGCGCAAGATATTCCAGGTTAACCTGATGAACAATTCCTGTTTGCGGGGGAATAATCCTGATGGTTTCAAATGCCTGCGCGCCCCATTTCAAAAATGCATAACGCTCTTTATTTCTGGCCGCCTCAAGCTCTCCATTAATCCTGAGAGATGCGGGGCTACCTGTATTGTCCATTGTAACCGTGTGATCGATAACAAGATCTGCGCGCACCAAAGGTTCAATTATCGCGGGGTCCAGGCCCATGCGCTTGACCGCTGAACGCATAGCCGCAAAATCTACAATGGCGGGTGTACCACTCAGGTCGTGCATAATGACGCGACCTGCCGTGAAAGGAATTTCGATCGGCTTTGTGCCTTGATGTTCTGTCCAGCTACCAAGCGCCTGAACCTGCTCGGCAGTTACGCCGTTTTGACCAACATTTCGAGCAATACCTTCCAGAATAGGGCGAAGAGAAAAAGGTAGATCATCAAGCTTGATGCCAAACCGCTCAGCGGTATCTGGAAGACTATGGTAGCTGTGTGTTGTTCCGGGAAGTGTTCTAACAGAACTGGATGGATCGAAATCGATAAGACTTGTCATTTTTTATACCTTTCACAGAGGGGGTGTTTCTGAGCCTATAACCTTTTTCTCGCGAGCCTCCAGTCATTGTTGGAGCTGCTCGATCTCCTTGTTAGTCATATTTTCAGTCGTTAAACGAACTGTTAGTTCAGAGAACACCCTTAATTTTATCGGCTGTAGTTACCGATATTTCCTGCAATAGAAACTATTACCTTGCTAAGATTGTCGACAATATTAGTCAAATAACGTCTTATATCAAGTAAATTAGGCATACTTTCGTCTAAATTACATACAATCTAAGACTATTTGTTAGTAAATATTGATTTTCTGAACAGTTTTGAGGATGTGTAGGGTAGGGGAGCCCAAGAGGAAAACGTATGCGCATTTTAAGTCATTAGGGGGCTGTTTGATTTATTGAGCACAGAGGAGGTACGAGACTTATTCGCAGCTACCTTGGTTTTATAATAAAGAAGGACTGTGGAGCTGCTTTGTTGAATGCATAATATTGGAGCAGGAATGCAAAAAAGAAATCACGTACTTTTAGAAAGTAACTCAACAATTAATGCCCTATAGCACCAGATAATCGAGATAAACCAGAAATGCCAAATAAGCTTCAGAGAATGGAATAAAAAGAAGATTGAGTCGCCCAGGCCAAATCAAATAAAAAAGCACCCTACTAAATGATTACTATTTTTAATAAAGAAAATGTCCGAACACATTTATAATAAAAGGCCGTACATTACAACCAATGTATA
>JBOEGV010000007.1:0-89994 GCA_050633605.1 Neptuniibacter sp. | reverse complement strand
AGAATTATCGTGCGGCGCTACACTCTGCCGCTAACATTTGATGGGTTTGATAAGGCTCAATTCTTTGTTACAGATTTTTAACATAAAGAAAGATATAATCAGCTAAGTTATTAATTATGGAAGGTTCAATGGGCCCAGCACTGACAAACTACCTGAGCATATTTATTCTCCTGTTTGCGTTTAACGTAAACGGTATGGCGCATGCTGGTTCTAACGAACAAGAACAGCAAGTAGTTGCCGGTATCGTTCTGTTTGCAACGGGTCAGCGAGAACAACTGAATGCGGCGGGTCAAAAAAGCCTTTTGAAACGAGGTGATAATGTTTTTGTTGGAGACAAAATTCATACGGGCGCAGACGGCCACCTGCAATTACGAATGGTGGATGACGCTTATCTCAGCGTAAAGCCTAATAGTAAGCTATCTATACTTGCTTATACCCACTCGCCAGAAAACCCGGATTCTGAACGAGTGAAAATTCACCTTGAAAAAGGTGTTGCACGCAGTGTTACGGGAAATATTGGTAAAAGAAATAAAGAAAACTATCGTTTTAACACACCTGTAGCCGCAATTGGTGTCAGGGGTACGGATTTCAGCGTTTACACTACGGACCAAATTTCCAAGGTTGCAGTAAGCCAGGGCGGTATCGCCATCTCACCTTATACCCACAGCTGTAATGAAAACGGTTTTGGTGCATGTTCAGGTAAACAGGTACGTGAACTCTTCGCAGAGCAGTCCGACCGCTATCTGGAACTGCGCAAAGGCGAAGACTCTGCGGATATCTTAGAGGGTCGACTGGAAAGCTTAATGCCGGTATTAGAAGAGATCTTTAAGTTCTCAGTTATCAATACCAAACAGGAAAGCGGCACGGCTGCACCGCTTAAATCTTATGCTCTTTCCGATGAAGTTCAGGCGCAATTGGCAGATGCACTGGATCGTGAAGAAAGTTTGTTGAACCAAAATGGCGATCAGCTGGATACCAATGCTCACGGGCCTGGATTAAAAGCAGACCCGGATGGCGACGGAATAGCGACCATTTTGGAAGAACGTTGGTTAATGAATCCTGCCAAAGCAGATTCCGATGGTGATGGTCTGGATGATCTGGCGGAACTGTGGGCACATACAGATCCATTGCAGTCGGATACCGACCAGGACGGTGTGGCTGATGGTGTGGATGCGTTGCCGCTGCAGAGAGATCAATTCACTATCGGTGAACAACGTATTTCATTACAAGATATTTCAGGGCTGCAGGTTCTGCCGGAAACCTCTATGCAGCAAGTTCAAGGTGATCTGTGGCGCATGAATATTGTGCTTCAGGGGGCAGAACAGATTGATCTCAATATTGCCTTTGATGCTACTTCTAGTAGTTGGTGGGGTGAGCCAGATAGTCTCTCCGTATTAAATCAGTTGATGCTGACAAATGCCTGGGTTGATATTCAGAAGTATTGGGCATTAAACGGACTTGTTTATGGTGGCCTGAGTAACAGTACCGTATCTGAACTTGTGGCACAGTGGCAGAAAGCACCAGAGGTTGTGTTGGGCGGATCGGATCTGGGACTTTTACTAAACCCATCAGATAATATTTTTACCAATAAAACGGTAACTTACCAAAGCAGTTATCAATCGTCCCTGACAGGCGAAGCGGCAGTGTCACTTCAAAGTTTAACCGTAGATGCTGTTACTCAGCAATTTCAGGCGGTGTTAATCGATGCCGATGGTGAAGAGATTTATCTGCTAGGCCGCGCGGAAAATGGTCTGTTAAGTGGTCGTGCCGGCGACTATAAGTTACAGGGAACCTTTGTCGATGCAGTAAATCTTGCTGTAGTCGTTAATGGCCCTGAAGTGAGCTTTGTAACGCATCTGGACTTTGGACAGCTGGAAAACTATCAGATAGCGCCTGTTTTGCAGGTTGACTCTGCAACCAATTGGGGGCGCTGGAGTAACTATGCAGCTTTGACGGCAGAAGATCTAATTGCTCTGCAAACAGAACAGAGACCAGTGTTAGCTAACCGACATTTTACTCTCATACATGAGGTGGATAACGAGTTTGTTATGCCGGAAACCGGTCAGTACAGTTTTCAGCTTGACCATTACGATGCCGTCTATGTCGATCATGGTGAAATTCAGCCAGCCAGAGTTGAAAGTGCCAGTCTGAATATAGCGATCCCTCAGAATCGTTTTTCTATGCATATGGGGGTAACAGCATCAGGCCTGCAAGGGGTTGAGGCTTTACGTTCATTCGGCGAGATAGATCAGCTAGGGCAGATGAGAAGTGATGATATTCTTTCAGATACAGAAGTCGATGGTTTCCTGGGAGAATCTGCCAATGATGCGGGCTTGCTTTTCGAGAAAGTGATTTCTGATGATGGATACATCAGTGGAGCAAGTTACTGGAAACGTGTTAACTAGGGCTGGTAATTCAAATGTTCAGCCGCCTTAAGCTGGCGCATAAATTAGCCCTAATTTGTATTTCAGCCCTCTCAATTTCAGTCTTTTTTTATCCTTTTCAGTCGGCAGCGGATATTTGGTATGACATCCGCTCAAGACTGTATGTTGTTGAGCAATCAGACTTCGATTCCCGTTTTGTCATTGTTGATATCGATGAAAAGAGCCTTCAGTCTGAGGGCCGTTGGCCGTGGCCTCGTACACGTATTTCTGAACTGCTGCAGTTGATAAGTGATGATTACCAGGCAGCACATATAGGTGTTGATATTCTGTTCCCGGATATCACGGAAGAGGATCATCAGTTCTATAGTGAACTGAAAAGCATGCCCATTACTTTGGCGCAGGCATTTCAGTTTTCCGTCCCGCACACTCACTCTTCGCCCTTAAACAAAGGCCAGTTACAGACAGAAGTGCATCTGGTAACAGCTGATGCTGCGCAGATCATCCCTATTGCTAGTGGATATCTTGGCCTGAATACATTGATGGGAGATTCTGACTGGCAGGCCGGTCACATTACGCCGGATATCGATTCAGATGGAAAAGTCAGGCAGATAGCGCCACTAATTAGCTGGGGTGACAGCTATTACGAGATGCTGGCATTGGCTCTTGCACGTCAGATTTTAATGTTGCCACCAGAGTACAGTCTTGAGAAAGGAAATGGGTTCGGTGCCAGGTTCCTTTTGAAAAACGGACCTTTGAAAATTGCTTTAAACGATCAGGGGAGACTCCGCATCCCATACTCTTATCTGCCTGAGCGGCGGGTAAATTATGTGTCTGCAGTTGATCTATTTGAGGGTCGGGTTGAGCTGTCCGAGATTGAGGGAAAGATTGTAATTCTGGGTTCGACCTCAACAGGGTTATACGATCAGATTGCGACCCCGGTTGCGAGTATCTTTCCTGCGGTTGAATTACATACCAACCTGTTGGCAGCGTTGCTGGATAATCAGTGGCGCTATCAACCAGAATGGTCAATGTACATCCAGCTCGTAATTGTATGGTTTTTATTGTTACTCTCAGCGATCTCATTTGAGAATGGGCGTAACCGATTGGTTTTGTCCGTTCTCACATCAGTCACTGTGGCCTGGGCGCTTCTCAGTCTTTACCTGTGGCAGCACCATATAGACCTGCAAATCTGGCCTGTAGTGCTGAGTTATGTTTTTTTACTTGCGATTTACCTGCCTGCGGAGCTTTTTTATCAAGTAAATGAACGCAGTAACCTTCAGGCCTTGTTTAGCAGTTATGTTCCGCCTGTAGTCGTGGAGTCATTACTTAAACAGCCTGGAGATGTGGTGGGCATTAGCCCTGAAAAGAAAGAAATGACGGTTTTGTTTGCAGATTTGAGGGGGTTTACTGCGCTGTCAGAGCAAACCGCACCAGAAGACCTGGCCAAATTTATGAACAGGGTTTTTGACGTGATGACTGAGGCCGTGCACAGGCATGGTGGAACCGTAGATAAATATATGGGCGATGCATTGATGGCCTTTTGGGGTGCTCCCCTTGCGGATGAAGATCATGCGTTAAATGCAGTGAAATCAGCGATGGCTATCCAGAATGCGATCATCCGTATGTCAAAACAACTAGTAGAAAGTGGTCAGCCGGCAATCGCCATTGGTATTGGAATTAATACGGGTGAAATGGTTGTTGGGGACATGGGGTCAAGCTTTAGGCGCAGTTATACAGTGATCGGGGACAGTGTTAATCAGGCAGCCCGATTGCAGAAGTTAACCAGAAAACATAAGCTGCATATCTTGTTGGGAGAGCGTACTGCGGAGCTGCTTCCAGATGGATTAGTCAAAAGGAATTTGCGTGAATTAGGCATGATTGATATTCATGGTCGTAAAGAACCAGCGAAAATCTATGCTTTGCCTCCTATGCCAGCAAACTCAAAGCCAACGAACAAAGCTTCTTCAGGCGCTGTGCCTGAAAAACAGAAGTCCGCTACAAAGACAGCAGCAGAAAAAAATGCGAGAAATTAGAATTAGATGAACGTGCAGGGAGTGCATACAATCTCAAAGTTGATGCTGTTAAGCGCAATTTTCTTTTTATCGGTAGCAGCGCAAGCTGATTCTGCAGTTGTGCCAAGAGAATATGTCTGTAAAACCCAGGGATTGGATTTATCCCAGCTTAAACAGCTTGAAATTCTTTGCAGCGCATCGCAGCAGTTTAATTATTCACTCGGCATAGTTGCACTGGAAGCAGGTGAATATTCTCTGGCCGTTACTGCCCTCGAACGAGTCGTACTTCAAAACCCCCAACATGCCGGAGCGTGGTTAGACCTGGCTACGGTCTACTATAGAAGTGGCGAATATAAAAAACTTCATTCGACTATAGAGCAAATCGAATCGCGCTTTAATCTCCCTCCGGGTATTCGTTTGGTACTCAATGGCTACAAAAATCACACTTCGGACACTGCGATTGATTCTGGCTGGGCTTCTTCAAGCCAGCTGGAGTTAGAATTGGGTTATGCCAGTAATGTGAATAATGGCAGCAGGCACCGATACATTAAATTCGCTGATCTGGAGCTGGAGCTATCCGACAATAACCGTCCTCAGGAAGATTGGTTTAACAGCAGTACTCTGCAGACTTCTCTGACAAATAGGTACCGGGGCTGGAATGTCAGTTGGTGGGGAGCCGCACGTGATTTGCGATACCACTCGTTAGAAGAGCACAACAGCCTCTGGTTTATTGCCGGGGGGAGTGCTCAGAAGTCTGTTGATCAACAGTTGGTGCAACTGGCTGGATATCATCTCTGGTTGAATACCCGTAATGGAACGGATCAGAATAATCTTTGGCTGCAATACCGTAGCTGGCATGAACTGGATAAATACAACTCCTTTTCCTATTGGCTCGGCTTTCAGGCTGTTGATTCTGAAAGGCAAAGCGATAGCCGGCTTATTAAGGTAGGTGCTGAGTGGTCCAAACGGCTTTCTTTCTATTTAGTTGCCAGTTCGCTGGAATGGACCTTTGATAAGGTTCGCTCTGGTAGCTTAGGACGCAGTGGCGGCGATCGGCAGGTTTTGGCTGCGAAAATAGGTGGGGAGCTTGGCTATAGAGATGGAGTGCTTAGCTCAAGATTACATTACCGCAGAGAGTGGGATGCTGAAGCATACAGCCCTGCTCTTTTTGATGGCGAGCGAAAAGATTTAACTCAGATTCGGTTTGAAACCGGATATCTCTACCCTATAGCTGACAGTCAGAAGCTGGAGTTATGGTTGAATCATGTACGCGAGGTCTCAGACATTGGGCTTTTCGACAGTAAAGGTTGGGAAGGTGGCCTCAGGTGGCGCTATTTTTGGTAATTCTGTGCATTTGATTACCCTTATAAGGCCCCGGTTTTTTCAATAATGTGATGGTCGTCACATTTTTCTTTACCTTAGTGTGCTGTAATGCATCTATCAAAGAAGCTATCTTGCTATTTTTACAGGCATTTATTGACTAATAAACATGGCAAAGATAGATTAAACGAGCTTGTTGGCGAGCAGGGGTTTCTTTGCTCGCCAGATAAGAGGAAGCACTGTTTGGCCATGTGCTTCTTAAACCACAAAGTGTTTTTTATAGGAATATAGAAAGCCGCTTTGTCATATATGACCAAGTAATATTGGACAAACACTTTTTAAAGGAAAATTAAACATGGCAATTGTTGAAGCATATGTCGATCAAGTACAGTCGGTTTACATCGCGTACTACGGTCGTCCTGCTGATCCTGTTGGTCTGGACTTCTGGACGAACAAGCTGGACGCAGCGGGCGGTGACCTGACTGAAATTATCGACGCATTTGGTAATTCAGCTGAAGCAGACACTCTGTACGGTGGTCTGAGCACAGAACAGACGATCAACACGCTGTATCAGCAGCTGTTCGGTCGTGACGCTGACCTTGAAGGTCTGCTGTTCTACTCAGGTGAACTGACAGCGGAGCGTATGACTCTGGCGACAATCGCGCTGAACATCCTTGACGGTGCACAGAACGACGACGCTACTATCATCGCAAACAAACTGGCAGTTGCTAAAGATTTCACGGACTCTTTGGACACAGCGCCAGAGATCCTGGCTTACGCGGGTGACGATGCAGCTGAAGCGGCACGTGATCTGATGGCGACTGTTGATGAAACAACTGACACAGAGACGTTTGATGTTGACACGACTATCTCTGAGCTGACAGGCGTTGAAACTGGTGAAACGTTTGTACTGACGGACAGCATTGATGAAGTAGAAGCTTCAGATGCGGCGTCTGCAGACATCGTTAAGGGTATTTTGGGTACAAACGATACTCTGACCGTTGGCGATACAGTTGTTGGTAACGGCAACACAGTTCTTCAGGTAGCGGTTACCTCTTCTGATGCCCTACCGTTTGTTGATGTTTCCGGCATCGGTACGCTGAACGTTATCGCTGCTGGCGGTGGTTCACTGACAGGCGACGCTTCTGTTCTGGGTGAAGACCTGAGCGCAATCAACCTGAGCGGTTCTGACGGTCTTGATGTTGACCTGACGGATGTTGCAATGGCTGAAACGTTCTCTGTCAGCATCGCTGGTGAAACGTCAGGTACCGTTGAAGTAACCGGTGAACAGGGTGATTGGGAAGTGCTTGCTTGTGTAACCAGCACAGACTCTGACACGGATGATTCCTCTGTAACTTTCTCTGTTGGTGATGTTTCTCTGGTCGCAGGTGATTCTGCTGAAGTTTACTTTGAAGCGTGCCTGACTGAATCTGCAACTTCTGCAGATGCATCCATTGGTGATGTAACGCTGGGTGATATCAGTGCTATTGCAACGGGCAGCGGTTGCGTATCTGCAACTCATTGCATCGAAGCTGAAGCAAATACAACAGGTGATGCGACTGTAGGTAACGTGACAGTTGGTACTATTGATCTGGCTGCAGGTGACTGGTCTGAGTATGACCTTTGGATTCATGCTTGTGCAGACACAGGTGATGCGACTGTTGGCGACGTAACCGTTGGCGATGTAAGCATGCTGAATACAGGTTCTGTAACCGTTTCTGCATGTGCGACTGCACACTCTTCTGGTAACGCAGTAGCAGGTGATCTAACTGTAGGTAATATAGCTCTGGATATCACTGAATCGGGTGATTGGCAGGGTGTATACATTGAGCTTGAAGCGGACGGAAACGGTTCATCTGGTGCGGCAACTGTCGGCAACATTACAGTTGGCGACATTGCTGTAGATTTTGCTGACAGTGCTTGTGCTGATATGTGTATGGTTGCATGTGCAGATGCATCTAGTGCAGCTAATGCCACTGTGGGTGATGTGACTGTTGGTAACATCAGCGGTGTCCTGGCTGACGTTACGGCTTGTTTCAGTGCTTGTGCAATCGTGGATGCGTACGCAGATACCGGTGTTGCTACTGTAGGTAATGTCGCGATCGGTTCTGTTGATATGGAAGTTGGTGAAGACGGTTATGTCTGGATCCAGAACAACGCATACGCTTGTGTAAATGGTACAACATCTTCAGATGCTGTAGTCGGTAACGTGAGCGTTGGTGATATTGACATTACTCTGGCTGACGGCGCGTCTATGTCTGCAAGTGCATGTGCATACGCAAACAACGCGGGTACAGGTGATGCGACTGTTGGAGATACCTCTATTGGTAACCTGACAGCTGATCTGGCTGACACTGCAGATCATGTTTGCCTGTACGCTTACAACTATGCTTATGCAGACGTAGGTGATGCAACGGCAGGTGACGTAAGCCTCGGTGATGCGACGCTGACTCTGGCTGACAGCAACTTGGTTTGCCTGTCTGCAGAAAACTACGCGTGCGTATCTGCTACAGGTAGCGCAACCATTGGTGATACTACGATCGGTAACGTTGATCTGACTGCAGGTTCAGGTACAGACTTTGACATCTATGTATGTGCACGTGCTAATGCAGGTACTGATACTGCGGATGTTGGTACAGCAGGTAACGTATCTGTAGGTAACGTAACGGCTACTCTGGGTATCTCTTCTGACCTGACTGTTGAAGTTTCAGCTTACGCTGATGGTTCTGGCACAGGTACTACAGTAGGTGATGTATCCATCGGTGACGTAATGGTCTCCGGTTCACTGGCACTGAGCAACGATATGGACATCTGTGCATACGTTGACTCTGAAGGCGACATCAACTCTCTGACGGTTGGTGCAGTGGATATCGAAACAGTAAGCGGCGGTGACGTTGACTATGACGTATACGCTGACGCTGACGGTACTCTGGGTGCAGTAACTCTGGGTGCGGTAGACATTGAAGCAGCAAGCATCGACTACTCTGTAGATCTGTATGCGGGCACTGAGTCTGGTATCACAGTGGGTAACATCATGCTGAACGCTGATGACATCGACTTTGCAGGTATCGACGTAGACGTATCTGGCGATGCAGGCGATGTTGTAATCGGTGATGTAACACTGACCGCTGCAACTTCTCTGTCTCTGGCAGGCAATGCGATCGATGTTACTGCAACTGGTGATCTGGGCAACGTAACTGTTGGCAACATCAGCATCGATTCAGCAGGTTCTGAAACTGTGAACGTATACGCTTACGCAGGTGACAACCTGGGTAACGTAACCGTTGGCGATGTTGACCTGACAGTAGCAGACGGTGCAGTACTTGATCTGAATATCACAGCATCTGCAAGCGCAGACGTAGGTGATCTGACGGTAGGTAACGTAACGTTCAACGCAGTTTCCGCATCAGCGGCAGCGGTAATCTCTGCAGATGCAGGCACGGCTGATACTCTGGGTGCTGTAACTGTAGGTGACGTAACGTACTCAGCAGCAAGCGAAGGTACAGGTACTGCGGACGTAGCATTCACACTGACAGCGGCTTCTACAGCAGCAACAGTGGGTGCGATTGCGGTCGGTAACGTTGATCTGGATGTGTCTTTCGACAACACAACAGCAGCAACAGCCGGTAACGTTGGTTCCGCTAACGGTTCTTTCGTACTGAATGCAGACTTCACTGCAACAGCTGGCGCGACAGTAGGCGACATCGACATCACACTGACGAACGCTGTCACTGACACAGCTGCGACATTCGCAGGTGCGGCAAGTGCAACAGTAGGCGTTGATGTAAACGATGGTGCGCTGACAGTAGGTGACATCACGCTGACGACAGTTGCGAGCACAATTGCAGCAGACTCTGCAGTGACTTCACTGTTCTCTGCATCGGTTAACCTTGACGCTGACGCTGGCGACATCACTGTAGGTGATATCACAGTGGTAGGTGGTGAGATGAACGATACAGGTACGGTACTGGATAACTTCGCGACACTGAGCGGTTGGTTGACAACTACGACGACAGGCGACGTTACAGTAGGCGACATCGACTACAGCGGTTACGAAGGTACTGCTTCAATCGATGCTTCTGGTTACCTGGGTGCGGCGAACATCTCTGCAGCGCAGGATGACACGACTATCACCGTGAACGATACAGAGAACACCATCACCCTGGGTGCTGGTACAGACACTGTAATCTACACAACGGATGAGCAGTCTGGTACGACTTACGCTGACATCGATAAGATCAGCAGCTTCACAACTGGCGACGATACAATCGACCTGAGCTTTGTAACAGGTGCAGACGGTATGGACATCGGTGGTGCAGTAGCGGATTACGATGCGTTCCTGACAGCAGCAGCGAGTGCGATCGACTTTGATGGCTTCGATGCGTTTGCCATGTCTGACGGCACCAACACTTACGTGGCGGTTGACTCAGACAATGACAAAGTGATTGATTTCACAATTGAGCTGACAGGTATCACTACAGTAGCGACTGGCGACTTTGCAATGTAATATATTGCATATTCGCACTCTGAATTAATTTCAGACAATAAGAGGGCACATCAGTGCCCTCTTTTTTATAAAAAAACAGGAGGCCTTTAAGGTGAGTGATCAGGTTGCCCTTAAGGAAATTACAGAAATGGTTTCAGCGCGCCGTTTTACGGATGCGTTAGGCCAGGCACAGGTTAGCTTAAAAGAATTTCCCCAATCCCGTGAAATAGCGATCAAACTTGCAGAGCTGCTCTTTACCTGCAAACAGTACGATCAGTCTTTAAGCTTATACAGCCAGTTGCATAAAGCGCAGCAGGATCAGAATTTACAGACCGAGTTGGTTGTATTGCTGGGTATTGCTGATAACCAGATTCGCAAAAACCAATTCAAACCAGCAACAGAACTTCTGGAAAAATTACATACCGTAGCCAGCAAAGAGCCTGCGGTTTTAACATCATTGGCGAGCTGTTACTTAAATACTAAAAACGCCAAGAAAGCTGAGAAATTACTTAATCAGGCCTTAAAACTGAAAAAAGATCATCCTGAAGCGATGTATGAAAAAGCCAAGGTTTTGATCGCTCAGAAAAAAGATGATGAAGCAGTTAAGCTGCTTGAAAAGAATATCAGGCGTAAGGATTTGCACGGTGATTCAATCGATCTCTGGATCTCTACATTGGATCGTTTGAACCGTGATCGTTATGCCCAGAATGCTTTGAAAGAACTGAATGAAATCCACCCGGATGTTCTCGAATTTGCCTATGGTTACGCGGTACTGGCAAATCGGGCAGGTGAGCTGCCAATTGCTCGTAAAGCGTTCAAAAAAGCATTAGAACTAAGCCCGCAAAATCCAAGAATCCTTTATGAATATGGGGTTTTGGAACGTGTGGCAGGCGATCTGGAATACTCTCAGGAATTAATCGGTAAATCATTAGAGATTCGCCCAGACAGCCCAGCTGCTCTCCGTACATTCGGTAGTGACCTGAAGTTTGAATACGGCGATGAAAATTTCAAACGCCTTAACTATGTGGCCGCTCGTTTTTCTGAATTCCAATCAGTCGATCAAATTCACCTGCACTACGCAATGGCTAAAGCGATGGAAAGTGTTGGTGAGTTGGATACAGCGTTCCGGCACTATGCGGTAGGTGGTAATAAAAAGCGCCAGTTGGATCGCTACGATGAAAAGGAAGGTGTGAAACTCGGGCAGATTGTTCCTAAAATCATCACGCCTGACAACCTTGCAGCCACCAATGAAAAAGGCAGTGAATCTGAATTGCCTGTATTCATTCTGGGTATGCCTCGTTCCGGTACGTCTTTGATGGAGCAGATTCTATCAGCTCACCCAGATGTTTTCGGCGCAGGTGAATTGAAGTTCCTGTCTGGTGTGCTTGAAAATATTCCCGTCAGTCAGGCACGAATCCGAATGGGGGATAAAGAGCCTCTATTCGATTATGACAACAACGTAGGTTGGGCACCGCGTGGCGAGAAATACGTAGAAAAGCTGCAAGAATTGGCGGATGGCGACTACAAACGAATTGTGGATAAAATGCCGGGCAACTTTAACTTTGTTGGCCTGATTCATGCGATATTGCCTAACGCTAAAATCATCCATAGCCGTCGTCACCCAATAGAAACCTGCTTGTCCTGTTATAGGATCTTTTTCGCTGAAGGGCATCAGTGGACCTATAACCTGACGGAATTGGGTCGTTATTACCGTAGGTACTGGGACTTGATGAAGCACTGGCGCGAAGCGTTTCCTGGCGTAATGCACGAAGTGCGTTATGAGGAAAATGTCGCGGATGTAGAAGGTCAGGCGCGTAAACTGATTGATTACCTTGATCTGGAGTGGAATGACAACTGCCTGGAATTCTACAATGTTGACCGCCCGGTTAAGACTGCGAGTTTGTCACAGGTACGTAAGCCAATTTATAAAACATCGACAAATCGCTGGCGTAAATATGAGCAGTATCTTGGTCCGCTTCTCGAAGAGATTGGAGATATTGTTGAAGAGTATGAAGCAGATATCCAGCATCTGATAGAGAAGTAGCGTGTCATTTAAAATGAAATACGATCCTAAACAGGATCGTTTTAAGCTGCTCATAACGCTCCCAACAGGCGACGAAAGCACCTGTTGGGTCACGCGTAAACAGTGGCTCGGTCTTGCGCATCGGCTTCAGCATACAGAATTGTTGCCTGAGCTGAAGTACGGCCAACAAAGTGACAAAAAAAATACGGAAGATGCCGCTGAGGATGCCAAGAGTCAATCAGAAAACTCTCTCGAAGACAGTCGTAAGCCTTCACAGGATCGTGCCTCAACGCCTCGATTGACCGATTCGATCGGTGTTGTCAAAATTGAAGAGGGTGTGAGAGTCCGTTTTGTGCAGGCTGATAAGGTTGATAATATTGTTATCACTCTTTCCCCGGCCGAATTAGAGCAGTTTTATGATTTGCTGGTTTCTCAAGCAGGCGTTGCCGGCTGGGATCTGCCAGCGGGGTTAGGGCGCCTGAGCGATAAAGAGGCAGTTCAGAATACCGATAATCAAAAGCAGGCTAGTAGAGATAAAAGCCTTCATTAATTACGATTGATAGAGTGGTCATGGATAATCAGAAGCCGAATTTATACACCATAAAAGGTGGTATTGGTAAGTGCGTAGCATTTACCGCTTTGATTGAGCAATTAGCTAAAAAAGATGGTAAAAAAATAGTCGTTGGGGCTGGCTACCCGGGTGTCTTTAACGCTCATCCCAATGTGGCTGGAACTTTGAAAGGTATTACAGAGCAGGCGATAACGCCTGTGGCTGACCAGTTTGATAACATTGTCTGGCGTGAGCCCTACGTGAGTAACTATTGTAAAGGTAATAGCCATATTCTGGATGAATGGGCGAAACTTTATGGTATGAAACCGCTGAAGGGTGGTGGATATAACTCACGCCCTGATCTGGTTGTTCCCGAAGGTTTTCAGAAACAATCTGAAGAATTAAAGTCCAGGATCGAGAAGCCATTTTTTATTGTTCAGTGGACTGGTGGGCAGCCGCCTAACAACTTCAATAATAAAAAGAAATATCCCGATAATTATCTGACAAAAGGCAGAAATGTCCGTAACTATCAGGAAATTATGCTGGCATTGGCAGAAGAATATCCTGATCATCAGTTTTTGATTTTTGCGCTTCCAAACGAACCTATAGAAGTGCCGGCCTCTTTAAAGTCGAGAGTCTTAAGGGCTAAAGCCGGTGTGTTGGCTTTTGCCGATTTACTCCGCTCTGCAGATAGTTTTATTGCTTTAGATAGCTGCTTGCAGCACTTTGGGGCGGCTCGCCAAATAGATAAAAAAGGCGTGGTTCTCTGGGGTCAGACAACTCGACCTGAGCGTATCGGATACTCGTGCCATACGAACCTGAACAGTAGCGACGATGATCAGGTTATTGTTCCTGTTCCTGATGTGCTCGACTCCCTGAAAGCAATTTTGAATGATAAATAAAATTCTCAATAGAATGGACCTGAAGCTGATGGTGTTTACAGCTTTAGGTCTGCTTTTGAGTGTAACGGTTCATGCTGTTGAGAGTGTGCGCACAGAAAAACCATCGCCGGGGGCTTGGAATCAAGCTGTTTATAAGTGGCGTTATAATCCGGCTAATAAGCCTATGTGGTTAACTGGAGAGCAGTCATTGGCTTTGGTGTTGCTGTCTGCAAAGGCGTGGGAAAGCTGCGGTGTGAAGATGGATTTTCTGGGACTCACTAAGTCAGCCCCAGGTAAGATGGATCGTCAAAATGTGGTTGGGTGGAGCCTGAAGATGCCCAAAAAACTTCGTGGCTTAACAATGGGGCAGGCGAAATCCGGGGCTTTGCTTGAAAGGGATGTGCTTATTCGCCCGGACAGGGCTGAGTTTAAGCAAAGCTTTCGTTTGCTCAGGAAGGTCATTACCCATGAGTTTGGTCATGCAATCGGACTGACACACTCCACTCAGTGCGGTGATGTCATGACTCTGGCGGCCAGTTGCCCTAAAGCTGACCCCAAAGCGCTTCCCATTAAGCTGACAGCCAATGATCTGAAGCGTTGTCATAAAATATATCATTCCTTCCAGCAGAACCGTTAGCTATCAATTTATTAGGCTGTTCTAGCTCAGTTTCTTGTTTGTTTGGTATGTAATTTCGTATCTATCGCCTACTCTCATCCCGGCCTGAGTTTATTGCTAAGAAACTGAGCTGAGTAAATGCGGCACCCTGAATAATTTCGCTTTCCTGATAAATGAGTTGTGCTGAAATGCTTGTTTGGAGTTTGTAGATCAAAGGGTGGCCTTATATTTGTAGTAAGGCCATATTATCTCGACCATGCCGAGAAATACTCCCGCAGTCGTGACGATCAATAATTGGTAAGTAGATTGCCAAGCCAAGTGTGGTGTAGGCGCTCAAGCTAAATTGAGCTGGATATTTTTGGAAGGAGGAGTGGTGGGCCTTGCAGGACTCGAACCTGCGACCAAACGATTATGAGATCGCCACACCCTGATTGTTAGGCTGCAATTCTCGCGGTCTTTCACTTGCTTGTCAATCAAGCCTTACCAGATTCGGTACCAGTAGGGAGTTGATACATAATATAAGTAGTAGCAGAAAATTACACTGAGGAGAAAATGGAGTTAGTGGATCTGGTTTCCGTAACTTCAGGTACCATTTTATTGAACCAGTATCGGAGCTTCTGTGTTAGATAAACTGATCAGCAGTCGTTTAGGTACAAGAATTAGATGTCTGCAGTGTGCCCAGACCGTGTGAAAAGTCGGATTGAGGATCAGCCTTCAACTATGAAGGGGGAATTATCCATTCTGAGCGCCATAATGAGTCATCTTGGGGACTTACTTTCAGGTAAAGCCAGATTAGTGCCTAATCTATCCACTGCAAACCTACAGGCTTTGTGCGGCAAAATGACAGCTCTTATTAGGCCTGTATTGCTCCTGTTAATGCTTTCACGCCCAACACATTGATAACTCGCTTAAGATTATAGGCAAGTACATGCAGGCTCATCTCTGTGCTGACATTCTTAAATCTCCTTGTCAGGAAGTGAGTCGATCCCATCCATGCCTTGATCGTCCCGAAGGGGTGTTCGACCGTCTGTTTTCGGATCAGCATGGTATCAGGTGCAGCATTTAAGCGCTGCTGCATGGCTTCCATCTCTTCCTCATGAATCCATCGCCTCATTTTCCTGGGATCCCTCTTTGCCCGTGTACACCGGCTACGGATCGGACAGCTTTTGCAGGCAGCGATATTAAAGTACACCTTCAGCGGCAGTCCTTTCTCAATACTTTCAAATCGATACTGAAGCTCATTCCCCGCAGGACAGATATAAGTATCCTTGTCATGCTCATACCTGAAGAGTGATTTGTTAAAGAAGTTGTTCTTTTCTGAACCTGATGTGTCCCCCTTGGGAACAAAAGCTGTTACGTCAGTATCCTGGGCGTTTTTTATATCCTGACGGCTGTAATAGCCTTTATCTGCTATAACCGTGATATCTTTCCTATCAAGGGCTGACTGAGCTAGTTCAGCTACACGAGTGAACTGGCCCCGATCATTTGTATTCGTCACCTCATGAGCAATGATGAGATGATGTTTGGTATCAACAGCACTTTGGGCGTTGTAACACACGGCTCGAGTCATCCCCTTGGTTTTTAGTAGACGGGAGTCCGGGTCTATCGTTGATACCTGTTTATCAGGGTGGTTTTGGACCTTCTCTTCCATTGATTTTAGTTCAGCCAGGCGCTGTTTCATCCAAGTGATTTTTTGGGCGATGGTTGTTTTGCCCTCACTGTTCGGATCGGCTTCGTCAGCCTGATCTAGCTTCGTTAAATACGCTTCAATATGCTTTTCAAACCGGTGATATGAAACTTCAATTTTGAGGTGCGAAGTTATTTTCCTTGCTGTTTGCCGCTTTGAATTTGCTGCCATCGATAGCGACAACAGCCTCTGAGAACATGTTCGTCTTTCGGCACAGATCGATGAAAGTGCGGCAGGAATTTTTAATGCCTTTGCCATTATCTTTTCGGAAATCAGTAATCGTCTTAAAGTTGGGTGTTAGCCGTTCTAGCAACTACATTAACTCGACATTACGGTTGGCTTCTTTCTCCAGCCGTCTTGATGACTGAATCCGGTTCAAATAGCCGTAGATATAGAGCTTCAGGAGTGTAGCTGGGTGATACCCCGGACGCCCCGTAGATTTAGCTTTTACTCGCTGAAAGCCAAGGCTGTGAAGATCAAGATGATCTACAAAGGCATCGATGACTCTGATCGGATTATCTTCTGAAACGAAGTCATCGAGAGCTTCAGGAAAC
Organism: Neptuniibacter sp.; assembly: GCA_050633605.1. Lineage (GTDB taxonomy): Bacteria > Pseudomonadota > Gammaproteobacteria > Pseudomonadales > Balneatricaceae > Neptuniibacter. The sequence continues at coordinate 73,481 of JBOEGV010000007.1, read as the reverse complement.
AACGTGACCTGTGATCGGCCCAAGCCTTGAATGTGGGATGACATTTCAGCGAAACCTTGATCAATTCGCTGACCATTTTACCAACTTAAGCCTGTGTAAGCTCCGGGAAGGGTTTTGTTAGTTTTTACACAGCCTGTGTCGTTAGCCTACCTGACAGCTCTACCCAGGTTCGGTGTTCGGTAACCATTACCTCTTTCGGCACTGCACTCTGAGATTTACCGAACCTGCGGTCGTACCACGCTAGTTCGGTATTTGGTTCGATTTACATTCTCAGGATTGCAGAATTCCACATAAGCTCAGGTAGTTGTAGGCGCAGACCGAAGGATAAGGCCGGAGGCCGCTAGACTGTTAATCTATTGGTCTGTGGTGCGAGCCCAGCTCAGGGAACTATCTGAAAAGATGTATGTCGGCGTGTAGCATAGCTGGTTTGGGATCAGAGGGTCGTAGGTTCGAATCCTATCATTCCGACTACTTTCTTTGATTACCCCTTTCTATACATCTACTACTCATGGATTGCTGAGATGGATACAGATTCACATTCAGCGCATTGCACGCTTCGCTCGCTTACGGTATTAACAAACGGCTAGACCAGTCTCGCTTGGCTAATCAAAGCACGCCTAAAGAGGAAGATGCCGAACAGAGAGAATTAGAAAAGCGCAAGAGATGAATACTAAGCAGGAAGATAAGGTAGAAGTGGTGAAATCACGGGCTAAGCCTGTGAAATTGAGGATCGTTAAGTCGGTTTGGTGCCGCCGAGCACTGGCAAAATCCGGATATATCTAATTTGGTAGCCGAGTGTTGTAAGCTCATTACATCTATCGCCTACTGCACTGGCTACGACATCAAAATTGATTGTATGGGGACTCAACGTCACCCGGTGATACAACGCACAGCAAAATTCCGGTGATCAGTAGCAGCATCAATATTTTCCAAAACTCTCTTCGCTTATTCATGACCATGGCCCGTAATTGGCAAACCAAGATAGAAAAATAACAACAAACCATAATATCACGCGATTCACCAGGGTTTTCCAGCCCCCGCCCTCCGGCTCACTGGGTGCGTAAGCTAAAAGTATTCCGTGCATCATGCCCCAGATCAGGTACCCCAACGACAGATTATGCCATGCCCCCATAAAAGTGAAAGCTATTACTGTCGCTAATCGAGGTGGCACCCCCCGTAAATTAAGCGGCAAAAAGATATATTGAAGCACAAACTGCGCCATGGAGCGATGCCAACGTTGCCAGAAATCCTTGATTGAACGAGCCTTCCAAGGGTGATCAAAGTTCACCGGCAACCTGATCCCAAAGAATCGCGAGCTATGTTCGGCTATGAGGGATTGTCCCCAGAACGCAGCAAAAAGGCTTATAAAAAGAAGCGGAGCTATTACGGAGTCGTGCAGTGGCTCAATACGATAATAATGGATTATTCGCTCAATGAAGCTCTGATTAAAGGCTGCGGCTACCAACAAGGCCAGCACAAGCCCTTGTAGTACCATACGCGCATCGCGTAGCACAGGTGTTGGTGGTTTATTGGACCTGTATTGTTTTTTCAAGTCGGTGCCAGAAAACACCGGCCCAATGACAATGGCCGGAAGGTAGAAGGCAGCCGCAAGAATCCAAACCAAATCTAGTTGATGAAGCTGCTTACGGCTAGATAATAACTGTTTCGCTGTCATAAAAATGCGGATAGTTGAAAATGAGATCGCAAGAGTCGCCACAGGTAGACCCAAAATAGGCTCATTAAAATCGACGAACAGTAAATTGAAAAGGATTAGGTATGCCCCCCATTTCCGCCACCCAGACCCCCTGTCAAACCTTGTAAAAAGAATTACCATAAGTGCCGCTTCAGCAACCATCAGAAGGATAAAGAGCGCCGCAACCGGAGCAAAGATCATTACGGAGATAATTCCCAATACCGTCAGCACAGGTATCGCCGCTTTCTGCGAAAGGGGCTGGCAAATAACCCAAGCCAGTAAGAGTAGCATTAGATGGATCAGTGGTGTCATTGAGTAATCAGCCTTTGCTGTAAGTCTGCAGCCAAGGCGCGACTCAGATAGACTGCTCCGAATTTATTGACGTGGCGTGAATCAACAAAACTTTTTGAGATTTTTCTCGCCAGTTCACCTTCATATGCCCTTATAGGGAAATGAATATCAATGCTGGGAAAGACTTCATTGATCTCATTAATGGTTTTAGGAGAAATAGTGCGTTGCTCGAAAGCTGGCATAAATAAAAGCACCACCTCGGTACCTGCCGCTTGCAACATCTCAATTAGTTTTCTCAACTGCGCAGTTTCGCCCTGTCGCCATTTGGCGCTTGGCGCTAACGGCAGGAATTTCGCCACTCTTGCGCGCCAGAGCTTCTGCTTGGTAGGATCAGGTGGGGTAAAGGCCATGGTTTCACCTGCTTTAATATCAAGCCCGAAGGCTGATATCTTAGAGCCGTTGGCACGCAAGAAATCACCAGTACATTCTGGCATTTGGCCAAGTAACCGTTTGGGTATATATCGTAACCCCGAAAAGATCGATATTTCTACTTGAGTCAACCAGGCCGCAGGTAGATTTTGCCATAAGGCATGCAGTTTTCTGGACAGAAGAGTGCCAGTATCATTGAGGAGGGTATCGCTCTGAATCTCAGCTAACTCAGAGAATTGCGCAAAGGCCAAGTTTCGTAGTGGATTCAGAGGAAGGTTGACTGTGGCTTGATTTTTTGGTGCTTGGTTGTAGGCCAGTTGTAGATAAGCGATTTTGGGGGAGCCTCGGTTTTCAAGATAGCGGTTGAGTAGAGGGTAAATTTGTGGAAAACCTGCGTTATTCAAGCTCAGTCGGTCGACGGTAACCTTCGCCCCAGCTTCGGCTAGCAGGGCTTCGATGTAATCGGGATCAAGACCCCTGCGAACCCTGCTAGGGCCTATGAGCACTACATCTGCCGCTGATAGTGCTTGTTCAGCCAGTACATAGTTGCATCGAGTCATGGGCGATAATTCATAGGCCCGTAAATATCCACCCGCAACGGCTAGCCCAGTTAAAAGCAAGATCAAACCAGCGGGCACCCACCTCATATAGGCCAAGCCTTTGCGCTAAGGTTTTTTCGATCAATTTTACCGTTTACGTTCAATGGCATCTGATCGAGTCGCATCCACAATTGTGGAACCATGTAGGAAGGTAGGTGTTCTGACAAAACCGATTTGTCAGTGATTTCCATGTCCGCAACGTAGGCCACAGCAATTTGCTTCCGCTCATTTTCGCCTACTACAACACAAGCCAGGATATCTATATCAAAGGCACGACGCATAGCAGTCTCAATGTCGCCCAACTCAATCCGGTAACCGCGCAATTTGATTTGACTGTCGGTGCGACCCAGATGGTGCAATTCGCCTGATGTCACTCGCACCAAATCACCACTGCGATAATAGGGGGGGGTGGTATTAGTAAAGCAATCGTGATTTGTGGATGGGCGGTATCCGGAGAAAATTTGCGGACCGCCGAGCAGTAATTCGCCTTCAACTCCTTCGACTACCCCCTCTATATTACCGTCTTCGGTTTCTACCGCGATCCGATTTTCACCAAAAGGCGAGCCAAGGGGAGCGATGCCAGCGGCGTCATGACTGAAATTGACAGATTTGCAGGTAAAGGCAATGGTCGCCTCGGTTGGACCATATAGGTTCCAGATGCAAGAATCCTCCGCCATGAACTGGCGAAAATCAATTGCGTAAGCCATAGGTAAGGGTTCGCCACAAAACAGAGCTGTTGTCAGGCGATGCTCTATCAGAGTGTCGCTCGCGCCACGCGCGGCGACCATAGCTAGCATGGGGACAGAGAACCAGTGGTCAATCTTCTTTTTCTGGATATAAGCTTGGGGCATCAAAAGGTCCATCTGCCCAGCAGGGACCAATGTTCCACCGTTAGCAAGGGCAATGAATATGTCATGCATTGCTAGGTCAAAGCCCAGATCGAATAGCTGACTGTACCGTCCCGTTCCAGTCAGGCCAACCGCACTTCGCACAGTTTTAACATAATGAGCCAGGCTACTGTAACGCACTGGGACACCCTTAGGGTCACCGGTCGATCCAGAGGTGAACATCTGATAGGCAATGGCGTTATCGTCTGGGGGGGGGCAGTCCTGCAGCCGTCGACGGGAAGGCTTCAGCCCTTCAGGATCGCAGACGGGCACAGCCAGACCGGAGGCCAGAGTGGTATTCATTTTGTCATGCACCACTAAGCCGACCTGCCCCTGATCTAGGATTTTAGCCAACCGGTCGGGTGGCAGCTCAGGATTAAGAGGAACAAAGCAGCGCCCAGCAAAGAAGGACGCCAGCACGGCTGCATAGGCTTCCCACCGGCGTGTAGATAGGATTCCAACGCTCTGGCCAATAGGCAGGGCGATGATCTGATCTAGCATCGCGGCCGCGCGAGTTGCGAGATCAGCAAAGGACATATCCCCTGCGCGACCTAAGGCTACTGCTGGGGTTTCACTACTCAGTCGGACGGCGATTTCAGCGTGAAGTTTGGTCATGCGACCAAAACTTCGTTAAGAAAGGACTCAATTCCAGCTATAGATTGGAAGTGAAAAGCGTCGTCATCCTCCAGTTCTACGCCATAGGCCTCTCCAATTGATATGAACACGACCACAAACGCTAACGAATCCCATTCGATGGGGTCCCCCATAACCGAGGCAGCGGTCACTTCACTCGACAGTGCATCACTTTTTGACGCAGTTTTCAGCGCTTCGGTAACAATATTACAGATGGTAGCGGTAGTCAGATCAGAGCTCATAATAGGCAGTCTTTTCTATAAGGTTTTGGGCTTGTTCTAGGGCGGCCAAGTCGCTGGGATTCCAAGTATCGGCAGTGCCGATTTGGTAGCCGGACGGCTTTTTGTTGATCATCTTCTTTGGTGCTGTCAATGGACTATACGCGTCATACGGCAGGGTCAGGAATCGGGCGCAAAAGGCTAAAAACTCATCAGGGTCTGACTGAAACGTGGAAAATCGCAACAATGCGACACGGTCACCAAACTGTTCTTTGGCCGCGCATAATCGAAGATTGGTTTCTTCCCAAAGCCAGATATTACGTCGGATAGCCCCCCAATTGTCCCACTCTCCCTTGGCTGGCGAACCTCGCCTGGGGCGGATGCGGCCCAATGAGATAAACTTCTCGCGATCCGTTAGAGGCTTGTCCGGGGCTGGCCAGCCAACAGGTAGTAGGTCTTCGCCTTCGAGTGTAGTGGCCGAACGGACAAATCCTTCGCACTCTCGAATAATACCAATCATCCGCGTATGCGGATGCTGGGTTAAAATCTCGGATCCAATTATAGCGTTATAGTAAGCTACGTCGATCAGGTGGTCGACGTAGCTGTTGCTATCTAAGATACTGGCAATGGTGTCAGCGCTGCGTAGTTCTGCCACCGTTTTCCGAGCAACATTAGCCGACGCATAGGCGGCCGAATTTTCAAGGTTGATCAGTGGAAAAAGAGGAACGGCATCCTTATTCGAACCGCGATATCCTTCGTGCGTAGCCGCTATACCGTCCAACCGGTCAAGCGCCGCAGCCAAATAGGTCGTCCCTGTACGCCCAGTACTCGCTATGATATCAAAAGACATGCGAGCATCGTAAATGTTTTTTTGACATATTTATTTGATCGACGAGTTATTCGAAGTAAATTTTTTTGTTATGATGCACAACGTACTCTTGCAAGCTTAGTAAAATTGATTTCGAATCCCATTTTATGGGGAACTTTTGAGCGAGACAAGATAACAATGGAAATAAAAGGTCTAGCAGCGCGGTGTCAAGGTTATTAAGGGGAGGGGATAATGATGCACTCGTTCCTTAAAATGGCTAATTCTATATAAAAAACCTACAGTGAAATTTACCAAAATCTATTCAAACATTTTAGGGAGCTTACGATTAAGTCCTACCTTTTAGGTGTTTGAGCTGCTTGGATGGATTTTGGTCTTTTTCAAGACGTTTTACCCTGTCATAGAGTGTCTATATGCTATTTTCTCAGCATATAGACGGACTTATCCTAAGCCCTTATTATCTGATCCACTCTCACAATATTTGCCAGTGCGAAGAGTATGGCTAACTTGTTGTCATTTTTTTTAGTCCACGGTATCGAGTTTTCGTAAAACCAAACTGGCATTTAATGACCCTGAAGGGGTGTTCTACTTTCGCTCTGATACTGGCTTCCATGTATTCAATGTTGATTGGTACTTTATTAATGCGCGGGTGACGTTTCAAAGAACTGACTATGCTTGGGCGCTCTGGCAATATGCCACTCGGCATTAACGCTCTTAAATTCCGATCTTTTATCAGCACTACGGTAACCTGCATCAGCGAAGATAAATTTCTCTTCACCATGTAATAAGCTACTTGCCTGATTCAGATCATGTTCTTTGCGGAAGTGCTTGTAAAGCTATGTGTTAAGCCCGTTTTAGCATCAACACCAATATGCGCTTTCATGCCAAAGTGCCATTGGTTACCTTTCTTGGTTTTATACATCTCTGGATCTCGCTCACCAGCCTTGTTCTTAGTGGAGCTCGGTGCCTCGATGATAGTGGCATCCATCAACGTCCCTTCCTTAACGATAATTCCTGTCTCTGTCAGTCAAGTATTAACGTCATCAAAAAAATGACGAGCTAAATCATGACGTTCCAATAAATGTCTGAAATTCATAATGGTCGTATGATCGGGAATAGACTTGTTTAACGACAGCCCTGAAAACTGCCTCATGGAGGCTATTTCATACAAAGCGTCCTCCATTGCTGGATCACTCTAGCTATACTATTGCTGAATGCCATGAATACGGAGCATCGTTGGTAGAGGGTAAGGTCGACGACCGTTACCTGCTTTTGGATAGTAAGGTTCAATAATGTCTTCAAGACGTTTCCATGGAATCAGCTTATCCATCCGGCCTAGAAGCGTCTCTTTTCGTGTCTGTCGGCGCTTCTTCTGATACTCGCTATCGGCAAAGGATAATTGGCTGTTCCATGTTCGATCTCATAATGTTTGAAGTTGGCCTGAATTATCTCACGCAGAGGGACTTGATCGCACCTTCCCTAGTATCGCACACCAAAGTGTAATAGATTGTTTACTTCATTTTCAAGGATGGTATTTAGGGTCAGTAGCTGAAGTTCCGCCTATTAAACTTTAGAGCCGAAAAGAGATAATATGAAGAGACGAATTATATCTACATATGTAATAGTCATACACATTATATTAGGTATTGTTTTACTGAAGAGTGATTTTATTCAACGTGTAGAAGCCAAATATAAAATCACCACTTCCCAAACTGAAATTACCGACCATTTCAAAAGAATGCTTCGATACCACTCTCGGATGGATGGGAATGTGCCAGATAAATCAGTTATTTTCATTGGTGACAGTATTACGCTTGGACTCGCTGTAGCCGCAGTCGCAAATTCTTCAGTCAATTATGGTATCGGCAGTGATACAACTGTAGGGGTTCTTCGCCGACTCCCAGTCTATAAATCGATCAAGAAAGCTAGTGCAGTCGTTATTGCCATTGGTATTAATGACATGAAATTTAGATCAAATGAAAATATTCTTTCAAACATTCAGACCATCGGTGAGTTTTTTCCAGATGATGTCCCAGTTATTTTCAGTGCTGTATTGCCTATTGATGAACGTGTCCGGACTGATCGACCCGGAAGAAATATAAGCAGGATTAAACCACTGAACGCAGCTCTGAAAAAATGGACCGAGACATACGATAATTTCTTTTATGCAGATGCTGGGCCACAATTAATTGACGAAAGCGGTAATCTTGCAGGCCGATTTCACGAGGGTGATGGAGTTCATCTCAATTCATACGGCAACGCTATTTGGATCAGAGTGCTTAGGGAGGTAATCGATATTGCCCAACAATAAAATTCAACTGGCGTAGAAACTACGTCGTATATTCAAACGCTATCTTTCCTTATGTAAAATGCTGTCAAAACTGCAATAGATGAATCCGTTATACCCTTTCACGTACTACTGCTCTCTTAAGCGCTCTGCCTCGGGAAAGAGGGCGGAAATTGATCTTTGAATTACTCTATGGAATGTTTTATTTTGGCACAAAACAGCAGTCGGAGCGATGTCTGCAATGTATATGGACTCCTCCCGTTTAGCAAGTAAGGACTAAATTAGACTTAAGACGCGTACGTATATTCAGCTTTTTGGTGGAGGCGCTATCTCCTGGCCCACTATGTATGCGCCCCCCAATTCCTCTATGTGGCGTTGGCTTCTTGAGCCACAAAGCCGAACAGGTTTTATCAGGGCGGATTGTAGTGGTATCGGATGGATGCCTTTTGTTAAGGTCCACATGAATCATGTTGTGATAGGTTTTTTATGCTGACGATTAGCAACAATTATAATTAATAAGCCAACGGGTTACTAGTGATAGCCTGTAGGGATGTTTAAGGTACTTTCTAATTGAAATATGTTTCAGGTATGTGTAACCAAAATTCCATCCGATCTAGTTCCCAGATCACATATAGCATTTTGTAAATCGATGAAGCTCATTCAAATCGCCGTTAGCAAAAAAAAGTAGCATCCACCTAATAGGTTGTTCTTCATTGGGGTGTGTATTTTCCATGACAAATTCCTGTGACTGTTTAAGTCACCATCCCTTAGAAGTGGGGGAGGGGTACGGTTATGGTGTGAATTATTTGAACAGTGTTTAGATATTTAGTCCGCTAACTCCACTCGTACGATATTCGTTACGATGTTGGAGCCGCTGATACTGGTGGCGCTTAAATGGAGGTGAAATCTGGTACGACTATGTTGGTCCAAACTTTTGAAGCTAGGACGCAGAAAAAATATGGCATCGTGTAAATAAGTAAGAAGGGATATAAGCTTGAAAGCCGCGTGGTCTGTGGGGTGGTGGGCCTTGCAGGACTCGAACCTGCGACCAAACGATTATGAGTCGTTTGCTCTAACCAACTGAGCTAAAGGCCCTCAAAATTGAGGGTGCCCATGATACCGGGAAGGAATCATAGGCACAAGATTTTGATTTAAAAGAATTTACTACTCGTCGAGGAATCCGCGAAGATGTTCTGAACGGCTTGGATGACGGAGCTTTCTTAGCGCTTTCGCTTCGATCTGACGGATACGCTCACGCGTAACGTCGAACTGTTTACCCACTTCTTCAAGAGTATGGTCAGTGTTCATTTCGATACCGAAACGCATACGCAATACTTTGGATTCACGCGCTGTAAGCCCTGCCAGAACCTCTTTGGTTGCTTCGCGCAGGCCTTCGCCTGTTGCGGAATCAACCGGTGAGGAAATGGTGATGTCTTCGATGAAATCTCCGAGACTCGAGTCTTCGTCGTCACCAATAGGCGTTTCCATTGAGATGGGTTCTTTAGCAATTTTCAGAACCTTACGGACTTTATCTTCTGGCATTTCCATACGTTCAGCNNGCCTTCATCAGGCCGATGTTGCCTTCCTGAATCAGATCCAGGAACTGCAAGCCACGGTTGGTATATTTTTTCGCAATAGAGATAACCAGACGAAGGTTGGCTTCTACCATCTCTTTTTTCGCACGGCGAGCACGAGCTTCACCAATGGACATGCTGCGGTTTACATCTTTAATTTCCGCAAGATTGATTCCGGTTTCTAGTTCGGACAGAATCAATTTTTTCTGCGCGCGTTTAAGTTCAATCAGGTTGGTCTTGACTGCTCTTGCGTAATCTTCACCCGATTCGATGATTTGATTTAACCATTCCGGGTTGGTTTCATTGCCAGGAAATTCTTTAATGAATTTTTTGCGTGGCATTTTTGCGCGTTGAGTACAGATGCGCATAATAATACGTTCTTGTTTGCGAACGTGCTCAATGTTGCTGCGGATATTATTAACTAAGGCTTCATAATATCTTGGTGACAGTTTAATCGAGCAGAAGGATTCACCCAAAGCGCTTTGAGCTTCACGGAACTGTTGGCTGTTACGACCATGTTTGTCCAGAGCCACATTAAGAGCGTCTAGATTATCACGCAGCCGGCCAAAGCGTTTTGCAGCTTCTTCTGGATCAGGGCCTTTCTCTTTTTCATCTTCTTCATCATCATCGTCAGTCGCTGCTGAAGGATCAACAGTATTTGCCGGGACAATTGGGCCATCGTCATCTGCATCGATATAACCGCTGAAGATATCGCTTAGGCGACCTTCTTCTTCCAGCGTTGCATCGTAGGCGGCCAAAATAGTTTCAACTGAACCTGGAAAGCAGGCAACCGCGGTCATGACATCTCGCAGGCCTTCTTCTATACGCTTGGCAATGCTGATCTCACCCTCGCGGGTTAGAAGTTCTACGGTGCCCATTTCACGCATGTACATGCGAACGGGGTCTGTAGTGCGGCCAGCATCAGATTCTACTGCAGCCAGAGCTGCAACGGCTTCTTCATCTGCTTCTTCTGCAGAGTCGCCTTCGGTCATCAGGAGGGTTTCTGCATCGGGCGCTTCTTCTGACACGGAGATACCCATGTCATTGATCATGCGGATAATATCCTCTACCTGATCGGGATCGGCTATATCTTGTGGCAAGTGATCGTTGACCTCAGAATAGGTCAAATAACCTTGTTCTTTACCGCGGGCGATCAATTCTTTAAGGCGAGACTGCTGTTGCTGAGAAGTATCGGACATAGAACAACGACTTGGTGAAAAATGAATGAAAAATTCGAGCAGGCCATTATAACGATGAAGCTGGTCTTTTACTAGCCAAATGAGCCTGTGAACTATTGTTTGTTACTAATTAAAATAGACTGTTTTTCAGGCAGTTGCCGGAAAAAAATAATATATGCAGTGTATATGGGGCTTGGCGTGATGTTTTCAATGGCTTGTGTGTTAATTATTTACTGGTGGTTGATTTAAGTTGATGCAATTGCTGAATCTTTTGCACCAGTTTGAGTTTATCAGCATCGTCTAGTTGAGCTTTTTTCTGCAGTAGCGATATGTCACTTGTCAGTGCTTTCTCGGATAAGCCGTTCTGGGCATCGGCTAAATATTGTCTGGCATCCGCTTCTGAGCTAATTTCCAGGGAAGTCGAGATTTCGTAAAGCTGCATGATTGTGGTCGATAATTCTGGATCATCACGCCAATCAACTGCCAGTTGACCAAGGGTTGCATTAGGTGATGCCTGATAATACTCAATAAGCTGCAGCAGAAGTTTGATGCCTCTTTCTTTCGTTTGATTCAGCCCTTGAGGTGGAGTGAATTCTCTGGCCAGTTGAGGGTAATGTAATAACAGTGCGGTGATCTTTTCCGCAAAGGAATGTTCGGTGTTTCTTGAACGGGATTGTTTGTGCTGTGAGCGGGACGTAAATTCCGGTTCAGGAGTGTCTATGTTGTAATGAGTATATTCAGCACCCTGAGGTTCATAATTTGAATAGGAATCGTATTCGATATCTGGTTCAGGGGTTTCAAATATTTCTGGACTGCTGGTTACTGCTTGATGGAAGTTAACCGTGGTTTGAATCTGCTCAAGCGATAGATTGGTTAGTTCACAAATTCGATCCAGCATCATTTGCTGAAGCAGGCTGGGCTTCATGGAGTTAATAGCCGGAAGTACTTCTGTGCTATAGCGTGCGCGTCCATCCATGCTGTTCAGATCGGCTTGTTCGGAGTGGCTTTTGAAGAAAAACTCGGAAAGCGGCTGAGCGCTATCCAGTCTTTGAGTAAAACTCTCTTTACCCTCTTTTCTAACCAGGCTATCCGGGTCTTCCCCTTCTGGCAGGAATAAAAAGCGGGCTTCTTTTCCGTCTTCTATTACCGGTAGGGTGGTGCGCAGGGCACGCATGGCGGCCTCGCGGCCAGCATTGTCGCCATCAAAACAGAAAATAACTTCCGGTACCATTTTGAAAAGGCGTTCCAGATGTTGAGCAGTAGTTGCTGTACCGAGGGTGGCTACAGCATAGTGAATGTCATATTGGGCCAGCCCAACAACATCCATATAGCCTTCTACGATGATGAGGCGTTCTAAGTTGTTATTATGTTTTCGGGCTTCATAAAGGCCATAAAGTTCACGGCTCTTATGGAACGTTGGGGTTTCTGGTGAGTTGAGATATTTGGGCTTGTCATCGCCTAATACGCGTCCACCAAAGGCAATGACGCGTCCGCGTTGGTCGCGGATTGGGAACATGATGCGATTGCGGAAGCGATCATAGCGGCTATCTCGCTCTTCATTGTGGATGACCATGCCTGCTTCTTCCAGAAGGGCTATGGTTTTATCTTCGCTACCAAATTGTTTAATTAAACTGTCCCAGCCGGAAGGTGCAAAACCAATACTGAAAGCTTTCGCTGCTTGCCCGGTCAGCCCACGGGATTTTAAGTAGTTGACTGCATCCGCACGGTTTTCGTGGTTGCGCAGTTGTTCCTCGTAATACAGGCTTATAGTAGAGAGTAGGTCATAAATCTTTTTCAGACGCTGATCTTTTTCTCTTTGTTGGGGGGAGTCCTCTTTAGGGACTTCCATACCTGCTGCTTTTGCTAATTCTTCCACTGCTTCCGGGAAATTCAGGTTTTCATATTCCATTAAAAAACCAAGTGCATTTCCGCCAGCTCCACAGCCGAAGCAGTAGTAGAACTGTTTTTCCTGATTGGCAGTAAAAGAAGGAGTTTTTTCTTTATGAAAAGGGCAGAGTCCGGAGAAGTTTTTACCGGCGCGTTTCAGCTTTTGCACACGACCATCCAGCACATCAATAATGTTGATGCGAGCTAACAGGTCATCAATAAAGTGCTGTGGAATTCGTCCGGTCATTAGGTTGGCTGCTGATTCTATTCAGCGGCAGTTTAACCGGATAACTGTGCTTTGACGAGTTTGGAAATGATTCCCATGTCTGCGCGGCCTTGGACCTGGGGTTTAAGTATTCCCATGACCTTGCCCATATCCTGCATGGATTGGGCGCCAGACTGTATTGCAGCTTGTTTTACGAGGTCTGCAATTTCCTCTTCGGTTAGCGGTTGCGGCAGGAAAGTTTTAATCACCTCCAACTCCTGTCGCTCAGCATCTGCAAGATCCATGCGTGCCGCTTCTTCAAACTGTGAGATAGAGTCGCGGCGCTGTTTAGACATTTTGTCTAACACCGCCAGCACTCTTGCGTCATCCAGCTCAATGCGTTCATCGATTTCGATGCGCTTGAGTTCGGCTAGCATCATGCGGATTGTGCCTAAACGTGCTTTATCTTTTGCACGCATAGCAGCTTTCATCTCATTAGTGATCTGCTGCTTCAGCTCTGACATGGTGTGCCTCTGATTATCCAGATGGGATCTAAAATCTCGTAAATTAGTACAGGCGAACGCGACGTGCGTTTTCGCGAGATACTTTTTTCGCGTGGCGTTTTACTGCAGCAGCAGCTTTGCGCTTACGAACAGATGTTGGCTTCTCGTAGAATTCACGACGACGAACTTCAGCCAAAATACCTGCTTTTTCGCAAGAACGTTTGAAACGACGCAGAGCAACATCAAATGGCTCGTTATCTTTAACTTTTACAGCTGGCATGTTTAAACAAACCCTAAATTATGTAGTTAAATCAGATAAAAAACTTACAATAAATCGGACGGATTTACGGCAAGGCGCAAAATTTTATTCGTTTCGGCCATTCAAGTAAAGCAAAGAATTAACCGGGACGCTATTTTCTATGCAGTTGGAGTGATCGATAGGTATAATGCCGCCAAACTTAGAGTAGTGGGTAAGCAATGCGCGTATTGGGAATTGAAACATCTTGTGATGAAACAGGTGTGGCGATCTACGACAGTAAACAGGGTTTATTGAGTGATGCCTTATATAGCCAGGTCAAAATGCACGCTGAGTACGGTGGCGTAGTACCTGAGTTGGCATCAAGAGACCATGTGCGTAAGTTGCTTCCCCTGATCGATGAGGCCTTTGCTAAAGCAGGATTGCAGAAAGGTGATGTTGATGCGGTAGCCTATACCTCTGGCCCTGGTTTGATCGGTGCCTTGATGGTAGGGGCTTCAACAGGACGTGCCTTAGCGCTGGCCTGGGATGTTCCGGCTATAGGTGTACATCATATGGAAGGTCATTTGCTGGCCCCGATGTTGGAAGAAAATCCCCCGCAATTTCCTTTTGTCGCACTGCTTGTTTCTGGTGGGCATACCCAACTGGTAAGGGTTGACAGTATTGGTGAATATGAGTTACTGGGCGAGTCATTGGATGATGCCGCTGGAGAAGCCTTTGATAAAGCAGCCAAAATGATGGGCTTGGATTATCCTGGTGGGCCTTTGATTGCGAAACATGCAGCCCAAGGTGATAGAACCCGGTTTAAATTTCCCCGCCCCATGGTTGATCGTCCGGGGATGGACTTCAGCTTCTCGGGTCTGAAAACTTTTACCTTGAATACAGCCAACGCTCATCGTGATGAAAGCGGTCAATTAGATCAGCAGACCATTTGTGATATAGCATCGGCATTTGAAGAGGCGGTGGTTGATACGCTCGCGATCAAGTGTCGTCGTGCGTTGCAGCACACGGGGTTTAAACAGCTGATTATTGCTGGCGGAGTGAGTGCTAACCAGCGTTTAAGAGAGCGTCTTGAGGTGATGGTTAATAAAGAAAGGGCGCAGCTTTTTTACGCCCGCCCGGAATTTTGTACCGATAATGGCGCTATGATCGCCTATGCTGGTTGTCAAAGGCTGATTGCGGGTCAGCAGAGCGATCTGACTATAGTTACTAAGCCTCGATGGCCTTTGGATACGCTGGAAGCGATTTGAACTTAAAGTCTGGGTTCTCTGCCGTCTATAAGGTTTTTGATATTACGTCGGTGGCTGAATAGCAAAATAGCAGCAAGCAGCCAAAGGGGCAGTATGTACTCTGGAACGGTAAGCCAGATGAATATCGGGCTGAGCAGAGCCGTACTTATTGAGGCGAGAGAAGATATTTTGCTGAAGAAAGCTATCACGGCCCAGCAAACGATTTGAAACAGCGCTAAAGGCCAAAATAATCCCAGACAGACACCCAGCATTGTGGCGACTCCTTTGCCGCCACGAAAAGCTGTAAAAACTGAGAAAAGATGCCCTAAAATGGCGGCTATGCCACAAAGGGAATGGGTTTCGTAGGATAGATCCAGTAACAGGCAGGGTAGAACAGCAATATAGCCTTTACTGATATCTCCTAGCAGGGTGAGCGAGGCAGCTTGACGTGTCCCAATGCGGAGTACATTGGTTGCCCCCGGGTTTCCTGAACCTCGATTACGTGGGTCGGGTAAACCCAGAACACGACAGACGATAATCGCAGTAGGGATTGAGCCCCACAGGTAGGCAAGGGCGGTTAAGCCAATTGTCAGTGCGATTGAATCAGTCATAAATGACTCTTATCAAAAATGGTACAGGTTCCGGTTATGGACTTAGTTTACATTCGAGGCCTTGAGGTTGAAACGGTTATAGGTATTTATGACTGGGAACGTGAGATTCGTCAGGTTGTAAATCTGGATCTTGAGATGGGCACTCATATTTTTGCTGCTGCCCAAACTGAGGATGTGGACAAAACCCTTAATTATAAAACTGTTTCCGACCGGTTGATTGATTTTATCAGTCAGAGTGAATTCCAATTGGTTGAAACTATGGCTGAGCAGATAGCTGAGTTGGTCATGGTTGAGTTTGGAGTAAAATGGCTGCGCTTGAGATTGGGTAAACCTGGAGCAGTACCTCAGGCACAGGATGTGGGTGTCATCATTGAGCGTGGAGAGCGCTTTTAATGGCTAAGGTTTATGTCAGTATCGGCAGCAATATTGACCGTGAGTTATATATTGGTAATGCATTAAAGGGCCTGCAGGAAAATTTTGGTTGTCTGGAATTGTCTTCTGTTTATGAGAGTGAAGCGGTGGGTTTTGAAGGCGATAATTTCTACAACCTTGTTGCTGGATTTACCACTGTACTATCTGTGGGGACGTTGTCTGGATTATTGAAAGGCATAGAAGATCAGAATGGTCGCTGCAGAAAGGGGCCTAAGTTCAGTGGTCGTACTCTGGATATCGATATTCTCACTTATGATGATTTGGTCGGTGTGCATAACGGCGTGCAACTGCCAAGGGATGAAATTACCAAGAATGCTTTTGTTTTATGGCCGTTAGCTGAGATCGCTGCTGCTGAACAACATCCGGAATTGCTGAAAAGTTATGAGCATATGTGGCAAGAGTATGACAAAACGGCTCAGCATTTGTGGGTAGTCGATTACAGTTGGGAAGGCATTACACTGCCAGCAACGGTTTAAGCCCGCACAACTAATGGCTGTACAGCGATTTGCCACCATCTACGGCCAGAACTTGTCCGGTTACAAACGCCGCTTTGCTCAGATACACAACCGCATCGGCAATATCTTGAGCTTCACCGGTTTTCTGGAGCAGAGTCTGATTTAAAATTTCCTGTTTCTGTTCTTCTGGTTTATCTGATTCCGGCCATAAAATAGGGCCTGGAGATACACCGTTTACACGGACCAGAGGCGCCAGCTCTTTTGCCAGGCTAAGTGTCATCATCTGTAATCCGGCTTTAGCAATTGAATAGATCGGATGACCAGGTAATCCCCTTTGGGCATGAATGTCGATCATATTGATAATGCAGCCTTTTCTTGCCTTAAGTGTTTCACTGAGTGCTGAACAGAGGAAGTAAGGGGCGCGTAAGTTTGAACTGATCAGATCATCCCAATGCTCTTGAGTGCTGCTTTCTAGCGGCGTTGGGTAAAATGAAGAGGCATTATTGACGAGCAGATCTATATGGCCAAACGCAGAGATGGCCTTTTCTGCTAATGGCTTTATTTCGTTCATCACAGAAAGGTCGGCCTGTAATGAAACAGCGCTGCCTGTTCTAATCTGGTTTAATTCTTGAACCAGTGCTCTGGCTTCTTCAGACGAGTGGTTGTGATGCACAATCACCCGGTAACCTTCGTGATGAAGGGTCCTCGTAATTGTGGCTCCAATTCGGCGTGCAGCTCCAGTAATAAAAGCCACTTTTAGATCTGACATCAATTACCCTCTTTACTGAATTTTTGACAGATTGCTAAGCGTCGTTTCTCTATTTCATCCCCAAGTTTTGCGCCTTTAAAGCCTTCCTTGATCAGGTGCTTTGGTTGTATCGAGTTAATCTCTTCCAGAATTGGAAGCAAAAACTCGATTGCAGTCTTTGGATGTAGTGCTTGGATGCATTCAAGCAAAGGAGGAATACGGTTGGGTCGTCGGATTAGATCAAGTGACAGGATGGTTTTTAATTTATTCACAGCTGCCAACTTATCAAACGCCTTTAGGCTGATATGCTGACCGGTGCATTGAATTGCCAATTCTTTAAATGCGTTAGGTGCTTTTAAACGGGCACATAAAGTCGATACATCCACCTCATTGCAGAGGCTGAGTAAGCAGGCAAATCGGGTTTCTGAAGTGAGTGTCTTTTGGCTTGCAGATGCAAAGTCCGAAATCAGTGTGTTTAAAGCATAAGGTGCAAGTTCAGGAATGACTTTGGGTAAGGCATTACTTTGCTTCAGGCAATCAATAAAAATTTCGGGTGAAGGTTCTCCCAACGCGCGTTCCAGTTCTTTCCAAACCCTTTCTGCAGTCAGGTGCTCAAGTTCATCCGTTGCGGAGATCTCCTGCATTAATTTGATGGTTTCAGGTGCTACGCGAAAACCCAGATGGTGATAGCGTGCAGCAAAACGCGCGACTCTGAGTACGCGAAGAGGATCTTCTGAGAAGGCTGGTGATACGTGGCGCAGAAGCTTTTGTTTCAGATCTTCCTGACCATGGTATGGATCTATAATATTACCATCGTGGTCCTGTGCCATTGCGTTAATGGTCAGGTCCCGGCGTATCAGGTCTTCTTCGAGGCTGACATCCTGACTGGCAAAGTACTGGAATCCAGTATATCCCTTCCCCGATTTTCTTTCTGTGCGGGCAAGGGCGTATTCCTCACCTGTATCGGGATGGATAAATACTGGGAAGTCCTGGCCTACCGGCTGAAAGCCCTGAGCAAGCATTTCTTCAGCGGTTGCACCCACAACTACCCAATCTTTATCAAAGACAGGGTAGTTGAGTAACTGATCGCGAACTGCGCCGCCAACAAGGTACGTCTGCATCTTATTTATTGCAGTGGTCGGGTTGATCGACTCGCCAGGCCTCGAAACCACCATTAATACTGTAGACCTCATCAAAGCCTTGTTCGATAAGGAATTGTCCTGCAGATTGGCTGCTTATACCGTGGTAACAGCAAACCAGTAACGGAGTGTCTAAGTCTGCAGAGGTAATGTACTCATGCAGGTTTTCGTTACTCAGATTGAAGGCTTTAGAAATATGCCCCTGATCAAAGCTCTGCGGGTCTCTGATGTCTACAACCGCTGCGCCTGCGGCTATTAAATTAATTGCTTCTAAAGAGTCGATGCACTTAAGTTGTTTCATGATTCACCTCCAGAGAGATAGTGACTGGTTGGTGGAGGAGTAAATTTGTGTTCCAAAGCGGGAACACTAAATACCTGCTTATCTTCTAATCGAAATGCGCTGAGTTTATTGCCCCATACGCAGCCCGTGTCGAGGGCAACGACATTATCTTCGGTTGCTTGCCCTTCTAGTGCAGCCCAATGGCCAAAGAGTATCTGTATGCTATGTTCTTGAGGATCTTTACGCGGCAGTTTAAACCAGGGCAGATAGCCGGGTGGCTGAGATTCCAAAGTGCCCTTAGCGCTGAAATCCAGCTTCCCATCAGGCTTACAGAAACGCATTCGAGTAAAATAGTTAGTAATTAATCTTAGTCGATCCCATCCTTCTAGATTTTTGGACCATAAATCAGGTTTATTACCATACATATGATTAAAGAACTCTTGCGCCAGAGTTCCTTTCAATATGGTTTCGACTTCTTTCGCACGTTTTCTGGCTTTTTTAATGCTCCAGCAGGGTGGTATGCCAGCGTGTACAAGTACAGCATTGAGCTCTTTGCTTGCGAACATCAGCTTTTGTTTGCGTAACCAATCCATGAGTTCATAGCGATCGGGAGCTTCTATAATGCTATGCAGGGTGTCAGAGCGTTTTGATTGCACGGCACCGTAGTGGATAGCAAGAAGGTGAAGATCATGGTTTCCAAGAATGACGGTGGCGCGATTGCCTAAAGCCTTTATATAGCGCAACGTCTCAAGTGAATTTGGCCCTCGATTGACAAGATCTCCGGCGATCCATAGGTGATCTTCATCAGAAAAAGAGATCACTTCCAGCAGTTGCTGGAACTCGTCGAAACATCCTTGAATATCACCAATTGCATAAGTTGCCATTATACAGGTTCTTTCATTCGGAGTTAGTGAAGCGCATTGGGCCTTGCTAGCGTAAATGCAGGGATGGGGGCTTTAAACAGTTCCCCTTCATCTGTGATCATTTCATAATAGCCTTGCATGCTACCCACGCTGGTGGCAAGCACTGCGCCACTGGTATATGTGTAGCTGGTTTCCGGCTCTATCAAAGGCTGTTCACCGACCACGCCTTCACCTTTGACTTCTTGAACGTGTTGATTGCCATCTGTAATCAACCATTGGCGATTAAGTAGTTGAACCGACATCGGGTTATGGTTCGTTATAGTGATATGGTAGGAGAACACATAACGCTTACTATCCGGATCTGACTGCTTGTCCAGATAATGCGTTTCTATCTCAATCTTGACGAAATCACCAAAATTCACGCTGTCTTCATTACTCATCACAGGCTTCTTTTTTCTCTGTCAGATAGTTGCTGATCGCCACGAAGCTTTCAATGGGTAGCTTTTCCGGGCGCAGGGATGGATCAATATTAAGTTGCTCCAACTCCTCCGCACTCAGAAGCGGTTTAAGGTTGTTGCGCAAAGTCTTTCTTCTCATATTAAAAGCGGTTCTGACAACAGTTTCCAGTTGCTTTATGTTTTGTGCAACAAACGGTAGTTCTTTATAGGGAGTCAGCCGGATTATTGCTGAGTCGACTTTAGGCGCTGGGTTAAAAGCGCCTGGTGGTACAACAAAGAGAGATTCAACCTGGCAGTAGTATTGAGTCATTATGCCCAGACGGCCGTAGTTATTTTCACCAGGGCCTGCCGCCATACGGTCAACCACCTCTTTCTGCAGCATGAAATGCATATCCAGAATATGTTCAGCATGGCTGAGAAGGTGGAAAATCAACTGGGTAGAGATGTTGTAAGGCAAATTGCCAACAATCCGCAGTTGCTTATTGCCTCTGCGCAATTGGGTGTAATCGAATTTCATGGCGTCCGCTTCATGAATGCGGAATTTGTCACCGTAATTGAAAAACTTAGTGCGCAGAATAGGGGGTAGGTCGCGGTCGAGTTCTATCGCATCCAATTCACCGGCTTCAGAAAGTAATTCTTCTGTGAGTGCTCCCAGGCCAGGGCCTATCTCGACCATGCAATCCGATTCATGTGGCGCAATCGAGCGGATGATTCTTCGAATAACTCCGTGATCATGAAGGAAGTTTTGTCCGAAGCGTTTCCGGGCTTTATGCATTACGGGTTTTTTGCTCATGATTAAGTCGCTTGATTACGGTAGTGTGCCATTGAGCCTGCATATTCAATTGCGGTTAGAAGGCTACCACTACTCGCAATGCCTTTGCCTGCTAAGTCTAGTGCTGTGCCATGATCAACAGACGTACGAATAATTGGCATACCTAATGTGATGTTTACGGCGTTACCAAAGCCTTTATATTTTAGCACTGGTAAGCCCTGGTCATGGTACATGGCCAGAACAGCATCGGTCGCTTGCAGATATTTTTCTGTAAATAAAGTATCTGCTGGCAGGGGACCTGTCAGGTTGATACCTTTCTGCCGTAACTTATTTAGCGTTGGAATGATGATATCAATCTCTTCATTTCCTAGATGACCACCTTCGCCTGCATGGGGGTTTAGGCCAGCGACAAGAATGGAAGGGTTTTTCAGACCAAAGCTATTGCGGAGATCCTGATCGAGGACCTGAATGACTTCTGATAACAATTCTTCTGTAATTGCTTCCGGAATTTTTTTCAGAGGCAAATGGGTGGTAGCTAAAGCAACCCGTAAACCCTCTGTCGCTAACATCATTACAACTTTTGATGTTGCAGTTAATTCTTCAAGAAACTCTGTGTGGCCACTGAATGGAATGCCAGCGTCATTGATATTGCCTTTGTGAACGGGGGCAGTTATCAAGGCCGAAAATGTTCCATCAATGCAACCCTGGGTTGCTTTGGTTAATGTTTCAAGAACATAATTCGCGTTAGCAACATTCAGTTCACCTGGAACTACTTCTGCGGCTAGCGACACAGGTAGAATCTTTAGGCTTCTTGCCGGGGTCGGTTCGGGTGGGCGTTCCGGATCAAATTGCTCTAATGACAGTGGTAGTTGCAGTAGCTCTGCTCTCTCACGCATCAGGTAAGGATCCGCAACGACTACAAGCTCATCTGAGTAGCTTTTTTGAGCAATCTGAATGCACAGATCCGGACCAATACCTGCGGGCTCACCGGGGGTAAGAACGAGTCGGTTAATCCCCAATAGGATTACTCCTTGATTTCAATGTAAGCCTGAGAATGGATCTCTCTCAACCAGGTACTCAGTTCCTCGTTAAATTTACGCTTACGAATAGAGGCCCGGGCACGGTTTTCCTGTAACTGTTCAGCCATGTTTTCAGTACGTTTATCCAGTACTGTAAGGATGTGCCAGCCGAAGCGTGATTCAAATGGAGAAGATATCTGGTTTACAGGTGTTGTGTTCATTACCTGCTCAAATTCAGGAACCATTTGACCATTTTGTGTCCAGCCCAGCGAGCCGCCCTCTGAGCCGCTGGCAGGGTCATCACTGAATTCTTTGGCTAAGTCAGCAAAGTTCTCACCAGCCCGAATTCGGCGGTATAGGTCATTGATCTGACTTTTGGCCTGAACAGCGTTTCTGATTTCACTGGTTTTGATCAGTATATGGCTTACCAGTCTTTGCTCAATAAGCTGGACATCACCACCTCTTAGCTCTTTCGCTAATAAGATATGGAATCCACTAGGAGATTTGATGGGTTGGCTAAATTCGCCTGCGTTAAGCTTTCTAACTGCTTTGCCAAGAGCTTCTGGTAGCTCGGCTGCTTTTCTCCAGCCTAAATCACCACCATTCAATGCGTTAGGGGCATCAGAATTGGTAATCGCTTGTTCGGTGAAATCGCTGCCGTTAACCAGCTCTTTGTGAATTTTAAGAGCTTTCTGTTCGGCAGTCTGAATCATTTCTGGTGACGCTTGTGATGGCACAGCGACTAAAATATGTCCCAGCAGGTATTCAGCTGAAACCTGCCCTTGCCCATCCTCAGAATTCAAAAAGTTTTCAATTTCTTGAGCCGAAACCTTAATTCTGCGATTTACTAAGTTTTGTTGCAGGCTTTGTAACAACATTTCGCTGCGGATTTGTTCTCGGGATTCGTTGTAATCGCGACCTTCAGCGATTAGCGCGTCACGGAACTGATCAATGGTCATTCCATTTTTTTCGGCAATGTTATTAATTGCGGTGTTAAGCTGACTTTCTGAAATTCGAATGCCTTGTATCGCTGCTAGCTGTTTCTGAATGCTTTCCAGAATTAAGCGGTTGAGCACCTGCGACGTCAGGGTTTCGTCAGAGGGCAGCCGGGTGTTTCTGGATAACAGCTGCTCCTTAACAAGGTTGACTCGTTGGTCCAACTCACTTTGCATTACAATGCCGTCGTTTACGACGGCTGCAATACGGTCGAGAGGAATCTGTTCAGCCTTCAGGAGCTGAGTGGGAAGCAGCAGACTGAGTGCTGCAATTGAGATTGCTTTGTGAAGCTTAGTCTTCATTGTATCCTTCACGCTCTTCGTAGCCTTTAATGTCATTCAGAAAACTGTTGTTGCCACTTCCAAATGAGCCTAACCCTTTTAGGGTAAATTGTATGAATAATCCTAGATCATATTTATTGCTACCATCGCTTTCTGTGCCATCAAGCCAGTGGCGGCCTGCAAAGCTCAGTTTCCAGCAGCAGCTTTCGTATTCTAATCCCAAGGAAGCTTCTTCAGTTTCATTGCCTTTAATGTCATATAGTACTCGACCCATGGTTGTCCAGTTTGCATGAAGTGGCCATATAAAGGAAAGGTCTGTCTGTTCCCTTAACTGATCAGTAAACCTGTAACGGAAATCAACCGCGTGATCTAAATCACTGTGATATTTAAATCCAATAGTAGAGGAATTAACATCGTAATTGTTTTGGTCAAAAATGGTATCCAGATAAGTTTTGAAATCGGGGGTGATATACCATGTTGCCAGAGTCGCAATATCACTGTAATTACTGGTTTCTGCAGCGGTGAGATTGTCTAGCTGTACTTTTCTGTCAGCAAAGTAAAAGGCCTGACCTAAACTTACGTTTGCAACTTCATAACCGGAATCACTAAAAAACCTTGATGTTAATCCCAGAGAGATCTGCTGGCTGTCTCCTAGACGATCTTTACCGCTGAACCGATTTGATCTGAACAAATGATTATAGTCAAACGTATACTCGGAAGAATCAAAAACAGGTGTTCCGCTGTGGTCTTCGTCTGGAACATACAGGGCGAATACTCTGGGTTCCAGTGTTTGAATGCCACCGTTATTTAACTCGCGATCAAATAATAAGCTGCTATCAAGACTTAAAACAGGCGCGGTGATACTGGGAGAGCTGCTTTGGCCGGCAACCTGATTATCTAATGAGTAACTTGTGCTCCAGATTGATAACTCAGGTTTCAGGTAGCCCCAGGGCTGTTTCCAAAGATAATTAATGCTTGGTCGTAAATGGCTACGATCACCGACTATTCGGTCAGAGCCGGTCAGACCTTTGAGATCGCGGTCAAAGTGAGTCAGTTCAGCCAGGTAGCTGAAGTTGATCTCGTTTTCGAAACTGTGTGCTCCTGCCAGAGTCAGTCGAGGCATTATTTGATAAGGGGTAATGCCGTCCAGAGTTTTGTAATCATGAGCTAGTAAACTCAGGCTCCAATTTTCCTCTGCATAAGAAATGCCAGCAATCTGATCCAGATGGTCCTGACGGTGTACCTCAAGGTCAGTAGAAAGATCTTCGAAGTATTTGGAATCGCTGACTGATGCGTAATCAATTAAAGACTGCCACTTACCCCCGACTTTACCTCTGTGGTTGATACCTATAAGCCAGCGATCTTTATTAGTTAACTCATCGTCTGATAAGTAAGCCGCGCTCAACTGGTTTATTGACCAGTCATCCATGTAACGAAATTCGTTTTCCAACAAAAGCCCTCTTTTAGAAATAAAATGAGGGGTTAGCGTATCGTCCATATTTGGCGAAATGTTGAAATAATACGGTAGCGAAATATCAGCTCCGCTGTCTTCGCTATGGCTAATGCTGGGGTAGAGGAACCCTGAGCGACGTTGGTCATCAATAGGGAACGAAAAGTAAGGCGTATACAATACAGGGATGCCGCCAACCCGAAGAACGGCATCTTCCGCTGTGCCAAACCCTTCGTCTCTGTTTAAAACGACACTGTCGGCTTCAAGTCCCCAGGCATCGCTGTTCGGCGGGCAGTAGGTGTACTTACTGTGTTCAAGCCGGAGGCGGCCATCTTTTAGATGTATAAGCCGATCTGCAGAGCCTCTTAAGCGTTCCTTATGCAATACATATTCGGCGTTGCTAAAGATCGCTTCGTTAGTAACAGTATCTACCTGGGCGTTATCGCCCAGTAGCAAGATGCCGGGTTCCCGGAGCTTTACATCTCCTTCGAGTCGGGCTTTGTTAGTTACCTGGTCGAGTTCTGCAGTAAGCGCGCTTAACCTGCGTGAGCCCTGGCGGATAATGACTCCCCCTTCAAGCTGCGTAAGACCGCCTAAAACAGTTGAAGAGTTTGCTGCTTCCAGATGAAGCGGAGGGTTCTCCTGGTTTTCATCCCCCAATTGCGGAAATGCTGGTTCCACGTAATGACCTGAACACTCGAGTCCAGTTGAGCTTTGGTCAAAAACCCAATCCAGCCGGGTATATGGGTTATTTTCTATAATTTGTTGATCGTAAGGAGCTTGCGGAGCTTCCTGAATGGCTTCAACGGCCCCGGCGTTTATATCATTTTTGCTGGTATCGGAGGTGTTTGAAGCTGAAGTGTTCGTTGCTGACGACTCTAAGGTAGATGTGTCAGATGTATTTTCCTGTGAGCCTACAGCAGCTTTTGTTTCAGTTTTATTCTCATGAGAAAGACCAGAATCAACTTTGACGCCACCTACAGCTGTCGCAGGGGCAACGGTTACAGCCTCTTGTGGTGAAACAATTTTATCAGTTGCTGATTTTTTGGCCTTTCCTGAAAGAGATACCGGCGACTTAGCTGTCGGCTGCAGGCTGTCTTTTGCATCGCAGTTCCACTCTCCAGTTTCACTTATTGAACAGTCCCATAAAGCGGATGGATTATTTTGGACTGATTCCGCAGATGAATAGTTAGAAATCAACGCAGCGCTGACAGCGAGAGTAAGTGTGTAGGTGGAACGTTTTGCGAAGGGCATCAGTAACTAAATCCGTTTCCGTAGCTTCCGGCGATCCGGTATTTCTCCGAACCCTGTACTTAGCAGAACTAAAGCGCAGAATAATAAAGCATTCTATACGGCGAGTGTAGTGCATAAAAGCTATTTCTCCGGACGGGGGGATTTCAAATCCAATATTTGCTTTTCGAAATATCTTTTTCTGAAGTGGATGTCATAATACCGGACTTATTTTTATGAATGTTGTTGAGGTTATTGACTGGATGGATGCAAGGTTGGATCTGCTTGAGGAATGGCTGCATGAAATTATGCCGGGGCTCTCTGGATTTGATCGGGAACAATGGCAAGTAGTTCCTGTTTCTGGTGATGCCAGCTTTCGTCGCTATTTCAGAGTATTGTCTGGTGCCAATAGCTGGATTGCTGTAGATGCTCCACCGGAGAAAGAGGATAGTCAGCCTTTCATTGCAGTCGCTGAGACCCTGCTTGAACAAGGAGTTGCGGTCCCGCGTATATACCGTTTCGATCTTGATCAAGGTTTTATGTTATTGAGTGATCTGGGTGATGAGCTCTATCTGGGCCATTTGGATGACGACAAGGTTGATCGCTTGTATACCGAAGCCTTGGATGCCCTGTTATTGATTCAGGAATGCGCGGGATTGAAGCAAGGAGTCTTACCTCCTTACGATCATGCATTGCTCACTCGTGAAGTAGAATTGTTCCGTGACTGGTTTCTGCAAAAACTGCTTGGTTTGGAATTAAGTGATGATGAGCAATCTGAGGTGGGGCGGCTTTTCCACTATGTCATTGATAGTGCCCTTGAGCAGCCAGTAGTGTTTGTACATCGGGATTATCATTCCCGGAACATTATGTATCGTGAAGGTCAGGCTCCTGGAATTATTGACTTTCAGGATGCTGTACTTGGGCCCGTGACATACGATCTGGTTTCATTGCTGAGAGATTGTTATATCGCTTGGCCTGATGAGCAAGTATACCGTTGGGTTGAAGAGTATCGCCTGAAACTGATCGGCTCCGGGAAAATGATGCCTGATTCGCGGCATTTCCAGCGTTGGTTTGATCTTATGGGAGCGCAGAGGCATTTGAAGGCCATTGGTATCTTCTCGCGATTGTTGATTCGCGATGGTAAGCCTGGGTACCTGGAAGATATCCCTCGAACTTTTGCATACCTGTTATCTGTTGCACGCAAGACATATGAGCTTGAGCCCGCTTTTGAATTGCTTGGTAACAAGGTTGTTCCTGCTATGTATGGCAGTGAGTATTTTTCGGATCAACTTCTGGATCAGTGGCTCAAACCATGAAAGCAATGATTCTGGCGGCAGGGTTAGGCACTCGAATGCGTCCTCTGACATTGAAAACACCAAAGCCGTTACTCAAAATCAATGGTATTCCTTTAATCGAATATCATATTCGCCGTCTGGTTCATGCCGGGGTGACGGATATTGTGATTAATCATGCCTGGCTTGGAGATCAGATTGAAAAATATCTCGGTACCGGTGAGCAGTTTGGTGCATCGATTCAATATTCGGCAGAAGGCGAACCGCTGGAAACGGCGGGGGGCATTCGTAAGGCATTAAGTCTTTTAAGCGATCAGAACGAAGATCGTTTTTTGGTCATTAATGGTGATGTGTTTACTAATTTCCCAATCAGCTCGTTGCTGGGTGAAGGGAAGAAGGCTAACCATCTTGTGCTGGTTCGTAACCCGGAGCACAACCCTGATGGTGATTTTAACCTTCTGGATACAGATGTTTTGCCCGACACAGGTCCGAAATATACATTCAGTGGTATCAGTGTATTATCTGCAAACCTGTTTGCTGGCTTAGAGCTGGGTCGGCCTGAGCGTTTGGCTCCATTGCTTCGTGAGGCGATTGCAAATAGAGAAGTCAGCGGTGAATTATATACTGGCTATTGGTTTGATGTAGGTACACCAGAGCGGTTACAAGAGATTGATTACTTGGTAAGGGAGCGGCAGATAGATGGCCTTTGATGCAGAACAAAAAGGTGCCGAAGTCGGCAGTAAAATTAAAAAGCACTCAACCTCTATCCTGTTAGGTGCTCTGGTTGGTTTGTTTTCTGGCGGTTTTCTAGGGCTGATTTTCGGTGGTTTTGTAGGTTTTCTGATTAGCCGAGCCTTGCGCGGAGTCGTGCGCTCCATTAACCCTCAGGAAGCTTTTTTTAAGGCTACTTTCACCGTGATGGGGCGAATAGCCAAAGCGGATGGTCGGGTGACGGAAGATGAAATTCGTTTTGCCCGGGATGTCATGTCACAGATGCGGCTTGATGATCTTAGAAAACGTCAGGCAATTGATTTTTTCAGTGAAGGTAAAGACGAGGAGCTGGATCTTTCCCGATTGATTCGCCCACTGGGAATGATGCTCAAACACCGCCCTTCTGTGAAATTGATGTTTGTAGAAATTTTGCTGCAGACGGCTATGGCTGATGGAGAGGTGAGCCCACCCGAAATGCAGGTGATTGAAGAGGTCTGTTCATATCTTGATTTCGGTGCAGATTCGGTCGAAGAGGTTATCGCCCGTGTTAAAGCGCAAAGGGATTTTTATCAGCATGGGCAAGAGGGCGTAGATAGCGAAGTTTTATTGCAGGATTCTTATGCGGTGCTCGGTATTGATGAAAGCGCGTCTGATGCCGAGGTGAAAAAAGCTTATCGACGACAAATGAGCCAACATCATCCGGATAAATTAGTATCAAAAGGTTTACCAGAAGAGATGATCGAGTTGGCTAAAGAAAAGTCTCAGGAAATACAAGCCGCTTATGAGCGGATTAAAACCTCAAGAAAGTAAATCTTAGTTATTTTTTTTCATGCCGGGAGCTTTTTCTCCACTGCTGCCATCCGTTTTATTTAGTTGAACGTCGCGTGCCTGCTTTTCCATCTTGATTACGTAGGTGTTTAGCAGGCCACGAACATGTTTTAACAACCAGGGGTTGTGCCTTTTCCAATCATCATGTGCAGTGGGTAACCGGCTCTGATGGAAGTTAGTCAGAAGCTTTTGTCGTGACAATCTCAATCGCTTCTCTGCAGAAGTGTTTAGTGGGTGGGATGCAATTCTGGCATCGTGGTACAGATCGATAATTGTGGTTTTGATATCAGGCAAGAGCTCCATAAGTATTGGTTTCTCAACAGTTCTCGGCTGACGTGCATCAATGAGTACTAATCTCAGATCTTGAGAATCCTGAAACTGTTTTACATATTGTGTCGCCCAGGTTGCCCCTGTGCCTATTCCCATCACTACAAAACGTTCGACACCCTGTTGCTGTAAGTATCTATAAGCTGTTTGTCCTAATCGGGTGGATTTCTCATGATAAGGTTCGCGCGGTTCTTGAGGTTTTTCAGACTGAGGTTCGGCAACAGGTTTACTTTGCTCAACAGGGGTTGCATCCGTTTCAGAGGTCGCATTATTTGCTTCTTCCCCTGCCTCTTTGGGCTCTTCGCCGGGAGAAGGTTTGGAGATTGCTTGCAAGACGGGTAAAGTTCGTTTCGGAACTGGAGGAGCAGAAGCCCGAGGCAGGTAAATGGCTAGAGTGTGCCAGCCAAAGTCGGTTAATCCTTCCCGTAAGTAATTAAGGTCACCGGGCCAATCTAAATGTGTATGCTCATCTGGAAAGATGATTATGCCGCCCTGTTTTATACCACTGCCTTCTGGTTGGTAGTAAGCAATCAGTTTTTCGTCATTTTTGCCTGTATCCAGTTGTAATACTTCTGTCTCTGGAGGTGCCAATTGCAGTAGGTTGCTGATGATAGTTTTGTCGATATCCGGCTCTGTGCGTGGTTTGGGTGGGGAACTTGGGACAGCACCACTCGCTGCAGGTTCTGTGGAGGCATCCTCCGGTTCATCTGCAGCAAAGCTCGCGCTTGATGCCAAGGTAATGCACAGGGATAAAAATATCAGGATTCGCTTCATGAACACGATTATGAGTAAGAAGCGTGCTGACAGCAAGATGCTTGCTCCGTTAAAATACCTCTAACTTTTATCAACCGGATTCATACCCATGTCAGATTACAAAATTGCACCGTCTATCTTATCCGCAGATTTTGCCCGTTTAGGAGAAGAGGTTGACAATGTATTAGCTGCCGGTGCGGATATCGTGCATTTTGATGTAATGGATAACCACTATGTTCCGAATCTTACGATTGGCCCAATGGTGTGTAGCGCATTAACTAAATATGGCATTAAAGCCCCCATTGATGTGCATCTGATGGTTAAACCTGTTGATCGCATCATTGGTGATTTTATCGAAGCGGGTGCCAGCTATATTACTTTTCATCCAGAAGCTTCAGGGCATGTTGATCGTTCGTTGCAGATGATCCGGGATGGTGGCTGTAAGTCTGGTCTGGTATTTAATCCGGCGACCCCTTTGAGCTATTTGGATTACGTGCTGGATAAAGTAGACATGGTTCTACTGATGTCGGTTAACCCAGGTTTTGGCGGTCAGAAGTTTATTCCGGGTACATTGGATAAATTACGTCAGGCTCGCGAAATTATTGATAATAGCGGTTACGATATTCGTCTTGAAATTGATGGTGGAGTAGGTGTCGGTAATATCCGTGAAATTGCAGAAGCTGGGGCCGATACCTTTGTTGCAGGCTCAGCAATTTTTAAAACCGATGACTATAAAGCGACCATCGATAAAATGCGTGAGCAACTGGCGCTGGTAGGCTAATTGAATGCAGCGCTTATTTTCTGGAAATAATCCCAAATTAGTGCTGTTTGATCTGGATGGTACGCTGGTGGACAGCGTGCCTGATCTGGCTCAGGCGGTTGATCGCATGTTAGATGCGTTGGGTAAAGCTCCTGTCGGGGCTGATAATGTCCGGAACTGGGTGGGTAATGGTGCATCTATTCTGGTGCAGCGAGCTTTATCAGGTCAGATGAATGCAGAAATTGTCTGTCCGCTAGAGTTCGAACAAGCCTATGCTCTGTTTCTACAGTTTTATGGAGAAAAAACAGCTGAAAAAAGCCAGCTGTATTCTGGTGTGGAAGAGTGTTTGCAAAGCTTTAAGCGTCGAAAAATAAAGATGGGACTGGTTACGAATAAGCCGATAAAGTTTACCCACAGTATGTTGGAAGGCTTTAATCTCAGTGATTTTTTTGAAGTGATCCTTGGTGGTGATAGCCTGCCACAGAAAAAACCCAGCCCAGAACCACTGATCGAAGCGATGAGATATTGCTCCACAGAACCCTCAGAAACACTGATGGTCGGGGATTCAAAAAGTGATATTGGAGCGGCACGAGCAGCAGGCTGTCCGGTTGTTTGTGTCCCTTATGGATACAATCATGGCGAAGATATTGCGAATTATGCTCCTGATCTGATTGTGGAGTCATTATCTGAACTGGTTTAAATTACTCAAGAATTTTAGCGTTCTTAGGCAATTCAACTACGTGGCAGCCAGAGGCAATGTCATGCCAGGTAAGTTTCCGTTTATTGATAAACATCCACAAAAAGCCAGCCCCAAAACAGCACAGTGATAATATCCCGACCAGATAGCGTACCAGGCTTTTGCTCAGGGTGAGTCGCTCGCCTTCGGTGGTTTGTACTCGCAGTCTCCAGGCCAGCATGCCCAGAGTTTGACCGTTACGTGTCCAAAAATAAGCCAGGAAAATATAAACAATGATAAATAGGGCGGATTGGTAAACTGCAAAATACGGGCTGTTATCCATGGCCTCACCATCGTTTAAAGCCAGCATCGCCCCTGAGGAAACCATTAGTAAGGCAATAATCAACATCATATCGTAGATAAATGCCCCCAATCGCTTTAAAGGCGAGGCAATCTTTATTTCGTCGTACGTTTCTTTGAATTCTCGGCTCATCAGGTTAGCAGCTACTTCTGGTGGAGGTTTGGGTTTCCAGTTTAAACAGAGGGCGAATATAACTGCCTAGAATGCTTCCTGCAAATGCGGCAACTAACCATAACCAGCCATGCAGGCTGCCAGAGGCAATACCTCCAAAATAAGCGCCAATGTTGCAACCAAAAGCAATTGTTGCTCCATAACCCAGCATGAGTCCACCAAGCAGTGCGGCAATCCAGTGTAGCAAGGGTAGTTTCCATTCAAATGAGAACTTACCTGCAATGCTTGCTGCTATAAAGGCTCCCATCAACACACCTGCATTCATTACAGAATTTACATCACTGGTTAGGGGGGCCGCTAATGCGCTTTCACGACCTGGCTGCAGCCAGTAGCTCCAGAAGTCGAACTCTAACTCCATCTCAAACAGCATGGCGATCTTGGCTCCCCATAACGGATAAGCTACAGCGACTGCCCAGGGACGACCGGTCATAGCCAGAGTCACAAAATTAAGCAACGCCAGTGCTAAGGCACCCCAGACAAAAGGCCATGGTCCCCTGAGATATTTCTTCCAGTTGTTTAATTCTTTCAGTGGTTGATCTGACTCTATGTTGCCGTGAGTACGTTTTTCCAGCCATAGAGTGAATAGAGCTATGGCTGAAAATACCGCAAGGTTGAGCAGCAGGGCCGGAATCAGGCCTGTTTCATCTATAAGGGATACGGGTGCATATTGAGGAAGCCCAGTCCACCACTCATAGTCTGCTGTCGCCCATAATCCTCCAGCCATAAAACCAATCATGCTGGGTATGGCGCGTAATTGCCCTCCGCCTGCATGGTAAAGGTTGCCGGAAGCGCAGCCGTTACCCAATTGCATGCCAATACCAAAAATAAAAGCGCCAACTAATACGGAAAACCCCAGAGGGCGTATATAACCCCGGACATCATTGCCAAAAAGTTCTGTGCTCTCCAACGCAGGGAAAAATAAACACACTGCGATAGCCAGCATTAGCATCTGAGCCCTGATGCCGCTTCCACGTTTGTTTATGATGAGATTACGCCAGGCTGTCGTGAACCCAAAAGAGGCATGATACAAAGCAACACCGAGTAAGCCGCCTATAACCATTAACCACATCTGTTGTGTCGATTCATATTGCTGCAGCCAATACAGGCAATAGCCAAATAAACCAAGGGAGATAGTGGCTGGGATTAGGTTTTTGGTGTTTTTATTCACTTCATTCGCAGGAGAAAGCTCCGAAGAGGGCGTTTGCACGCTATTCATATGTTTATCACTGAAGGTTGAGCTGTTTACTTAAGGTGGCTGATCTTTGTCAGCTCACCCGGAAAAGTTGTGCATTATATCACCAACCTTTGTTTCAGGTTTAGTAAATTAGTGTTAGCTAAAAAAGATAAAGGCGACCTAATAGGTCGCCTTTGGGTGTGGAATGGTGGAGGGTTATTTACCGATATAAGTCGTTTTATATTCTTCTGCAAGATCCTTGGCGGTATCCAGTTGCTCAGGGTTAAGCTTCATAACCAGGCGTTTTTCTATAGCAATTGCTGTTTGGTTGCCCAGTTCGGCTGCATTGTGCATCCAAGCATACGCCAAAATATTAGTATCCAGATCGTTTTGTGAACCATGACTATTTGAATACAGGGTACCTAGGAAGAACATTGCATCAGTGTGGCCTTGTTCAGCAGCTTTACGATACCAACGTTCGGCTTCGATGAAATTTTGCTCGACACCGGTACCAAAATTATAGCAACGGCCAATATTATGTTGAGCTGCAACAAGCCCTTGATCTGCGGCTTTCAGGTACCATTGCAATGCCAAGTCTGGGCTTCGAGTCATACCATAGCCAAATTCTGCCATTACTCCTAAGCGGTTCTGGGCGCTGGCGTCACCCGTCTCAGCCGCGGGTATTACTGTTTTCAGCTCAACCTTGTATTCCTGATCTTTTAGTGCACGCAGGCTATTAACACTTCCCATATGTCCCAGAGAGGCTCCGCGTCTATAGTAGCGTTTGGCTTTTTTTACATTCTTATCAATACCCCAGCCATTTTCATACATCTGACCAATCATATTCAGGGCGTCAGGGTCGCCCTCTTTTGCCAGGCTATTCAGCTCGTCAAAGGCTGTTGCATAATCCTGTTTTTCAAAGGCAAGGGTACCTTTACCCAGATCTGCAGCCAGCACATGAGTCACGTTGATGCTAAGGAAAAGGCTTGCTGCGAAAAGAATATTTTTCTTCATCTAGAGTTGCCTGCTGTTAAAGTATTAATTATTAGCCGCCAATTATAACTATTTCAGTTAACAATGTTCATGCTCTTTATGGATGAACTTCTCAGGTTCCTGGTAGTTTTCTAGAAGATTTCAGGCGAATTAGTTAAGTCATGGCTAATTTAGAACGGCATTCTAAACCAAGTCGCATGAAAGCAACCAGTAATTCAATTCATTGGCTTGCGATGGATCAATAGTTGTTCAAGCTGTAAATACTTACTAAGCTATTACCATTAATGGGTTTTTCTGAAGCCTGTATCATTTCGTGACTAATGAAAGTCATCTGTATAACCGAACACACATAAGTGTGAAGGCACCTAAATGAACTTCAATACATTGGAAGTTGAGACAGTTCCTTTAAAAGCTATTCTTAGCCCGAATGTTGTGACGGTTGGTCCGTGTGACAAAGTCAGACAGGCTTTGTCTGAAATGGAGTCCCGTGCCATTAGCTGCGTTGTGGTGGTTGATGAGTCTGAACAGCCAGTAGGTATTTTTACTGAACAGGACGCCATCCGCCTGATGGCAGAAACAAGAGATCTCTCCCGTTTGTTGATGGAAGAGGTTATGAGCCAGCCTGTGCTCTGTGCTTCAGCAACTATGGGGTATAGGGTTGCTTATCAGTTGATGAGTGAACATGAAGTTCGGCACCTAGTGGTTGTAGACGAAGCGAACCGTATCGTTGGCCTTGTGAGTGAGGGGGACTTTTTACATCACTTGGGAATGGAGTATTTGATCGAACTCAAAACTGCTCAGGGTTCAATGACGCAGTCTGTGTTTTCGATTGAGAAAACGCACCCAATTTCTGAAGCTGTACAGCTTCTGAGTGATAGAAAGATTAGTTGCGTTATTGCCACTGATGACGGCAAAGCTGTTGGGATCATTACTGAGCGGGATATGGTTCGGCTTGCTTCTGGAAATCAGGATATTACTCAGCTAACGATTGCCGATAAGATGTCCTCTCCCCTCTTAACAGTTGTATTATCGACCCCTTTGCAGCATGCCAGCAGTATAATGGAAGCCAAAAAAGTACGCAGGCTTGTCGTTGTGGATAATGATGGTGAGCTAAAAGGCCTACTTACCCGGCACGACATCGCTAAATCACTACAGGGTTCTTTCATTGAATACCTTCAGGAAACTCTGGAGCGCACAAGTCGTGAACTTAATGATACTGAAGCGCGCTTAAGGGCTATAGAGCAAAAGAACTTCTATCAACACCTTGTTGACCAAGTCAGTGATGCTATTTACATAATTGATCCTGAGACTGCACGCATTCTGGATTCCAACCTTCAGGCCTCGAAGGGGCTTAAATATAAACATTCAGATCTTTTGAAAATGCGAATGACAGAGATCTCGCAGCTATATCGAACTGAAGAGGAATGGTTGAGTAACTGGATTCCTGAGATCAAGGGCAAAGGCGATCAATGGGTTATTTCTGGGCATCTCCGTTCAGATGGCACTATCTTACCGGTTGAAGTTAAAGCGCGTTTGGTTGAGTTCGACCACAAGAGCTATGTGGTGGCCATTGCCCGGGATCTTACGGAGCGAAAAGAAGCGACCAAACGTTTGCGAGACAGTCAGCGACGGTTTCAGTCACTGTTTGAAAACGCCCCTATGGCATACCAGTCATTGGATATGGATGGCAATATTCAGGCGGTTAACAAAGCATGGCTTGAACTCTTGGGGCTTAAGTCACCGCTGGATGCTGTTGGAAAAAACATCTCTCAATTTCTTACCTCAGACTCCATTGATGTTTTAGATATTGAATTTAAACAGTTTATTCAAGCTAAGAAAACCAGTGGTCCACAGTATGAATTGGTGCGTTCGGATGGTGACGTCCGGAAAGTAAAAGTCTCTGGGCAGATCTGCCAGGATGAAGCTTCAGGAGACTTGAGGACTCATTGCATGCTGATTGATGTGACAGAGCAGGAAAGAGCTTCGGTCGCTCTAAAAGAGAGTGCGGAAGCCTATTTTGGGGTAATCACAACGGCCCGTGATGGTTTCCTTAAGGGGAATCTCAAAGGAAATCTTCTGGATGCCAATGAATCCTATACCAGAATGTCAGGTTACAGCAGGGATGAACTGGTAGGTATGCAGATCTTTGATGTGGAAGATGCTCCTGAGCAGATTGTTCGGCAGCGTATGGCAGATGTTATAAATGAGGGCGGATCGCGTTTTCTGGCCAAGCATAAACGTAAAAATGGGCAGGTTTATGATGTTGAAGTAAATGCAACATACTGGTCAGGAGGTGGAGGAAATTTTTTTGCCTTTATCAGGGATGTGACAGACCAAAAGCGTCAAGAAGACCAGTTACGTCTGTCAGCTACGGTATTTGCCAATGCAACTGAAGGTGTGATGATAACTGACCCTGGCGGTGTCATTCAGCGGGTAAATAATGCGTTTTGTAAGCTGACAGGCTACAGCGAAGAAGAAGTGATTGGTCAGTGTCCAAATATGTTGCAGTCCGGCAGGCATGACCGGCACTTTTATGATGCGATGTGGCAACAGATTTCGGAACAAGGTTATTGGCAAGGAGAGATCTGGAATCGGCGCAAAGATGGTACGGTTTATCCTGAATTACTCAGCATCAACACCGTTTATGATGATGAGAAAAATGTTGCTCACTATGTTGGGGTGTTCGCAGATATAACCCACCTTAAAGAGTCAGAGCAGGAACTTGCCTATCTGGCGCATCATGACATGTTAACGGGTTTGCCAAACCGTTTAATGCTGCAATCTCAGTTGGAACAATCGTTAGGTTCAGCGCAACGTGATGGCAAAAAACTGGCTTTGTTGTTACTGGATCTGGATCGTTTCAAAGACGTTAATGATAGCTTTGGGCACTCTTCAGGTGATGAGTTGTTGCAGCAAGTTTCATCGGCGCTTAAAGAGCGACTGCGTCAGGCTGATCTTATCAGTCGAATGGGTGGGGATGAGTTTGCGATTCTAATGACCGATATTAAACATTTGGAAGATGCTGGGATTGTTGCTGACGATATCATTAAACACCTCTCCAGAAGGTGGCATTTGAGTAATGGCCGAGATGTGGCCGTCAGCGTTTCTGTTGGTATCAGCATTTTTCCTACGCATAGTGCGGATCCAGCTTCATTATTGCAGCACGCTGATGCTGCATTGTATCGTGCGAAAGGTGAAGGTAGAGGCAGATTTAATTATTTCACCGAAGATTTAACATTGGATGCGCTTAACCGTTTGGAACTAGAAGAAAAATTAATACGAGCGCTTAGCCATAATGAACTTGAGGTCTATTTCCAGCCGCAGCTAAATATTGCGACGGGGAAAATGGTTGGTGCAGA
Source organism: Neptuniibacter sp. (assembly GCA_050633605.1). Lineage (GTDB taxonomy): Bacteria > Pseudomonadota > Gammaproteobacteria > Pseudomonadales > Balneatricaceae > Neptuniibacter. The sequence continues at coordinate 36,647 of JBOEGV010000007.1, read as the reverse complement.
GGCTTTAGTTCGTTGGAATGATCCTGAAAAAGGCATCGTTATGCCAGGGCAGTTTATTCCGTTAGCAGAACAGACCGGCATTATTTCTGATATTGGTGCCTTTGTGCTCAGGAGCTCGTGTGAACAGTTAAAAAAATGGTTGGATCAGGGCTACCCTGAAATAACACTGGCGGTGAACCTTTCGCCGGTGCAAATGCGTCATAGTGATATGTTTAAACTGGTCTCGGATGTTCTGGATGATACTGGGTTGGAGCCGCGTTATCTGGAAATTGAGATTACCGAAAGTGCTTTGATGGATCGTGAGCAGGAGTCTATTAAATTACTCAAAAAACTTAGAGCATTGGGGGTTAGAGTTGCGATTGATGACTTTGGTACAGGTTATTCGTCGCTTGCTTATCTGAAAAAATTCCCTCTGGATGTGCTGAAAATTGATAAATCCTTTGTTGATGAAATTCCTTACGATAAAGATGATATGGTCATTGCCTCTACTATCGTAGCGATGGGGCAAAATCTGGGTATAAAAGTCTTGGCGGAAGGGGTCGAAAACATTGAACAGCTGGATTTTCTGCGCAGTAAAGATTGTCACTGTTATCAAGGCTACTTGTTTAGTCCGCCGGTACCCGCTTTTGAATTCGAAGCCTTTCTGAAAAAAAATCACTGAATCAATTACGCATATTGAGCGCCCAGGCTACTAATGGCATATAGCTACAAAGCTGAATGCGTTAGGTTCTAATGATAGCCGGGGATTGATTGTCATATGTTTACCAATGCCAAAGGGTTGACTGTTGAAATTCGGATATGAGTCCCAAATATCTATCAATATTGTTATGTCTGTTTCTTCTGCGTTTTTTTAATGCTGCGCTACCTTTCATGCATTAAGTCGATTTACTGCCCACTGAGAAAGCTTGGGACTTATTCGCAGGTTCCCTAAGGATAATCTTTCAAAATATTAAAACCTTTCTTCAACCTTGCTGCTTTGTCAAAGTGAAGTTTTTCGTTAGATGGGATTTATTATTTGCAGAATGAATATGAGCACTATTGACAACGACTCAGTTACAAACCAACAGGGTGAGATAGGCCGGGAAAGGAACCGAGTTATTGAGCAGCCTGGTTTATAAACTGCTGAATTGTATCAATGATCAATTACTTCATTTGGAACCTAATAGTTCAATCATATATCCATCCGGGTCTTTCGCAAAAGCCAGGATTGTGGACCCGTGTTTCATCGGTCCGGCTTCTCTGACTACCTCACCACCTTTGGCTTTAATCTCGTTGCAAGCGGCATAAACGTCATCTACTTCAATGGCTATGTGACCAAAAGCATTCCCCATTTCGTACTGATCCTGATCCCAGTTGTGAGTAAGTTCCAGTACTGTGTTTTCAGATTCAGCACCATAACCTAAAAAGGCAAGTGTGAAGCGGCCATCAGGGTAGTCTTGGCTGCGTAATTGGGTCATGCCGAGGATTGACGTGTAAAAATCGACAGATTGTTCTAGATCAGTGACTCGCAACATAGTGTGGAGAAGACGCATTATTTCATTCCTGACTTTGTTAGAATTAGGCACAGGTATTATTTGTACAATTGTAAAGTAGCATTATATGCTTATTTTTTCAGTCTGAAGGTTTTGCCTTTATCGGTGTAGAATGTTTCTATTGTAATAAAGATCGGTATTTCCTGGTGATTGAGTAAGGAAGGTGACGACAATGTTTCAAGATATGAATAAAAAAATCACTGATTCTATGGGGCCTTTTAAAAATCTGGTGAACATTCAAACCAGAATGCTGGAAGAGCTGACTAGGCAGCAAATGGAGTGCACGAAATCCTGCATTCAAGCCACAATTCAGCAGACTAAAGAACTGCAAAAATGCCAAACTCCGTCTGACTTGGTTGAGCTTCAACGTAGTTACGCAAAAGAGTTAGAAGATACTTTGAAGAATGCCAGTGAGCAGAATATGCAGGCTTTGCAGGACGCTCGAGAAGAAATAGAAGATGTAGCCCGTTCTACATTTGATGCATTCAATAAGTAATTTTTATTTGAAAAAAACAGCATGTGATGTGCTGTTTTTTTGTGCCCGGAATTTGAATTAGAGTAATGAAATGAGTTGTCCAATAGGTCTTTTTTATGGTTCAACCACCGGTAATACAGAGGGTGTTGCTGAGCTTATATCTGAACAGATTGGTTTCGATAAAATTCATCGTATCGATATAGCCGCTGATGGTTTGGAAAACCTTCCAGAATATGAACACCTTATTTTAGGTATTCCAACCTGGGATTTTGGTGAGCTTCAGGAAGATTGGGCAGATATGTGGACAATTCTTGAAAAGGCTGCACTGAAAGGAAAGACTTGCGCTGTATTCGGTTTGGGAGATCAGATTGGTTATGGAGAATGGTTTCTGGATGCGATGGGGTTGCTGCATGACCGTGTTCAGGCACAAGGTGCTGTCATGGTTGGCTACTGGCCAGTAGAAGGTTATGACTTTGAGGACTCTAAGGCGCTGACGAGTGAACGCACTCAGTTTGTTGGCTTGGCAATTGATGAAGATTGTCAGCATGGTGAAACGCAGGAAAGAGTTCAGAAGTGGTGTCAGCAGATTTTGCAAGAATTCGGAATGTCTGATGCGTGAGTTAGATTATTGAAAGAATCGTGGTTAAGTTCAGCCCGTTATATAAAGATGTAATGTAATTCCGGCGCTGTATCCCAATAAAATTGCCCAGCTCCACTTCAGGTGGCTGATAAAGGTATAAACTCCTTGTGCTTGCCCCATTAAAGCAATCCCCGCAGCAGAGCCGATAGAGAGTATTGAACCGCCTACGCCGGCTGTCAGAGTGACAAGAAGCCACTGATCCAGAGGCATTGTGGGATTCATATTCAATACAGCGACCATAACTGGGATGTTATCAATCAGAGCTGAAATCAGGCCCACTAAAATATTGGCGTATGTTGTTCCTAAACCTGCGTACATCCAGTTTGATAGAATGGATAAATAACCTAAAGTGGCCAGCCCGCCCACACAAAGCATTACCCCGTAGAAAAACATCAGGGTATCCCATGCTGATCTCTCGACTACTTTAAATATATTGAAGCGGCGAATCACATCACTGTTGTCACCTTTGGATTGTTCATGGGTTTTCAGGTTTTCAGCATGGTGATGGCTGATGTGTCCGCGTTCATGAACAATGGGTTCATGCTTACTTAGATAAAAGCCGAATAGTTTAAGTACTCCCAACCCGGTCATCATTCCCAAGACTGGGGGTAGGTGCAGTAGGCTATGAGTGAGTACGGAAAGAGTTATGGTACCTAGAAATATGCTAATGATGATGAGGGCTCCTTTCTTCATATGAAGCCGTTCTGTCTCACCTGACGGGGGCCCTTCTTCTATCACATGACTCATGCAGAAGGCGGGGATGAACCAGGCAATTAGTGCAGGGAAGAATAAAACCAGAAACTGGTCGAATTTCACTATACCGCTTTGCCACACCATCAGCGTGGTGATATCTCCAAATGGACTGAAAGCTCCACCAGCATTCGCTGCTATGACAATGTTGATACAGGCGACAGAGACAAACTTCCGATAATGGTTGCCTACTGCTAAAACCACTGCCCCCATTAGCAGAGCTGTAGACAGGTTGTCTGCTATCGGTGAGATCATAAAAGCGAGTAAACCAGTGATCCAGTAAATCTTCTTCAGAGAGTATCGTTGTACTACCAGCCATGAACGAAGAGAGGCGAACACCAATCGTTCTTCCATTGTGGTTATAAAGGTCATTGCTGCCAGAAGAAACAGAAAAAGTTCTGCATATTCGAGTATATAGCCTTTGACAGCTAAACCTGCCGTTATCTGATCGCCACTTGCTGTATAAGCAATGCCGGTGAGAATCCAGATAAGGCCTGCTGCCACCATAATGGGTTTTGATTTTCTTAAATGGATGAGCTCTTCACTGAGAACCACCAAATAAGAGACAATAAAGATGATGAGTGCAGCTATACCATAGATACTGGAGGTGAAATTGTTTTGCTCTTTCGGAGCGTCGCCAGTAAAAGCCCAGGCAAATATGGGAATAGCGACAGTGATCAGAATGAAAAATTTACTCAGCATAACCGTTTATATCTAACCGTGTTGTTCCTATTCTAATGGTAAATTGACGTTGTGCTCCAGAGGTTTTATCTAGATTAAAACGGTTAAACAGGTAGTGTTAAGCCTCGAATTTCGGTAAAATGCTGCCCTTTTTTAAACAGCCGGTTACGAAGCGATAACATGGAAATTAATCCAATTCTCAACGCCCTCAAAGATATCACTGAGCGAACAGAAGCTCTGCGAGGATTTCTTGATTACGAAGGTAAGCAGGAACGCCTTGAAGAGGTGACGCGTGAGCTGGAAGACCCGGCGATATGGAATAATCCTGATAATGCTCAGCAGCTTGGTAAGGAGCGTTCCGCCCTTGATATTGTTGTTGGTACTATCGATGAGCTGACAGCTGGAGTTGAAGATACTCGTGATCTGCTGGATATGGCAGTTGAAGAGGATGATGAGGATACTGTAGCGGAGGTTGAAGCTGATGTTTCAACCATGATGGCTAGACTACAGAAACTCGAATTTCGTCGGATGTTTTCAGGTGAAGCAGATCCTAATAACGCTTATCTTGATATTCAGGCTGGTTCAGGAGGCACCGAGGCACAGGATTGGGCTGAGATGATGCTACGAATGTATCTGCGTTGGGGCGAAGATAAGGGCTTTAAAACGGAGCTTTTAGAATGTTCGGCGGGTGATGTGGCTGGTATTAAATCCGCGACTATTAGCTTTCAGGGTGAATATGCTTTCGGTTGGTTGCGTACGGAAACGGGGGTTCATCGTTTGGTTCGAAAATCTCCGTTTGATTCAGGTGGTCGACGTCATACATCGTTTTCTTCAGTATTTGTATCGCCTGAGATTGATGACAATATAGAGATCGATATTAATCCAGCTGATCTGCGTGTTGACGTATACCGTGCATCAGGCGCTGGTGGACAGCACGTTAACCGAACAGAATCTGCAGTACGTATCACCCATGAGCCATCGGGTATTGTGGTGCAAAGTCAGGCTCAGCGCTCTCAGCATCAGAACAAAGATACTTGTATGAAGCAGCTCCGGGCCAAGCTCTATGAATTAGAGATGTTGAAGCGAACTGAAGCTGCTCAGGAACAGGAAGACTCAAAAGCGGATATCGGCTGGGGTAGTCAGATTCGCTCTTATGTGCTGGATGATCAGCGGATCAAAGATTTACGAACTGGTGTGCAGAGCTCCAACTGTGACAAAGTGTTGGATGGTGATCTGGACATGTTTATTGAAGCCAGCCTGAAAGCTGGTTTATAACAAATTTTACCAATTTAAAGGTTTAACAAACCGATGTCTGATAATACTCAGAAGCAAGATGATAACCGCCTGATTGCGGAGCGCCGTGAAAAGCTGAATGCGCTCCGTGAAGAGGGTAATGCGTTTCCTAATGCTTTCCGTCGTGATAGCTATGCTGCCGATCTGCAGGAAAAGTATGGTGATAAAACCAAGGAAGAGCTGGAAACAGCAGGCATTAAGGTGAGTGTTGCAGGTAGGGTTATGCTGAACCGCGGCGCCTTTGGTGTTGTTCAGGATATGACTGGGCGTGTCCAGTTCTATGTCAACAAGGAAGCCCGCAAGTTTGCTAAAAGTCTGGACCTTGGTGACATTATTGGAGTGACTGGTGATTTGCACAAATCCGGCAAAGGCGACCTTTATGTGGATATGGGTGAATACCAGTTATTGACTAAAAGCTTGCGACCTCTACCGGATAAGCATAAAGGTCTGCAGGATACAGAGGTTCGTTATCGCCAGCGTTATGTTGACCTGATCACGAATGACGAATCACGTAATGTGTTTGAAGTTCGTTCTAAAATTGTTTCTGGCATTCGTCAATACCTTACTGATCGTCGATTCATTGAAGCAGAAACCCCCATGTTGCAGGTAATACCGGGTGGTGCAACTGCACGTCCATTTGTTACGCATCATAATGCGCTGGATCGTGATATGTACCTGCGTATAGCTCCTGAACTGTATTTGAAACGACTGGTTGTAGGTGGCTTTGAACGGGTATTTGAGATTAACCGTAACTTCAGAAACGAAGGTCTTTCTACTCGCCATAACCCTGAATTCACAATGATTGAGTTCTATCAGGCGTATGCGGATTACCATGACCTGATGGACCTGACTGAAGATATGTTGCGTACAGTCGCTCAAGATGTACTTGGTACGACTACGATTATCAATACAGTTCGAAATGAAGAAGGTGAAGTGCTTGAATCTTTCGAATACGATTTGGAAAAGCCTTTCCGTCGAATCAGTGTCTTCGATTCAATTTTGTACTATAACGATGACATCACCGCAGAAGCATTAGCGGATGAGCATGCGGCCCGTCAAATTGCCCAGCATATGGATATTGATGTTAAAGATAGCTGGGGGCTTGGCAAAGTTCAGATTGAGATCTTCGAGAAAACTGTAGAGCATCGTCTGGATCAACCTACATTTATTACAGAATATCCGGCCGAAGTATCACCATTGGCTCGTCGGAATGATGACAATCCATTTATTACGGATCGTTTTGAGTTCTTTGTAGGCGGTAGAGAGTTAGCCAACGGTTTCTCGGAGTTAAATGATTCTGAAGACCAGGCGGAGCGTTTTCAGCAGCAGGTTGCTGAGAAAGATGCCGGTGATGATGAAGCGATGCATTATGATGCAGACTACATCAACGCACTTGAATATGGCTTGCCGCCAACAGCTGGTGAAGGGATTGGTATTGATCGTTTGGTCATGTTATTCACCGACTCGCCATCCATCAGGGATGTGATCCTCTTCCCGGCTATGCGACCACGTGGTTAAGGAAATCGAATAAAGCCCTCATCTGAGGGCTTTATTTTTGACTAATGATAGATGTCTTTTTATTAGTTTTTTTTAATATAATGTATAAATGAATTGGTTATTTCCTCAGGAAAAAAGAGTCATTCCTTATAAGCGCTGGTTTAGTATCTCCCTGCGTACATTACATCTTATAGGTGTGGCGGGTTTGGCAGGCGCATATCTTTACGATCAGCCCTATTCCAGTTGGTGGTTTTATCTTGTTGCTACAGTGTGCAGTGGTTTTGTTATGGCCGCTATGGAAATCTATTGTGATGCTATCTGGTTGCTACAGATACGGGGCACTGCCATCGGTCTGAAACTGATTTTGCTTTCTACTGCCATCTGGTGGTTTAACCAACCTGCAGCCTCGATCTACTTCACGGTTATCATTATTTCGGGCATAGTTTCACATGCACCGGGTCGCTTACGATATTATTCGATCTGGCATCGACGTGTTATAACCGAGCCTGCACATTTAGGTTCAGAACAGATCAAAGATTGTGGTGGATAAAAACAATGGCTCTGGAATCCGCTCCTAGTTGGAATGCCGTGCTTGCTGACCAATTCGAACAACCTTACATGCAGGCTCTGAAATCCTTCCTCAGGGAACAAAAGGGTCTGAAAAAAGTTATTTATCCCCATTCAGATCATTGGTTCCATGCCCTGGAGGCAACTCCTTTGGATCAGGTTAAAGTGGTGATTCTCGGACAGGATCCTTACCATCAGTCGGGTCAGGCTCATGGTTTATGTTTTTCTGTGATGCCGGGCGTAAAAATTCCTCCTTCTCTAGTCAATATTTATAAAGAACTGTCCTCCGATCTGGAGGTTGAGGCGGTTGAGCATGGTTACCTCGAATCTTGGGCGAAGCAGGGAGTGTTATTGCTCAACAGTGTGCTCACGGTAGAAGATTCTAATGCCGGCTCTCATCAGGGTAAGGGGTGGGAGGTATTTACAGATCAGGTAATAAAACAAGTTAATGATCAATGTCAGAATGTCGTGTTTATGCTCTGGGGCAGTTACGCCCAGAAAAAAGGAGCATGTATAGATACTGAGAAACATCTGGTTTTGAAAGCCCCGCATCCTTCGCCATTGTCAGCGTACAGAGGGTTCCTCGGTTGTCGGCATTTTAGCCAGGGTAATGCTTACCTTGAGCAGCATGGTAATAGGGCTATTCAGTGGCAGCTTCCGAAGCAGTTGGCTGACTAGAGGATTGTCCGGGGTAAGTGTGGATATCTTCGGGGGAATAAAAGTAATGTAATCCCCGCCCCTGTTGTTTGCTTTGATACATGGCTAGGTCGGCAAAGTGTAATAATTCGTCAAAATCTAGAGAGTGACTTGGAGCGATTGCAGTTCCAGCACTGAAGCGGATGTGTATCTCTTTGGGATGGCAGGTAATGGGTTGGATAAGGCAAGTGCATATACGGTCTAAAATCTGTTCCAGTGACGTCTCTAGTTCTTCAATGCTCTTTTCTTGCAATATCAGAATAAATTCATCTCCAGCCAGTCGGGCAAGAATATCACCATCGCGAAGGTGAGTTTTAATCGTTTTTGTCAGGCTCACCAGTACTTTGTCACCCACACTGTGTCCAAACTGGTCATTGATGGGTTTAAAAAAATCAAGATCAATAAAGGTCAGGCTCATGCAGGTCTGTTGACGTTGAACTCTGGCAAGAATCTGTTTAACAAGAGTTACCAGCATTTGCCTATTGGGTAAGCCCGTTAGTTGATCTGTTTGTGAAGACTTCAGCAGTTGTGCATTTTGTTCCGAAATTCGTTTGTTAGCATGTGATAGTTGGCGCAAATAGTTGGTTCGGGTCAGAGTGAAATGGCTGATAGAAAAAATTGAGACGCCAGTCATTAACATGATGGCAAATAACAGAAGCAACATCGAAGAGTCATGTGTCTGTTTTTCCTGATGAATATGTTGCTGAAGCGCAGAGGCGAGTTGGTCAATTTTGTTAATTAGATCCCAGAATTTAATGTCATATAATTGATCAATATGGGTGCCGGCGCTGTTAAGCTCGGTGGATTCTAATCTAAGGGTGGTGTCTTTTTTGAAACTGGCTAGCTGGTAAAGGAGTTGATTGGTCTGTTGTCGAAGCTCGGGATCTGTTAATGGCAGATACGTGCTGTTGTCTGTCTTAGCCCCATCAAGTATGGCAATGGCAGATTGTTCAGCAGCATCAAAGTGCTTGATTACTTTGTGGATGTCTACTTGTGGGTCGCCTGAAAGGTGCTCTTCAAACCACAGATGAGCCATAGTTGTTTCAAGCTTAATTTCTGCAGTTGCTGCAAGCCAGGGTAGGTAACGTGTCAGAGCGTTTTCTGAAGTAGATTGGATATGAAAAAAAAGAAGCAGACACAGGGAGGCTGTAATTCCTGTAAGAATCAGCGGCTTTTTAGGACTACCAGGTGCCGTCTCAATCATCCCTGCAACTCTTAAGTGTATTTTTTTCTTATTGAGGCAGTCTGACGTTATTTTGAACTAGGGTCAACTATAGGTTTTTTATTAGACAAGCGGCTCTTTCCGACTGAATAGTTCCGGGTCTAGTTGATAAGGCAGTTCAAGTATCTTTAGGCTGGAATCTGTTTCTGTTAATTTCAGCTCGTCTTCGTCGGCAGCTTTTTTGTTAATGACCGCCAATAAATGGTAAAGGCTTTCTTCTGTGGAAAAAGGAGCGGCTTGTACAATGGTGCCAACGCGAGCACTTGAGCTTGAGCTAATGGTTTGTCCGGGCAAAGGTGGAGTACCTGCTTTTGCTTCTAACAAGTACATAGGCTTTTTGAGAACCCCGCGGTGTTGTAATCGAGTGACAATTTCCTGTCCTGTATAACAACCCTTGGTAAAACTGACCCCCCCTAATGCTTGGAGGTTGGTCATCTGTGGTATGAAGTCTTCTTGTGTATCTGCTCGCAGATCCGGTATGCCAGAATCAACCTCACTTAGAATCCAGCTGTCAGTTGAGCCGAAGCCCACTTCATCTGGGAGGGTGCCTAATAAGCCCACAAGATCTGAGTGTTGCATCCAGATTTCAAACCGCTCACCGGGAACACGAACAACAACACCGTTATTTAATTTAAGGGTGCCATTATCCTCAGAGGGAGATTGTCCGAATAGCTTCTCGATTAACGCTTGCGCCCCAGGACCGTTAATACCAACACCAGCAACCTCATTGGTAATTTCTTCAGCTTCAGCTTTAGAGAATACTATGTATTTTTTCAGGTTAGCGAGAGCCGAATCGAATGTGTCATAACTTAAACGCATCCAGATCTCTTCGTTGCTCACTTTGATAAGGCGAAAAAGGCTGATCATGTGCCCTTTAATATTGCAGTGGGCACCCAGCGAGCTTCCTCGGGTCATTACAGCGGTTACGTCACAGGTCAATTGACCCTGCAGGAATTTCTCAGTATCAAGCCCTTTTACGGACAGAATACGCTGGTGAAGCAATGGAATAACCTGAGTGGTTTTACTGCTGCTTTCCAAAACAGACTTTTGATCATCTGATACTAAAAGCCCTTTTGATACTAAAAACGTTACTAGCTCGCTCATCGTAAATTGCCTTTGGTGAGTAGTCCCGGATAATCCGGGTAGCTGCGATATTATTCTGTTGCTGTAGCTAACTTTCGTCCTAATTGGACTGGGCTGGTAGCTGTGAGAGAGCTTTCCCATTCAATGCGGTTCTCGCCGAATAATAAAATAACGGTGGAACCCAGTTTGAACCTGCCCATCTCTTCTCCTTTTTCGAGCATCATTGGAGAGTGACTATCAATATTAAATGGGGTGTGAATAGGTTTTTTCAAGCGAGGTGCTTCTTGACCGCTCCAGACTGTTTCAATGCCTGCCACAATCATAGCGCCCACTAATACCATTGCCATGGGGCCATGCTCTGTATCGAAATAGGCAACTAAGCGTTCGTTACGAGCGAAAAGTTGTTCCACGCCTTCTGCCGTTGTTTGGTTGACTGAAAAAAGATCACCAGGGATGTAGGTTGTATGTGTGAGTGTGCCAGTCACCGGCATATGAACTCTGTGGTAATCTCTGGGTGAAAGATAGATAGTAGCAAAGCGACCATTCATAAACTGTTCTGCTCGTTCCTGATCGCCTCCTAATAAAGTGGCTAAGCTGTACCCGCGTCCTTTGGCCTGAAATATGCGGCCATATTCGATATTTCCCAGTTGGCTGATTGCCCCGTCTGCCGGGCTGACAATGCTACCTGCGCTGCAATCTATTGGTCGTGCCCCTTCTTTTAGTTCGCGGGTAAAAAATGCGTTGAAGCTTGGGTAGTTTGATGGCACTTCCTCCCGTGCTTCGGACATGTTTATCTGGTATTTCTTGGCAAACCAGCGGATAAAACGGTTTTTTACCCAAGGGGTTGTAGAATCTGCTATTGCGCCTACCAACCTTGAAAGCAGGTGTTGCGGTACGATGTGCTGAAACAGAATAAATAGAGAGTCTCTTAAACTGGGTTTCATTATTTCTCCACTGGGGTATCAGGAAGATTGCCCCATTCAAACCATGAGCCGTCGTAACAGCGAATATTTTTAAACCCAAGGTATTTTGCAACAAGGTAAGTTAAACCTGAGCGTCTATGCGTTTGGCAATGGGTGATTATTGAATTGTCCTGAGTAATGCCTTTTTCTTCCAGCATTGCCAGTAGCTCATCAGCAGGTTTTAAGCGTGTATCCTCTGTACTGATCAAACAGTCAGTCCACTCTATGTTCAGAGCGCCAGGGATATGCCCCCCTTTTTTGGCATTAATGACTTTTTCACCACTGTATTCAGCCGGGCCCCGTGCATCCCAGATGCTGGTCTTATCGTTATTAATCTGGGATTTTATATACTCTACATCGGCGACTAAATCTGTATTTAGAGAGATTTCAAAGGCCGATGGTTTCGGAATGTTTGGTGTTGTTTCCAGTTCATGCCCTTGTTGAACCCATGCTGCTAACTGACCATTCAGTACCGAACAATTGTCATGCCCTAGGATGTTTAAAGTCCAAATCAAACGTCCTGCCCAGGGGCCCATTTGATCATCATAAGCAATAACCTGAGATCTATTGTTAAGGCCAATGTCCAGGCATAACTTCTTGAGTTGGTCAGGGCTCGGTAGTTTATTGGGAATCGGAGGATTGCCTGACAATAAACGACCAGGTGGCAAACTTATAGCTCCTGGTATATGCCCTTTGAGATAGTTATCTTCGCTCGAAAGGTCGATGATTAACAGATCCGGGTTATCCATTTGTTGTTTTAGTTCTGTTGCTTCAAGAACAAGTGGCAGTGTCATCTTTGCATTCCAATACCAGTGAAGAACTGGGAATCATACTTGGTTGCCGCATTCGAGTAAAAAGATGAGCGATAAAGGCCCATCTCTTAAGTGGGTTAGTCTCTATTTTTTAATTTTTTTAAGTGCCAGGGAGGAAGCGGAACATAAGTAACGAAGCCTTTCGTTATGAAACTCTGAAATTTCAGGGCCTGTTTCGCCGAAATCTGCATGAATAATTGCAATAGGTGAACTTCCATAAAAGATTGACATCAAAGCAAAACCGTTAGGGTTCACCCAGTTACCATAGGTATCTGGCAGCATATGCAACATTTGATCGTGATTTTCGGGTTTAATCCAGATGCAGGCAGATTTTTGACTGAGTTTTTTGAATAGTCCAGGGACGTCAAGACTGAAGTTGAACTTTGTAATCGGGTGATCATCCTCAAAGCCAACAAATAGCCCAGTTTTGAGCTGTTGTTTCTTAGTATTAACAATGAATAATGCAGCACGTTCGAAGCCAAGCCCTTTGTTTATACCTTGCATAAGCCCCTGAAGGATGTGTTTCGGCTCAGTGTACAGGTCATAACCCTTTAAAAAACGTTCAGCAATCTGGTTGTAGATGTTTTTATCCAGATAATCGTTGGCTGGAACCGTATAGATGGCCTCTGGTGTGGATGAGTGTTTCTGGATATTGGGCTGGAGCATTGCTTCAGCTGGCTTTTCAACCGCTGGCATAGTTTTACTGAGTAATGCTTCTTCTTTTTTAGAAAGACAGTAATTTATCTGTGTATCTGAATTTATCATCAGCATTTCAGCTGCGGGTGCCAGTGTTCCAGCTACATGATATTTCTGTGCTGCATAAGCGCAAGTTTGATGCAGCATATTGATAGTGTTTGCTATTTCGCCTTTTAAAAAATCATTTATGATATCAATGACTTTCATTGTCTTTGTCTGTTGCCAGCCAAGGTTTGCCGCAAGGGCAAGCCAGTTTGCCAGCTTGACTGGGAAAAACTTCTCTTGCACTAAATGGTTGATCTCTCTTAAATCCACTTCATTGATTCGTGGATCTCCTAAAGCTCGTTGGTGCAATTGGGCCAGTGTTTTTTTGTTGGGGGACGTTTCATGTTCCAGGCTGATAACAGCAAGTTCAGATATTTTCCACTGTTCAATTAAACTTTGGGAAATTTCTTGAATAGAACAACCCAGAACATCTGTTTCAGCCAGAACAGGTTCAATCTGTTCTTCCCTAATTTTGACTTCAATCTGGCTCATATGCAGCGAAGCATGCTGCCATAGCATCCAGTGACCTACCCCGTAAAATAAAGATGCCAGGTAAGTTTCATCAATAAATGGGGCTTTGCGTGAGCGAAGCCAGTGTGTGGACTGCGTTGCAGCGTGATGGCTAATGGCTATGCTGCGGAAGTACATTTTTTGCGCAACACTTGAAGGATTGAGTTTAAGGGAATCAATCTCCCCGGTTATTTCTTCAATGTTGGTGAGACCCAAAGAACTGATAGCGTGATCTATACCGGTTACTTTTGAGTCTTTTTGCAGGTGAAGGTTAGAGGCTTTCCTGACGACATGAAGGCAGAGTACGGGGTCTGATTTGATCGTGTTATTTATTTTATGCAGCGGGATATGCTCATCCTGAAGCTGGCGCTTTAGACGGCGAAGTATGCTATTCCTGACGGGCAATGGACGGTCCTTAAGATACTCAACCCAAGCTTCTACTCCGTAAAGGATTTCCGACATTAATAGTTGCCCTTATATTTTTCTAATGGCTCTTCTAATTCTGCTGCTCTTCAATTGAACATACAATATGTTTGTAACTGTTCCAGCGTTGTGTGCTGATTGTGCCATCTTCTACTGCATTTTTCAGCGCACATCCGGGTTCTTTTTCATGTTTACAGTCCCTGAATTGGCACATGCCAGAAACTGAACGTAACTCTTTAAAACCTTCTATCACCTGATCAGGCTCAATGTGCCAGAGGCCAAATTCTCTGATTCCGGGTGAGTCGATCAAATCACCGCCATCTGGGAAATGGAATAATCTGGCGGTTGTGGTTGTGTGTTTGCCCTTTTTGGTTTGAGCTGAGAGTTCCCCAATTTTCAGATCAACCCCAGGTAACAACATATTGATCAGGGATGATTTACCTACACCGGATTGCCCGACAAAAACGCTGATTCTGTTTTTAAGTTTTTCCTTCAACTGGCTTAATCCTTGTTCAGATGAAGATGAGGCTTCCAGTACCTGATAATCCAGATCTCTGTATCTCTGTAATATCTCATCTACGGCTGTGCGGTTTTTCTCAGTCAGTAGATCGGTTTTATTCAGCAGGATGACCGGTTCAATGCCGCTGAGTTCGGAGGCTACAAGGTATCGGTCAATAAGGTTGGCAAAGGGAGTGGGTTCTACTGCGATGGTGATCACAATAAAATCGATATTTGCAGCGACTGGCTTCATCTCGCCATAAGGGTTGGGCCTGAGGAGTTCGGTAGTGCGCTCCTGCTTAGCAACTACAACACCGCTCTCTTTTCCCATTCTCCAGATAACCCGGTCACCGGTCACCAGTTGGCCCAGATTGGTTCTCATATGGCAGCGAAAGATGTCACCCTGGGTATCACCATCCGAAGCTTCGACATCAACGGTGCGACCAAAATGAGAAATAATCAGCCCATGTTGTTCTGGACCCAAGTCACTGCTGTCTAGCTGCTGGTCGATAGAAGCATCTTTTTTAGAAGCGCGAGCGGTACGTTCTTCCTGAATTTTTTGGATACGCCAGTTTTGTCGACGTGTTAATTTACGCTTCGCCATAATGTTAGTATGCGATCTGTTTTAGAACCGCAAAATCAGCCTTTATCGAAGAAAGAGAAATGAATGTACGTTATTCTAAGGGAAAAGGTAGTACTTGCGTCAAATTTGGAGGTGATAAGTGACTGATAAGAATAATTTGATCTGGATTGATCTTGAAATGACCGGTCTTGAGCCAAAAACCGATGTCATTATTGAGATCGCAACCATTGTTACCGATGCAGATCTGAATATTCTCGCCGAAGGTCCTTCTTTGGTTATTCATCAGCCGGACGAGGCGTTGGATGCAATGGATGAGTGGTGTACTAATCAGCATGGTAAGTCAGGACTGACTCAGCGGGTTAAAGACAGTAATATTTCTGTGGCCGAGGCTGAACAGCAAACCATTAACTTCCTGAAGCAGTACGTCGAAGCCGGTGCCTCTCCGATCTGTGGTAACAGTATCGGACAGGATCGACGTTTTCTGGATAAGTATATGCCGGAGCTGGAAGCGTACTTTCATTACCGTAATCTGGATGTCAGTACACTTAAAGAGTTGGCAAAACGCTGGAAGCCAGAAGTGGCTGCAGGAGTCGTTAAAAAGGGTTCCCACCTGGCACTGGATGATATCCGCGATTCTATTGAAGAACTGAAGCATTACCGCGAACACTTCATCAAACTTTGATCAGAAAATGAGTTTATTGCGCCTAATGTGCTTTTCTATAGGAAATTCAGTAGGCGCTTCAGTTTTATGTAATTGAGCAAGTGCCCATTCCGTATGTTCCCGTACAATCTCTGATGGGTGTTCGAGTTTTTTCTGTAGTGCAGCTTTAATTAATTCCCCTCCAGAACTATTCCCCAGAGCAACAGCAATGTTGCGCAGCCAGCCAATATAACCGGTTCTACGGATTGCAGAGCCTTCAGTTCTTTTTAGAAACTCTTCTTCTGTCCATTCGAACAGTTCCAGCAAGCTGCTTTTATCCAGCTTTTGGCGAGGGTGGAAATCCTGCTCCTCTGTAAAGTTAGAGAAACGGTTCCAGGGGCAGATCAGTTGGCAGTCGTCACAGCCAAAAATGCGGTTACCCATCAACGGGCGGAGTTCTTCGGGGATTGAGCCTTTAAGTTCAATAGTCAGATAAGAGATGCAGCGGCGTGCGTCCAGAACGTTAGGTTCTGGGAATGCATTGGTTGGGCAAACATCTAAACATGCCGTGCATTTGCCGCAGTGTTTTTCTGTCTCTGGAGGATCAATGGGTAGAGGCAGGTCAATAAACAGTTCTCCAAGAAAAAACATGGAGCCAGCGCTGCGGTTTAGGACCAGAGTGTGCTTGCCGCGCCAGCCAATGCCAGCTTTCTCAGCCAGAGGGCGTTCCAGAATTGGGGCGCTGTCGACAAAGGCCCTGAATACTCTACCGCCAACGGCTTTATCTATCTTTTTTCCAAGTTCGGTCAGGCGTTTGCGGATCAGCTTGTGGTAGTCACGACCCAGGGTGTAGCGTGAGACATAAGCCTGTTCGTCATTGGAGAGGTTGATCAGTGCCTCAGTAGATGGCGGAAGGTAATCCATACGAACACAGATTATTCGTTGACTGCCTGGTACCAGAAGGTCGGCTTCAAATCGTTTATCCAGATGGTTTTCCAGATAGGACATTTCACCGTGAAAGTTTTGTTCCAGCCAGCTGGTATAGTGTTCTTTCTCTGAACTGAGATCGCAGTCGGTGATGCCGCATTGCTGAAACCCCAGCTCTTTTGCCCAGCTCTTTATATCGTTAGCCAATTGGCTGAGCATTTCTGGTGAGTAATCTGACATGGATTCAGGCTTGCTCTGGTTGGGATCTATTAACCATAATTAAAAGAAATCATGGAGCTATTTACAGATGTCAGTTAACAGAGCTGTTTTACCCGCGCCATTATACACTGCTGATCAGACACGTTCACTGGATCGAATTGCGATTGAAGAGTTCGGAATCCCGGGTATACGTCTAATGCAGCGTGCGGGGCATGCGGTGTTTGCTGAAATTGTGGAGCGTTTCCCGGGGTTAAAGAAAATCACAATTCTGGCTGGAGCAGGCAACAACGGTGGTGATGGCTTTATAGTTGCACTGTTGGCAAGGCAGAAAAGCATCGATGTTCAGCTTATCTGTGTGGGTCCGGAAAATTTTGTGGATAAATTGCAGGGCGAAGCAAAGCAGGCGTGGCAGCTTTTATCTGAAATTGATGGTAGTTATGAATTATATGTCCCCGGCATAATAATGAGCGGTGAGTTGATTGTTGATGGGCTACTGGGTACGGGTTTATCCGGGAATGTGCGTGGCGATTTTAAAAATGCCATTAAGCAGATAAATGAATTGTCGCGGCCGGTGATAGCGGTCGATATTCCATCCGGTATCTGTGCTGATTCGGGCAAGGTTTTAGGTATAGCGGTTGAAGCGGATATTACCATCAGTTTTATCGGATTAAACCGGGGGCTTCTAACGGGTGATGCCGTCGATTATTGTGGATTGTTGCTTTTTGATGATCTTAAAGTCCCCGCGGATGTTTACCTGCAAGTTCCGACAACCGTTCATCGTACTACGGTGAAAGAGTTAGCCAGATGTTTCCCGCGACGTGACCGTTCATCCCACAAAGGTAAACATGGGCATCTTTTGATTGTTGGTGGCAATCTGGGGATGGGAGGTGCTGCTCTTCTGGCATCAGAAGCGGGCATCAGAAGTGGGGCTGGTTTGGTGTCACTTGCTACCAGAGCTGAACATGTTGCTGCATCCCTCAGCCGCTGTCCGGAAGTTATGTGTCATTCTGTGGAAACTGTCGCTGAGTTAAAGCCTTTGATTTTTAAAGCTGATGTGGTCGTGATTGGCCCCGGTCTTGGCAATAATGCGTGGTCAGAACAGATGCTCAGGGAAGTGCTCACCCAGCACAAAAAAGTCGTGCTGGATGCGGATGCCTTGAACTTGATGGTTGAAAAGGATTTGTTTAATCCGGGTGATGCAGAAAATTGGATATTTACCCCGCATCCGGGTGAGGCATCCCGAATACTGGATAAAACCATACCGGAACTACTACAGGACCGGTTTCAAACAGTGCTTGAATTGCAGTCTAAATGCGGTGGTACCGTTATTTTAAAAGGTGCGGGTAGTCTTTCTACTGGAGGAAAGAGTATTTCTCTGTGTGATAAAGGCAATCCAGGCATGGCGGTAGGTGGCATGGGCGATGTATTATCCGGGATCTGTGGCGCATTTATGTGTCAGGGGTTGAGTGCTGAAGTAGCTGCCAGGATGGCTGTGTATGTTCACGCAGCTGCAGCCGACGAAATTACTGCGGTTCAGGGGGAGATCGGTCTGATCCCTTCTGATCTATGTAAAGTATTGCCTAGAGTTATAAATAATCGAAATGAGTGATAGCTATCAAATAGGTCTGCCAGATGAGCAGGCTATGGTTGAATTTGGACATAAGATTGCTGCTGCCGCTGAAGGTAAGGGCGTAATCTTCCTGTTAGGCGATCTGGGAATGGGCAAAACCACCTTAAGTCGCGGGGTTTTAAGAGGGTGTGGCCATCAAGGTTCCGTTAAGAGTCCGACTTATACACTGGTTGAGCCATATGAAGTAGGGGAAAAACGGATCTATCATTTTGACCTCTACCGCCTTGCTGATCCAGAAGAGTTAGAGTTTTTGGGAATTCGTGATTACTTTGATGAGCAGGCTTTGTGTTTAGTTGAGTGGCCTGAAAAAGGAAAGGGGATGTTGCCGGAGCCGGATCTGGTTGTGAAGATTGAGCTGGATGGGTTAGGACGGCAGCTTTTCTGTTACCCAAAAACTGAATATGGCAATGAACTTGCCGATAAGCTGATAGATATAGAAGGTTAGGAAGGGGTTTGCTGGCTTTTATGCAGTTTTTAAAGCTTTGGAATGTATATCGTGGGTTGTTTGCCTTAATCCTGTTGATGAGTGGGACGGGATTGTATGCCTCCGAGGTCAAAAATGTTCGTATGTGGTTGGCGCCGGATCACGCTCGGCTGGTCTTCGATATGTCAGGCCCGGCTTCGCATAAGGTATTTACTCTTAAAAATCCTGACCGTATCGTACTCGATGTAAACAACGCCTCTATTTCCACAAACCTTAGTAAACTTGGGCTTGATAAAAGTCCGGTACAAAAAATCCGCTCAGGTAAAAATGGCGATACTCTTCGTTTAGTCCTGGATCTTAAACGCGCTGTCCGCCCGAAAAGCTTTGAACTTAAGCCTAATCAGAAATATGGACATCGTCTGGTTCTGGATCTGTATGAAAAAGAATCCGTAGTTAAACCGACAAAAAGTGCGTTGCCCAAAGCTGTTGCCGGCAGAGATATTATTGTTGCGATCGATGCGGGGCACGGTGGTGAAGATCCTGGAGCCATAGGTCCTGGGCGTGTGAGGGAGAAAACCGTTGTTCTGGCAATTGCCAAAGAGTTAAAGCGCTTATTGGATAAAACACCCGGTTACAAAGGTCGATTGACTCGTACAGGTGATTATTACATAAGCTTGAGAGGCCGGACTAAAATTGCTCGTAAGCAGAATGCAGACTTGTTTGTATCAATCCATGCTGATGCCTTTAAAGATAAACGCGCCCGGGGGGCATCTGTTTGGGTGCTTTCCTCGAGAGGGGCTAGTAGTGAGATGGGCCGGTGGTTGGCCAGAAAGGAAAATAGTGCTGATCTCATTGGTGGTGTTGGCAGTGTAAGCCTGGAAGATAAGGATGATGTTCTTGCCAGTGTGTTGCTGGATATGTCTATGACAGCCAGTCGGGAAGATAGTCGATCGGTTGCAAAAGAAATTCATTCAAATGTCCGGCGTTTTGCCAGGATGCATAAGTCTCATGTGGAACAGGCCGGATTTGTTGTACTTAAATCCCCTGATATTCCCTCTATTCTGGTAGAAACCGGTTTTATATCAAATCCCGGGGAAGCGGCGAAGCTTAAGACCCGAAGCTACCAGAAGAAAATGGCAAATGCGGTCTTCAAAGGTATTACTCAGCACTTTAACCGAAAACCCCCGGCGTTGACCTATATTGCTCAGCGTAGAGCCGAGAATAATAAAACCCATAAAGTGGTTTCCGGTGATACCTTATCGGTGATTGCTTCCAGAAACGGTGTATCATTGTCGGCATTGCGCAAAGCGAACAACCTGAAAAATGATCGGATAAAAGTGGGTCAGGTGTTACGCATTCCTACGAGTTAGAACTAAGGATAATTCATGTCACGTATCCAGCTGCTGTCACCGCGACTAGCTAACCAGATCGCGGCGGGTGAAGTTGTAGAGCGCCCGGCCTCGGTGGTCAAAGAAATCCTCGAAAACAGCCTTGATGCCGGTGCCAATAAGGTGGATGTCGAAATAGAGCAAGGTGGCATCAAGTTAATGCGGATTCGTGATAATGGCAGTGGTATTGAAAAGGAAGACCTGTCGTTGGCGCTTAGCCGTCATGCAACCTCAAAAATTACCGTGCTTGAAGACCTGGAAGCTGTAGGTAGTTTAGGCTTCAGGGGTGAGGCGTTAGCGAGTATCAGTTCTGTATCCCGTTTGTCGCTGACCTCCCGCCAGGTTGATCAGGAAAACGCCTGGATGGTGCAGACTGAAGGCCGTGATATGGAGGCTCAGTTAGAGCCTGCGGCCCATCCTCAGGGGACTACGGTTGAAGTTAAAGATCTGTTTTTTAACACCCCGGCCAGACGAAAATTTCTTAAAACTGAGAAAACCGAATTCAGGCATTTGGAAGAGGTTGTTAAACGTTTGGCTTTAAGTCGATTTGATGTGGCTTTCCAGTTAAGGCATAACGGCAAAGTGATTCATCAATTGCGCCAGGCGGACAGTGAACTGGAGCAAGAGCGTAGAGTTGCCAGTATTTTTGGATCTACTTTCATTGATAACTCTTTGAAAGCTGATGTTGTTGCTGAAGCGTCCGGCCTTCGGCTGTGGGGCTGGGTGGGATTGCCTACTTTTTCTCGGAGTCAGACGGATCTGCAATACTTTTTTGTTAATGGTCGCATGATTCGTGACAAAGTGGTCACTCATGCGGTTAGGCAGGCTTATGCGGATGTGCTTTATCATGGTAGGCACCCGGCTTATGTGCTTTTCCTGGAGCTGGACCCGGCACTTGTAGATGTTAATGTTCATCCCACTAAACATGAAGTGCGTTTTCGTGAAAGCCGGTTAGTACATGATTTCCTGTTTCGAACCTTACATCGCCTGATTGCTGATATGCGTCCCCAGGATCAATTGTCTGAGTCTGAAGAAGTGAAGGCTGGTGGATTGGGCTTGCAGCAAGTAGTACAGCCACCTGAACAGAATTATGAGCAATCCAGAATAGCGTTTAGTAGCGAACAGCCTAAATCAGGTTTTTCAGCACAAAACGGAAATTATCAAAATTCGGGTTATAAGTCCTCTCAACCCTCAATGGGGCAGATTAGAGAGCAAATCAGTGGATATGCAGCGCTTCACCCAGAGCAGGGCGGTGTTGCCTCCTCCCCGCTGATGGTTGATCAGGCTCAGTCAGGGGAAGAGGAGTGCCCGCCGTTAGGTTATGCGGTCGCGCAACTACACGGAATCTATATCCTGGCTGAAAATCAGCATGGCTTGGTTGTGGTTGATATGCATGCTGCTCATGAGCGGATTGTATATGAACGGATGAAGCAGTCCTATGAACAAGATGTTGTTCGTTCCCAGCCGCTTTTGGTGCCATTGAGCCTTGCTGTTAGTGAGCGGGAAGCAACTTGTGCAGAGGAGCAGTCTGAGACTTTTAAACGCCTGGGATTCGAGTTGGCCAGAATGGGTGAAGAGACGCTGGTTGTACGACAGGTTCCTGTATCTTTATCTAAGGGCAATGTAGAGCAGCTGCTACGTGATGTTCTTTCGGATATGCTGGTCTATGGCCAAAGTAACCGAATTCAACAGCACATAAATGAGCTATTAGCGACTATGGCGTGTCATGGTGCTGTTAGGGCAAACCGGCAGCTTACTTTGCCAGAGATGAATGCCTTGCTCCGGGATATGGAGCAGACAGAGCGTAGTGGGCAGTGTAATCATGGTCGCCCCACATGGAATCAGATGACGATGAACGATCTGGATAAATTGTTTATGCGCGGTCAGTAGGGATATTGGGTTGGATAATCTACCAGTTGTTTTTTTAATGGGCCCTACCGCTTCCGGTAAAACGGATCTGGCTATGAAACTCTATGATGAGCTTCCTTGTGAAATTGTCAGCGTTGACTCGGCGATGATCTATAAAGGCATGGATATCGGTACGGCTAAGCCTGATGCAGAAACTTTACGCCAATATCCGCATCGTTTGATCGATATCTGCGATCCATCTGAAGCTTATTCAGCTGCTGAATTCCGCAGTGATGCTCTGGATGAGATCTATGAGATCAGAAGTGCGGGGAAAATTCCTATTCTGACCGGTGGTACGATGATGTACTTCCATGCTTTGAAAAACGGTCTCGCTCAATTGCCAGAAGCAGATCCTGAAGTGCGTAAGCGTCTATTGGATGAGGCGGAAGAAAAAGGCTGGCCGTTTATGCATGAAAAATTGGCGAAAGTTGACCCTGAATCCGCACTGCGTTTAAACCCGAATGACTCACAAAGGTTGCAGCGTGCTTTGGAGGTTTACGAGATTTCAGGGCGGAGTATGACTGAACTTTGGTCTGAGCAAGAAAAACAAAAGCCGGGTTTTCCGATCATTTCAATGGCGGTCATGCCAAATCAAAGATCAGAGCTTCATCAGAGAATTGAGCAGCGTTTTGATCTGATGCTGGATCAGGGTTTTGTTGATGAAGTGAAAAACTTATGGGATAGAGGGGATCTCAATCTGCAGATGCCGTCGGTGCGTTGTGTAGGTTATCGCCAGGTCTGGGAGTATTTTTCGGGTACCTGGGATTATGACACTATGCGTTTTAAAGGTATGGTTGCTACTCGCCAATTGGCAAAAAGGCAGGTAACTTGGCTCAGAAGTTGGGAAAATTTGACCTGGATGGACACTCATGACCCAAAACTCCTCTCTAATGCCTTGAAATTGGTAGGGGGAGGCATTATATAATGTCATGCTGGTCTGCCAAAAATAATATCTCTGTATTCTGTGTTAAGCAGCAATGTAGTTTTTGAGTTTTTGAGCAGCTATATAATAATGAATAAATAATTAGAACGATTTTTTGTCGGGAAGGAGTTTGCAATGTCAAAAGGGCAGTCACTACAAGACCCTTATCTGAATGCGCTACGCAAGGAACGTATTCCGGTATCAATATTTTTGGTGAATGGTATTAAATTGCAGGGACAGATCGAGTCATTCGATCAGTTTGTTATTCTGCTGAAAAATACTGTAAGCCAGATGGTTTATAAACATGCTATCTCAACAGTGGTGCCTGCTCGCCCTGTTAAGCTGCCAGCAGCTGATGAGAAAGCCGAGGACTAAGAATAATTGTTCTTTGAACGCCCCAAAAGCGGCGAGCTTGCCGTTTTAGTACACATGAATCTGGCGGCTGAGGCCGATCAGGAAAGTCCAAAAGAGCTCGAAGAGCTTGCCATATCTGCAGGTGCTGATCCGGTTGAATTCTTGACCGGATCATTAGCACATCCGAATCCAAAGTTCTTTATTGGTCAGGGTAAATTAGAAGAGTTGCGTGAGCTGGTGCAGATGCATGGAGCTCAACTGGTTATCTTCAATCATGCCTTGAGCCCTGCGCAGGAACGCAATATTGAGCGTGAGATTGAATGCAGGGTTTTAGACCGGACTGGATTGATTCTGGATATCTTTGCTCAGCGTGCGCGTACCCACGAGGGTAAGTTGCAGGTTGAGTTGGCTCAGCTGGATC
This sequence comes from Neptuniibacter sp., assembly GCA_050633605.1. Lineage (GTDB taxonomy): Bacteria > Pseudomonadota > Gammaproteobacteria > Pseudomonadales > Balneatricaceae > Neptuniibacter. Next base: position 12,849 of record JBOEGV010000007.1, on the reverse strand, counting down.
ATATGTCTACCCGTCTGGTACGAGGTTGGACTCACTTAGAGCGCCAGAAAGGTGGTATTGGTCTGCGTGGTCCGGGTGAAACTCAGTTGGAAACTGACCGGCGGTTACTGCGTGCGCGGATAAAATCTATTTATAAGCGTCTTGAAAAAGTGCGTAAGCAGCGCGATCAGGGGCGGCGGTCTCGAAAACGGGCTGAAGTACCCACCCTGTCTTTGGTGGGTTATACCAATGCTGGGAAGTCCACACTGTTTAATTCATTAACGACTTCAGATGTTTATGCGGCTGATCAGTTGTTCGCAACCCTCGATCCTACTTTGCGACGTATTGAAGTTGAAGATGTGGGTGAAGCTATCCTGGCTGATACGGTAGGGTTTATTCGTCACCTGCCGCATAAATTGGTTGAAGCATTCAGGGCGACGCTGCAGGAAACGATTGAGGCGACGCTGCTATTACATGTAATTGATGCTCATGATGATGATCGTCACGATCATATTGCTGAAGTAGAACATGTCTTGCGAGAAATTGGTGCTGACGAAGTGCCCGTTCTTGAGGTTTACAATAAGATTGATCTGATCGAGGGTCGAAAGCCTCGTATTGATCGTAATCAAGAGGGTAAACCTATCAGGGTATGGCTTTCAGCTGTTTCGGGTGAAGGGCATGATCTTTTATTTGAAGCGGTAAATGAACTGCTTGCAGATGATGTTTTTCATGATAAGTTGTGCCTTCAGCCTGAAGAGGGACAGTTTAGGGCGCGTTTGTATGATAGTGGCGCAGTGCTCTCAGAACAGTATGGTGAAAAAGGATCTATTATTCTGGAAGTGCGTATGCAAAAGAAGGATATGCTCCAAATATTGAGTCACTTGGGTATGTCGAGTGAACGATGCTTTCCCATCGAGGTTAATCCCTGGTAACAAATATCAGGAAAAGGTTGAAAAAACGGGGCTAAGCCCAAATACCTCGGTTATAGTTAATTTATAGGTAATATCTGCCGAATAATATTTTGCGCAGAATTATGCTTTAATCAGCCAACTTGTTGTTTTGATACGGAGTGACGTATGGCTTGGAATGAGCCTGGTGGTAATGGTAATAATCAGGACCCTTGGGGTAGTGGTGATAATAACCGCGGGGGTAAAGGTGGAGGTGATCAGGGGCCTCCTGATCTTGATGAGGCGCTGCGTAACCTGCAGAATAAACTGAATAAAATCTTTGGTGGTTCTGGAAAAAAATCATCAGGTGGCGGTAGCTCAGGCTCTTCCTCAGGTGCTGGATTCTTTTGGGTCGTGGTGGTTATCGCAGTTCTTGTCTGGGGTGGTATGGGTATTTATACCGTTGACCAGCAGGAACAAGGCGTTGTGCTGCGATTGGGTAAATACAGCGAAACGGTTGGCCCGGGCCTGCAGTGGAATCCTCCGCTTGTTGATATTGTTGAGACAGTCAATGTCACTCGTGTGAGAACTCGAGATCATCGTGGCTTGATGCTGACCAAAGATGAAAATATCGTTGATGTTGAAATGACGGTTCAGTATGTGATTTCGGATGCCAAGGGTTTTGCGCTTACGGTTCGTGATCCTGAGGCAAGTTTGTCTCATGCTGCAGAATCTGCATTGCGACACGTGGTGGGCTCGACCGATATGCACTCGATTCTGACTCAGGGGCGTGAAGCGCTTTCTGTTCAGGTTCAGGCTCGCTTGCAGGACTATATGAAAGAATATGGTACGGGCTTACAGATATCTAAGGTCAATATTAAAGAAGCGAAAGCGCCTAACCAGGTTCAGGATGCTTTTGATGACGTGATCAAGGCCCGAGAGGATGAGCAACGAGTTAAAAACGAAGCTGAATCTTATGCTAACGGTATTGTCCCTGAAGCACGTGGTTTAGCTCAAAGGATGCTTGAAGAAGCCAGTGCATACCGTGAACAGGTTGTTGCTAGGTCTGAGGGTGATGCTAAGCGTTTTGTTGCCTTGCTGCATGAGTATGAGAAAGCGCCTGAAGTCACACGTGAGCGTCTCTATCTGGATACGATGCAAGAGGTGCTGTCAAAGAATTCTAAGGTGCTTGTGGATGTTGAAGGGGGTAATAATATGATGTATTTACCTCTGGATAAAATCATGCAGAATCGTCCAAACAATATTGGATCAGATTCGGCGGTGCGTCTTGATAGCCAAAGTCTGAGAGAAGTAACTGATCAGGTGGTTGATCAAATACGTCAGCGTCAGAGTACTCGTAGGGAGGGCAGATAATGCAGTCTAAATCGATAGTGTTAGTGATTGTTTTTGCTGTACTGGTTTTGCTTGCACAGAGCTCTCTTTATATTGTTAAAGAAACTGAACGTGCCGTCTTGCTGAAATTTGGTGAGGTTGTTGAAGCGGACGTTCAGCCGGGTTTGCATATCAAAATCCCTCTGGTGAATAAAGTACGCATATTTGATTCTCGTATTCTTACTTTGGATGCACGCCCTCAGGCATACCTTACTTTGGAGAAAAAGCGTTTGATCGTGGATTCTTTTGTCAAGTGGCGTGTTAAAGATGTGCAGAAATACTACACCGCGACTTCGGGTAATGAATTTACTGCCGCGCAGTTGTTATCAGACCGCGTAGATACAGGTTTGCGTAACCAGTTTGGTGAGCGAACTGTGACAGAGGTGGTTTCTGGTGAGCGCGAAGAGCTGATGAGCGAGTTAACTAAGGGTTTGAGTGATATTGCCACTCAGGAGCTTGGTGTTGAAGTGGTTGATGTTCGTGTGAAACGAATTGATCTGCCTCAGGAAGTTTCTGAATCTGTATATGGTCGTATGCGTTCTGAACGTGAGCGTGAAGCCCGAGAACTGCGTTCCCGTGGTAAAGAGCTTGCAGAAGGTATTCGTGCTGATGCGGATCGCCAGAAAACGGTTATCGTAGCGGAAGCTTATCGTGAGTCTGAGGAGATTCGTGGTGAGGGTGATGCCATAGCAGCGAACAATTACGCGACGGCCTACAGCCCGAATAAGGAGTTTTACTCTTTTTATCGTAGCTTGCAGGCATACCGTGAGTCATTTGGGCAAGCTGGTGATGTGATGGTGTTGAAACCCGATAGTGATTTCTTTAAATATCTGGGGCAGCCAAACGCGGAATAATTTTGACGCAAAATTAATCAAAACGCGGAATCAGGGGGAGGCATTCTTCTGATTCCGTGGTAGAATATTGCAACCGGGTTAAAGCCCGGTTTTTTTGTGGCAGTGTTATTTGGTTTATCGGGAAAAAAGATGCCCTCTGAATTGATCCACGAGTTGGCTATTGGCTTCTGTTTGATGCTCATCCTTGAAGGGATTATCCCGTTCCTCTATCCACAGCGCTGGCGTAATCTGGTGCAGCAATTGTCTCTGGTTAATGATCGCTCACTTCGTTTGATGGGTTTGGCGAGCATGACCTTGGGTGTCGTTGCGCTTTATATAGTGAATTAATTATTTAACCCGGCTTCGGGTTTTGGCAAAGATACGGAGTACTACATGGCATTGGCAGATCGTTGGTTGCTTCCAGAAGGAATTCAGGAGCTTCTTCCAGCGCAGGCCCGTCGCGTTGAGATTTTACGCAGGCGGTTACTGGATCTGTATGAGCGTTGGGGGTATGACCTAGTCATGACCCCTGTTATGGAGCATCTGGAATCTTTGCTGACAGGTGTGGGTCACGACCTTGATCTGAGCACAATAAAAGTGACAGATCAGCTTAGTGGTCATACTCTGGGTGTTCGTGCTGATATTACACCCCAGGTGGCTCGTATTGATGCGCATCGTTTGCGAGCAGAAGGGGTCACGCGTCTTTGTTATTGTGGCACGGTTGTTCATGCCTTACCTACCCAGCCTCTAGCGTCACGCAACCCTCTGCAATTAGGTGCTGAACTATATGGTCATTCGGGTATTGAGAGTGACGTAGAAGTCATTTCTCTGATGGTTGAAACGTTGCAGATGGCTGGTGTTGATCAAGAGCTAAGTCTGGATTTAGGGCATGTGGATGTATTTACTGGCCTTATGGAATTAGCTGGACTGACCGAGTCGCAGCAAGATCTGTATCAGGACATGTTAAAGCGCAAAGCTTTACCCGAGCTTAAAGATTTTGTTGCAGGGTTAGATGTTAGCGATACGGTTAAAGGTTATCTTGCGCAGCTGCCTAAAATGAACGGTGGTGTTGAAGTCCTGGATCTCGCAGAAGAGCTTTTTGCGCAGGCTCCAGGTCAGGTTGCAGCAGCAATTGCATATTTGCGTGATGTGTCTTCAAGAGTTTCTTTGCGTTTCCCGGAGCTGGATCAGTATTTTGATCTGAGTGAATTGCGCGGTTACAACTACCATACCGGTATTGTTTTTGCTGCATATACGCCCTCTTATGGGCAGGCAATAGCAAAAGGTGGTCGTTATGATGATATTGGTCGTGATTTCGGTCGCGCGAGACCTGCCACTGGTTTTAGTACAGATATGAAAACTTTGGTCGAACTTTCTTCTATGAGTGATGAGTCAGTTCAGCAAGTTTTAGCTCCAGTTGCAGAAGATGAGAGTCTTTTGGCTAAAGTGAGTCAGCTGAGAGCGGAAGGTGTCAGAGTCGTTTATGCATTACCAGGAGTGGAGTCTTCTTCGGAATGTGCTGCTCAGTTGGTTCTGCGTGATGGTGAGTGGGTCGTTACCGGCCCCTGATTTTAAAGAATTTCTTAAGTGAACTTAAATTTAAGTAGGCAATAATGGGCAAAAACGTAGTTGTTCTGGGTACCCAGTGGGGTGATGAAGGTAAAGGTAAGATCGTAGATCTACTGACGGACCAGGCTTCAGCGGTAGCGCGCTTCCAGGGTGGTCATAATGCGGGCCATACATTGGTAATTGATGGTGAAAAAACGGTATTGCATCTGATTCCATCAGGCGTTCTGCGTGAAAACGTCGTATGTATGATTGGTAATGGTGTAGTGCTTTCTCCTGAGGCGCTGCTGAAAGAAATTAAGGGTTTGGAAGAAGCGGATGTGCCTGTTCGCGAGCGTTTACGCCTTAGTCCATCTTGCCCATTGATTCTGCCGTATCATGTTGCTCTAGATCAGGCTCGTGAAGTTGCACGTGGTAAAGCTAAAATTGGTACTACCGGGCGTGGTATCGGTCCTGCTTATGAAGACAAGGTTGCTCGTCGTGGTCTTCGTTTATCTGATCTTCTGAACAAAGAACGTTTTGCTGAGAAACTTAAGGAGGTTATGGAATACCATAACTTCCAGCTGGTTAATTATTACAAAGCTGAAGCTGTTGATTATCAGTCAGTGCTTGATGAGGCTCTGGCAATGGGCGAAGAGCTGGCGCCTATGGTTGCAGATGTGACTGCCATGCTGCATGACCTGCGTAAGGCAGGTAAGAACATAATGTTTGAGGGTGCTCAGGGTTCTTTGCTGGATATTGACCACGGTACTTATCCATATGTTACTTCTTCAAACACTACTGCAGGTGGTACTTCTACAGGTAGTGGTTTTGGTCCTCTGTATCTGGATTATATTCTAGGTATCACTAAGGCTTACACAACTCGTGTTGGTGGTGGTCCATTCCCAACCGAGCTGCATTGTGATGTGGGTCAGGGTCTTGCTGAGCGTGGTCATGAATTTGGATCGACTACAGGTCGTGCGCGTCGTTGTGGTTGGTTTGATGCGGTTGCGCTTAAGCATGCTATTCAGATCAACTCTGTATCTGGTATCTGTCTGACTAAGCTGGATGTTCTTGACGGCATGGATGAGATTAAAATCTGTGTTGGCTATGAAGATGCGGCGGGTAATGTGGTTACATCCCTGAGTGGCAGTGAAGACTATGAAGCGGTTAAGCCGGTTTATGAAACAATGCCGGGCTGGTCTGGTTCTACCGTTGGCGCTAAGTCTATGGCAGAGCTGCCACCTGAAGCTGTTGAGTACATTAAACGCTTGGAAGTGCTGATTGAAGCGCCAGTAGATATTATCTCTACAGGTCCGGACCGCATTGAAACTATTGTGTTGCGTAACCCTTACGAAGCATAAAAAATACAAGCATAAAAAAACCGGCTTATGCCGGTTTTTTTATGCTTGTTAGTTTATTTAAGCTCTTCTGTGAGTGAGGGTTGCAGCCCTTTTAGGAGTGCTTTAAACATCTTGGGATTGCCAGCAATCAGATTACCGTTAGTGCGGAAGTTATTGGCGCCCGAAAAATCACCCACTAGGCCGCCTGCTTCCTGAACCAGCATAATGCCAGCTTCCATCTCCCATGGGTTAAGACCAATCTGGTAAAAACCATCTATTCTGCCTGCAGCGGTGTAAGCAAGATTTAACGCCGCTGATCCGCCGTTATAGATTGTGCCGCCAGTAGTGGTGATATCCCGGAAGATGTTGAGGTAGGCTTCCAGGTGATTCTTGTCGCTGGAGCGGTTGAAAAAGCCAGTGCCTATCAGGGAATTTTCAACCGTTTTATGGTTGCTTACTCTCAGGCGTTTGCCATTGAGTTGGGCACCATAGCCGCGACTGGCCGTAAACTCTTCGCCTGTGATTGGGTTAAGAATCAGGGAATGCTCAATACGTTTGTTTTGCTGCCCTGCCATACTGATAGCAAAAACGGGTAGACCATTCGAAAAGTTGGAGATGCTATCGATAGGGTTGATCGTCCAGCAGAACTCAGGACCTTCACCAATGGGGGCATGTTCACCGGTATATTCACCGATAATTTTATGGTTTGGATAAGCTTTCTGAATAGCATGGACAATGCTTAGCTCAGCTTTCTGGCAAGTTTCGCTCAGTAGCTTTGCTACATCTGCTTGTTCTGACTTAACAAGGTCTAAGCGTTCGACGGCGCGAACGATTTGTTCGCCTGCAACGCGTGCTGCGCGCAAGGCTATATTTACCATGGGTTGCATTATGTATGAACCTGAAGCGTGTTCGTGGATTATTAACTTCTAATTATACCTGAGTATTGCAGGCTGTGTGAATAAGTGGCTGATCTCTTTGCGGCTCTGATAGAATAGCGGGCTCAAAAAAACTGAGGTGGAAAGATGGCTGCTGATATACGTATTGTGCTTGTTAACACCACGCACCCAGGCAATATAGGTGGAGTTGCTAGGGCGATGAAGAATATGAACTGTACCCAGTTGCATCTAGTGGCTCCTCGGAAATTTCCACATGCTGATGCTGATGCCAGAGCGTCAGGTGCTACAGATGTATTAGAAAATGCTGTGGTTCACGAGACTTTGGAGCAGGCGATCGAGGATTGTCAGCTTGTTGTTGGAACAAGTGCAAGAGGTCGACATATTCCGTGGCCGGTAGTGGATCCACGTGAGCTGTCCTCAATTGTTCATGGTGCGAAGCAAAAAATAGCAGTTGTTTTTGGTCGTGAGGACCGCGGGCTAACTAATGAAGAGTTGCATCTCTGTCATCATCACGTGCATATACCGTCCAATCCTGACTTTAGTTCCCTGAATCTGGCGGCGGCGGTGCAGGTGATCACATATGAGCTGAGAATGACCGAGTTGTATGCCGACCAGGTCGAGCATCAAAAGCCGAAATGGGGAACCGATTGGGATATGGATTTGGCTGATAGCGGTGATCTAGAGCGGTTATTTTCCCATATGGAAGAAACATTAATTGATATTGATTTTCTGGATCCGGATAATCCACGCCAGTTAATGACGAGGCTGAGGAGACTTTACTTACGGTCTGTACCAGACAAAGTCGAGGTTAATATATTGAGAGGTATAATGACGGCGATGCAGAAGCAATTGAAAGACTAGTCTTTGAGATCCAGGTCATAGGGTTCTGAATTATTTTCGTGTAGAATTCGCTCACTTATTCATATAAAGACCTACAATAAAGGTAGGATATTTAGTTGACCTTTTTTGTCGGGTATTGCATAATTCTTGTCATTGCTAATACGCATCAAGGTGAAAAATTATGCGACTGACAACTAAAGGTCGATATGCTGTCACAGCTATGTTGGATCTAGCGCTGCATGAAGGCAAAGGTCCAATCAGTTTGGCAGATATTTCTGAAAGGCAGGGAATATCCTTGTCATATCTAGAGCAGCTGTTTGCAAAGCTCCGTCGGAATGAATTGGTTCGGAGTGTTCGTGGTCCTGGCGGTGGTTATCAGTTAAATCGTCAGCAAGCCGAGATTAATGTTGCTCAGGTTATTGATGCGGTTAATGAATCAGTAGAGGCCACAGGATGTAATCGCTTGGGTGATTGTCAAAGTGGTGATATTTGTTTAACACATCACCTCTGGTGTGATCTTAGTGACCAAATTCATATGTTCCTGAGTGGAATTTCTCTGGCAGATTTGATGTCTAGGAAAGATGTGCAGGATATTTCTGAACGTCAGGATATTATCCATATGGATGGTGTTCTGGCGACCAGTCGTATTACGGATAATGAAAAAGCAGCAATTTAAGTACGTGCGGAGATAATTAATGAAAACACCGATTTATCTGGATTATTCTGCTACAACACCTGTTGATCCTCGTGTTGCTGAGAAAATGATCGACTGTCTGACGATGGAAGGTAATTTTGGTAATCCAGCCTCTCGTTCACATCTTTTTGGATGGAAGGCTGAGGAAGCGGTTGAAAATGCTCGACGCCAAGTAGCAGATCTTATTAATGCAGATCCGCGAGAAATAGTTTGGACGTCTGGAGCTACAGAATCTGATAATCTTGCGATTAAAGGTGCAGCCCATTTCTACCATAAGAAAGGTAAGCACATTATTACGTCCAAGATCGAGCATAAGGCTGTTTTGGATACCTGTCGCCAGCTTGAGCGAGAAGGCTTCGAAGTTACATACTTGACGCCTAATTCAGACGGTTTGATTGAATCTGCTGCAGTGGCGGATGCTATTCGTGAAGATACAATTCTTGTGTCATTGATGCATGTGAATAATGAGATTGGCACGATTACGGATATTCAGGCTATTGGTGAGCTGACACGATCTAAAGGCATCATCTTTCACGTTGATGCAGCGCAAAGCGCGGGCAAAATTGAAATCGATATTTCTGACTGCAAAGTAGATTTAATGTCTATTTCAGGCCACAAAATGTATGGCCCTAAAGGTATCGGTGTTTTGTTTGTTCGCCGTAAACCACGAGTGCGTTTGGAAGCTCAGATGCATGGTGGTGGACATGAGCGCGGTATGCGTTCAGGAACTTTGGCGACCCACCAAATTGTAGGTATGGGTGAAGCTGCTCGTATCTGTAAAGAAGAATTGCAGGAAGAAACTGCAAAGATCATTGCGCTGCGCGATCGTTTCTGGGCGGGCGTTCAGAATATGGAAGAAGTGTATATTAATGGCTCGGAAGAGCAGAGAGTTCCAGGAAATCTCAATGTCAGCTTTGCTTTCGTTGAAGGTGAATCCTTACTGATGTCATTGAAAGATTTGGCGGTTTCTTCTGGTTCCGCATGTACATCTGCAAGTCTGGAACCGTCTTATGTATTGCGTGCGCTTGGCTTGAATGATGAGTTGGCGCATAGTTCAATTCGTTTCTCTTTTGGTCGCTTTACGACTGAAGAGGAAGTGGATTATGCAGTAAATCAGATTCAGTCCGCTGTTGGTAAATTACGTGAGTTATCTCCTTTGTGGGATATGTTTAACGATGGCGTTGATTTAAGCAAAGTTGAGTGGGTGCATCACTGATTAATCAGTGAGTATGAGGAGGTCGTTATGGCTTATAGTGATAAAGTTATCGATCATTACGAGAACCCTCGTAATGTGGGTAAAATGGACGCCAAAGAAGCGAATGTCGGCACTGGTATGGTAGGAGCGCCTGCTTGTGGTGATGTAATGCGCTTGCAGATTCAGGTAAGCGATGAAGGCATCATTGAAGATGCAAAATTTAAAACTTACGGTTGTGGTTCCGCAATTGCTTCCAGCTCTCTGGTCACTGAGTGGGTCAAAGGTATGTCCCTTGATGAGGCAGAGCAGTTAAAGAACACAAAAATTGCTGAAGAGTTGGCTTTGCCACCAGTGAAAATCCACTGTTCAGTTTTAGCTGAAGATGCAATTAAGGCAGCAGTAGCTGACTATAAAGAAAAACAGGATAAGTAAACACTCGAGTTTACTTTCTGGGAGATTCAGAAGTATATGGCTATTACAATGACTGATGCGGCAGCAGATCATGTCGCTCGTTATATAGAGAAGCGAGGACAGGGCGAAGGTATTCGTTTGGCTGTGAGAACCTCTGGCTGCTCTGGTATGGCATATGTGCTGGAGTTTGTTGATGAGGTAATGGATGAGGACCAGATTTTTACTGGACCTCAGGATGTGAAAATCTACATTGATCCTAAGAGTCTTGTTTATCTTGATGGTACTGAGCTGGATTTCGTAAAGGAAGGGTTGAATGAGGGCTTTAAGTTCAACAACCCTAATGTATCCAGTGAATGTGGTTGTGGTGAAAGCTTTAACGTTTAACCTATCCTGGCATCGAGATGGACATCAGTAAAAATTACTTCGAATTTATTGGTCTGCCTGTTTCATATCACCTGGATCGATCCGAGTTGTCAGATCGATCTAGGGAACTTCAGAAAACTCTCCATCCAGACCGTTATGCGCACCTTTCCGATCACGAGCAGAGAATTGCCGTACAATATACGGCATACCTGAACGAAGCTGTCGCGACCTTGAAATCTCCATTATTGAGGGCGCAGTACCTTCTCAAAATTCAGGGTATTGATACGACAACCGAGTCATCAACCCCAATAGATCCAATGTTTCTGATGCAGCAGATGGAATTGCGTGAGCGATTGGAAGAGGTCGAATCTGCTTCAGAGCCTTTTGATGAGCTTGAAGAATTAAATGAAGAAGTCGCATCCATGCTGGATCAGTTGCGAGCATCATTTGTAAAACATTACGAAGCGGATGATTTGCCGACTTCTACATCTGATGTACGTAAAATGCAATTTTTAGAAAAGCTGGTTCTAGAGATCGAAAGACTAGAAGATAAGCTGGAAGATTAATACAACTCTATGGCATTACTTCAAATAGCAGAACCAGGGCAGAGCGAAGCTCCGCATCAGCATAAGCTGGCTGTGGGTATCGATCTGGGAACAACAAACTCGCTGGTAGCATCGGTGAAAAGTGGTGAGGCTGTGACGCTGCCCGATATGACCGGTGAACATCTGCTGCCCTCAGTAGTGCGTTATCTCCCCTGTGGGAATATCCAGATTGGTGATGAGGCTCGAAGTTTCGCTTCAGAAGACCCGTTTAATACTATTGTTTCGGTCAAGCGTTTAATGGGACGTGGCGTTGAGGATGTTAAATCACTCGGCGATGAAGCGCCTTATCAGTTTGCAGCCAGTGACAGTGGTATGCCTTTTATTGAAACGGCAGGCGGAAATAAAAGCCCTGTAGAAGTTTCATCAGAAATTTTGAAAATTCTGGCTCATCGGGCGGAAGATTCTCTGGGAGGTGAACTGGTTGGTGCGGTGATTACGGTGCCCGCCTACTTTGATGATGCTCAGCGTCAGGCGACCAAAGATGCTGCAAAACTTGCAGACCTTAAGGTTCTTCGTCTTCTGAATGAGCCGACTGCTGCGGCGGTCGCTTATGGTTTGGATCAGGGTAAAGAGGGCGTTATTGCAGTTTACGATCTGGGAGGAGGTACCTTTGATATCTCTATTCTTAGACTGAATAAAGGTGTATTTGAAGTTTTATCAACTGGGGGTGATAGTGCTCTTGGTGGTGATGACTTTGATATGGTGATTGCGCAATGGTTTGCCAAGCAGGTTGGGCAGTCTGAAATCAATAGTTCTCAGTCGCGTTATCTTCTCGAAAAAGCCCGTTTTGTGAAAGAGCAGCTGTCTGATAAAACGCATGCATGCGTAGTATTGGAGATGGATTCTGGCTGCCATGAGTTTGATATTACTCGTGAGCAATTAGATGAGTTGGTGGCCCCGCTTATTAAGAAAACCATCCGGGCATGTCGCAGAGCGCTAAAAGATGCTGATGTCACAGCGGAAAAAGTGCTTGAAGTTGTCATGGTGGGTGGTTCTACCCGAGTGCCGCTGGTGCGCCAGCAAGTAAAGGAGTTTTTTGGCCGAGAACCTCATATTGATATTGATCCCGATAAAGTTGTGGCAGTTGGTGCAGCGATACAAGCGGATGTTTTGGCAGGCAATAAGCCAGACAGTGATATGTTGTTGTTGGATGTGATTCCGTTATCTCTTGGTCTGGAGATGATGGGGGGGTTAACTGAGAAGGTCATTCACAGAAATACTTCGATTCCAGTCGCACGAGGGCAGGAATTTACGACTTACCAGGATGGTCAGACAGCGATGGCCATTCATGTCGTTCAGGGTGAGCGTGAACTGGTATCAGATTGCAGGTCTCTTGCACGTTTTGTGTTGCGGGGGATTCCTCCAATGGCGGCGGGTGCTGCTAAAATTAGAGTTACTTTTCAGGTTGATGCGGATGGCTTGTTAGGGGTTGCCGCTAAAGAGCTGACGTCCGGTGTTGAAAGTAGTATCCAGGTTAAGCCTTCATATGGTCTTGATGATTCTGAAATTGCGGAAATGCTTAAAGCGTCTTACCTGAATGCTTCCGAAGATAAAACTGCTCGTGCTCTTCGGGAACAGCAGGTAGAGGCTGAGAGGTTGGTTGTGTCTTTGCGGGATGCTCTGGCTGTGGATGGTGATCAGCTATTAAATGCTCAGGAAAAAGATCAGCTGCTAGCTGAGATGGCAATCCTGAATGAGCTCTGCAGTGGAAGTGACTCATTAGCGATTGAGAAAGGTATTACAGTGCTTGCAAAAGCATCAGATGAATTTGCTGCACGCCGTATGGATAACAGTATTCAAAAAGCTTTGCAGGGGCATAGCGTAGATGAATTAGGAGATACAGAGTAATGCCTCAGATTATATTTT
>JBOEGV010000006.1:15516-15660 GCA_050633605.1 Neptuniibacter sp. | reverse complement strand
TGCGTACAAGCTTTAATAAAGTGGTTACGCGGAAGCCTGATTCATCACGCTCACGCTCACGTGAGGTGTACCTGTTGGGCAAAGGTTTTAAAGGTTAGGTTTTTAGTAGTCTTAGTAGGCTTCATAGTATAGTGTGTAGCGTTC
>JBOEGV010000006.1:14229-15451 GCA_050633605.1 Neptuniibacter sp. | reverse complement strand
AATCAGCAAATTGAGGGTATTCCATTGAATGATATGGCGAAAAATCTGGTGCTTTGGCTAGTGATCGCAGCGGTATTGCTGACTGTATTTAATAACTTTAATAGTAATTCAGCTCCAAATCAGTTGAGCTACTCAGACTTTGTAGCCGAAGTTCAGGCTGACCGGGTTAGTAAAGTTGTAATCGATGGATACACAATCGTTGGGCAAAGAACAAACGGTGAGATGTTTGAAACCGTTCGTCCAGCACTTCAAGACCCTAAGTTGGTTGATGATTTGTTGAGTCATGATGTTGTGATTGAGGGCAAGCAGCCTGAGCAACAGAGTATCTGGACTCAGTTGTTGGTTGCTTCCTTCCCGATACTTGTCATTATCGCTGTCTTTATGTTTTTCATGCGCCAGATGCAAGGTGGCGGTGGAAAAGGTGGGCCGATGTCCTTTGGTAAATCCAAAGCGCGCATGATGAGCGAAGATCAGATTAAAACGACATTTGATGATGTCGCAGGTGTTGAAGAGGCTAAAGAAGATGTTCGCGAACTGGTTGATTTCCTTCGCGATCCAGGCAAATTTCAGCGCTTAGGTGGTCATATTCCACGCGGAGTTTTGATGTCGGGTAGCCCCGGTACCGGTAAGACGCTACTAGCGAAAGCGATAGCAGGCGAAGCGAAAGTGCCCTTCTTTACTATTTCGGGTTCTGACTTTGTTGAAATGTTTGTCGGTGTCGGCGCATCGCGTGTTCGAGATATGTTTGAGCAGGCTAAGAAGAATGCGCCTTGTATCATCTTTATTGATGAGATCGATGCTGTCGGGCGTCACCGTGGTGTTGGTATGGGTGGCGGTAACGATGAGCGTGAACAGACTTTAAACCAGTTGTTGGTTGAAATGGACGGTTTTGAAGGCAATGAAGGTATTATTGTTATTGCTGCAACGAACCGACCTGATGTGCTTGATCCTGCCTTATTACGCCCTGGGCGTTTTGATCGTCAGGTTCATGTTGGACTGCCCGATATTCGAGGTCGTGAGAAAATTCTTAAGGTTCATATGCGTAAGGTGCCTCTGGGCGAAGATGTTAAGCCTGAACTGATCGCACGTGGTACTCCAGGCTTCTCCGGTGCTGATTTGGCGAACCTTGTGAATGAAGCTGCATTGTTTGCGGCTCGAGCTAACAAGCGCACTGTAGGCATGGATGAGTTTGAAAAAGCCAAAGACAAAATCATGATGGGTG
>JBOEGV010000006.1:0-14148 GCA_050633605.1 Neptuniibacter sp. | reverse complement strand
CTTTGGGTAAAGAGGGTGTTACCACCGGTGCATCGAATGATATTCAGCGAGCTACTTCATTTGCGCGAAGCATGGTCGCAAAATGGGGGCTTACGGATGAATTGGGCCCGCTTCTTTATGATGAAGAGGAGTCGGATCCGTTTAATCGTGGCTATGGGCAGGGTGCTAAGCCTTTGGCTGAAGATACACAGCGCCGAATAGACTCTGAAACACGTAAGATAATTGATCAGTGCTATCAAAAGGCTGAGCAGATACTTGAAGAGAATCGCGATATTCTTGAAACGATGTGTCAGGCTCTTATGAAATTTGAGACGATTGATAGCAAGCAGATTGATCAGCTGATGAACCGAGAAACTGTTTCGCCACCGGAGGGTTGGGTGGACGATGAAGATAAGAATGATGATCAGGGGGCCGCTGCGCAAGCTACTGATGAGAATGAAAAGTCTTCTCTGGATACAGGTTCAAATGGTGATCGTGATGAGGGAATGGATCCTGATGTCCCGCACTCACCGGACAACAATGTCCACTAAGCGTTGATATTCTGAAAGGCTGGCTTTGAAGAGCCAGCCTTTTTTATTATTGGTAAAGATTGACTCCTCATATGCACATCCTTAATTGTGGTCAAAAGAAAATTGACCTCTCTGAAACCCATGTCATGGGTATTCTGAATGTTACTCCAGACTCTTTCTCTGATGGTGGAACCCTCTGTTCAAGTGAAGGCTTACTCCTAGATCAAGCAATGTCACGTGCTCATCAAATGGTGTGTGATGGCGCTACGATAATTGATATAGGTGGTGAATCTACTCGGCCTGGAGCTCAACCTGTTGGGGTTCAGGAAGAGTTAGATCGAGTACTGCCTATTGTTGAGAAAGTTAATTCTGAATTGGATGTAGTTCTGTCCATCGATACCAGTACCCCTGACGTTATAACCGAATCCGCTCGTTTGGGAGTCGGGATAATTAATGATGTTAGGGCCTTGGGTAGGGATGGGGCGCTATCCGCTGCTGCGCGGACGGGGTTGCCTGTTTGTTTGATGCATATGAAGGGGAGCCCTGCAACTATGCAGATGCGCCCTGATTATGATGATGTGCTGGAAGAGGTGACGGATTTTTTGATACAGCGTATTCAGGCTTGTGAACATGCGGGCATTGCCAGGAATCGGTTGATCCTTGATCCGGGTATAGGGTTTGGCAAAACATCAAACCATAATTTACGGCTTCTGAATAATTTATCCCGTTTAAAAGAACTGCAGCTGCCTATACTAATTGGGACTTCACGAAAGTCGATGATTGGTGCTGTATTGAATCGCGAGGTGGATCAACGTCTTGCAGGAAGTTTGGCTACTGTGGCATTTGCTGTAATGCAAGGCGTTGAAATAATACGAGTGCATGATGTGGCTGAGACAGTTGATGTGGTTAAGATGACTCGGGCAATGATGACAGAGCGTGTAGAGGTTGGGTGAAAATGGCAAAGAGATATTTTGGAACCGATGGAATTCGTGGGCGTGTTGGACAGTTTCCGATTACCCCTGACTTTGTCCTAAAGCTGGGTTGGGCTGCAGGTAAAGTTTTTGCTCGGGAAGGGCGCAGTAAAATCTTAATTGGTAAGGATACCCGGATTTCAGGCTACATGTTTGAATCCGCACTTGAAGCGGGACTGTCTGCTGCGGGTGTCGATGTTTTGCTTACCGGTCCTATGCCAACCCCTGCAATTGCTTACTTGACTCGTACTTTTAGGGCTGATGCTGGCATTGTGATCAGCGCTTCGCATAACCCATACTTTGATAACGGGATTAAGTTCTTCTCGGCAAATGGTACAAAACTTCCAGATGAGATAGAGCAAGCAATTGAAGCGCAAATGGATATTGCGATGACTACGGTTGATTCTGCTGAGTTGGGTAAAGCCCGGCGCCTTGTGGATGCTCCAGGGCGATACATTGAATTCTGCAAGGCAACTGCAGGTGGAATCAGTCTCAAAGGGCTGAAGATGGTACTTGATTGTGCAAATGGAGCAACTTATCACGTTGCTCCAGCTGTATTTTCCGAATTGGGGGCAACGATTATTGAGTGTGCCTCTTCCCCGGATGGTTTAAATATAAATGAAGACTGTGGGGCAACCGCTACCAAGGAATTACAGGAATTGGTTATCTCGGAAAATGCTGATTTGGGTATTGCCCTTGACGGTGATGGCGACCGAGTAATTATGGTAGACCATCAGGGTAAGGAAGTTGATGGTGATGAATTGCTTTATATTATTGCATCGTTAATGCAGCGAGAGGAGCACCTTAAGGGCGGCGTTGTGGGTACCTTGATGAGTAATTTTGGTCTTGAGCAGGCATTTGCACGGGATAATATACCTTTTGTTAGAGCTAAAGTGGGCGATCGGTATGTTATGGAGCGGCTAGATAAGCATGAGTGGGTTTTAGGTGGAGAGAGTTCGGGGCATATTGTTTGCCGTCACCTAACAACGACTGGAGATGGGATTGTAGCTGCTATTCAAGTATTGAAGGCGATGGTCGAATCTGGAAAAAACCTTAATCAGTTACTCAATGGTATGAATAAGCTTCCGCAGACAATGATCAATATTCGTATGGAGAAGAAAATCGATATTTCAGGTATTGAGGAAGTTGATCAGGCAGTGGCGGCAACAGAAGAAAAGCTGGGTAGTCGTGGCCGTGTTCTTTTGCGACCATCAGGGACTGAGCCTGTAATTAGAGTCATGATAGAAGGTGAAGAAGCAAGTGAGGTGGATGCACTCTGTAAACAACTTGCTGCTGATGTTGAAAAAGCACTGAACTCGCTTGAAACTTCAGTATAAGCCAGTTAATATTTGCGCCTCTTGAAATGGGGGTGCCAATGCGGACAGCTTTAGTTGCTGGAAACTGGAAGATGAATGGAGACTCAGCCTTTATCAGTGATCTGATAGAAGCTTTGACTGATCCTTCCATATCTACTGGTTCAGAGGTTCTGGTTTGTCCTCCGTTTGTATATCTTTCTCAGGTTCAGGCAGCGATTGCAGACACTCCGCTTAAATTGGGTGCGCAGAATGTAAGTCAACATGGCAATGGCGCATTCACTGGTGAAATATCACTTTCAATGCTTGAAGATTTGGGTTGCGAATATGTGATTCTTGGTCACTCTGAGCGACGCAGCCTGTATGCTGAGACAGATGCTTTGGTTGCTGAAAAGTTTATAGCTACTGTTAATGCGGGTTTTAAACCAATTCTGTGTGTTGGTGAAACACTGGAAGAACGCGAAGCAGGGCAAACACTTTCGGTTGTTAGTCGTCAGATTAAAGCAGTGGTAGAAGCAGCTGGAATTGATAGCTTTGCTGATGCTGTAATTGCTTATGAGCCAGTTTGGGCTATTGGTACTGGTAAAACGGCGACACCAGAGCAGGCACAGGATGTACATTCTGCAATACGGTTTATGGTTGCAGATTATGATGCAGATACTGCAGCTAAAATGCGTATTCTGTATGGTGGCAGTGTCAATGCAGCTAATGCTGCAGAGCTGTTCTCCAATGAAGATGTTGATGGTGGTCTCGTTGGTGGGGCTTCCCTTAAAGCAAATGATTTTCTTGCGATCTGCCAAGCGGCAGGCGCATAACTGGCGGTTCTGAGATGGAAACAATAGTTCTGGTTATACACGTGTTGCTGGCGGCAGCAGTAATAGGTTTGATTTTGCTGCAGCAGGGTAAAGGAGCGGAGGCTGGTGCTTCTTTTGGTGCCGGAGCATCGCAGACGGTTTTTGGTAGTACGGGTAGTGGTAACTTCCTGTCGCGTATGACTGCAGTTGTTGCTGCTGGTATCTTTGCAACCAGTTTTGTTTTGGCTATTTATGCTAAGAATAAGGCTGAATCTGTTGGTGATGCGGGTATCCCGTCAGCAGCATTGATTGAAAGTAAAGCGCAAGAGCCTGAAGTGGCTGTAGAAGAAGCGCAATTACCAGCGTTGGAAGAAGAGAAAGCAGCAGTGCCTGCTGAGTCAGACATTCCAAAGTCTGACTAGCTCTAAGTAAAAGTTTATGCCCAAGTGGTGGAATTGGTAGACACGCTATCTTGAGGGGGTAGTGGCCGTCAGGCCGTGCCGGTTCAAGTCCGGCCTTGGGCACCATTAATCTTGATAAAGATCGCCAGTGCATATACAATATTGCACCAGTTTTGAACGGGGTGAGTAGCGTAGCTCTCATGTCGTAGAGCCAAAGGAATGGTAGCTCGATCTTCGGTGAACCTGAAGGTAGCGAAGAGATATTGATGCGGGGTGGAGCAGCCTTTTAGTTAGACGGGCTCCCAAACCGAAAGAGCCGAAGGGAGTATCTCGACCTTCGAAAAGCCTAAAAAGGTGGCGAAGAGATATTGATGCGGGGTGGAGCAGCCTGGTAGCTCGTCGGGCTCATAACCCGAAGGTCGTCAGTTCAAATCTGGCCCCCGCTACCAACCTTATTATACGTAAGGCCCCTATTAAGGGGCTTTTTCGTAAGTGAAGTGCAGCGTTAAGTAGCGTTGTATTGCTTGAATGGGTCATAGGACCCATTTTTTGTTTTTAAAATTTGTGATGTGAAACTGCTAGTAAATAAAATTTGTGGTTTTATATCAAAGTGTTAGTACAGGTTAACTATTCGTGTCAGCGAAAATGAAACTGTTACAAGAGTTAATCCAGCCATCAATAGATGCTTTGGGATTTGAACTCTGGGGAATTGAGTTTCTCTCACAAGGAAAACACAGCACTTTACGAGTGTACATTGATTCTGAAAACGGCATCTCGGTTGACGACTGCGCTGCTGTAAGTCATCAGGTCAGTGGAATTATGGATGTAGAAGATCCAATAGCTGGAAACTACGCACTGGAGGTTTCTTCTCCAGGTATGGATCGTCCTCTATTTACATTGGAACAGTATGAGGCTTACGCAGGTTCTCAAATTCAAGTGCGTTTACGTGTTGCATTTGAAGGGCGTCGTAAGTTTAAAGGTGTTCTTAATGGTATTGAGGGAGATGAAGTACTTGTCGTAGTTGATAACGAAGAATATATGCTGCCGATCGATTATATCGATCGGGCGAACATTATCCCGCAGTTCTAAACGTGGATTTCAGGTCTTAGGCGAGGCAAGCATGAATAAAGAGATTCTTTTGGTAGCGGAAGCAGTTTCCAACGAGAAAGATGTTCCGAAAGAAGTAATTTTCGAAGCGATAGAAGTTGCTCTGGCGACCGCAACGAAGAAGCGTTATGACGAAGAAGCGGACATCCGTGTGGTTATCGACCGTACATCTGGCGACTATGATACTTACCGTCGCTGGTTGGTAGTTAGTAATGAAGAGGTGCCCGCACTGGGTACTGAGCTGACTATGGAAGAGGCGGAAGAAATTGATACTGCCCTTCAGCCTGGTGATATCCATGAGGAAGAAGTTGAATCAGTTAAGTTTGGCCGCATTGCAGCGCAAACTGCGAAACAGGTTATCGTTCAAAAAGTACGCGAAGCTGAACGTGCCAAAGTGGTTGAACAGTACCGTGATCGTCAAGGTGAATTGATCTCGGGCAGTGTTAAAAAAGTGACACGCGATAACATTATTGTAGATCTGGGTAATAACGCAGAAGCGCTTTTACCACGAGATCAACTAATTCAGCGTGAAGCATTTCGTATGGGTGACCGTGTTCGAGCTGTTTTGCTGGAAGTTCGTTCAGAAGGACGTGGTCCTCAGCTGGTTATGAGTCGTTCATGTAACGAAATGTTGATCGAGCTGTTCCGTATTGAAGTACCGGAAATCTCCGAAGAGGTGATTGATATCCGTGCGGCATCACGTGACCCAGGATCTCGAGCTAAGATCGCTGTTAAAACAAATGATGGTCGTATTGATCCTGTAGGCGCATGTGTTGGTATGCGTGGTGCACGCGTGCAGGCTGTTTCAAACGAGCTGGGAGGCGAGCGTGTAGATATCGTGCTTTGGGACGATAATCCTGCTCAGTTAGTTATCAATGCGATGGCACCAGCAGAAGTGGCGTCTATCGTACTTGATGAAGAAACACACTCTATGGATGTTGCTGTAGCTGAAGACAATCTGGCTATGGCAATAGGTCGTAACGGTCAGAATGTGCGTTTGGCCTCTGAGCTGACTGGCTGGGAGCTGAATGTCATGACCGAAGATGATGCTCAGGCTAAGCATAAATCGGAAGTGGGTTCAGTGATTGATGTCTTTATCAATCATCTGGATGTCGACGAAGATGTGGCCGAGGTCCTTGTTGATGAAGGTTTCACCACGCTAGAAGAAGTAGCTTATGTTCCGGTAGATGAAATGCTGGAAATTGATGGTTTCGATGAAGATATCGTCGAAGAACTGCGTAAGCGTGCTAAAGATGCTTTGCTGAACCTGGCAATTGCGAGTGAAGAAAAACTGGATAAAGCTGAGCCAGCAGATGATCTGCTGAATATGGAAGGTATGGATACTCATCTGGCATATCTAATGTCTGCTCAGGGTATTATTACCATGGAAGATCTGGCAGAACAGTCGATCGACGATCTGATGGATATTGAAGGTATGAATGAAGAGAAAGCGGCAGCACTTATCATGACTGCTCGTGCACCATGGTTTGCTGAAGAGTAAAGGTTAACGGAAGAGGAGCCTCCACATGGCTGAAGTAACAGTTAAGCAACTTGCCGAAATGGTTGGTGTTTCCGTTGAGCGTTTGCTTGAGCAGATGCAGGAAGCAGGTATTTCAGGTAAGAAAGAAACCGCAGAGGTTTCTGAAACCGAAAGACAAACATTGCTAAATCACCTGAAACGTAGTCATGGTGAAGATGCAGCGGATGGTGAGCCGAAAAAAATCACCTTGAAGCGTAAAACAACTTCCACACTGAAAGTGTCAGGAGCTTCTGGTAAGAAGAAAACAGTTAATGTTGAAGTGCGTAAAAAGCGTACTTACGTTAAGCGTTCAGAGATGGATCCTTCAGAGCAGCCGGAAGCAGAAGGTCACGAAGAGGTGGCTAAAGTTGAAGCTACGCTTCTTGAAGAAGAGAGTCAGAAACAACAGGCTGAAGAGCTGGCAGCTCGCGAGGCTCAGGAAGCTGAAGCAGCGAAAGCTTCCCAGGAAGCGGAGCAGGAAGCTAAGCGTGCTGAAGATGAAGCTCAGAAGCAGAAAGAAGCTGACGATGCTGCACGTATTAAGCGTGAAGAGGAAGAAGAAGCGCGTCGCCTGAAAAAGGAAAAAGAAGCAGAAGCACGCTTTAAAGCACAAGAACAGGCGAAGAAAAAAGAACCTGCTAAACGTGATGATAATCGACGTGGTGGCAAGGGTAAGAAAAAAGGATCTGATAACCGCGGACAAGATCGTCGTGGCGGTAAAATCAGCCGAAACCGTGGTAAGAACGGTCGACCAGTTTCTAACAAACCTAATGAGCACGGTTTTAAAGAGCCAACAACTCAGCAGGTGTTAGAAGTTGCTATTCCAGAAAGTATTACAGTAGCTGACCTGTCTAAGAAAATGAACGTTAAGGCTGCTGAAGTCATCAAGGTCATGTTTGGTATGGGCGCTATGGCCACCATCAATCAGGTCATTGATCAGGATACAGCAACCCTGTTGGTCGAAGAGATGGGCCATACGCCTAAGCCAATGCAGGAAAATGCGGTTGAAGAAGCGCTCATGGAGAGCATTCAGCTGCAGCAGGGTGATGCGGAAGGTCGTGCACCGGTTGTTACTGTTATGGGTCACGTAGACCATGGTAAAACTTCCCTGCTGGATTATATTCGTTCCTCGCGCGTAGCTTCAGGTGAATCTGGTGGTATTACTCAGCACATTGGTGCGTACCACGTTGATACTGATAACGGTATGGTTACTTTCCTGGATACTCCGGGACACGCGGCATTTACTGCGATGCGTGCTCGTGGTGCTTCGGTTACGGATATTGTAATTCTGGTTGTTGCTGCGGATGATGGTGTAATGCCTCAGACACAGGAAGCGGTTCAGCATGCGAAAGCTGCGGGCGTTCCTTTGGTTGTTGCGGTTAACAAAATTGATAAAGAGCAGGCCGATCCTGATCGTGTTAAAAACGAGCTGGCAGCGCTGGAAGTTATCCCGGAAGAGTGGGGCGGCGAAAATCAGTTTGTAAGTGTATCTGCGAAAACAGGACAGGGCATTGATGAACTACTGGATGCAGTTCTGCTGCAATCAGAAATTCTTGAGCTCAAAGCCGTTCCTAATGCCCCAGGACAGGGTGTTGTGGTTGAATCCCGTCTCGATAAAGGGCGCGGTCCGGTTGCGACAGTACTGGTACAGAATGGTACTTTGCGTAAAGGCGATATCGTACTGGCAGGTCTGCATTATGGTCGTGTTCGTGCCATGCTGGACGAGAACGGCAAGCCTGTAGAAGAAGCGGGTCCTGCTATTCCTGTAGAAATTCAGGGACTTGACGGTACACCAAATGCTGGTGATGAATTCACTATGGTATCCAATGAGAAGAAAGCGCGTGAAGTTGCGCTCTTCCGTCAGGGTAAATACCGTGATGTGAAACTGGCTCGTCAGCAGAAATCGAAACTCGAGAACTTGTTTGCGAACATGCAGGCGGGTGATGTTAAAACATTCAATATCGTACTGAAGACCGATGTACGTGGTTCATTGGAAGCACTGACCCATGCACTGGAAGATCTGTCTACTGATGAAGTTAAAGTAAATATCGTTTCCGGCGGTGTCGGTGGTATTGCTGAAACCGATGCTAACCTGGCGGTAACAGCTTCAGCTCTGATGGTTGGCTTTAACGTGCGTGCGGATGCACAGGCGCGTCAGGTACTGGAACGTGAAGGGATCGAACTGCGTTACTACAGCGTTATCTATGACATCATTGACGACGTTAAACAGGCGATGGGCGGTCTGCTGTCTCCTGAGTATCGTGAAGAGATCGTAGGTATTGCAGAAGTGCGTGATGTCTTCAAGGCGCCTAAGATCGGTGCGGTTGCCGGTTGTATGGTTATTGAAGGTACTGTATTCCGTAACAAACGTATCCGTGTACTGCGTGAAAACGTTGTTATCTATGAAGGCGAGCTGGAATCTCTGCGTCGCTTCAAAGACAGCGTAAGCGAAGTTCGCCAAGGTATGGAATGTGGTATCGGCGTTAAGAACTACAACGATGTTAAAGTCGGAGACCAAATTGAGGTTTACGACACCGTTGAAGTTCAGCGTACACTTTAAGGCTGCGAATACAAGGTAATAGATAACCTATATGGCACGCGATTATAGTCGTACACAACGGATCGCTGATCAGCTCCAAAAGGAGCTGGCTCAGCTGATCCAGTTTGAAATTAAAGATCCTCGTCTGGGTATGGTGACAGTGAGCTATGCCAAGGTGAGTAAGGATCTGGGTTTTGCGGATGTTTACATCACGGTTTTGCCATTGAATGGCAAGGATGAAGCAGAAGCAATTGTAGATTCTCTGAAAGTGCTGAACAGCGCTGCAGGTTTCCTGCGCGGTGAACTGTCACGTAACGTTAAGTTACGGGCGACGCCGCAGCTGCGTTTCCACTTTGATGAAACCATTGAGCGTGGGCGTCATTTGCATCATCTGATAGAGGCGACCATTCGTCAGGAAAATCAGAATCAAAGCGACGTAAGCGATAGTAACAACGACACCGACGAGGACTAAGCGTGGGGCGTCGTAGAAAATCCCGAGGCCGGGCGGTCGACGGTGTATTCTTGCTGAATAAACCGACCGGTATCTCTTCCAACTCTGCACTGCAGCGAGTTAGACGAATCTTTGATGCTCAGAAAGCTGGTCATACAGGAGCTTTAGACCCCCTGGCTACCGGGCTTTTACCCATCTGCCTTGGGGAGGCTACTAAGTTTTCCCAGCACTTACTTGATTCTGATAAACGTTATATAACCACTGCAAAATTAGGTATTCGTACCGATTCCAGCGATGCTGATGGAGAAGTTGTCGAAGAAAAATCTGTTCCTGATACCATCACCTCAGAACAAATAAATGCCCTGTTGCTTGAGCATTTTAGCGGGAGAATTGAACAGGTCCCGTCCATGTTTTCGGCGCTTAAATATAATGGTCAACCATTGTATAAGTTGGCTCGAAAAGGCATTCAAGTTGAAGTCAAACCGCGTCAGGTAACCATTCACGAAATAAAGTTACTTGATTTCCGTGGCGATGAGATTGATTTAGAAGTCTTCTGTTCTAAAGGCACATATATCCGTTCGATTGTTGAAGATCTTGGTCATATGCTGGGCTGCGGTGCGCATGTCAAAATGTTGCACCGTCTGGACGTAGCTGCATTCACGTCAGAGCAGATGATGACACTGGAAGAACTGGAGCAAAAAATCCCGGAAAATGCCGACGAATCACTGCAAAAAAGCATACAAATTGAGCTGGATAAGCTATTATTGCCGGCCTGGGCAGCGGTAGAAGATTTGCCCGCCGTTCAGCTTGATCAGAAACAGAGCGATCTCATCCTGCATGGTCAGTCCATTGCGCAGGAAAGGCATGCCGAAGGCAGCTTGGTTCGTTTGTTTGCAGAAGTATCTGGTGCGGAAGATAAGCAGCGTTTTCTCGGGGTAGCTGAAGTGGTCGATGACCGTTTGAAACCGAAACGTCTGATTTGTACTGAAGCTGATCAATAACAAATTTTTTGAACTTCTACAGAGGTTCAATAATGTGGCGTTGTACTGAAAACATGCTCGGTACATCGTTTCTTTTTTATCCGGCAACTCACAGAGTTGTGTGCATGTTTTTTAGGAGATACGAAAATGGCATTAACTGCTGAGAAAAAAGCGACACTTGTTGCAGAATACGCTCGCGTTGAAGGCGATACTGGTTCCCCAGAAGTTCAGGTAGCTCTGCTGTCTGCTAACATCGAAGGTTTGCAGGAACACTTCAAAGTGAACAAACACGACCACCATTCACGTCGTGGTCTGATCCGCATGGTAAACCAGCGTCGTAAACTGCTGGACTACCTGAAAGGTAAAGATGCAGATCGTTACCTCGATCTGATCAAGCGCTTGGGTCTGCGTCGCTAATAGTTAGTGTAAAATTACCAGGGCCATACATTGTATGGCCCTGGTTATATCTGGGGTAGAAAACAGGTTAACGCGCTCATCCCGCCTGTACTCAAATGAGCTTTGAATAACATAGATGACAGAGCACATCTGAGTACTGGCAAGACATTTGGTTTGAACCGTTACCCGTCACTGCCTTGTAAACTTTTTTAAGGAAAATATTGTGTTCCAAGTAACAACAAAAACATTCCAGTTTGGTGGCACTGAAGTCACTATCGAAACTGGCCGTGTTGCGCGTCAGGCAACCGGTTCTGTTCTGGTTAAAATGGGTGGTAACGAAGTACTTTGTACAGTAGTTGGCGCTAAAGAAGAAAAACCAGGTCAGGGTTTCTTCCCACTGTCTGTGCACTACCAAGAAAAATACTACTCTGTTGGCCGTATCCCAGGTGGTTTCTTTAAGCGTGAAGCGCGTCCATCTGAGAAAGAAACACTGACATCCCGTCTGATCGACCGTCCAATTCGTCCACTGTTCCCGAAAGGCTACATGAACGAAGTACAGGTTGTTTGTACTGTAATGTCTGCAGATAAGAAAAATGATCCAGATATCGCTGCAATGCTGGGTACTTCTGCGGCACTGGCTATCTCCGGTATCCCATTCCAGGGTCCAATCGGTGCGGCACGTGTTGGTTTTACTGAAGATGCAGGTTACCTACTGAACCCATCTTATGAGCAGCTGGCTGCGTCTGAACTGGACATGGTTGTAGCGGGTACGTCTGATGCTGTACTGATGGTTGAATCTCAAGCTCAGGAACTGTCTGAAGACGAAATGCTGGGTGCGGTACTGTTTGCGCACCAGGAAATGCAGGTTGCTATCAATGCAATCAACGAGCTGAAAGCCGAAGCTGGTAAAGAAGATTGGGTTTGGGCTGCAGCTGAGAAAGATGAAACGCTGATTGCTCAAGTACGCGCTGAAGTAGAAGCAGGTATCACTGCTGCTTATCAGGTTGCGGACAAAATGGAGCGTCAGAATGCACTGGCTGAACTGCGTTCTAAAGCGGTTGAAGCGTTGTGCGGCGAAGAAGAAGGTCAGCCTTCTGCTGGTGATGTTTCAGGCATCGTAAGCTCGCTGGAAAAGGAAATTGTTCGTGGTCGTATCGTAGCGGGCGAGCCGCGTATCGACGGTCGTGATAACAAAACTGTTCGTGGTATCGATGTTCAAATTGACGTACTTAAAGGTACGCACGGTTCTTCATTGTTCACACGTGGTGAAACTCAGTCTGTAGTGACATGTACTCTGGGTACTGCACGTGATCAGCAGATCATCGATGCAATCGAAGGCGAACGTAAAGACCCGTTCATGCTGCACTACAACTTCCCTCCATACTCTGTAGGTGAATGTGGTCGTATGATGGGAGCAGGTCGTCGTGAAATCGGTCACGGTCGTCTGGCTCGTCGTGGTGTTACAGCGGTTCTGCCAACACAGGAAGAGTTCCCATACACAATTCGTATCGTATCTGAGATCACTGAATCCAACGGTTCCAGCTCAATGGCTTCTGTTTGTGGTGCATCTCTGTCCATGATGGATGCAGGGGTTCCTCTTAAAGCACCGGTTGCGGGTATCGCAATGGGTCTGGTTAAAGAAGAAAACGGCTTTGCAGTCCTGACCGATATACTGGGTGACGAAGACCACCTGGGCGACATGGACTTTAAAGTAGCGGGTACTGAAACCGGTATTACTGCGCTGCAGATGGATATCAAGATCACAGGTATTACTGAAGAGATCATGGATATCGCGCTGGAACAGGCATATGAAGCACGTGTTCATATTCTGAAAGAGATGGCTAAAGTAATCGGCTACGCTCGCCCAGAATTGCCAGACAACGCACCGGCTATGACTCAGCTGAAGATCAACCCTGAGAAGATCCGTGACGTTATTGGTAAGGGTGGTGCAACTATCCGTGCCCTGACTGAAGAAACTGGCGCGTCTATCGATATCGAAGACGACGGTACAGTTCGAGTATACGCTGAAGACAAAGCAGCAGCGAAAGCCGCAACTGATAAGATCATCGAAATCACTGCTGAAGCAGAGATTGGCCAGATCTACGAAGGCAAAGTTGTACGTATCGAAGACTTTGGTGCGTTCATCAACATCCTGCCGGGTAAAGACGGGCTTGTACACATTTCTCAGATCGCGAACAAGCGCGTAGAGAAAGTAACAGACTACATCCAGATGGATCAGATGGTTAAGGTTAAAGTTCTGGACGTAGACCAGCGCGGCCGTATCAAACTGTCCATGAAGGATCTGGAAGCTGACGACGCTGTTAGCTAAGGCTTATTGAGTCGTAGCGGCGAGGCGCTAGAACGCCTTCGCTGCCCCTTGGTTTTAAAAGGGTGCTAGGAAAAGCGAAAAACCGTCGATTTATCGGCGGTTTTTTTATGCGTGCTATCAATCTCAAATTTGTGTACGACCGTATTAGTTATCAGTTCTGTGTTGACCCAAGCGACAAGGCTATGGGAACTTTCTAAGCAGAGCGATAACAAATAAATACAGTCGTTTGCTAACCTTATAATCCGGTGGGGGATAACTGAATGAACGAACAACGAGCCGTGCTTGCGGGTGGATGCTTCTGGGGTATGCAGGATCTGATTCGAAAATTGCCGGGAGTACTTGCAACACGTGTGGGTTATACCGGTGGTGATGTTCAGAATGCCACCTACCGTAACCATGGCACTCATGCTGAGGGTATTGAAATCCTGTTTAATTCAGATCTGATTTCATACCGAACTCTATTAGAGTTTTTCTTCCAGATTCATGATCCTACTACGTCTAACAGGCAGGGTAATGATCTAGGTATGTCCTATCGCTCAGCGATCTACTTTGTTGATGAAACACAAAAACAAACCGCGCTTGATACGATAGCGGATGTTGAAGCCAGTGGCCTGTGGCCGGGTAAAGTCGTTACCGAAGTTGAACCTGCCAGCGACTTTTGGGTAGCGGAGCCAGAACATCAGGATTATCTTGAGCGATTGCCGGGGGGATATACATGTCATTTTCCTCGTCCGGATTGGGTTTTACCTAAACGCTAAGCCAGAGGCTTAGCTCAGTGGCGAGCACCGTCCCTGTAGGGACAGGACGGCTGCGCCTACTAGAACGCCTTCGGCTGCTAG
>JBOEGV010000005.1:0-34992 GCA_050633605.1 Neptuniibacter sp. | reverse complement strand
TCAAATTGTTAAAGAGCGTTGCCTGAATTCACTCACGCTGCGAAGCGTTTCGTCTCAAGCGAGGCGCGTATTATAAGCACCTCACTCTCAGAATCAACAGGCAATTTTAAAAAAAATGAAAAAAAGAGAAACAATTTTCAGGCCATGCTTATTTCATGATCAATGACGCATGAAACGCCTATTGATTATTATCCTCTTCTTCCTGAATAGCCTGCTCGAATTCATCATCCGGCTCTTCACCTTCATCAGATTTCCTGACAAAGATAACGCCCAGAATTATTCCTGATTCAAACAGCAGCCACATAGGTAACGCGAGCAGACTTTGAGAGATTACATCTGGAGGCGTTAAAAGCATCCCAAGCACAAAACAACCGACTATAACGTAAGCACGCTTGTGCCTGAGCCCTTCTACTGTTGCTGCTCCCGACCAGATGAGCAATAGAGTCGCAATCGGAATTTCAAAAACGATTCCGAAAGCAAAAAACAGTTTCAGAACAAAATTAAGATAACTGCTTATATCTGTCATTACTGCAACGTTTTCTGGACCAACGCTGGTAAAGAAGCCGAAAATCAATGGGAAGACTACAAAGTAGGCAAAAGCAATGCCCGCATAAAAAAGGAAAATACTGGAAATCAGTAGCGGTATTGCCAGCCGCTGCTCGTGTTTATAAAGGCCCGGTGCAATAAACCCCCATATCTGGTGCAATATAAAAGGCATGGCCGCAAAGATCGCCGCCACTAATGTAAGCTTAAATGGCGCGAAAAAAGGAGAAGTAACATCCGTCGCAATCATGCTGGTGCCTTCCGGCAACAACGCGGTTAATGGCGCTGACAGATATGTATAAAGATCGTTTGCAAAATAGAAAAGGCCCAGAAATATGGCCAATACAATCAGGATTACATGTACCAGCCGCTGCCGTAATTCAACCAAATGACTGATAAGCGGTTGTTCCTGATCCTTATCAGGCGTTTCTGTTTTTTGATGACTCATGATTTTTCTGGGCTTTGCTGATTGTCATCCGCTTTAACGTCTGAGCGGCTATCATTTGGTTTTGATTCTGCCGCTTTCTGCATTTCTTCAGGAGGGGACGCTTTTGCAGACATCGTACTATTTTGTTCAACATCGATAAATGGCTGGCTCATTTCTTTCAGCTCTTTATCCAGCTGCTCTTTAGACACAGCAGCTGTACGCTTCATTTCATCAATTCGCAGCTCTTCGCTAATCTCAGATTGTATGGATGACACCGTTCGACGAATGCGCCCGACCCACATACCCACAGTTTTGATTGCCGCAGGCAATTTATCAGGCCCCAAAACAATCAAGGCAACAACAGCAATAATCAGCAGCTCGGCAAAACCAATATCAAACATATATAAGTCTTACTTTTCAGACTTCTGATCTTCTTTTACATCGGCTTTATCAGCCCCTGTAAAATCAGCATCGTCCTGCTTCAGCTGCTTCTTGTCATCGGCCTCAGCTTCTTTCTCTTCATCTGTCATAGCTTTTTTGAAGCCTTTGAGCGCACCGCCAAGGTCACTACCAATATTTTTGAATTTTTTAGTTCCAAAAATAAGGATGATGATGGCCAAAACGATCAACAACTGCCAAATACTAATACCGCCTAAACCCATTGTTACTAATCTCCAATCTACATAGCGGGCAACTGACCGCCGCCCAATATATGGAAGTGCATATGATAAACCTCCTGACGACCGCCTTTACCTGTGTTGGTAATCGTTCTAAAGCCGTCCAGAAGACCTTGTTTCTTTGCAATCTCTGGCAGGGAGATCATAAGGTGAGCAATTAACTCAGCATCTCCCTCTTCGAGCGCATTTAAATT
The DNA here is from genome assembly GCA_050633605.1 of Neptuniibacter sp. Classification (GTDB taxonomy): domain Bacteria; phylum Pseudomonadota; class Gammaproteobacteria; order Pseudomonadales; family Balneatricaceae; genus Neptuniibacter. The sequence continues at coordinate 33,151 of JBOEGV010000005.1, read as the reverse complement.
CCTTATATGCTTTCGCGGTACCACCAGCAGATGTACCGGAGCTTTTGGCGCATGATCTTTAAACGCCACTATTCTCTCATCCTGATATACGATCTCTGCTTTAAGTTCGCCGCTGGCAATTCTACAGAATACGCAATCAGTCATAATTAGCCTTTTGTACGAGACGCTTTTTCTTCCAATCCAGAAAGATCAAAGCGTCTGGCTAATTCTTCCAATACCACCTCTGGCTTTTCGCCTAGGTGAGACAGTGCAACTAAGCTGTGAAACCACAAGTCTGCCGTTTCATAAATAACATCTTTGTTATCACCACTGCTCTGCGCATCTTTGGCAGCTAAAATTGTTTCCGTTGCTTCTTCCCCTACTTTCTCGAGGATTTTATTCAGACCTTTGGCATGCAAACTGGAAACATAAGAGGAGTCTGGAGAGGCACTTTTACGTTGTTCCAGCACTTCACCCAATTGAGTTAATACATCACTCATTCTATCTCTCTCTTTATTTAACGCTATATTGAGATTCCGAAGCATACCCTAAGAATGTTACAACAACTATTCTTCGGAAATACTTGGTAAAAATTCATACCCGCCTAAGCAGAAGCACGATCCCAATGCCGGCCAATACCCAGCTAGCTGTAGGTAAATTATATAACCATTCTAGCATTCGCTCATCAGAAGCGATTAAAGCGACTGCGATAAAACCGAAACCTGAATACCGCAAACGACGCTGACGTAAAGTTAATTCAGCCCTCGCACTTTCATATGCTCGAATATCTCTCCGCCGAGTATCATCAAGATTTCTTACCTGATTAAGCGCATCAAAAACAAGCTGCGGCATGTGTGGCATTTTTTCCAGCCAATCAGGGGCCTGCTGTTTGATTGAACGGTAAACACCTTTTGGCCCCATGCGCTCTTTCATCCAATCCTCAAGGAAAGGCTTAGCTGTTTTCCAAAGATCCAGATCAGGATAAAGCTGCCGCCCCAGCCCCTCGATATTCAACAACGTCTTCTGCAACAACACCAACTGGGGCTGAACCTCCATATTGAAGCGGCGAGCCGTTTGAAACAGCCCTAATAACACCTGACCAAAAGAGATCTCTTTTAAAGGCTTTTCGAATATCGGCTCACAGACACTGCGTATTGCAGTTTCAAAAGCATCAACATTAGTATTGGCGGGCACCCAACCAGAATCAACATGCAATTGCGCTACCAGCCGGTAGTCACGTTTAAAAAAGGCAAGAAAGTTCCGGGCTAAATAACTTTGGTCTTCCGGGGTCAATGAACCAATTATGCCAAAATCAACTGCGATGTATTGAGGTGATGATGGGCTATTACGGGATACAAATATATTTCCGGGATGCATATCTGCATGAAAAAAACTGTCTCTGAATACCTGAGTAAAGAAGATCTCAACCCCTCTTTCCGCCAGGACTTTCATATCGGTTCCCTGGGCGCTTAGTTGCTCAATTTCGGCCACAGGAATACCATGAATCCTCTCCATGACAAGCACATTTGTGCGTGTGTAATCCCAGTAAATTTCGGGGATATACAAAATCTCACTTTGCTCAAAGTTACGACGCAACTGAGAGCCATTCGCAGCCTCTTTTCTCAGGTCTAATTCATCGAAAATTGTTTGCTCGTACTCGGATACTACTTCTACAGGTCTTAAACGTCGCCCCTCTTGCCATACCGCATGCACTAAATGCGCTAGCGTATACAGAAGATCCACATCCTTACGAATAGTTTTTGCGATACCTGGTCGAATGACTTTTACAACAACTTCACGACCGTCAAGCAGCGTAGCCTTATGCACTTGAGCAACAGATGCAGAAGCCATCGGTTCAACCGTAAACTCTGAAAATAGTTCTGACACCGAGCTTTCCAGTGACTTTTCTATCAATGTTTTTGCCAGATCACCGGAGAAAGGAGGAACCTGATCCTGCAGTTTCTTCAGTTCTTCTGCAAAATCATCGGGTAGCAGATCCCTTCGGGTTGAAAGCATCTGACCAAACTTCACAAATACCGGACCCAAAGCTTCCAGTGCAAGACGCAGCCGCTCAGCTTGGGGTTTTGAAGCAGGAATAAACAAACGCCATGGCAATAACCAAACCAGCAGGCGGAAATACCAAGGTAATGACAAACTCAGAAACAGTGTATCCAGACGATAGCGCGCAAATACCTGAATAATTTTAAGCGTGCGTGAAAGACGTTTCACTTCAAGGAGCCTTGTACCAATCTAATAATTCTGGCTTATTCTACTACAGAGTACAGACTCTGTTTCGACCATTTTCTTTTGCCTGATACAAAGCCTGATCTGCTCTGGAGAAAAGCTCGTCAACAGTGTCATCGGCTTTAACTTCAGTAACACCAAAAGACATTGTTATATTTACCGGATCTCCATGAAAGTTAAAGGGGCTATTCTCTAGTTTCACCCGGAGCTTATCCATTGCTTCTACCGCCTCTTCTGACGATGACGAAGGTAAAATAACGACAAATTCTTCACCGCCAAATCGGCAGGCAAAGTCAGTCGCACGAATGTTTTTTGCAAGGACCTTCGCGACCAATCTTAAGACTTTATCTCCTGCAAGGTGTCCATAGTTATCGTTCACCTTTTTAAAGAAGTCCAAATCACATACCACCACTGAAAAAGCAGTCTGGTATCGAGCCCAGCGCTCATATTCTTGAACTATATACTCATCGTATGCAGCCCGGTTCGGCAAACCAGTAAGCGGATCAGTTCTTGCTCTATGACGCTCTTCTTCCATATGAGCCTTAACTTTACGCGTCTCTACTTCCATCTGCTCTACTTTATCGATCAGATTTTCATAGCGCCCCTGTAGCCGTTCCTCTCGCTCTTCTTCTTTTTTCTTGAAGTCGTCCATCGCGCGGACCAAACCGCTTAGCTGGTGAGACACCGCTTTTTTCAGGACCTTAATATCGTGCGTATCCTTCACAGTTTTATGCAACTGGACCACTTCTCGACGAACATGCTGATCCAGAACACTTTGGTTTTTACCGCTATCTTTCTGTTCCTGACGACTGTCCTGCACAAAAGTCTGGACTTCGATCAACCTTTCGCTAAGTTCCAGCAGATAGTTTTCAAAATCTTCACTGGCATTGCTTGTAGAGTTAACAACAAGCGCCACAACACTTTGCATTACTTCTGGAAGCTGCATCAACTCGAAACCAGCTTCTATTTGTCGAACCAAATCCCTAGCCGCTGGGGCTTCTGTTTTGGGGACATGCAAGCTACCAATCAATTCAAGAAGCTCAGCACCAACACGTTTTAAAAGAAAACTGACCTCTTCGCCTAACTCACTGGAAGGTACTGCGCCATCAATTGAAAACTCTTGTTCATCAGAGCCTTCCTCAGAACCGTCAACATCAATATGGCCTTGCAGTTCAATCAAATCGCCGAGTACAGAAGGCAGTTCATAGAATTTATCTTCTAATGCACTGCTACGTTGCTCCAGGGAATCCAGGATGTTTTGTGATCCATTGCTGTTCACCTGACTGCGCAGCCTGCGAATCCACTTAACAAGAGCGGTGATCGTTTGTTGAACCTGTTTACTTCTGGAACTTTCTCGAGCACGAACCTGATCTTCGACCTGACGGCAAAGCTTATTCAAAAAGCCAAGATGTTCCGAGCACGGTTCTTGCAACAGCGGTTTTAGGGTAGCTATAGACGAATCAAGCTGAGGAGTTTCGCCCTCCAAAGCTACCGACATATAACTTGCTAATAACCGTAGTTGCTCCTCAACATCGGAACTCTGCTTTTCAAGCGTCTCCATATCTCGAGAAAGATCACGATATTTTTTCTTCCAATCTGCCTGTTGCTCTGTCAAGTCTATCCCTCAGCCCAAAATAAATACTATAACCAGCTGTTCAAAACCATGTTAGTCGATGTCACAAAAGCAAACTAGGATTAAAATCAATACAAAGACAAAAAAACGCCCAAATAAGGACGTTTTTTAAAAGCATGGAAGCTGCTATTTAAGAGTAGAACGCTCTTTTTCTACAAGAAAATTAACGACATCAAGCATTTCCTTCTGACCACCCGCCATTTGCGCAGAGATTCGATACTTACCATTGACGACCATAGCTGGTACCCCAGTGACACCATATCCACGCAACTTCGATTCACCCTGACGCAATTTCATATTCACAGCAAAGGAATCAAACATTTTTTCAAATTTAGCTGTATCGACACCTAGCTTGCTATAAAAATCAGAAAACGACTTTTTACTGGTTAGCCTTCTTTTCTCTACATGGACAGCATTGAATGTAGCTTCGTGAGTTTTATCCAAAGTGTTACTCAACTCAGAAGCGTAATATGCCCGAGCCATTGCATCCCAGCTGCGTCCGAAAACAACAGGAATACGGACAAAATTCACATCTTCAGCTTGATCCTTTACCCAATTTTTAATAAAGGGCTCGAAGCTATTGCAGTGAGGGCATGGGTAGCCAAACATCTCTACAACTTCTACACGGGACTGATCAATTGTCCGTACTGGCTGAGTAATTTTGGCGTAATGCACACCTTCCTTAAATTCTTCCGCCTGAACAGAGAAAGGAAGCAATAGCGCAAATAGCATTAAACCCAACTTTTTCATCTTGATTTGTCTCCGATAGCTAAAAAAGGAATAGGCAATGGACATTAATGGAAATCGCAAGTTCCAACAACCTACAAAAAAGGCAGCCTAAGCTGCCTTTGTTGAATGAGAGCTGAACTTATTTACCCAGACCCTGAATATAGCTTGATACAGCTTTGATCTCTGCATCGCTCAGTTTACCCGCAATATCTTGCATCATTCCCTGTGGATCGTTGTTACGATCGCCTGTACGGAACAGCTTCAACTGTTTTTCTGTGTACGCTGCATGCTGACCACCGATAGCCGGGAAACCCGCTTGAGCCATGCCCGCACCTGTTGGAGTGTGGCATGCTGTACATGCTGCAACCCCTTTGTCTGCAATACCGCCACGGTAAATTTTCTGACCCTTCTCAACCAGATCTTTAGCCGCGTGGCCGACAGTACCCGCCTGCTTAGCAAAATAAGCTGCGATATCTGCGATGTCCTGGTCACTCATTGCATCCAGAAGGCCTGTCATTTCAACAACAGGACGTGATCCAGATTTAATGTCGTTCATCTGTTTAACCAGATAGGCTTCATTCTGGCCAGCCAGTTTCGGAAACATTGCCGCAGGGCTGTTACCGTCAGCACCATGGCAAGCACCACATACAGCCGTTTTACCCTTACCTGCAGCAGCATCGCCAGCTGCGTGCGCTACGCCAGTGATACTAATAGTCACCAGTAAGCTAATCAGTAGTTTATTCATCGATTAAGACCCAGACTCTTGCTATTAATTTTAGCCAGCCAGTACCTGATTTTGTTTTTCAGGCGTCGACTGATGTTATCCTCACTTTCCTGCGGACTAGAGCTAAAGACTGATCGCAGGTAAAATTGGCGCAATTATAAACCAATATCCACACAAACTGGAACGGCAATCTATGTTCCTTTAGTAGGGATCGCTGGAAAGTGACTAAACAATGTCCTCAGATCAATTAAATATTCATTTCAATAGTGCCCGTTTTAACAAGAGCGCAGCCAAGTTACATCAATGCCCTACAGATTCAGGAGCAGAGGTGGCTTTTGCTGGCCGCTCAAATGCGGGAAAATCCAGTGCTATCAATACTCTGACTAGGAATCACAAGCTTGCCAGGACGTCCAAAACACCCGGACGAACTCAATTAATTAATTTTTTTGACCTTAATATTGAGGATATCCGACTGGTGGATCTGCCCGGTTATGGCTATGCAAAAGTTCCGGTGGAGATGAAAATCCACTGGCAAAAGCATTTGGGGGAATATCTGCAGAAACGTCAGTGCCTACAAGGCGTTGTTCTGGTAATGGATATACGTCACCCGATGAAAGAGTTTGATGAAATGATGGTTGGGTGGTGTCTTGAAACAGGCATGCCGCTGCATGTGCTTTTAACTAAAGCCGACAAACTGAAAAAAGGGCCTGCGCAATCAACAAAGCTTAAGCTGAACCAACAGCTTAAATCCGTATTAGGTGATAACGTCTCAGTTCAGGTCTTCTCCGCCCTGAAGAAACAAGGCGTAGATACATTAGAAGATAAGCTTAATCAATGGCTTCTGCCAGAAGAAGGTGGCCACTCTGAGGCTGAGTAAGCATTAGAGGCGCGGCTTAAACAAAGCTGCTTAACGCAGCTTTGTTTATTAACACGTAAAGAATTACTCACTCAGTAGTGGGTCTATTCTTTCTTCTACAGGAGTTGCCGCTGAATCAGTAGCCTCTGTTGATTCTGCTACCTCAACTGCATCACTTACGGTACCACCATTCGCTTCACGGAAAGCTTGTAGCCCCTGCTGAACCAGCTCAAAGGTCTTATCTATATTGGCGGCTATATCTCCACCGAGAACGCCCAGACCATCCAGAATATCGCGTGCCTCAGAGAAACCCTGCTCAATGCCTCCGGATATTACATCCACAAACTTATCAACCAGCTCCGCTCCCTCTAATTCAGGGTTTGCATCCTGATAGTTAATAAATAACGAGGTTGTAAGAGAAACAATTCTATCTGCTGTGGCTTCAGGAGATACATCCACGCCCTGTTCCAAAGCAGTTTCTAAAGGCCGATCCACACCTAATTCAGGCGAAAGAATCTCATTGATCTTTTCAACAGCCGCCTTGTAGGTAAGAATCATAGGCTCACTACCCGCGTTCAAGCTAACTCCCTCAAAGGAAGCATCCAGGATAGCCTTATCCTGTTGTACATCTGCAGGCGCTTCTGGAATTTCTGCTGTTTCCTCTACTCGCTCGGCCTTACGAAGAGCATTTTTTTCATGCGCGGCTTCTGAAACTGAAGCCCCTAACGGCTCCCCAGGAACCCGATTCTCGGGGCTCTTAAGCGTCGTATTCACATAACTTCCGAAATTGCCCTCATTACCAATTGCCATTGCCACACACCTTTTTTATTTCGCTATTAACTCGTTATCGGCCAACAAAGTTAACATTTGAGTATTTTTTGATCATAGTTTAGTCGATAGAGTCAGTAATGAAATGTAGGCAAAAGAAAGCCCTGGGAAAGCAGGAAGGGGAACGACGTTTTCTCAGGGCTTTTAACGCATGCTTGTTATAAAGAGCCACAACCATGGCTAGATGAATGTATACGCGACTCTTAATAAGAATAGACCATCACCAAGCTAATGAGTTCCTAGAACAACAAAAAAAGTTATTGGCGATGAACTAGCATGCGTGTGCTTTATTCGAATACCCGTTGTACGTTATAGCCTATTCCATCTATTCTTGGTTGAATAAAGCATCTTTCAAATATGCGAGAAATTCTTTTTCCGGTAGCGGCCTACTGTACAAATAACCCTGCACCTGAGCGCATTGTTCATTAATCAGGAACTCTAACTGAGACTCATGCTCAACCCCCTCAGCTATAACCGTTAGGTTGAGATTCCTCCCTAATGCAATAACGGCCCGGGTGATAGCGCAATCATTCTCATCCTGATTAATATCCCGGATAAAAGAGCGATCAATCTTCAATTTATCGATAGGCAGCTGTTTCAGATAATTAAGGGATGAATAACCCGTTCCGAAATCATCAATCGCCAACTTGATACCCAACGCCTGTAATTTATCCAGTTCATCACGTACCTGATCATGATTTTCCATCAGTGTACTTTCAGTAATTTCCAGCTCCAACAAAGATGGCTTACAACCCGTTTCCTCAAGAATACTTTTTAACTGAGCCACCAGCTCGTCGTTGAACTGCTTACTGGAAATATTTACTGCCAGCATTTTCAATATATAACCGGCTTCGTGCCACTCAACCAATTTACTGCACGCCTGACGCAGAACCCATTCACCTATTTTTTGGATCTGATTACTCGATTCTGCATATGGAATAAACTGGTCTGGAGAGACCAAACCGCGCTGAGGATGATTCCAACGAATTAAAGCCTCGGCTCCTACGATATCGCCATTGAGAAGACTTATCTGAGGTTGGAAATAGAGTTCAAACTGTTCCTGCTCAAGCGCTTCCCGTAGCTGATCAGTCATTTGAAAGCGTTTGGAGATCTCTTCCGTCATTTCCGGCTTATAGAAACAGTAACCATTACGCCCACTGCGTTTCACCTCATACATGGCTGAGTCGGCATTACGCAGCAAAATTTCAGCAGAGTCCCCATCTCTCGGGAACAGACTAATACCTATGCTCGCGGTCACATAAAACTCACTGCCATCAACAACAAATGGACGTTCAAACTGCGCCAATATTTTTTTCGCAACAATCTCAGCGTCCTTATTCTCATTCAGTAACCCGGTTATAACCGTGAATTCATCTCCCCCCAACCGTGCGACAATATCCTCGTCCCGGACACCTCTGCATAAGCGAGTGGACACCTGACGTAACAATACATCCCCTGCGGAATGCCCCAAGGTGTCATTAATCTCTTTAAAATTATCTAAATCAATAAACAGCAGTGCCGCTACTGACTGATGATCCAGTGTATGCGAAATCATCTGATCCAGATGAGAAAAACCATGTAACCGGTTGGGCAAGGCCGTTAGGTGATCGTGGAAAGCACTATGCTTCAATTCATCAGCCTGCATATTCAAGCCATCCACCATACTGTTAATACTGACCGCCAACTTTTGAAATTCGTCAAAATGAAGTTCCTTAGAATCCAGTTTGGTCCAGTTATCTACTGACTTTTCCAGATTGTTTTGAAACAACAAAATATTTTTGGAAATTTTCCGAGTGATAACATAGAGCACAGACATCACAAGCAACGTAGCAAACACAAGAATGACAATCGCGCTCAAAATGCGCTTCTTCATGCTCGTTATATGTTTCGCTTCATTAGCTGCAATCTCCTTATGCACTGTATCCAGATAAACCCCAGTCCCTATAAAAACCTGCCAATCATCAAACCCAAGTACATAAGAGATTTTCTCAGCCTCTTTGCCACTATTTTTACGCCAGTAATATGAGCTGTAAGCACCGTCTTCGTGTGCCTGAGCCAAGCGGGAATTTTCCTGCACCACGTTAGTACCTTTGGCATCAACAACATCCCAGATGTTCTTTTCCCCACCAAAATACTCACCATTGGTCACATACAGATCGCCATCATAGGAGTTGATGAAGAAATAGCCTTCATTCTTGATACCGTAGGTCACACTGGCTATACGTCGAAAGATCTGTTCTTTGATCGCCTGTTCAAAGTCCTCGAGATAATCCCCTGTACCAATAATCAAGCCATAAGGCTGAAACAACTTCACAAAACTATACTTGTTGTAATAACCGGTTTTACTATCGGGCCGGGTCCACTTGTATCGAACAAACCCCTGTCCGTTTTGTTCCGTAATCTCAATCATCCTCCGCACTACATCCTGTCCGGCGGGCGAGAAAATTTCGCTGGCATGCTTGCCCTCAAATTGAGGTTGTGGAGGGTACAGATACTCAATACCCGATAAAGATGTGATGAAGTAATAACCCCGTCCGCTGTTAAAGCGGATAGGCCTCAGCGCGGAAAAGATCATCTGTTTGATTTCGGCAGCGGAATGCGTGCTCAAATGTGTTTCGTAAATCCCCTGTGCAATGGCATAGGCATCATTAACCCTGGCAACCAGTTCTTCTTCAAGGTCGGACTCTGCGGACTGCTTTTCCCGCACAAGGTATTCTTTGGTACGTATCACTTCAGTACGTAACAGCGATTTCTGATTAGCCACAAATTCTTGGGCATAACGCTCATTATTTTTGCGCATCTGCTCATATTCACTGCTGATCCAGATATAACCAATCAACAGAATAGATAGGATAAACACAGCGGTAACCGGCAACAGTGAACTAACCACACTATTGCCCATAGACAGGCCAAATAATCGAAAACTAGAGTTATTCAATAAGTCAGTCCCAATACTGCTATTTGCTCACTCAACAGTTTTTCCTGCTGAATGCCCATTATGGAGAGGCGCTTTCTAAGTCCCATATGCTCAAATTCCCTGAGAAATGACTCAATGCGTGCTTGCAAGGCTGTAGAGGTTCTACAAAAAAAGAAATAAATACTCTTGGGAACAAAACACCATACTCAAATCTGTTAACTATAGTTCAAAGTAATTCTCAGGCTCGTATCACCTTTAATTAATGTGCTTGTTCCCAGTTTTCACCGACGCCAGCTTCCACCAGTAAAGGCACATCCAGCTCAGCGGCACCGGCCATTTGGGCCTTGACCTCAGTCATAAACTGATCCACCTGATCTTCGCGAACCTCAAACACCAGCTCATCATGAACCTGCATGATCATGCTGACATCAAATTCGGACTCTGGTAGCCACTGGTCCACCGCAACCATAGCGCGTTTGATGATATCCGCTGCAGTTCCCTGCATAGGGGCGTTGATCGCTGTTCGCTCTGCGGCCTGGCGGCGCATAGCATTTTTGGCTTTAATCTCAGGCAGATAGAGACGACGACCAAACAGCGTTTCTACGTAACCATCTTCCTGAGCCTTGGCACGAATATCATCCATGTAATGCTGAACACCTGGGTACGTTTCAAAATAGTGTTCTATATACTGCCCGGCTTCCTTACGGGTAATGCCCAGCTGTTTAGCCAAACCAAACGCAGACATCCCATAGATCAAGCCAAAGTTGATCGCCTTGGCACTGCGTCTCTGATCCGCAGTAACATCATCCAACCCAACTTTGAAGACTTCTGAGGCCGTTGCTTTGTGGATGTCCTCACCTTTTGAAAAGGCATCCAGTAAACCTTGGTCCTGCGACAGGTGCGCCATGATTCTCAATTCTATCTGGGAATAATCCGCCGCAACGATTTTATAGCCCTCGGGCGCGACAAAGGCATGGCGTATCCGTCTGCCTTCCTGGGTCCTTACTGGGATATTCTGGAGATTTGGATCAGTTGAAGACAAACGCCCTGTTGCTGTAACAGCCTGATGATATGACGTATGAATTCGGCCAGTTGTCGGGTTAATCATCAACGGGAGCTTATCCGTGTACGTAGATTTCAACTTACTTAAGCTACGGTGTTCCAGAATGAGCTTTGGCAATGGATACTCCAACGCCAGTTCCTGCAACACTTCCTCCGCGGTAGAGGGCGCGCCTTTTGGTGTTTTCTTTATAACAGGGATACCCTGCTCTTCAAACAAAATTTGTTGCAGTTGCTTGGGTGAAGCCAAATTAAACTCTTTACCCGCAATATCGTAAGCTTCGCGTTCCAACTGAATCATACGCTCTGCTAATTCAATACTCTGTTCACCCAGCATGGTCGCATCGACTAATGCCCCATTTCGTTCGATTCGGGACAGAACAGGAATCAATGGCTTTTCAATTTCAGAAAACACCTGAGCAAGAGGTTGGTCTTTGCTTAGCTGGGCATTAATTGCCTGGTGCAGGCGGAAAGTAATATCAGCATCTTCAGCCGCATAGGGTGCCGCCTGCTCTAAATCAATCTGATTAAAAGTCAGTTGTTTCTTGCCCTTTCCAGCTATTTCTTCGAACTTAATGGTTTTAACACCCAGATACCGATCTGCTAGGGTATCCATATCATGGCGGCTTGCCGTTGAGTTCAGCACATAAGACTCCAACATTGTGTCGAACTCTATTCCTCGCAGCTCAATCGCGTAATTCGCCAGAACATTCATATCGTACTTAAGGTGTTGACCTACTTTTTTATGCTCAGCGCTTTCCAGCAAAGGTTTCAGCTTAGCCAGCAACACTTCTCTGCTAATTTGTTCTGGTGCTCCCATATAATCATGAGCAACCGGAACATAAGCAGCCCTTCCCGGCTCAACACAGAATGACACCCCCACCAGTTCTGCCTCCATATAGTTAAGGCTGGTTGTTTCCGTATCAAACGCAAACAATTCGGCTGCAGATAACTTCTCAAGCCAGACATCCAGCTCAGACTCTTCTAGTACCAGATGATATTCAACTTCAGCGGGAGCTTCTGGCAGACTTTCATCAGTATTTTCCGGATCAACACTACTGGAAACAATGCCGCCCGCTTCCAGATCTTTTACCCAACTTCGGAATTCATACTCTTTGTAGAACCCTATCAACTGTTCTTTATCAGCAACAGGTTTCTGAAAATCAGTCACCGACTCATGCAGCTCAACATCACATTTAATGGTGGCGAGCAGGTATGAAAGATCAGCCTCTTCTCGATTTTCTTCCAGCTTCTTAGCCATGGTTTTGGAACCACGGAAACCGAGATCAGCAATCTTATCCAGATTGGCATACAGGTCTTGCAAACCACCAATACCCTGCAGTAATGCTAATGCGGTTTTTTCACCGACCCCCGGAACGCCAGGGATGTTATCCACCTTGTCCCCCATTAGGGCCAGATAGTCGATGATCAGTTCAGGAGGGATACCAAATTTATCCTTAACTCCCTGTATATCCATCAGGGTATCGGTCATGGTATTGATCAGCGTGACATGCTTATCCACCAGCTGCGCCATGTCCTTATCACCGGTCGAAATCAAAGTATCGATTCCCAGAGCACTGGCTTCACGCGCCATCGTTCCGATCACATCATCGGCTTCTACACCCTCTTCAACAATTAGCGGAAAACCCATCGCTTTAATGATGTTATGGATCGGTTCTACCTGACTTCTGAGGTCATCTGGCATTGGCGGACGTTGCGCTTTATATTCGCTGTAGATCTCATCACGGAAGGTTTTACCCTTGGCATCAAAAATCACTGCGATCGGACTTTCCGGATACTGTTTAATCAAACTTTTCAGCATTGAGGTCACTACCCGGATCGCTCCAGTAGGAATTCCAGCCGAATTTCTTAAGTCTGCTTGCTGTGAAGCAAAGAATGCACGGTATAAATAGGAAGAACCGTCGACTAGAATGAGAGGAGAGTTAGAGGGTTGGCGCTGTTCGATCATCTGGGTATCCGGTAGATTAATCATTAAGCTCCAGATCATAGTCGATTACACGCGCCGCCAAAACCAACTGATAGGGAATAAAAATGAAAAAGTTGTTACTTGCTGCTTTATTAATCGCCGCACCATTGGCCCAGGCTGAGGTTCCGCCGCTGGTCGATGAAAACGAACCTCAGATCACAATCTTCCACTCTGACGAGAATACCTATTACGAATACCGCCTAAATGGTGTGTTGCAAGAGATTAAAGTGGTACCTAGCAAGGGCAAAGAATATTATTTAGTACCTGCGCCCGGCGAAGGAGAATTTATTCGTCATGAAGAGTCTCAACTATTGATTCCGAAATGGGTTCTGTTCCGCTGGTAAAACTGAGTATTTATTTTGGCTGTATATACGCAACTTAACGCTAGTGATCTCAATCAACTGCTTGCTGATTACGAGCTTGGCAAGCTTGTAAGCTTTCAGGGTATTGAAGGCGGCATTGAAAACACAAATTATTTTGTAACCCTCAATAAGAAAGGCAAATCAAGAGAGTATGTACTTACTCTCTTTGAAGAACTGAGTTATGAAGAGCTGCCATATTTTATTGAGCTCTGCCAATGGCTATCAGATCGGAATGTTCCTGTCCCATTTGCGATAAAAGACAAAAATGGCATTGGCCTTAAAAAAATCAAAGGCCGCCCTGCAGCGCTACAGCCAAAATTTTCAGGCGGACATGTTGGCCAGCATTCGTTAAAGGCTGATCACTGTGCATCAATTGGAAAAGTGCTGGCAGAATTTCATGTTGCAGCTCTGGAATTTTACTTAAAAAGACAGGCACACCGTGGTGTCTTTTGGTGGCGAAGAGAAAGCCAGATTTTAGCCCAGAAGTTACCAAATGAAGATCAAACCATCCTCAACGAAGAGGTTAATAAATTTGATCAACTACGTGAAACACCGGGCGACCTTGCTATAGGAACCATCCACGGTGATCTGTTTCATGATAATGCACTATTTGAAGGCTCCGAAGTTTCAGCCGTGCTCGATTTATACAATGCCGCCAGTGGATACCTACTTTACGACCTGGCAATTGTGGCCAACGACTGGTGCTGCAACCCTGATGGCTCTATTGATTCGGTTCGAGAAATGGCCTTACTCAAAGCTTACGCAGAAGTCCGCCCTTTTACTGCAGATGAATGTACAGCATGGCCAATCCTCTGCTGTACGGCCGCGATGCGTTTCTGGCTATCCCGCCTGATCCCCTGGATGGATAAAAGCAGCACGCAGAAACTTAAAGATCCGGATGAATTAAAACGTATCCTGCTGTACCGAAGAAACACCCCGGCTGAATTACCTGCAATGTAATTCAGTTACACGCCTTCAACATGGCCTGTCGTCTGGATTTTTGGATGCAATCTCTGGTTACATTAAGATCTTCAACTACTTTGCTACGATAAGTCCCTGATTTTGGGTCCGAAGCGCGTTTGCGACAGACGACCTCCCAATCTTGCAACTCTTCATTCTTTGCAATAGTACTTAAAAGGTCATAGGCATCCGATAGTTTCTGGATATTGACCTTACCTTTTAAAAGCACTATTTCCTCGCCTGGCTTGGAGGGAATCCGGGTCTCCGCAAAATCAAAAAAGTATTCCGCCTGGGAAAGCGAAAAATACACGGGCAGCTCCATTCTTCGGGGGCTGCTTGCCAAGTTTAATTCCCCTTGGCTATTCCACTTTGTTAAAACATAGATATCTTGCAACATAGCGTAACTTTGGCCTTTCTTATTATTCTTAAGTATTAAAAACTGCAACAAATATTAGACCAAACGATTAAAAAAAAGCCACCCTTTTGTGTAAATTATTTACCAAAAAGTTAAAAATTCTTATTAGAATCACTTTTTATAGTAATCTATAAAGCTTTTATGTAGCCAAATTTCCTACATAACACTCTGCCCTATCCGAACAACACTCGTTATAATCCCTACTGAATATTTATACAGTTTCCAAGGCCTGAAATGGACGTTACCCACATTATCGACTCACTGAACGACGCTCAGCGTAATGCTGTAACAGCCCCTGTGCAGAACTTACTGGTTCTAGCGGGTGCCGGTTCCGGCAAAACAAGGGTTCTGGTTCATCGCATTGCCTGGCTGATTCAGACCGAAGGAATCTCGCCTTATTCTTTGATGGCGGTAACCTTCACTAATAAAGCAGCCAAAGAGATGCGTGGGCGTATCGAAGACCTTCTGGGTATCAATACCAATGGCATGTGGGTGGGTACGTTTCATGGATTGGCACACCGCTTGTTACGAGCACATTGGCAGGACGCCGGACTACCTGAAAACTTTCAGATTATGGACAGTGATGATCAGTTACGCCTGATCAAACGTTTGGCTAAAGAGATGAACCTGGATGATAAACGCTGGCCTGCTCGTCAGTTCCAGTGGTACATCAATGACAAGAAAGATGAAGGTTTACGCGCCAAACATATTGAACCGCGCCACGATATGAACGACCGGGCTATGCTGGAAGTTTATCAAGCCTACGAACAAGCCTGTGACCGTGGTGGCATGATTGATTTTGGCGAACTACTATTACGTTCACTCGAACTGTTCAGAGACAGGAACCCGTCACTTCTGGCACATTATAAGGAACGCTTCCGCTACATTTTGGTAGACGAATTTCAGG
Organism: Neptuniibacter sp.; assembly: GCA_050633605.1. Lineage (GTDB taxonomy): Bacteria > Pseudomonadota > Gammaproteobacteria > Pseudomonadales > Balneatricaceae > Neptuniibacter. The sequence goes on along the minus strand of JBOEGV010000005.1, from coordinate 17,551 downwards.
ATACCAACAGTATTCAGTATGGTTGGCTACAACTGCTGTGTGCAGGTCAGCAAAAATTGATGGCCGTAGGTGACGATGACCAGTCTATATATGGCTGGCGCGGCGCTAAAATAGAGAACATTCAGAACCTCCCAGTGCATTTCCCAGGCACAGAACTGATCAAACTTGAACAGAACTACCGTTCAACAGAAACAATCTTACGTGCTGCTAACGAAGTGATTCGAAACAATCAGGGACGTCTGGGTAAAGAGCTGCATACCGAACTCGGTGAAGGTGAGGCGATCTCGCTTTATGCCGCATTTAATGAACAGGATGAAGCCCGCTTCATAGTTGGCCAGATAGAGAAATGGGTGCGTGATGGCAGCCTTCGCAGTGAAAACGCCATTTTGTATCGTTCCAATGCTCAGTCTCGGGTGTTGGAGGAAGCGTTAATCCGCAGTGGTGTTCCCTACCGTATTTATGGCGGCCAGCGCTTTTATGAACGTCTGGAAATTAAGAATGCACTTTCTTACCTGAGGCTTTTGAGTAATCGTGATGATGACACCTCCATGGAACGAATCATCAACGTTCCGACGCGAGGTATTGGTACTCGAACCATAGAAGAAGTCCGCATCCATGCCCGCAATCAGGGCATCTCCATGTGGCGTGCTGCCAATGAAGTGGTGGAGCTGAAAAAACTGCCGGCACGAGCATCTAATGCTCTTCAAACCTTTCTGGATCTAATCAATCAGATGGCTGAAGGCACCGAAGGCACTCTACTGCATGAACAAACCGAACACGTTATTCAACACTCGGGTTTAATAGAACATCACAAAAAAGAGAAAGGCGAAAAAGCACAATCACGGATTGAGAACCTTGAGGAACTGGTCACTGCAGCTAAACAGTTCAACAGCCAGTGGGATGAATATCTGGATCAGGAATTTAACTCTCCTCTTGCCGCCTTCCTTGATCAGGTAGCTCTTGATGCAGGTGATGCGCAAGCGGATGATTTCCAGGACAGTGTTCAACTTATGACTTTGCACTCAGCTAAAGGGTTAGAATTTCCTCAAGTATTCCTCGCCGGTGTTGAGGAAGGCTTGTTCCCACATAAGATGTCGATTGAAGAACCCGGCCGCCTAGAAGAGGAGCGCCGCCTCTGCTATGTCGGAATTACCCGCGCCATGCAGAAACTGTTCATCACCTACGCGGAATCCCGCCGTCTGCACGGGCAAGATAACTACAACCGTCCTTCACGCTTTATTCGCGAAATCCCGAATGAACTGATGGAGGAAGTACGCCTGAATGCCAGTGTCAGCCGTCCGATGACCAGCCGCTTTAATGAACAGAGCAGCAGTTTGTTCGGTGACTCGTCCTCCAGCTCTCAGGATAATGGGCTCGCACTGGGACAACGAGTTATGCACAGTAAATTTGGTGAAGGCACTATTCTTAACTTTGAAGGTTCCGGCCCCAAAGCCCGGGTTCAGGTAAACTTCGATTATGAAGGTTCTAAGTGGCTGGTGGTGGGCTTCGCTAATCTTCAGACAATCTAACAGCTGAATTTCAACGCCGCGTCTCACGAAAATGCTGAGGTGTGGTGTGTTCCATACGCTTAAAAAACTTAATGAAATTAGTTGTTTCACTGAACCCCAGGTAAAAGCCAACTTCAGCGACGGTCGCCTGACTGTGTACCAACATTCGTTTAGCTTCCAGAACAATACGCTTATCAATCACCACGTTGGCAGAATCGCCCTGAGACCGGATACAGGCACGGCTTACAGTGCTTTCCGCATAACCAAGACGCTGCGCGTAAAATTTAAGCTGATGCTCAACTGTGTATTTCTGCTCTAGCAGCGTCTGAAATAAGCGATATGTATTCATTGAACGATTTGAAGGCTTATCTCCATCACCGGTCTTCAGTAACCACCGCGCCAAACGCAATAAAAGCCCTAACAGTTCGTGTCGAATCAACGCAATATCAATCTCACTGCCATCAAAATCCGAAAAATCCTGACGCAGTCGAACCAACGAATGTAACAGATCCTGAGTAACCGGCGCAGGAAGACTAGAATAGCTAGGCCATTCAGTTATCGCCAGCGAATCCAGATATTGACTGCGTAAACTCTCATCATGGGGCAAAGAGGTGGGATCTATTAAAATCACTTCTGCCTGTATATGTCGAAAATCACACCACTCCTGTACCTGCCCAGGCCTGACAAACAGTAAACATCCCTCTTCCAATGGATAATCCACAAAATCTACTCGATGCTTGCCTGTACCTGCTGTCACTAACAGCAGCATAAAAAACTCAACCCGCTCAGGATACTGAGGCAACTTATCCTGTAAGGAAACAAAATCGATTGGCTCAATGCCCAACGTCTGAAGCCGATGATTCTTAAACGCAGTTTTTTGAATTTCTAGCATAAGCCTATTCCTTAAACGCTCGATTTTGATCATCGCATAAAAGCTATCAACCTCGCCAGGAATCAGCATTTATAAGAGGATAAATCCCATCATCGGATTCGTAAGAATCCAGATAATAAAACTTTTTTACCTTAATAGGAGAGCTGATATGTGCCTTAAAAACAATCCGGTATTGCGTACAAACCTGGCTGCCTTAAGCCTGCTGGTTGGCAGCATAATTGCTTCACCTCTGGCATTAGCAGAAGAGACTAAGATGAATCAGAAACAGCAAGTCACTGACCTTTTGAAAAGCATAGAAACCGGTAACCCCGAACCGGTTAGTTATATAAACCCAAACAAATACATCCAACATAATTTGGCAGTAGCTGATGGTTTAGCTGGATTTGGAGCGGTGTTGCAGGCATTACCTAAAGGCTCTGCGAAAGTGAATACGGTACGTGTATTTCAGGATGGTGAGTACGTATTTAGCCACACTGAATATGATTTCTTCGGACCTAAAATCGGGTTCGATATTTTTCGCTTTGAAAGCAGCTTAATTGTTGAGCATTGGGATAATTTACAAGTCACTCCAGAGACCACAAGCCCTAGCGGTCACAGCATGATCGACGGTAGCACCGAACTTAAAGATCTGGATAAAACAGAAGAAAACAAAACCTTGGTTAAGAACTTTGTAACCGATGTTTTAATGAACGGCGAGCTGGAGAAACTAGCCGCTTATTTTGATGGTGATAACTACATTCAACATAACCCGAATATTGCAGATGGCCTTTCCGGCCTAGGGGTCGCGCTCGAGGCTATGGCTAAACAAGGTATCAGTATGGAATACCATACTGTGCATAACGAGCTGGGTGAAGGTAATTTCGTTCTGACGGTGAGCGAAGGTAAATTTGCTGACCAGCCTACCTCTTTCTATGACCTGTTCCGTGTTGAAAACGGAAAAATTGCCGAACACTGGGATACAATGGAATCCATCCCTGAACGCTCAGACTGGAAGAACAGTAACGGTAAGTTTTAATCCGAAGCCCTGCACTCATTAATTGAACAGCAGGGCCTTAACCGCAATCACATTCGTATAATGGGGTAACCTCAAGCCGTTATACAATAATTGCCTTTTCCAGAATTTTTAACTTTATACATTGCAGTATCCGCCACTTTAATCAGTTGCTCCAGATCATCGCCGTGATCAGGAGAAAACGCGATGCCTATACTGGCACTGATTATAGCCTCAACATCTCCTTTTTCTTCACACTTCAACACAATAGGCTGCTCTATGGTCTGTAGCAGTTTTTTCGCCACTTCTTCGGCATCTTCTGGTTTATTCACCCCTCCCAGCATGGCCAAAAATTCATCGCCACCTATACGAGAAGCCTGATCTACTCTGCGGAGTTGCAGTGATATGCGCTTTGCAGTTTCTATCAATACCCGGTCTCCAATAGCATGCCCCCAGGTATCATTCACTTTTTTAAAGCCATCCAGATCAATGAACAGAACAGCGATTTTTTCCTTATTTCTCTGGGCAGTAGCAAATAATATTTCAGCCTTTTCGAGTAGAAAATACAGGGAGGATAAACCAGTCAAGGCATCATAATGGGCCTTTTTCCTCAATTCGCTCTGCACTTCCTCTGCTTTATCCAGAGCCTGGTAATATTCAGTGACATCATATTCAGCCATCAGGATCAGAAACTCGCCACTGAGGGGATGGCGGGTTATACGGATATCCAGTGTATGTTTGCGCAATCCCGAGGAAGTTTGCATCACATGAGTCCACCGGCCACCCTTTTGATCAAGGGCTTTAATCAGGCACCTTTGCCCCTCTTCAGGGTCTTCAAACCTTTGACTGAATGGAGAACACGCAGATGAGGATAATTCTTTCGGCAGCTGTTTATACGCCTCTGTCGCGGCAGGGTTTTCAACAACAATCTGACCTTCAAAGGTAAAGCATGCCACTAACACCGTGGTATAGCGCATCGCTTCCACAAGCAGAAGGTTTTCTGGCGTTTCCCCCAAATTTACCGCCTCATTCACATAAGCGATGATACCCCTGTGGCGTTCAGGACCTAAAAGGCATGCCCGATGGCGCATGTACAACGTCTTGGGTTTCCCGTCCGGGTAAGTAGTCCAGGGGTCGATACTTAATCCGTTTCTGGCAGCCAACTCAAAGGTCTGAGCCGTCCTTTCACGAGCTCCCTGTGTATCACCTGAAAGATCTTTGTTGATCAGACCGTCAAGTGTGTCCAGCCCCCAAAATTTGATCGCCTCCTTGTTGCCCCACCACCAGCCATGCTTATCCAGATCAAATACCCAGACAACATCCGGTATCAAATCATAAAGAGCCAGTTCCTCGTGGCTATTAATATGCACAAGATGCTCATACTCAGAGGCCATATTCTCTATCTCTCCCCTTTTTACATCAAAGTATCCGAGTAAAAACCAATAGTCTATCCAGAATACTTCATAGAAACGCCACTGTACGTTTATATTGTGCTTTTAAAACCTCGATACTTTTTCGTTTATGATACAAAAAGATAGGTAACTTAAGGTCTTACACAATGGTGGGATTTGGTAGTAATCAATGCTCAGTAGTGTTCTATATAGCGAACCGCCCTGATATTGATGGTTATAGAGATCTGAATCAATTACGCAGTCTTGCCCCGGGGGAAATAGATAAGATTGTCCAAGTAACCGGAAATCACTGGCGTAAAATATTTAATGTCAGCGCCAAGTTTATGTTTCAACTGCTCTGCGAAAACAAGAATACAGAGCCTCTCCCTGATAGCTGGCAGGAGTACAGAGATACCGTCCTGTATCAGAGCCACAGTCCTATATCTTTACTCTTTTCACCACCGATGACTCAACACTGCAACATGATTCACATTGTCGCCGGGAGGACCTACGCAAGTGAGTTGGGGTTAACTGACCTGATCTGGATAGATGAATTGTTTGCCATCAGTGAAAGCCGCAGACTGATTGTTTGTCCCTATCTGGATTATCGTCAGTTAAGTAATGTGCGAATAACTCGCTTAATTGAGCTGGTGAAAACGATTCAAGCCTCAGAAAATATTAAGCCCTGACTTATCAGGGCTTAATTACTAGGGGCTGGAGCTTTTGCAAAATAATATTCAGTTCAGTGTTGGATTCTGAATTTTTTCCCAGTTGGTGAAAAACATATTGGGATGAAAACCTGCTGCTGTAGGATTTTCAGAAACCATACGGTTGATCTCAGCTGTTTGCGTAACAGAAGGTGGTAGGATCACCGTATCGATTACGTGAATAATACCGTTACTCGCTGCAATATCCGTTGCAACAACTTTAGCCTGATTGATCATGACATTATTGCCATCAAGACTGATGGTGATCTTTTCACCTTGTAAAGATGAGGCTTCAGAAAGACCCATTGCAGTTTTAGCATCTACTTTGCCTGATACGACGTGGTAGGTCAGTACGGCTTGAAGGTCTTCTTTATTCTCTGGCTTCAACAGTTCATTCAGCGTTTCCTGAGGAAGTTTGGCAAAGGCATCATTAGTCGGTGCGAAAACGGTAAAGGGGCCATCACCCTGTAACGCACTTACAAGGTCAGCGGCTTTAAGCGCAGTCACCAGAGTTGAAAAGCTATCGTTACCAACAGCAACATCAACAATATTGTCTTTTTTCATTGAATATGAGCCCGCAGAGGCCATCAAAGGGACAGCCACAAAAAAGCAGGCTAACATTTTTAATAGTTTCATTATTGTTCTCCTCACGTTTACTTTTCTTAAGCCGCCCTCCCTTCAGATTGAGTGAGATTATGCCTAAGTAAAACTTCCTACGGAGGCTAACGAGTGACGGATCAAAAAATACCTTTTAGCGACTGACAGCATGCTTTTAGCTCCTAAACCGAAGTTAAAGTAATTTTTCAGCATGAATTGCTTATTAGAAGTGAAATTTATTGTCAAAACAGCCGCTATTTCAGATCTTTAGTAGCCAAATACAATAAATAGTGGTTTATAATGCGAAGACTGTTAGGTTTTCCCTATCAGCACCAGCCAGATAGTAGCTTCAGGCCGTCTTCTGCTGAATAATGATAATAACGATAAGCTCTAATGGATTGCTTGCTAATGCTTAGATGCAGATGGAATTCATCGATACACAGTTCACTTAATTTCTTTAGGTTATTGCTATTTAAAGCTCTTATAACCTACATTTTATTTATATCCCCTTCTGCTGCCGCGACTTTAGCGATTGTTTACCCCGAAGTCCCTGCCCCTTATAAGCAGGTGTTCGAACAGATTATTGAGGGCATCGAAGCACGCCACGCTGGCCCATTGGTGAAATACCCAATAGCTTCCCCTGTAGATCCCGATAAACTTCTTGGTCAAATGAGTAATGATCAAGTCGATATGGTTGTGACTCTTGGACGGAGAGGGCTTTCTTATAATAAGGCGCTGAAGGGACAGTACCCCTTAGTTACTGGAGCACTACCAATAAAACCCAATGGCATATCAGGAGTCAGTCTGATTGCTAATCCAAATAACCTTTTCAGACAATTGCTCGTTTTATCTCCTAAAACTCGTAAGGTACATGCTGTATACACTCAAAAGAGTCAATGGCTGATAGATAAAGCCCAGAAAGCAGCACAAGCAAACGGCCTAGAGCTTATTTCATATAAAGCCTCTGATATTCGCGAAGCGGTTAAGCATTACCAAAATATCTTCAAAAATGCGGATCCCGTGGAAGACTCCATCTGGTTGCCTCTGGATTCAATCGCTGCAAATGAGAAAGTTATTCTTCCTCTGTTAGTCCGAGAATCCTGGGACAACAATCTGGTCGTTTTTTCCAGTAAGCCAGGGCATGTAAAACGTGGCCTGCTCTTTACCCTTTTTCCAGACAGTACAGAGGATGGAGTTCGACTGGCCGATATGCTGAACACCATTTACCACGAAGGAAAAAACCCAGGTGTCGAGCTATCTAACTCCGCCAAAGTTGGCGTTAACATGCGAACGGCATCGCACTTGGGATTGGAATACAGCCCACTGATGAAGAAATCGTTTTACCAAACGTTCCCTCAGAGCGGTTTTTAATAAAGGGTTATTGAATGTTTTTTTTTGCGTCGCTATGAAAACCGAAGCATCTGGCGACAACTTCTTACCTTCCTAATTGTTGTTATCTGCCTGTTGTCACTGACCAGTTCAGTAACTGCTGTCTGGATATCCTATAGCCAGTCCCGTCAGGCTCTGGAGCAGAACTCCTTAAGAATCGCTGAAAACCTATCCAGACTCAGTGTTCTGTCGCTCATTACATCAAGCAAAGAAAATGCACAGGAAGCGCTGTCACAGGTTTTCGGATTTAATGATGTAACCGGTGTGGTTATTTTCAGTGAAGATCAGGTTCCTCTTCTGTCACAAGGCAGTATCTACTGGAATTCTGAAGAGCTTAGCGACTGGTTCGTAATCGATGAAGCCACCGTAGTGAAAAATGATTCGAACGCATGGATCATTGCAGCTCCTGTGTTTCTTGATAGCTCCCCCCTCTCAGAAACCACAGGAGCTGCTGAACTGAATATTGAACCTGTTACTGAGAACCTACTTGGTTTCGTAGTCATTAAAATATCCAAACGTTCACTGAAACAACTGATTAATAACCTGATCAGTTACAACCTGATAGCAACCTTGATCCTCTCAATCTTTTTGATCTGGTTACTTTACAGCGTTCTGCAAAGGCTGACGCGTCCGATATACAGCCTGTCTGAAACCATGGATCTGGCGCAGTCATCCGGAGAACATACCTATGCAGAGATCGAAGGGCCCAAAGAAGTACGCACCATGGCAAAAAGCTATAACGCCATGATGCAAGCACTCGAAGAGCAAGAGGATAAACTTATCGCTCTAAACAGCGGCCTTGAATCTGAAGTTGAAGTCCGCACGCGTGAACTGGTACTTGCCCGCGATGCCGCGCTTGTCGCTGCCCGATCCAAGTCAGAGTTTCTGGCGAACATCAGTCATGAATTACGCACACCGCTTCAGGCCGTCACAGGCTATATTGAACTGGTTATTGAAGAACTTGATTTCCACCCTGAGTTTGATGCTCAGGTTGAAGACCTAGATGCAGCTCTGCAATCGTCACAACGGTTACTTTACCTGATTAATTCGATTCTTGACCTTGCTAAATGCGAAGCGGGAAAAATGGATTTAGTTACTCAACAATGTTCTTTAAACGGTCTGCTAAAGGAAATTGAAAGTACCATTCGTCCATTGGCTCTGAAAAATAAAAATCATTTTTCGGTTACCTATCCTGAGCAAGATCATTGCTTGGAAGTGGATAAAGAAAAAGTGCAGCAGATACTGATTAATCTACTTTCCAATGCCTGTAAATTTACAGAAAGTGGCACTATATCGCTGATCTGTTTAGTTGATGAGACTGGAGTAATCTGGAAAGTGACCGATACCGGAACAGGCATCCCTCATGATCAACTTGAACAAATTTTCCATAAGTTTGAGCAACTAGACGGAAGTGTAAAACGTAAATACAGTGGTACTGGGCTTGGATTAGCAATTTCCAGACTTTTTGCTGAAATGATGGGCGGTTCCTTAACCGTCAGCAGCGAAGTTAATAAAGGCAGTACCTTTACATTTTGGTTGGACAGATCAAAAACCTTTGAGAATGTTCAATCAGGATAAAATCTGATATGTATAATATATTGTAGTCTTCAACTAGCCGGAAGAAAATAATTATGAAACGCAGGCTGAGCACTTTTCTAATGTTACCTTCACTGTTGCTGGGTTCTGGGAACCTGATCGCAGCAGGAGAAGAAAATACGTTTGAGCAAGGAAGTGAATTTGCTGATTTCTTTGGAGAAGAGGCATTTGTCAGCATTGCCACCGGCAGCAAAAAATCGATCGACAAGGCCCCGGCCGTTGCTTCGATTATCTCAGCCAGGGAGATTAAAGAATTAGGAGCAAGAACACTCAATGAAGTGCTGGAAACTGTGCCGGGTTTACACGTTGCACCTTCCGCATTAAATCGAATGAGCCCAGTCTACTCAATTCGAGGTATTCATACTGGATTTAATTCACAGGTTCTCCTACTGATAGACGGTTTGCCCTTGCAATATTCTCACTCGGGTGGAAGGCCAGAATTATTTGATATGTCTGTCGCTTCAATTGAAAGGATTGAGGTGATTCGTGGGCCCGGTTCTGCAATATACGGGGCAGACGCTTACTCCGGTGTCATCAATATTATTACAAAAGACGCCCAGTCTATTGCCGGTACAGAAATGGGAGGACGAGTTGGTTCCTTTGATTCACAAGACCTGTGGCTTAATCATGGTGATCAATGGAATGGCATGGATTTTCATTTTGGATTAGCCTACCAGCACACTCAAGGTGATTCTGGTCGAGTAGTTAGCTCGGATCTGCAATCCACACTCGATACAACGCTATTCACCAATGCATCCCTTGCTCCAGGGGCTCTTTCTACAGGCCGTGAACGCTTGGAAGCTCGCTTGGGCTTGAACAATGAAAACTGGACTATTAACTTCTGGAGCTGGCTCCAAGATGCGGGGGTCGGCGCTGGCGGGGCTCAAGCATTAGACCCAACCGGCCTGGAGGAGGATGAGGTTTATCTAATCAACCTCGCCTACCAAACCTCAGATCTTGCTGCCGACTGGAATTTCAAAACTCGGCTAAGCCATTATTACTTTGAAACTAGCACCAAATATAATCTTTTACCCGCAGGAGCTACTGTTCCAATTGGCTCAGATGGCAACCTTAACTTTGTAAGCCCAGCAGGCATTGTCACTTTCCCTGACGGCCTTATCGGCGAACCTGGAGGCAAAGGTAATGATAGCCAATTTGACCTAGTAGCAACTCACACGGGCATTAAAGATCATCACATACGTTTAGCTGGTGGTATTCGTCACCAGTCTTTGAAAACAACAGAATCTAAAAACTTTGGTCCTGGCGTAATTGACGGTACCCAACCAGTGGTAGATGGCACCCTCACAAACGTATCCGGTACTGAGTTTGTCTTTACTCCAGATTCATCCAGAACTATTCATTACCTCTCACTCCAGGATGAATGGCAATTTGCCCCTGACTGGGAATTAACTGCAGGGGTCAGATATGACCATTACTCGGATTTTGGCAGTACCGTGAACCCCCGGATAGCCTTAGTCTGGGCCACCAGCTATAACCTGACCACGAAACTACTCTACGGCAGCGCATTCCGGGCTCCATCGTTCCTAGAGCAATTCTTTATAAACAACCCTATCAGCCTCGGTAATCCTGACCTCGAACCTGAAACTATAGATACTTGGGAGTTAGCCTTTAACTATCACCCCTCCCCAGATTTTGTTAGCACGCTAAGTCTGTTTAGCTATAAAGCTAAGGACTTAATAGAGTATGTCCCAGATACTGGAGCAACCACCAGCACAGCACAGAATGCGCGAGATCAAGACGGATATGGTTTTGAATGGGAAGCAGACTGGAAAGCTAGCCGCGATCTTCGAATCAAAGCCAACTATGCTTGGCAAAAGTCTGAAGACAGCAACACTGGTCAAGATATTCACGACGCACCTGGTCAGCAAGTTTATATCACCGCCAATTGGAAAGTTGCTAACCAGTGGGCTCTAAACAGTCAATTAAACTGGGTTGGAGATCGTAAACGCGCGGCAGGGGATACTCGACCAGATATTGATGATTATACTGTGGTCAACCTATCTCTCAGACGAGAAAATTTCACACCTAATCTTGATATGACCCTCAGTGTTGCGAATCTCTTTGATGAGGATACTTACGAACCGAGCAATGGTGTTATCCCGGATGACTACCCACTGGAAGGTCGTAGCGTCTGGCTACAACTGAATTATAGGTTTGATCAATGACCCGCAAACATGATGCGGTCAGAAGCCGCAATGAAGCCTTTGTTGATCGGGTAACGACACGCATCTGGGAAGAGGAGCTATCCTGAAGCGCCTGCTTGCCGAATTTCGGTAGTGCGGTCTGCGCAGTGATTACAAGCATGGGAATGTTATCGGCATAAGCACTGGCAACCCCGGTCAGAAGATTGGTTGCCCCCGGCCCTGTAGTGGCACAGCAAACACCTAGTGTATTTGCCTCTCTGGCATAACCATCTGCCATGAATGCTGCTCCGGCCTCATGCCGAGCCACCACTATATCCATCTGCTTATTTTTTTTCGCCCGCGCGACTGCATCAAACAGAGGTTCAATAGCCCCACCCGGAACACCAAATATATGGCGGACGTTTAGCTGACACAGATATTCAATCAATCGATCACTGTTAAGCGGAATCACTTCTTCTGTCTCTACAGAGACTAGCTCGGACATACTTCACCTCTACAACTAAAAAGAAAGTGCAGTCTTTAGATTTCCAGAGACTCTATCGGTTGAGGTTTACCCAGGAAATACCCCTGCGCATACTCAACCTTGAACTCCTTGAGCAGGTCCAACGTTTTCTGATCTTCTACAAATTCAGCTACAGCCGCTTTACCCAAGGTAAAGGCTACATCTCTGATAGACCGAACCAAGGCCCGGTCGTTTTCGCTATTTTTCATCTCTTTAACAAAAGAACCATCAATTTTGACGGTATCTGCAGGCAAGGATTTAAGGTAGGAGAAAGTACTAAAACCAGTACCGAAATCATCAATAGAGAAAGAACATCCCATTTTAGACAGTGTTTTTACCATTGACTGAGTTGCTGCAAGGTTTGTAAGACTGGCGCTCTCAGTTAATTCAAAAATAATTTTACTCGGTGAAACATCGTATTCCGATAGTTTCTGTTCAATCAGGGGTACAAGTTGTTCGTTATGGAAGGCCTGCGCGGAAAGATTGATCGCAAGTTTTTTCAATCCGGGGTGTTTTGAAAGAGTACAGATCGCTTTGGCAACAACATGTTGATCAAGAAGGGAAACCTCATGGAAACGTTCCAAAGCCTGAATAAACTCTCCGGGATAAACCAACCTGTCATCAATCACCAATCGTACTAATGCTTCGTAATAAGCCACTTTGGCAGTTGGTATGTGATAAACAGGCTGGAAGTGGAGTACAAGGTTATCCTGTTCTATCGCATGCCTTACCATATGAAGCCACTGCATACTCAGGCGGACATTATCACTTTCCTGATCCTGCTCCGTATGCATATGCACACCACCAGAACCATATCGTTTCGCTAAATATAAAGCGATATCGGCTCTTTGCAGATAATCCTGCGGCTTTTCCAGGGAACCATCAATCATACTGACGCCGATACAACAGCTTACTTTGAAAGCCTGCCCTTCGGTTCCGTATTTCTCAGTCTCAATAAGGTTGCAGATAGATTTCGCCGCCTCTTTAGCTTCCTCAGCATTAATATCTGAGAGCAGCAAAGCAAATTCATCACCGCCTAACCGAAACAAACTTTCAGTCTCCTGTGTACGTCCCAGAAGTTGTTCCGAAACTCTGCGCAGAACGATATCACCCTGTTGATGTCCCTGAGTGTCATTTATGGCTTTAAAGTGATTCAGGTCGATGTATAACAGTGCATACTGCAACTGTTTGTGTTTTGCCTGAGCCGCAATACGAATCAGCTCATTATCAAAAAAGTAACGATTGTGCAGCCCAGTCAACGTATCATGCATTGCCAGATGTTCCAGCCGTTGCTCCGCACGCCGTTTAGCTGAGATATCATCAACAGAAATAAAGATTGATGAAGGTTTATTTCCGCTCTGCAGTCCGGTTAATCGAGCTTCGACCCAAAGCGCCTCACCAAACTTATCCTGAAGCTTAAATTCCAAGCGGAATCTTTCATTAGCATCTTTTGCTACCCGTGAAATGGCATGGCTAATCTCAAGTGTTGAACTGTACGGATCTACGTAAACCACATCAGTGAATAACCGCCCCATTGACTCTTCTTCACTCCAACCTGTCATCTGGAGCCAGGTATGGTTAACGAATACAATCCGGCCATGACTATCAAGTTCAACCACAGAGGAGGTAAGGCTATCCAGTATATCTTTGTGCTCTTTTGCCTGCTTGCTCAGAGTCGCCTGACTTTCTTCCAGGCTGGCTACAGTTTCAGCAAACTGTTGATTGCTGATCATGAAATCTTCACGGTGGGCCGCAATTTCACAGACTTTACGCAACTGATTGGCCTGAAAAGGCTTACTGATAAAGTCTGACGCACCACGAATAACCAGCTCTTCTGCAAGATCCATGGACCCATGTGCGGTCATAATCACAATAGTTTGGTCGGGTTTTTCTGCCAGTATCTGATCCATAACTTCAGGACCAGAGATTCCAGGGAGCATTACATCCAACAAGACAATAGAGTGTTTTTTCTCTCGCCAAAGAGCCAGGCCCGTCTGCCCTTCTGGGGCAATGTCTACCTCAAACCTCTGTTTTAAAATTCTTTTAACAAGGGATGCCGTTTCTTCAGTATCCTCTATGGCCAGAACTCGATCTCGTCGTTGCTCCCGATGAATTTCTACGGGCTGATTAAGCATCTCTTTGAGCTGAGAATAATTCTCAAATGGCAGGAGGTGATCAATATCAAACTCTCGAGCGGTTTTTTCCGCTATACGTTTACACCATGTTGATGAAACCAGAAGAAATGGAATATCACCATTACAGTTAAACACCCCGGACCGAACCATACGCGCCAAGCGCCAGCCATCGACTCCATCTAGATGGATATCACTCACAATACAATGTATCTGGAGTTTTTTTAGAAGAATTACAGCTGAGGACCCCGTTGTCGCTGTAACTATTTCATAGGGAGTATTCGCAGTCAGGAACTCTGACAATATCAAAGACTGTTCTGGGTTCCCATTTACCAAAAGAAGTTTAGGTGTAACGTCCATGATAAAAGTCTTTCACTTAAAGGCTCATTATTGATAAACAGGCTCTGCTCAAGTTATTGGCGGCCGTTAAGGCAGCAAGTATTATTCCTTGGATCACTCGCTACCTTTTATTATAGTTTTGCGGTATTAGACTCGCCCATTTAAGCTTTAATTTCAAGCACTAATGTATTTCTCTTATGGAACAAATCATTGATTGTTTTACAGGTCCCATAGTGAGAAGGCTGTAGCCAAATTAATTGAAATCGTTGTTTCATTTAAATGAGAATAGGGTAGATTAAATAACTACCAATTCTGAATTACACACTAAGCATGTTACATCGCATCTGGCTGGCCTTTTTCTTAATCGCGTTTTTTGGTGGTCTCTATCAGTGGCTTTGGCTGGATGATGCCACTGTATTTCAGCGCATGGTGCAATCCACTTTTGATATGTCCAAGCTTTCAGTGGAATTGGCTATAGGGCTTATTGGAACCCTGGCTTTCTGGCTTGGCATCATGAAGCTGGCTGAAAGTTCTGGCCTTGTGGATAAGTTTTCTATGGCAATCAGCCCCCTTTTTACACGCTTAATGCCTGAGGTTCCCAAGGGGCATCCTGCAATGGGCTCCATGACCATGAACCTATCCGCCAATATGCTAGGGCTGGATAACGCTGCGACACCATTAGGCCTGAAAGCGATGCAGGACCTGCAAAGCCTGAACCCGCAAAAAGACACGGCAAGTAATGCTCAGATCCTGTTTCTGGTTCTGAATACCTCATCTGTCACCCTGTTTCCAATTACTGTGTTCCTTTACAGAGCCCAGCAAGGTGCAAGTGATCCTACTTCTGTATTTATACCTATTCTTATCGCCACTTGTTGTTCAACTCTGGCAGGGTTGCTGGCTGTGAGCTTTGTGCAAAAGATCCGCTTATGGGAACGTGTAACCCTTCTTTATATAGGCGGTTTTGTTGCTTGCCTGCTCGCCTTTATTGGTTACTTTACAACCCTGACCATAGATGAGCTGCAACGCCAGTCTTCTCTGGTTGGTAATCTCATGATTTTTTCCGCAATTATTGGTTTTCTCAGTGTTGCGCATATAAAAGGCATCAATATCTATGAGACTTTTATTGAAGGAGCGAAGCAGGGCTTTGATGTTGCAGTAAAAATAATCCCTTACCTGCTGGCGATGCTGGTGGCGATTGGCGTTCTCAGAGCCAGCGGGGCATTAGAAGGTTTTATCTGGATACTGAAAGAAGGCATTGGTCTGCTCGGTATGGATACTCGCTTTGCTGACGCTCTGCCAACCGCAATTATGAAACCATTCTCGGGTTCCGGAGCCAGAGCCATGATGTTGGAAACGATGGACAGTCACGGAGTAGATTCCTTCGCTGCCTATCTGGCCTCAGTAATTCAGGGTTCCACTGAAACCACGTTCTATGTGCTCGCTGTCTATTTTGGGTCTGTAGGGATCAGACACACCCGACATGCCATTGCTTGCGGCTTAACGGCAGACCTGGCCGGTATTATTGCGGCAATAACCGTCGGCTACTGGTTCTTTGGCTAATACCTTTATTTAAAAGACCGGACTTCAAAGAGAAGCGCCATCAATGACATCAAACGGGAGCTCAAGAGGATTCACCCCTTCGACACAACCCAAATTCACACGATAGTGACCTTTTTTCCGCAAGGTGTGATGAAACGGATATATACCACAGATTTTGCAGAAGTGATGCTCCGCAACATTTTTAGCAAACTTATACGTTGCCAATGCACCATCTTTTATTTCAACTAATAGCTCTTCCTGGGGCACCGTAAAGCTACTCATCATTGCGCCTTTGTTAAGGCATATCGAACAGTTACAACGTAAACCATCAACAATTGTTGGAGCTTTAAAACTGAACCTGATCGCACCACAGTGACAGCGGCCTTCATAATCTTGCATATCCTCACCCTGCATTGCTTTTTTAGAACTAAAATGCAGCTCCATCTGCCAACACTACAGGTAAGCTTAGGCTATCAATGCCATCTACGCATCCAAGATTGACTCGGTAGTATCCGGGTTTACGTTTGGTCTGATGAAAGGTGTAAATTCCACAATTTTTGCAGAATGAATGTTGTGCAACTTGGGTAGCAAAATTATACGTGCCAATGCTACCTTCTTCAGCCTCAACGGAGAGCTCATCTGGCGGAATAAAAAAATTACTCATCAATGCGCCTTTGCGCAGACAAATAGAACAGTTACAACGTAACCCCTCTGTGATTTCAGACGCTGTAAAATGAAACTTAATGGCCCCACAATGGCAGCTGCCTGAATACTCTATAATCAATCCTTACTCTCTCTGTCCAACCTCAAGAATGGATGACCTTATTACAGGTAGTCCAAGGCTCTGATATGCCCGTGACCATCAATAGCAACCTGAACACATTCTGCCTCCGTCACTTTTCTCTTCTCAATGCCATCAGGGGAACTACTCCAGACTTCAACCAAAATTCTCAGGGAGCTATTCCCCTTTTCCAGCAGTTCGGTATAAAACGACATCACGGCCCCAACAAGAACCGGAGACATAAAGGTCATCTCACCTAATGAGACAGTTGAAACCCGTCCTTGTGACAAGCGCGCAGAATAGATCTCTGAAGCTTTAACTATGTTAGCGGCGACCCAGCCACTGTAAACATCACCGAACATATTGGTTGCTTCACTGCATGCCGGGATTTGTAACATTAACTCGCCTTCAGGCTGCAGAGTTTGATCATTACTTTTTATCATTATCTGGCCTCTGCCATTGTTTTAGTTGTTACTTAGATCAGTAACAACAGCATAAATTCCATACCAATAAACTTAATCCATAGGCAAAGATTATACTTAGGTAGTAGTCATGTGAATGCTTTACTAAAAAAAAATGAAAAATTCTAATTCAAGACAATCTGTCACATTTTTGTAATTAAATACGCCTATAGTGCCGTCATCGAAACTAACACTAAATCTAAGACTCTCTGGAGCTCTACATGAAACCAATGAACAAGCTGTTTGCTGCTGTTGCCCTTTCTGCAACTTGTGTAGCTGCAAATGCATCTGACCTGCTGGACAAAGATCTTCCTGTATACACTAAGGCTTCCGGTGTTTCTGGTAACCTGTCTTCTGTAGGTTCAGACACTCTGGCTAACCTGATGACTCTTTGGGCTGAAGAATTCAAGCGTAGCTACCCAAACGTTAACATCCAGATTCAGGCAGCAGGTTCTTCTACTGCGCCACCAGCTCTGACTGAAGGTACTTCTAACGTTGGTCCTATGTCTCGTAAGATGAAGGACAAAGAACTTGAAGCTTTCGAAAAGAAATTCGGCTACA
>JBOEGV010000004.1:0-45125 GCA_050633605.1 Neptuniibacter sp. | reverse complement strand
GGGTTTATTTGTTACAGGAAAAACTGCATGAGGAGGATTATCCCCATGAAGTGATAAATGCCAGTGTTAGTGGTGATACTACCCAAAATGGCATTGCACGTCTCAATCGTCTGTTGCAACAGGTTGATGCGGAAATCGTACTGATTGAATTGGGCGGTAATGATGGTTTACGCGGGACACCCCATTTTGCCATTCAGCGTAATCTCAAAAGACTCATCGATATGGCGGAAGATGCTGATGCACAAGTGCTGCTGCTTGGGATGCAATTGCCTTCAAATTATGGCGTTGCTTATACGGAGAAGTTTAAAGGACTGTATGCTGAAGTTGCTGATGAGAAAGAAGTGTCTTTAGTACCATTTTTTATGGATCAGGTTGCCTTGTATCCGGAACGCATGCTGGATGACGGCATTCACCCAAATGTTAATGGGCAGCCCTATTTGCTGGATACCATATGGCCTTACCTTGAGCCGATGTTATGAAGCCAATAAAAAAGGCGCCATTGGCGCCTTTTTTAAGAGTAGAACTTATTACGCAAAGTTAGCGTTTACGAAGTCCCAGTTTACCAGAGCCCAGAAAGCTTTCAGGTAATCAGGGCGAACATTACGGTAATCAATGTAGTAAGCGTGCTCCCACAGGTCAACTGTCAGCAGTGGAGTCTGACCTTCAGTCAGCGGGCAGCCAGCGTTGCTAGTGTTAACGATATCGATAGAACCGTCTGCAGTTTTAACCAACCAAGTCCAGCTAGAGCCGAAGTTGTTAACTGCTTTGTCATTCAGTGCTTCCTGAAAGGCTGCGAAAGATCCCCATTTAGCATTGATTGCGTCAGCGATAGCGCCAGTTGGCTCTCCGCCACCGTTTGGAGACAGACAGTTCCAGTAAAACGTGTGGTTCCAGATTTGTGCAGCGTTGTTGAATACGCCGCCAGCAGGAGCTGAAGTGATGATCTCTTCCAGAGTCTTTCCTTCGTATTCAGTACCTGGAACAAGGCCATTCAACTTAACAACGTAAGTGTTGTGATGCTTGCCGTGGTGGAAATCCAGAGTCTCTGTAGAGATATGTGGCTCCAGAGCATCCTTAGCGAAAGGCAATGCTGGTAGTTCAAAGCTCATAAATGTCACCTTAATAAATCGATCAAATTGATAAGTCGTGTTTTAAGGCTGCTGATTCCGTGTCCCCACCCGGAAAGCAACCGTCTAAAATCTAAAAGCTCAGAAATAATAGCACTCAAGTATTATTATTTCATGGTACAAAAAGTGTGCTTTTTGATCCTTATACTTAATAGATATAGGTCCTTTTTGTTTATTTTAAAGGGCTGCGACTAAAGTTTGCTGCAACGAATATATATTCCACATAGAATGGCTGGCTCTGTTGATAACGATAAGAAGCGAGTGATTTACGATGTATAAAGTTCTGATATGGATTGCATTTGTTTCCATAGGGATTCTGGCGGTGAAAACTCAGTTTCTGACTTCTAGTACTTATGGCCCATTTAAAGAAGGCTGTATGCAAGGTGAAGGGGTTTCAGAAGAACTTTGTGACTGCCTGGCGACCTATGTGCATAAACATTTCAGCGATAACGAAGTTAAGCTGATTATGGGCAACCAGATTACAGATCCTGCGTTCCAGGCAAAAGTAACGGAAGTGGTAAGTTTAGGTTCACAGTCTTGCCTGATTAAAGAGTAAGTCTATTTTTTAATGAAACGGGGTATGTTCCCCGTTTCTTTTTTATGCTCTTCTTGCGATTTCTTCCAATGGAAATTGTGGGTCGCCGCAGACAAAGAAATACGGGTTCTCTAAAGATTCTTTTTTGTTGTAAGTCAGTGGCTCTAAATTGCCAGCATTAACTAACTTTCCTCCCGCCGCTTCTATAATAGCCTGAGCTGCTGCGGTGTCCCATTCATTGGTGGGAAAGAGCCGGGGATAAAAGTCAGCCAGGCCTTCTGCTATCAGGCACATCTTCAGTGAGCTTCCAACACCTTCACTATGAACTTGTTCGAAATGGTGCAGGATGGGTTTGAGTAACCGGTCATTTTTGTCCTGACCATGACGTCTGCTCGCGGCGACAATAAGCTGCTCGCCTAAGGGGCGGCTACGAATATGAACAGGGTTTTGATCTTTACGCTTTTTCCAGGCGCCTAGCTGTTTCCCGCCCCAATATGCCGTCCCGGTGGCAGGTACATAGATAATGCCAAGAGTTGGGCGGTGGTTTTCGATAAGTGCGATGTTGATGGTGAACTCATCATTACGATGGATAAATTCTTTGGTGCCATCCAACGGATCTATACACCAGAAACTAGACCATTGCTGGCGTTGGGGGAAATCAATGGCCGTATCTTCTTCGCTTAGCTGCGGAATGTCAGGTGTCAGGCGGCTCAAACCCTGTTGAATAATTTTATGTGCGGCTAAGTCCGCCTGAGTCACTGGTGAGGAATCTGCTTTTTCCGAAACCTGAATGTCCGGAGATTTATATACTTCCATGATCGCTTCAGCGGCTCGTTCGCAAATGTTCAGCAGACCATCAATCAAGGTATTTTTATCTTCCATTGTCACCTCTGTTATTTTTGTTTGGAGGTTGTGGTTTTATTTTAGTTTAGTTTAGTTCGAATTTTCCTTTTTTAAGAAATCTTTAGTCATATATAAAGCAGCAATTGCTCTGGCTTCGGTAAAGTCCTCATCCAGTAATAATTGGTCAAGTTGATCCAAAGGCCAGCTGACTACTTCCATCTCCTCGGGTTCATCGCCTTGCAGCCGACAAGGGTATAAGTCTCTAGCAATAATCGCAGTGATTTTATGCCCCATATAATTGGGAGCGGAGGTCATGACTTTAAGTGTATTCAGTTGATGACTGCCAAAGCCTGCCTCTTCTTTGAGTTCTCGGTCTGCTGCAATGTGTGGTGTTTCTCCAGGATCGATCAGCCCTTTTGGCAACGTCAGTGTGTAATCTTCAATGCCAGCAGCATATTCACGGATCAGCAAAACCTCATTGTTGGAGGTCACGGGTACAATCATAACCGCGCCATGCCCCCGGTTTGCCAGGCGTTCATAGGTGCGTTCAACGCCATTAGAAAAGCGTAGCTCGATCTCTTCAACTTTGAATAAACGGCTTTGTGCCACTTTTTCTATCTTCAAAATGTCAGGTTTAACCGGCATACTGAACGTCCCTCTATTAATGGCCTGAACCATGATTGACTGGCAAAATATCGACACCGCCCTTTTGGATATGGATGGCACACTTCTCGATCTACACTTTGATACCTTTTTCTGGCTGGAACATCTACCCCTCCGATATGCTGAAATTCATAAAATGAATAAAGAGGAGGCTCGTGAATGGCTGCATGAGCGTATTATGCAGCAGCAGGGCACCCTGAATTGGTATTGCCTCGATTATTGGACGCAGGATCTGAATGTTCCGATTACTGAGCTGAAACATGAAATCGCAGAAAAAATATCTTTTCGACCACATGTACCGGATTTTCTTCAGGCCTTGAAGGAACAAGGTATCCGCACGGTTATTGTTACGAATGCGCATCAGGATAGTTTGTCTTTGAAAATCAAAAAAACGGGCCTGGACCAGCTTGTTGATAGCGTGATCTGTTCACATGATTTTCGAATGCCAAAAGAAAATCCTGTGTTCTGGGAAAAAATGCAAGAAGTGGAAGCATTTGATAAACAGCGTACACTATTAATAGATGACAGCTTTTCTGTTCTTAACAGTGCCCGTGAATATGGTATTCGTTATCTGCTTTCAATTGTCCAACCGGACAGTCAGCAGCCAAAGCGTGAAATGCAGGATTTTGCTGCCATTGAACATTTTGATGAGATTTTGCCAAAAAATAACGGAGAAACATGACCCACCCTGAAGACAAGATTCGCTTAGATAAATGGTTATGGGCGGCGCGTTTTTATAAAACCCGAGCAATAGCCAAGCAGATGATTGAAGGTGGTAAAGTCCACTATAACGGTCAGCGCACCAAATGCAGCCGCCATGTTGAGGTGGGTGCAGTGCTTGAAATCCGTCAGGGTTTTGATGAAAAAGAGATCGTAATCGTAGCGGTTTCAGATAAGCGCCGTGGAGCTCCTGAAGCGCAAAAGCTTTATCAGGAAACGGAAGACAGTGTTCATAAACGCGAAGAACATGCGGCTCAACGAAAAGCGATGGGCAGCAGTTTGAATCCTCGTAATCGTCCCAACAAAAAAGAGCGCAGGCAGATACGTTCATTTAAAGATTCGGAACGCAGTATTTTTGCTAAATGATTTTCAGGTCCTCTATCGTGTTTTATAAATCATGAAATTCGTTGTCAGATCCTGCCTGTCTAAATCTTAGCTATGGTAAAATACCTGTAATTTCTTAGTGCCCATGTTTGGCATCAGTTAACCTTGTAGATTTTATAGATGAGTAATCCTGATCAGATCCAACGCATCCTGTTTGATAAACTGGATATTCGCGGTGTCGTTTGCGGTTTGCAGCAAACCTGTACTGACTGTTTCGAAAATCATAACTACCCCATTGCAATAAAACAGATCCTGGGCGAAATGTTAGCCGCAATTTCCTTGCTTAGTTCAAATTTGAAGTTTGAAGGTCGTATCAGTCTGCAAGCAGTTGGCAAAGGTAATGTTAGCTTGTTGTTGGCCGAGTGCACCCATACTTTGGATCTTCGTGCAGTTGCCCGATTTGAAGGAGAAATAGCTATGGATGTAAGCTTTGTCGATCTGATGCAGGGAGGGCAGGTGGTTATTACCGTAGCGCCTGAACAAGGGCATCGTTACCAAGGAGTCGTACCTTTAGAAGGCGACTCGCTGTCTGCGTGTCTGGAAGGTTATTTTGCGAGTTCTGAGCAGTTGCCCACGCAAGTACATCTGGCTTCAGACGGTGAATCTGCATCAGGAATGTTACTTCAAGTCTTGCCGGCAGAAGGCACGGGTGAGGAAGATTGGGATAGGATCAGTCATTTGGCTTCTACTCTGAAAAGTGAGGAGCTGCTGAATCTTGATAATGAAACTTTGTTATACCGGCTTTTTCATGAAGAGCAGTGCCGGCTTTATGAGGCGGATGACCTTCGCTTCAACTGTACGTGCTCCCGCGAGCGTAGCCAGGCATCTCTCAAACTTGTAGATAAAAACGAATTGATGGATGTGATTGCAGAACGTGGTCAGATTGATATGAGCTGCCAGTTCTGTAATGCCCATTATCGCTTTGATAGTGCCGACATAGAGGCTCTTTTTGCTGATGGTGGCCATGGTGCAGATAGCCGACAAGTCCATTAGTAGGATGAATTGCGCTAAGTCAAATGCGAATTGCTTTCAATTATGGCGTATCGATCTATTTTTGTGCATAATACGCCTCCTTATAATTACGACACTCATAACTACACAAGCCTTATAGGTAACGTTATTGGCGCCTATGCCAAGGGAACCCAGTAATGACCAAAGATTCTGTAAATATTGCGCACCAAAATCTTAGCCCTGCGCAGTTGGTTGAAAAAGCAGTTGCAAACAGTGAAGGTATTCTTGCCGACACGGGTGCACTGGTAGTAACTACAGGTAAGCGTACTGGTCGTTCACCGATGGATCGTTTCATCGTGGATGAGCCAAGCACTTCCGATTCAATTGATTGGGGTGGTATCAACCGCCCATTCGATTCTGACAAATTTGATGCATTATGGACTCGTGTAGAAGAGTTTGTAGCGGATAAAGAGCACTTCGTGTCCAATGTACATGTAGGTTCTGACCCAAGTCACTATCTTGCTGTGAAAATGACTACTCAGACTGCCTGGCAGAATCTGTTTGGTCAGAACCTGTTTATCCGCCCTGCGGAATATAACCCTAAGAGCAAAGAAGAGTGGCAGATTCTTAACGTTGCAGGTTTTCAATGTGAGCCTGAGCGTGATGGCACTAACAGCGATGGCTGTGTGATCATCAACTTCGCAAAGCGTAAAGTCCTGATTGCGGGCATGCGTTATGCGGGTGAAATGAAGAAAGCCATGTTCTCGGTACAGAACTTCCTGTTGCCAGAGAAAGACGTTTTACCAATGCATTGCTCAGCAAACGTTGGTGAAGACAACAGCACAACTCTGTTCTTTGGTCTGTCTGGTACAGGTAAAACTACTCTGTCCGCTGATCCGGATCGTTACCTGATTGGTGATGACGAGCATGGTTGGGGTAAAGGTGTTGTATTTAACCTGGAAGGTGGTTGCTACGCCAAAACCATCAACCTGAGCAAGAAGAACGAGCCTATTATCTGGGACGCTATCCGCTTTGGTGCAATCGTTGAAAACGTTGCTCTGGATGATGCTCGTACGGCTGATTATGACGATACAGCTCTGACGGAGAACGGTCGTTGTGCATACCCGCTGCAGCACGTTGAAAAACGTACTGAAACAAACATGGGTGAAGAGCCAGATTCAA
Source organism: Neptuniibacter sp. (assembly GCA_050633605.1). GTDB lineage: Bacteria > Pseudomonadota > Gammaproteobacteria > Pseudomonadales > Balneatricaceae > Neptuniibacter. The sequence goes on along the minus strand of JBOEGV010000004.1, from coordinate 38,720 downwards.
TCGTATTCCTGACCTGTGACCTCACAGGTGTATTGCCTCCAGTATCGGTACTGACAAAAGAAGCGGCTGCGTACCACTTCCTGTCTGGTTACACTGCGCTGGTAGGTTCTACAGAAATGGGCTCTGGTGGCGGAATCAAGTCTACATTCTCTACCTGCTTCGGTGCACCATTCTTCCCGCGCCCAGCTCATGTATACGCTGAGCTACTGATGAAGCGCATTGAAGAGTTCGGTTCAAAAGTTTATCTGGTAAACACTGGCTGGACTGGTGGTTCCTACGGTACAGGTGAGCGTTTCAGCATTCCAACTACTCGTGGCATTATTTCTGCAATCCAGAATGGTTCCCTGAATGACGTTGAGACTCAGAAGCTGGAAGGCCTGAATCTGGAAGTTCCTGTTTCTGTTGAAGGTGTTGAAACCGGACTGCTGAATCCTCGTGAAACTTGGGCAGATAAGTCTGGTTACGATGCAGCGGCCAAAGATCTGGTTGGTCAGTTTGTGGAGAACTTCAAGAAATTTGAAGGTGTTTCCGAAGAGATTGTTGCTGCAGGCCCAAGCTTGTAATCATTTCAGTTAATGAATTAAAAAACCCGCGTAGAAATACGCGGGTTTTTTTGTGCTTGATTTTAGTACGATGGGGCAACCTTTGATCGTTTTTCAAGGGCCGACTATGAGCTGCTTTGTGCCCGTATTGATTGGAACATATATATTTGCTGTAATGAGGCGAATCTTAATTCGCCCTGTTCGTCATCATCTGGATTTGGTCTGGAGCCGCAGATTGTAAGCACTGGTTGTAATTGTTTTCAGGGCTTTGCTCGTTACTCTATGATTGGTTTCGTATGTATGCAATTCAGGACATATCGATAAAAATCAGGAAAGGATTATGAGTGTGACAGTGAAAGCAAAAGCAAAGCTAACATATTTCCTATTTATTCCTCTTTTGTCTGGTTGTGCAGGCGCAGTCCTTGAAAGTGCGCGAATGTCGGATGATGCTCTTACCCGTGATAAGTATTTATCCGCTGCATTGTCAGGAGATCCCGAATCGCAGTATCAGGTGGGTAAGTCATATTGTTGTGCCCCACGAAATGACTCAGACAGTTTTTACAACAACCGTAAAGCGACTGAGTTTCTATGTCAGGCTGCTAGACATAATCACCCTGCGGCAGCTTTTGAAGTAGCGAGAATCCATTCCGGCGATACTGTAGACGGTTTACGCCTGCTTAGACGAACTGCAAATCTGGTTCGAGGTGAAGAGCTGGATAACCGTTTGATCGCTTATTACTGGTATACCCAGGCTGCGAATAATGGCTATGCAGAGGCTGAAAATACGTTGAATCAGCTGGAAAAGCAGGATATTTCACAGTTTGTCAGCCCCGCTACCACGCCTTGTACCCTTGATGAGGTTTACAGTGTCGAAAAGTGAACTTTTACCATAACTTAACCAACATATATGGACGTCATTCTAATGACTAGAAAATCAGTTCATCCCTATTACCTTCTGAGTCGTTACTTTTTAACTCGTATGGTTCGGGTTTTATGTGCTTTGATTGTGATGTTCTCTTTATCAGCCTGTACTCCTTCTGAAGAGAGTACAACAGAAGAGTCGCAATTGCGGTTTGTTAAAGTGTTGAAGGTTTCTGAGCCTTCTCGCTATATGTACAAGGAATTTCCGGGTGTAGTTGATGCCGTGCAAAAAGCTGAGTTAGCATTTCAGGTATCAGGAAAGCTTGAAAAGTTGCATGTAAAAGAGGGAGATATCGTTCTTAAAGATCAGCTTTTGGCGCAGTTGGACGATAGGGATTACCGTATTCAAGTGGAAAGCCGTAAGGCCGAATACGCACAAGTTCATGCAGACTATCTTAGAGCCAGTAAACTGGTTGAAAAAGGGGCTATATCACGTTCAGATTACAATAAGCTCCAAGCGCAGAACAGTACAGCTCAAGCCAATCTGGCAATTGCCAGACAAACGCTTGGGTATGCATCTTTAAAGGCCCCTTTTAGCGGGCGAGTCGCGAAACGATACGTAGAAAATTATGAAGAAATTTCTGGGATGCAATCCATTCTTCTGCTTCAGGATACTTCATCACTGACTATAAAAGTAAACTTGCCTTCCAGTCTGATGATAAAGATGCGCGAAGAAGCACAACCGGAGATCAATGCATACTTTGATGCAATTCCTGGAAAAGCTTTTTCGTTAAAACCCCTCGAAATATCGACTCAGGCTGATGAAACCACGAACACTTATCAGGTCACTTTGAGTATGGATGCTGTGGAAGGGTTTAATATCTTGCCGGGCATGTCAGTGACGGTACGCGGAAGGAGGGTGATTGATGAAAATCTTGAACATAGCTCATTTTATTTGCCTGCCCATGCCGTACTGGGGGATGAGAAAGGGAAATATGTGTATCTTGCAATTCCATCCAGAAAAGGCTTGGCCGCCGTAGAAAGGCGCAATGTTAAAACCGGCAAGCTTACTCAGCAGGGAATAGAGGTTTTTTCTGGAGTTCAGGCTGGTGATAATTTGATAGTTGCGGGTATGAGTAAGATGTATCCCGGCTTGGAGGTTCGCCTTAATAAGGAGGGTTCACTTTGAATGTGACCCGGCTTGCAATAGAAAATAACCGCACAAGTTTTATGGTGTTGCTGGTGATTCTGGTGGTTGGAATTTCCACTTTTATATCAATGCCCAGAGCCTATGATCCTGGGTTCGTGATGCGAACCGCTCAGGTGATAACTTATTTTCCTGGGGCCAGTCCCGAGCGGGTAGAGCAACTGGTTTCCAGCCGACTCGAAGATGTGGTCAAAGAGATCCCGGAACTGGATTTTGTCAAAACAGAATCCAGAACCGGTATTTCAATCACACTGGTTAACATCCGTGAGAGTTATAAAGATATGCGGCCGATATGGGATAAATTGCGCCGCAAAATAGATGATGTAGCCGGGGAAATGCCTGAAGGAGTCAGAGGCCCATTCGTCAATGATGAGTTTGGCGATGTGTTTGGAGTGGTACTGTCCCTTAGTGGCGAAGGGTTCAGTTATGCTGAGATCAACGGCATAGCTGAAGATGTTCAGGATGAGCTACAGCGTTTGCCAGATGCTGCAAAAGTTGAGATCTATGGGGCTCAGGATGAGCGCATATTTGTTGAGTACGATAATGCCCGTTTGGCAGAGTTGGGACTTTCGCCAAATCAGTTATCACAGCTGTTATCCGCACGGAATATTGTTATATCAGGTGGTTCGTTTGTTCTAGGTGATGAGCGTATATCACTGGAGCCTAGTGGTAATTTTGAGTCAATTGCGGATATCGAAAATACCGTTATCAGATTGCCCAACTCGTCGAGAATTTTTTATCTCAAAGATATTGCCAGCATATATCGAGATTATGTCGATCCTCCTTCGTCTCTCGTGTACAGCTCAGGGGAGCGGGCTTTGGCATTGGCGATATCTATGCGCGAAGGGGGGAATAATATTGAGCTGGGAGAACAGGTTGAAGAGGCAATTCAGCGTTTAAATCAGGATTATCCCTGGGGGGTGGAGTTTGAGAAAATAAATTTCTCACCTGACGAAGTGGACCGAAAAGTAAAAGATTTTGTCGGCAATTTGATTCAGGCAATTGTTGTAGTTACCGCAGTGATGTTGATAAGTCTGGGATTGCGTACTGGGTTGGTAGTCGCAACATTGATACCACTGGCGATGTTAACAGCCTTTATTGTCATGAATGGGTTGGATATAGGGCTGGATCAGATTTCACTGGCGGCATTGATCATTGCCCTGGGAATGCTGGTAGATAATGGCATCGTTATGAGTGAAAGCATCATGGTGCAGATGCAAAAGGGTAAATCTTCGCTGGAAGCAGCCGTTGATTCCGCAGGTGAACTCAGGATTCCTCTGTTAACCGCATCACTGACGACAGCGGCAGCTTTTCTTCCGATCTATCTGGCGGAGTCTAGTGTTGGAGAGTTTACCGCCTCTTTATTTAAGGTCGTGACGATTACGCTGCTCTGTTCCTGGGTGATATCCCTAACCCTCATACCGATGCTGTGTGTCTACTTCCTTAAAGTAGATCTACGAGAAGAGTCATTTGAAAACCGTTTCTATCGGGGGTATCGGAATGTGTTGTTATGGATGCTGCGCCACAGAGCGATAACGCTGGCTGCAACGGCTATAGTCTTTGCCCTATCAATCAATGCTTTTGGTTATTTGCCAAAAGTCTTTTTCCCTCCTTCTGATCGCGCGTATTTCAAAGTTGAGATGGAATTGCCTACAGGCACAAGTATTGAAAAAACCACTCGCGTTGTCAGTGATATCGAAACCTACTTGGATACCCATTGGCGTGATGGAGCGCAGTCAGGTGAAGGGGTCAAAAATTGGGTGAGTTATATCGGTAATGCAGGTCCCAGATTTATTCTTGCCCACAACCCGAAACCATCAAACCCTGGTTATGCATTAATGGTTGTTAATGTTCATTCACTTTCTCAGATTGTCCCTATCATGGATTCGTTAAAGAGATACTCTCTTGATCGCCATCCTGATCTGGATCTAAAAACGAGGCTCATTGAAAATGGTCCAGCCATTGATAATCCAGTGGAAGTGAGGCTGTCTGGTAAAAACTCTGAAATGTTGTTTGCTGCGATGAATACGTTAAAGCAAAAAATGTCGTCAATGACGGGATTAACAAACATTAATGATGACTGGGGACAGCGTATTAAAAAATTAAATATTCAGATCAATCAGGCGAGAGCTTTAAGCGCTGGTGTTACCAGTCAGGATATTGCTGTTTCACTGCAGACAGGTCTGGAAGGTATGCAATTGACCGAATACCGTGAAGGGGAGGATGTCATTCCAGTTTTGCTCCGTTCAGGAGTGGCAACTCAGAGAGATATTACTAAATTAGAAGGATTATCGGTCTACGTTCAATCTTCAGGTCAGTCTTTGCCACTGACTCAGGTAGCTGATATCCATGTTGTATGGGATCTTTCGAAGGTCATTCGCCGTGACGGATTACGAACGATTTCTGTAGGCGCTCAACTTCAGTCTGGCGTAACAGCTGCTGACATGTTTACTGAGTTAAAACCCTGGTTGCAGTCTCAGGAAGCTAACTGGGGTAACTCAGTCAGTTATGAGTTTGGTGGAGAGCAGGAAACTTCAGGTAAATCGAATGCATCTATAGTTGAGAAATTGCCCATAGCCGGTTTTATAATTCTCATTCTGTTAGTCGCTCAATTCAATTCATTACGAAAAGCCGTGATCATACTGATTACAATCCCTCTGGGACTGATTGGTGTGGCACTGGGGTTGCTGATAGCAAATTCATTCTTTGGTTTTATGACATTTCTGGGGATTATTTCACTGGCGGGAATCGTGATTAATAATGCAATTGTATTGCTAGAGAGGATAAATATTGAGCTTGAATCGGGGTTGCCTCATCTCGAAGCGATTATATCGGCCGCTCAGCAACGAGCCAGGCCAATATTGCTCACTACTGCAACCACTGTTCTGGGTCTGGTTCCTCTTTATCTTGGTGGCGGGGAAATGTGGGAACCGATGGCAGTGGCGATTATGGGGGGGTTGTTGGTTTCAACGTTTCTGACTCTGGGAATTGTGCCTGTGATATATGCCCTTTTGTACAGAGTGAAATGAGGTTAAGGGTTGGGTGTGATTTCGATTACATTGAAGGGCTTTCCATAGGCTGATCCAATAAAGTTGCGGTACGGTAAATTTCAATATCAACGATTTTTACCGTTCATCGCGATGGTGTAATAGATTTTTGGCCTTCGAGAAATATTGAAGGCATTTCTATTTAAAGCGCAGCTTATAATCTGCTGAGTTCAAGTAATCAGCTTCCTGCTCTAGATCTGCCAGTGTCAGTGGATGGTGATCCAGCCAGCCGTCTGGAAATTCCACCATGAGTTTCTTGTTTTCAGTCGTGAAAGTAACGGCTGGTAATCTGTCTTTAGAGCGGCTGCGATGCAAAACGACCGCGAGGCGTAACAGGATGCAAAGTCTGCGATAAGGTTCTTGCAAGCGTTTAGGGAGCTTCTTGAATTCATCTTTAGGAAATTTTCGGCGGTGTCCTCGCACCAGAGTTGCAAGTTGCAGTTGCTCACGTCTAGTGAAACCTGGAAGATCCGAATGGGTCAGCATGTAAGCGCTGTGCTTATGGAACTGGCTGTGTGCTATTGTTAAACCTATTTCGTGGGTGCGAGCTGCCCAACTCAGCATGTCGTAATGCATAGGAGATAGCTCCCAGCTTTCTTTCAGCTGTGCCCAGGCCAGAAGAGCTGTGTGCTCTACTCGGTCGGCTTGTTCTTGATCTACATGGTAGCGTTGCATCATGGCAGTAATTGTTCTGTCGCGAACATCTTCATGACGCAGGCGCCCTGCCATATCGTAGAGAACGCCTTCACGGAGAGCGCCTTCGGAAAAGCTCATTTCCTCTATGTCGAGTGCTTCAAAAACGGCACAGAGAACAGCTATTCCGGCAACAAGAACCTGTTTTCGTTCTGGTTTTATATCTTCAATTTCAATGTCTTCAAAGTGCTCGTATGAGAGAACTTTATCTCGCAATTGATGAAGGGCTTCTTTAGTGATGCGGTCTTTACTGAAACCGCTGCTGATGCATGCATTGCGGACGGCCTTGATCGTACCTGAAGCCCCAACCGCACTATCCCAGCCAATATCCTTATAATGGAATTTAATTGCCTGTAGCTCTTGCAGTGCAGCTGTCTGGGCGCGTTTAAAGCTCTTTGGTGTGATGGTTCCATCAGCAAAAAAGCGTTTAGTATAGCTAACGCAGCCCATATGGAGGCTTTCCATCACTCGGGGTTCGAAACGTTCACCGATTATGAATTCAGTACTGCCTCCGCCTATATCGATGACCAAGCGTGAGCCTTGATCGTCCGCCAAGGTGTGAGCAACACCGAGGTAGATAAGACGGGCTTCTTCGCGACCCGCAATGATTTCAAGTGAGGTGCCTAAAATACTTTCAGCTTCCTCAATGAACTCAGCGCTGTTTTTTGCTTCACGTAGAGCGTTGGTACCTACAACACGAACATCATCTCTGGGAAGGTCTTTAATGCGTTGAGCAAAGCGACTTAAACAATCTAAGCCTCTTTGTTTTGCCTCGTCAGTCAACATGCGTTTCTCATTAACGCCAGCTGCGAGTTGAACTTTATCGGACATGACATCAACAGTGCGAAGCTCGCCCTGATCAAACTGAGCGACGACTATGTGAAAACTGTTTGACCCTAAATCAATGGCAGCAAGCAGTTGTGCTTCGTTGTTTTCGTTAGCAATTTCCTGCTCAGTCATGCTGAATAAACCTCTGAATATGTACGGCCTTCGTCAAAATTGGTGGCTAGATTACCAAAACTGTTGATTCTATGCAGTTGGTTTATAGGGTAAGAAAGGCTCAATTGGATGATATTTTCGTATCGCTTAAGTATATAGCGAATTATTTCACCTTCATGCGGTTGGATTATGTGTCAGCAGTTACACAATAGCAGTATAGGGTGTTATTATCGGACGCTTGATGAAAATAATGGGTGCAGTGGAGAATAGTCCCCATGAGCGAAAACATTGTAAATGTCACAGATGCTTCTTTTGAAGAAGAAGTACTTAAAGCTGAAAGTGCAGTTCTGGTTGATTACTGGGCTGAGTGGTGTGGTCCTTGTAAAATGATTGCCCCAGTACTTGAAGAAATTGCTAAAGAGTATGATGGCCAGCTGAAAATTTGTAAGCTGAACATCGACGAAAACAACGAAACACCGCCAAAATTTGGTATTCGTGGTATTCCAACGCTGATGCTTTTTAAAGGCGGAAACGTTGAAGCAACCAAAGTTGGTGCGTTGTCTAAATCCCAGTTAGCTGCATTTATTGAAGCGAACCTGTAATTTAGGCTACCAGAAAGTGTGGTGTTTGATTAAACATCGCACTTTCTTGTTGTTTGGCTATAGACACGCCGTAATCTTCCTTTTATAGTGTCCACATATTGGCCTTCCCCCGATGCTGTACCCTTTCATTTTCTAGCGTTCGGTATTTAGGTCGTTTTTCGAAGATCTCCCTTAATTCCATCCAAATATATAAATTAGCCTTGTGCTTGTTTCCTTCAAAAATATGAATCTTACCGAATTAAAAAAGAAAAGTGTTCCTGAGCTCTTAGACATCGCTAAAGAAATGGGAATGGACAACCTTGCCCGTTCTCGTAAGCAAGATGTAATTTTCGCCATCCTGAAACGTCACGCTAAAAGCGGTGAAGATATCTATGGCAATGGTGTATTAGAAATTCTGCAGGATGGCTTTGGCTTCCTGCGATCTGCTGATTCATCTTACCTGGCAGGACCTGATGATATCTACGTTTCACCCAGCCAGATTCGACGTTTCAACCTGAGAACAGGTGATACGATTGAAGGTAAGATCCGTCCACCAAAGGATGGGGAACGTTATTTCGCATTGTTGAAAGTTGCTGAGATTAACTACGACAAGCCTGAAAATGCGAAAAATAAAATTCTGTTCGAAAACCTTACGCCACTATTTGCGCAAGATCGCTTGCGTATGGAGTTGGGCAACGGCAGTACAGAAGATCTGACAGCCCGTGTTATTGATCTGGTTTGCCCAATGGGTAAAGGCCAGCGTGCATTGATCGTATCTCCGCCGAAAGCGGGTAAAACGTTGATGCTGCAGAACATCGCAAACAGTATTACACGTAACAACCCTGAGACTTACCTCATCGTTCTGCTGATCGACGAACGTCCAGAGGAAGTAACTGAGATGCAGCGTACGGTTCGCGGTGAGGTGGTTGCCTCAACGTTTGATGAGCCACCATCACGTCACGTTCAAGTGGCTGAGATGGTTCTGGAAAAAGCGAAGCGTCTGACTGAACATAAGAAAGATGTGGTAATCCTTTTGGATTCTATTACCCGTCTGGCACGTGCATACAACACTGTTATTCCTTCATCTGGTAAAGTTCTGACCGGTGGTGTGGATGCCCATGCTCTGGAACGTCCAAAGCGCTTCTTCGGTGCTGCACGTAATATTGAAGAGGGCGGCAGCCTGACAATCATTGCTACAGCGTTGGTAGATACTGGCTCTAAGATGGATGAGGTTATCTTTGAAGAATTTAAAGGTACAGGTAACTCAGAAGTTCATCTGGATCGTAAAGTTGCTGAGAAACGCGTATTCCCGGCTATCAATATTCGCCGTTCAGGTACACGTCGTGAAGATTTGTTGACTTCGGAAGATGAGCTGCAGCGTATGTGGATTCTACGTAAACTGCTTGATTCAATGGAAGATACAGCTGCGACAGAATTTGTTATTGATAAGCTGAAAGACTTCAAAACCAACGACGAATTCTTCCTTTCAATGAAAAGGAAGTAATCTGGTTTGGGTTAGAAAGGGTGAGCTTATGCTTGCCCTTTTTTGTTTTGGATAGGTGGTTAGTTAAATGGCGGCACCCAAATATAAAGATCTACGCGATTTCATATATATGCTCGAAGAGCGTGGACAGTTGAAGCGTATCAAGCAAGAGATCGATCCTTACCTCGAAATGACTGAGATAAGCGACCGTACATTGAAAGCGGGTGGTCCTGCTCTGCTATTCGAAAATCCTAAAGGTTATGATTATCCGGTTCTGACTAATCTGTTTGGTACGCCTGAGCGTGTAGCCATGGGGATGGGGGAAGAGTCTGTTGAAGCATTGCGCGATGTTGGAACTTTACTATCGCAGCTGAAAGAACCTGAACCACCCAAAGGGATGAAAGATGCCTGGGATAAGTTGCCGGTTTTCAAGCAAGTCCTGAATATGGGCCCTAAGGTTGTGAAGGGTGCGGATTGCCAGAAACATGTTATAGAAGGCGATCAGGTTGACCTCCATAAGTTGCCTATCCAAACCTGTTGGCCCGGTGATGCTGGGCCATTAGTGACCTGGCCTTTGGTTATTACTCGCGGACCTAATAAAGAACGTCAGAATTTGGGCATCTACCGGCAACAGCTGATCGGTCGCAATAAACTGATTATGCGTTGGTTGGCGCATCGAGGCGGAGCATTGGATTTTAGGGAGTGGAAAGAGCAACATCCGGGTGAAAAATTTCCGGTTGCCGTTGCTCTTGGGGCTGATCCGGCAACAATTCTGGGTGCAGTGACTCCTGTACCGGATACTTTGTCCGAGTATGGTTTTGCAGGTTTACTGCGCGGCAGTAAGACAGAAGTTACTCAATGTATTGGCAGTGACCTTCAGGTGCCAGCGAGTGCTGAATTTATCCTTGAAGGCTATATCGATCCGGATGAAATGGCAGATGAGGGTCCGTTTGGAGACCACACTGGCTACTATAACGAAGTTGATAGCTTCCCGGTTTTTACCGTAGAGAGAGTTACTCACCGTAGTAATCCTATCTATCACAGTACGTATACCGGGCGGCCACCGGATGAGCCTGCAATTCTTGGGGTGGCTTTAAATGAGGTTTTTGTCCCCATTTTGCAGAAGCAATTTCCCGAGATTGTAGATTTCTATCTGCCTCCAGAAGGTTGTTCATACCGCATGGCTGTTGTGACCATGAAGAAGCAGTATCCTGGTCATGCTAAAAGAATCATGCTCGGGGTTTGGTCCTTCCTGCGTCAGTTTATGTACACTAAATTTGTCATTGTTTGTGATGATGATGTTAATGCGCGTGACTGGAATGACGTGATCTGGGCCATTACTACGCGTATGGATCCACAGCGGGATACGGTAATGATTGATAACACTCCGATTGATTATCTCGATTTTGCCTCTCCTGTTTCAGGCCTGGGCTCCAAAATGGGTCTGGATGCGACCAATAAATGGGAAGGTGAAACGGACCGGGAGTGGGGTGTACCTATTGAGATGGAGCCTGAGGTCCAAAGGAAGGTTGATGATATCTGGGGTGACTTAGGTATTCTGGATTGAACCAGATTGAGCTTGTTAACATAGGCCAGACTATTGAAGGTCTTGCAGGTGAAACGCTGCTGGAGACGTTGCAGCGTCTGGGCTACAAGTTAAAGTTTAGTTGTCGTAATGGTGTATGCGAAATATGTGAAGTGCAGCTGCTTGAGGGTGAAATTCAGCAGCGTTATCCCGAAAAGCATATAAATTTAGAACAAAAATGCGATGGGGTAACCGTACTGGCTTGTACATGTGCGCCGTTATCGAATGTTAGGGTGAAGATTGAGGGGTTGAAATGCCCTGGGGAATTATCTGTGAAAAAACTCCTTTGTGATATTACCGCGATCGAAAAATTGAACAGTGATGTCTATCGCGTTCGTTTGAAAATGCCTGCAACGGCATCACTGTCAGCAGAATTCTATGCTGGGCAGTATTTGGATATTATTTTGCCCGAAGGTAAACAGGCATCTTTTTCTATTGGTTCTGCTCCAGATCAGGGGCGGGATCTTGAATTGCATATCCGCCATATTCCAGACAGTGAAATGTCAGAAGCGATTGTTACCCACCTTCAGGGTCATAAGCAGGTTGAGGTTGAGATCCCGAAAGGGGATTGCTTCCTTCAGGCTCATACAATTACTCCTGAAACGCGTTTAATTATGGCGGCAGCCAGCACTGGATTTGCTCAGGTTAAAAGTGTGGTTGAACATCTGTTGGCGAATCAATTTAACAATCAGATTTATATCTACTGGGGTGCCAGAGTAGAAGAAGATATGTATCTGGAAAAACTACCGATGCAATGGGCCACAGAACACCCAAATGTTCATTTTGAGCCTATTGTTAGTGAGCCTGAGAAAAGCCCTGGTTGGGATGGACGCACGGGGCTTCTACCTGAAGCTGTTCTGGAAGATTTTGATAGCTTTGAGAATGTGGAAATTTTCACCAGCGGCTCACCTGCTATGGTCTATGCCTTGCTTGATGCATGTGAAGGAAGAGGGTTTAGTGAAGATAAAATGCACTCTGATGTGTTTGCATACGCTCCACGAACAAAGTAATTCCTCTTGTGATTTGTAGAGGGGTTAGCCCTCTACAAGTGCTCTCTGATCTTTTGACTTAACAACTACTTAAAAATCTAAGCATTTGCCATTTATCTCCATTCTACGAGTGCAAAAATTAATGGGCGTGCGTCGTCAAAATTAGCCAAGGCATTGTAAAATTTGCTAGAGAGAGGCTGCAATGGGCCGATCAGGCATTAAAGGCTGTAGGATCGGCCCCTGAGTGTTATGAGTTTTATTTGTATCTATTATGATTAAATACGAAGTCGCCCCCTTCTGCAGCAGCGTGGCATGCAATACATCCAGTTGGCATCCCCTTCGCGACACGACCTGTCAGTAACATCCCTTTGGGATTGCTTAATATATCCCCGTTGGCGTCATACTTAACGTAGAACCAGTTTTTGTTTTCAGGGTCATAATTGTCATCACGTTTGAACATAATTGTGACGGCTTTCAAATATTTCTCTGGGTCGTTAATCACATCATCAATGGAAAGGCCATTTCCACCGTAATTGCGTTTAACTATAAGATTGCCTGTGGAGCCTTTGAAGGTCACAGGAACTTCCAATAACTCTAGAATCATGCCGTGAGGAGGCATCCCTTTATAGGGCCTGGTGATGATGGGGTTCACGCCAACCAGGTGTTTGCGTTCCATAAATGCCCAGAGATGTTGCGCATAAGTAACAGATTCTTTGTCTCCAAAAGCCATTGTTTCAGAGTTGGCCTGAAGAGGTATTAATAAAGATAAAATAAATGAAGCAATGAGTGAGGCTTTCATGATTCAGCTCCTTGCCAAATTCAGGTGCTCAGACGCTGGTACAGCCCTATTATTTGGCTTGTTTATAGTGCACTCGTAAACTAGTGACCCTGGTTACTGAATGAAAGTTCAAATATAAATGTTGTGGGACCAGGCGTAAAAAAGGGTGCAATTTGCACCCTTTTTGTAAAAATCAGGTCAGATTTACGGGCTTGTTTTGGTCTCTTCAGGCATGGGTAGCTCGGGGAGGCCGGCTGCAACCAAATTGAGATTGTTTTGAAGTAAAGCTTGAGCATGCTCGGTCTCGCCTAAGTGGCGGAGCAAACGACTTAATTCACCCAGGGCTTCGGCGCAAGGTTCTAATTCCATACTCTGTTCAAAGTATTTCACTGCTTGCCCCCAATGCTGGTTGCGCATTGAAAGACGCCCAAGTGTAAGTTGCAATGCCGGGCTTTCTGAATGTTTCTTAGCCCAGCCTCTGGCCTGATCAAGCTGTTTCTTGGCATTGTCACCAGTAACACGACCGTAAAGGTTAACCAGTTTCTCATCCCAGTTTTTCTTAATGAGGTCACGCAGATTCTGTTCTGCACGACTTTCGGCGCCTAGAGAGACCAGAAGTTCAGTGTACTGCTGAACGAGTTCACCTTCTAATAAACGATCCGATGGTAGTTCATGCCAGGCTTTGCCTAAGGCGCGTAAGCGCTCTTCATCGCTTGTTTCTACCGGCAATTTGGAAATGCTTTCCTTAAGAATGTGGCTATAACACTGGTGGCTTAAATCTTTCAGTTCATCTTCTTTTAGTGCCTGATGGCTGCGAAGGACTGGAATGAGCTTGGATAGAGCATGCCAGTCGTTTAGGCGCAGGTAGACATCCTTTAGCAGCTTCATAACATAGCTGTTTTTCGGGGCTAGAGAGCGCAACCTCAAAAGAGTGGCAAGGCAGGGTTCCAGTTGCCCTCTAGAAAGCTGAATCTCCGCCTGGGTAATAGCAACCGTTACTTCTGCTTCGGGTGTGCTTGTTCGCGCCTTTTGCAGCAGTTCGTCTGTTGCGCGATCATTATTCTGTTCATGCGCGGCTCGGGCTGCTGAGAGGTAGTTGATCAAAGGTAGATCTGACTTCTCAGCTGCTTGGGCAAGCTGTTTCTGTGCTTGAGCCCAGTTACCTTCAGATAGAAGAGTTAAGCCTTTAAGGGTTTTTCGGCGACTGATGCGCTGATTACGATGTTCTTTCCAGGCATGAATTTTAGCTGTGGGGAGCCTGGTATGTGTAATCAGGTTGACGATCCAATGTAAGGCAATAAAGCTGATAACGCAGAATACTAATAATACCCATAGGCTGGTTTCGACTGTGGTTTGATCATAAGCAATCAGGACATAACCTGAATCTTTGATCATCTTTTCACCCAGCCATGCGCCAGCTGCGAGAATAATCAGCAGTAAAAGGAACAGCTTTTTCATCAGGATGCTCCTTGTTCCTTAATTTTAGTCATATGTGAGAAATAGTCTTTCAACGTTCTTAGGGAACCGCTGATATCTGGCATCTCTGCACTGACTTGCACGGACTTCAATTCGCTGATGCCTTTAAGTAGACTTTGAGTTGTCGCATCTTGCTGTTCGAAGTAGGTGCTTATCCAGGCTTGTGCTTTCCCCAGGCTGGCATCATAGGATGCTTGTTTACGTTGCAGTAAGGCGAGCTGTGCCTGCTCCAGCATCAGGTGGAGATTCTGCTGAAGATAGTATGTCTGCTCAGGGGAAAGCAGTGGTTCAATTGGCTCGTCGCGATGCCGTATTACAACCAATTTACCTAACTTATCGGCTGCACTGCTCAAGGATTGTTTAATATCACGACTCCAGGATTCAGAAACCATTTCTGGGGCCACTTCTTCAATTAGTTGCGGTAGTTTCTTGTGCTCAGAAATCGGAATTAAGCGTAGGTTTTTAACTTGACCATTAAGGGCGCCTAGTTTCAGGAAAACGCCTTCAGTATCAACCGAAGGAACGGCATCAAGTGCTGCTATATCCTCAGCCAGCGCTTTTCTTACTTCATAGATAGAAACATCATCCGTTTCCTGCAGAATCTTATCTGCCGATTTCAGTAAGGCTAAAGCGCCATCTTTGGTGTTTTCCATCAGTACACGTTGGTTAGCGAGGCGGAGCAGATATTCAACTTCAGCCAGCAGCCAGTCTTTCCGAGTTGTTTGCTGGTTGGCTGTTACTTGCTGGATGCTTTTGGTGAGTCTGGATTGCAGCTCATCAATATTCTGCTTTTCCTGATTGCTTTGTGCCTGAAGCTGACCAAGCTTCTGGTTCATGGTTGCAATCGACTGATCCAGAGAGGTTCGGGCCGTACTCAGAGTGTTGGATACCTGAGATTCCAGCTTTTCATTGTTCAGGGTTACGCTATTGCCCTGTTGAAGGGATAGCCAGTAAAGGTACCCTGATGCACCCAGTGCGATTAGGGAAAGCAGCAATGCAAGCTTACCGGGCCAGGTTGATACCTTTTTATCACTGTTAGGCTTTATGGTTTCAGGTTCTTGTTCTGCGGTTTCAGCGCTTGACGATATGCCCGGATCGGATGGGGCTTCTTCGGGCGTTTGGTTTTCAGCATCAGCCTTTATCTCATCTTCTGACTTCTCAACTATACCGGTGTCAGTACGGTCTTTATCGCTGTTAACCTCTACGGCAGTAGAATCAATTACCTCTGATTCTTTGCCTGCATCTTCCTGTGATTGATCTTTTTTATCGCTCATTTGTAGCTTTCCACAAAAGTGATTTACGGCATCAGGGCCTGAAGCATTGCTTGGTCATCAGGGCCTGAGGCGGTGGTTATCCTTTTAAAACCGGCTGCGCGTGCTGCAGCGTTTATACGGTCACTTGGCACAATAATATGGCTATTTTTAATTGAATCTATGCTTAGTGTTGTTCTGTTGATCAGACTCACAAGGTTTTCCAGTCCTGCGCCACTACTGAATAAAATGCAATCAGGCGCTGGATCAAGTGTCTGAACAATTGTTGTGTTGTCATACTCCGGGCAGCTACGAATATAGAGTTCAGCATAGCTAACCTCGGCGCCCCTTGCACGTAGTTCGTTTGCTAACGTTTCTCTGCCTCCTTGCCCTCGCATGATCAGAACTTTTTCACCACTAATTTTTTTTAGGGCGGGGCACAATAGCAATGCTTCTGAATCGTAACCCAAAGGGCTGTGATAGGCATCTATACCATAGTTGCTTAGGGTTTCGGCAGTTTTTTTTCCAATCGCAAACCACTGGATTCCAATAGGCAGCTGCGGCCAGTAATGATCTATCCAGTCGTAACCGAAAGAGGCGGCGTTAGGGCTAATAAAAATAACATGTTGGAAGAGATCAAGATCGAGAATTTTTTGCTTAAGTCGTTGGAACTCAGAAGATGATTCTTCAATTGCAGATATCTGTAACAGGGGGAACTGCACAGCCTCGGCTCCCTGAGCCTGGAGCAAATTTATCAGGTTTTGAGATTGGTGTTCTGGCCGGGTAACGATTACCCGGCAGTTGTTCAGGTTCTCAGGCATCAGATTTGTTATAGACTTCCTCAAGAATCTCTTTAGCACCGGCAGCACTTAGGCGATCAGCCAGAATGATACCAATTTTTTCTGCATCTGAAGGCTGACCTGTTTCTTCATCTCGTAAAATGAGAGAGCCATCTGGCTTGGCAACTAAGCCTCGCAGATAAATTTCACTGTTGTCATCATTAAGCGTTGCATAGCAAGCGATAGGGACTTGGCAGCCACCTTCGAGGCGACGGTTCATAGCGCGT
Organism: Neptuniibacter sp.; assembly: GCA_050633605.1. GTDB lineage: Bacteria > Pseudomonadota > Gammaproteobacteria > Pseudomonadales > Balneatricaceae > Neptuniibacter. The sequence continues at coordinate 22,223 of JBOEGV010000004.1, read as the reverse complement.
TCGGCGGTTACTCTCCAGGCCGTTTCCTGGTGATGCAATGGTTTAAGCAGATCAAGTAAGTCTGCATCATTGGTGCGGCACTCAATGCCTACAGCGCCTTGTCCACCTGCAGGAAGGCTGAACTCAACAGAAATTTCAGATTTGATGCGGTCTTCCATTTTTAGGCGAATCAGGCCTGCAGATGCAAGGATGATTGCATCGTATTCACCATCATCAAGCTTTCGCAGGCGGGTATTTACATTTCCGCGCAACCATTTAATTTGCAGGTCTGGGCGATGTTCGCGGATCTGTGCTTCACGCCGTAGGGACGATGTTCCGACTACAGCTCCTTCGGGTAATTCATCGATGTTGGTGTATGTATTTGAGACAAACGCATCTGTGGGTTTTTCTCTTGCACAGATGACTGCAAGACCGAGCCCTTCCGGAAACTCCATCGGTACATCTTTCATTGAGTGTACGGCGATATCGGCTTCGCCCGCGAGCATTGCTTCTTCTAATTCCTTAACAAACAGACCCTTGCCTCCAACTTTCGCCAAGGGAGCATCCAGAATCTTATCGCCTTTTGAGGTCATGCCCATCAACTCAACCTGTATACCGGCGTGATGCCTTTCCAGTTCAGCTTTAACAAATTCGGCTTGCCACAAGGCGAGAGGGCTTTTTCGGGTGGCGATACGGATGGTTCTGCTCATAAAAACGGTCTCTAAACAGCAACGATGGAATAAGTTGCCGATTGTAACAGATTGATAAGGCTGATATAGCCACGTTAAGTCAAAGGTCGTGATATAATCCCGCGCAAATTAAGTTCTGCCCTTTGGGGCCATAGAAATACCAGTGATAGAGGTTTGCCATGAGTGATAAAACCAACCAGCAGTGGGGTGGTCGTTTTAATGAACCAACCGACGCATTCGTTGCCCGTTTCACAGCGTCAGTGGAGTTTGATCAGCGCATGTATCTGCAGGATATTCGTGGTTCTATTGCGCATGCAAAAATGCTGACACAAGCGGGCGTGCTCACAGAAGATGAGCGTGATGACATCATTCGAGGACTGGGTGAAATTCGTGTAGAGATTGAGCGCGGTGAATTTGAATGGTCGATTGAGCTGGAAGATGTGCATATGAACATCGAGGCTGCGTTGACGAAGAAAATTGGTATTACGGGTAAAAAACTGCATACCGGTCGTTCTCGTAATGACCAGGTGGCAACCGATATTCGTTTATACCTTAGGGATGAGATTGATCTGATCCTGGAAGAAATTACACGTCTTCAGCAGGGCTTGTTGGGACTGGCAGAACGTGAAGCTGATACGATTATGCCTGGCTTTACTCATCTTCAAACTGCTCAGCCAGTGACTTTTGGTCATCATCTTCTGGCGTGGTTTGAAATGTTGCACCGTGATTATGGCCGTTTTGTTGATTGTCGTGAGCGAGCCAACGTGATGCCATTAGGTGCGGCAGCTTTGGCGGGAACAACGTATCCTATTCAGCGCGATTTGACTTGTGAGTTGCTGGAATTTGATGCTCCGGCAGAAAATTCTTTGGATGCGGTTTCTGATCGAGACTTTGCGATCGAGTTTTGTGCAGCTTCCAGTATCCTCTTAATGCATATGACGCGTATGTCAGAGGAATTGGTTCTATGGACCTCTGCCCAATTTGATTTTATCAATCTTCCGGATCGTTTCTGCACAGGTTCTTCGATCATGCCGCAGAAGAAAAACCCGGATGTTCCAGAGTTAGTACGTGGTAAATCGGGTCGAGTTTATGGCCATTTGATGAGCCTGCTGACTCTAATGAAGTCACAGCCTTTGGCTTACAATAAAGATAATCAGGAAGATAAAGAGCCATTATTTGATGCCATTGACACAGTGAAAGGTTGTTTGCGAGCTTTTGCTGACATGGTACCAGCTCTGGAGTCTAAGAAAGATAGCATGCGTGCTGCGGCATTACGTGGCTTCTCTACAGCGACAGACTTAGCTGATTATCTGGTTCGTAAGGGTATGCCGTTCCGTGATGCTCACGAAGTGGTGGGTAAGTCCGTTGCTTACGGCATTGCTGAGAGTAAAGATCTGGGTGAGATGACCTTGGAGGAGCTGGCTCAGTTCTCAGATACCATCGAGAAGGATGTGTTCGAAGTGCTGACGCTTGAGGGTTCTGTAGCGGCACGTGATCATATTGGTGGTACAGCGCCTGATCAGGTACGTGCGGCGGTTAAACGCGGGCAGGCAAAGCTGAATGATCGCGGATAATAACTCGTTCATTCATTGATATAAAAAATGCGCCTTAGGGCGCATTTTTTATATCAGGTCAGAGGCTGTAAAACAGCAGTTTCTACCTTTCTCTTTCGCTGCATAGAGCGCTTTATCTGCGGCTTGGTATAACTTTTCAAAACTATCTGCGTTGTCTGGTGATACAGCAATACCAATTGAGATGCTGCTTTTAGAGAGTTCTGGAATTGATTCCCCAATATGAAGTTGATAGTTTTTTCGCATCCATTCGGCTCTTTTCAGGGCAGAGGTTAAAGGTGTGTTCGGCAGAATGAGAAGAAACTCGTCTCCCCCATAGCGGCAAACAAGGTCATTGCTCCGACATTCACTTCTCAGTACTTTGGCGAGATATGCTAGGGTTTTGTCACCGATACTGTGCCCATATACGTCATTTATCGACTTAAAATTATCAATATCAACCATCAAAATACTGGTTGGCCCACGGTCAGGGTCCAGAAAGCTTAACGCTGCGTGCTCTTCAAGGTAGCGGCGATTGTAAAGGCCGGTCAGAGAATCGTGAGTGGCTTGTGTCTGTAATTTATCTTTGAGTTTGTTGATCTCTTCCAGTCGGAGTTCTAACTCGTGATGAGATCGGCGGACTTGGTTTTCCAGATGTTTTTGCTCAGTAATATCAGTCGATATGCCGATGTAATGATCAATTTCCCCACGGTTGTTTTGCAGAGGGATTTTTACAGACCAGTAATACAAAATGTTATCTTCTGTTTTGAACGTTTCCAGGCAAGAGATCTTTTTTTCCAGTGCAAAAACTTTACGATCCGTCTGGTCAAATTCTTCCCCTTGTTCAGGCCCCAAAAGCTCAATGTTTGTCAGTCCGACAATCTCTTCGCTTTTTTTCTGGAAAAGCTCCTCAGTCATTTTATTGATGTACTTGAATTTTCGGTCTTTATCTTTGATATAAATGTAAGCGCCGACGTTATCCAGAATGGTTCTGAGGCGAAGCTCGCTTTCTCTTAATTTAGCTTGGGTTTGTTTTTCTTGAGTGATATCTGTGGATATACCAAATAACCCTCGTACCTTCCCTGTTTGATCAAACAGAGGCTTTTTTACGGAAAGGTAAGTTCGGTATTCATTGATGCTTTCAACAAAAAGGCGTTCCTCATTCCTCTGAGTTTTGCCTTTTTCAATGACCGGTCTGTCGTATGTTTCGATCAATTTTTTGCCGGTATCGTCGCCAAAAAATTTGAGATCGTTATGCCCTATGATCTCCTCTGGAGAGCAGTTGAACAATTCACAAACCTGCTGGTTAGCGTAAGTGTAATTGAAGTCAGTGTCCTTGCAGAAGACATAAGCACCTAAGTTATCCACGAGGTCGAAAAAGTTATGTAATGTCTCTTCAGAGGGGGTGTCAACGCTGAAATGCACGGTGATGTAAGTGGACTGATGATCCTTAAGCTCACTGAAACTCAGGCGGTAATTTTGCCCCTTATAATAGACGTAATGCTCTTTAGGTAATGGCGAGCTTTGTACACAAGGGGAAAGCTGATGTAGCCATAAAGCAGAGTCAGAAAAGTCGTGATTCTCAATTGCCAGTAATTTGCAGGCTGCAGCATTTAAGAACAAATGCTCGGTAGGGTGCTGGGTAATTACCAGAAAAGCGTTATTAAGCTGTGAGAAAAGCGACTCTATATTCATTATTAATACCCGAAAATCTTCCAAAACTTTAGTTTTAAAAATTTTGGAACTGAGTAAGCAGAAGTTTCTTTATTTATGTATTAAGCGCTATGTCTACCATCAGATCGCTGGCAATTGCTTCGAGTGCTTCCTGAAGTTCATCTAAATCCAGATCTTCAGTAGCAGATAATTCCGCTTCCGCTTTAAATAAAAGTTCTGCAGACATAGAGCCAGAAACCAGTTCAGTATTTAGGCGTTCAACATTAATATGTCTTTTCGCCAAAGCGCTGGATATATCTCTGACGATACCCGGCTTGTCGTGGCCTACTAGTTCAAGGGTGAAACTTTGGGATGTGATTTCTGGGGCCGCTGTATCTGAGCGTTCAGCTATGATTTTTAAGCCTTGGGATTCCAGATTGCTCAATGCGCCAATCAGAGTTTCGCAGTTTTCTTCAGACACTTCTGCGATCAGTATGCCAGCAAACTTTCCAGCTAAACGAGACATGCCAGATTCAAGCCAGTTGCCTTTATTATCACTGATGGTTTGGGCCAGCATCTCTACCAATCCCGGTTTATCTGGGCCGATGACGGTTAAGACCAGAGATGTCATCATAGTCACTCTACTCCATGCTTTATTGATTTTATTAAGGTTACTATAACACTATGTTTGAAATTATCAGCGCGCTCTGGCCCGTATTTGCTTTGATTTTGTTAGGGTATATTGCGCGTAGAGTTGATTTTCCCGGAGAGAGTTTTTGGGTTCAGGCTGAAAAGGCGACTTACTTTGTACTTTTTCCAGTTCTTCTCGTCTATAAACTCAGCATGGCAGATATGTCTTCAGTTGAGCTGGATATAATAGGAATCGCTGTTGTATCTCTGGTTGCTTTCGGTAGCGTAGCGGCATTTCTCTTTAAGCCTTTAATTTCAGGTAGTGCTACGGGTTTCACGTCGGTCTATCAAGGCTCAGTTAGATTTAATACTTATGTAGGTCTGGCAGCATCAGCGGCTTTATTTGGCAGTCAGGGCGTTGCCATTGCCGCCGTGATCATGGCAATTATGATTCCACTGCTAAACCTGTGTTGTGTTCTTGTATTTGCTATTTTCACTCACAAAGCTGGTGGGGCAGTGAATGCTATCCTGGTGATTGTAAAAAACCCTTTGATTATAGGTAGCTTAGTGGGTTTGATTTTAAATCAGACAGGTGTGGGTCTTCCATCTTTGGTGGAGCCGGTGGCTGAGCTCTTAAGTCGAATGGCGCTACCTCTTGGGCTATTAGCGGTAGGTGCGGGGTTGAGCTTTAAAGTTTTGCGGGATAGTGGCAAAGAGTTAATTGGTTCTTCAGTGATAAAATTGCTGCTGATGCCGCTGGCCAGTGTTGGGATTGCACATGTGCTGAATCTGGATGTTTTAAGTGCGCAGCTGATTCTCTTGTATGCTGCTCTTCCTACAGCAACTTCCGCCTATATCCTGGCCAGGCAATTAGGAGGAAATGCGCCAATGATGGCCGCTATTATTACCGGCCAGACATTGCTCTCTATGCTCTCTATGCCTTTAGTGCTGATTTTACTGACGCAGCTATAAAAAAGTTGATAAATCAGTAAGTAATTGCCTATTTCTGACTTTTTTCTTAAAAAAAACGCCTAACTAGCCGATATAAAGGCTAAAGTTAGTATATATGGCTTGCAATAATACTGAAATATGAAAGACTACGCTGCTAGTTGAAGCTGTATTCATAGCGCGATAGTTGTTTCAGCTACTTTGTTTGAGGTTGTCAAAATAATGAAAAAAAGTCCTGATCTGGTTGTAGTGCTGGTCATTGTGTTTGTGCTCGGGTCTGTAATGACCGGGGTTTCTCATGCTGATTTCCAGTTTGCTACCCTGTTGAATCAAGTCTTTACTAGCTGATAATTGTTACCTATCAGGGTAGCATTGTTGATCAGATATAATTGCTGTCAAAGGTATATCCCAGCTTTCGACAGGTAGCTTCTCTACTCTCTGAATTTCGTGCGCTAGTCCAACGAGTGACGGCCCGGTCAATCCTTTGTTGCACCCTTTGAAGCTAAATGTTCGGTCATAATATCCTCCACCCATGCCCATGCGGTTTCCGTTTTTGTCAAACCCAACTAAGGGCAGTAATACCATATCTAAGGTCCAGGCAGAGCGTCTTTTCGACGGAATAAGCTTGGGCTCCTTTATGCCGTAGATATTTCGGATCATAGGTGAGGATGAAGTGTATGGTGCAAACCATAAGCGGTTATGCAATACGGGGTGTAAAATGGGCAGATATACTTTTTTGCCCACTTTCCAGCAGTATTCAATGATCGGCATAGGGTTGATTTCGCCGTCATTAGCTAAGTACAGGGCTATGTGTTTTGAGCGACGGAAATCTAAACGGTTGCGAATGGTCTGCAACAGGTTGTATGCAGCCTGAGTTTGTTGAGCAGTAGAAAGCGCACGACGTTTGGCGCGAAGTTGTTTGCGAAGTTCTTGTCGGGTTGTCATAACCGGATAAAAGGTCCCCAGAGTGCCGGTGCCGGTAATGGCCCTGAACCCAAAGGTTCAAGGAGGCGGTTACTGAGATTCATAAGGCTTCCCGATAAATCGGACATGCACACCAGAGTCTGCGAGTAACCTCCAAAAGTGTGGTTATCGGCTCAAGGGTCTTAACCAGCGGCCGAACACCCCAGGGCGTTTTTTCATTATACGCTTAATTAGTTTTGTGTCAGGTCTTGAAAATTAAATACTTTGTGCTAGAGGGTCTTATAACTTTTTGTTTTTATTATTTCTTTTAGCTCATGAAAACTTTTCAAGTATATTAAAGGTCTTTGTCGTTTTGATCTTTTTCTGTCATGGCCAGATCGATCTTGTTGCCTAGGTAGCGTAAACGATCTTCAATCGATTCAGTATGTTGTTCTTTCATCTGAATAATGTCATGAGCCAGGTTTAGAGCGGCCATTACTGCAATGCGCTCTAATCCAAGAACGCGACCAGATTTTCTGATCTCAAGCATTTTTTCATTCAGAAATTGCGCTGAAGACCGTAATTCATGTTCTGAATCTGCAGGGCAGTTAAAACTGAACTCTTTATCCAGTAATTTAACTGTAACTGCTTGAGCATCTTCCTGACTCATTTGTTCTGCTCCAGAGATTTGAGGCGCACAATCATTGACTCAATTTTATTTTGGGTCTGTTTGTTAATTTTAGACAGCTGGGCTCTTTCCTCTTTTAGAAGACGCTCGCGTTCACGAAGTTGCTGGTTTTCTTCTTCCAGCTTGGAACAGCGCTCCAGAATAAGATCAATTTTGTCTTCCAGGGCGTTAAAATATTGCTCAGTCATGCAGAAATGAAGCTCCAGAGTCTTGAGATACTTCAGGACTATAATCAGCCCCTTGGAAAGGGTCAATGTGGCTTTTTGTTTGTAACGTTAAAATTTATAAGGTTTGGCAGTGATCCCACATATTTGTTCGCCGCAAAGTGGCATGAAATGCTAGGATAAACCATAAGTATTTATTTGGACTTTTACATGTCATCAGAAAATATTCCTACTGACCTGCCAGCCTTTGATCTGCTGGCGAATATCTTTGTTGAAGAAGGAGTGAAAGTAGTTTCCCCTTCAGAATTGCACGGGCTGATTGCAGGGCATTTGGCTGCAGGTGCAAGGCTTCAGCCAGCCGTATTATTACAAACAGCCTGCGAGCTGATGGATATCAATTCAATTACGCAGGAAAGCAGTAAAGTGGCTTTGGTTGATCTTTACAACGCCACATGTAGTTCACTTGAAAGTGTGGATCTAGAGTTTGAAATGTTACTCCCGGATGACGAGAATGAAATTTCTGTGCGGGCGGAATGTTTAGGTCGATGGTGTCAGAGCTTTTTGAGTGGCTTTGGGCTTTACGGCAAACATACAGATGCTTCTCTTTCCGAGGAATCCAAGGAAACATTGAACGATCTTGGACAAATTGCGCAAGTTTCATCTGAGCTTGAAGACTTAGATGAGCATGAAAATGACCTTATGGAAGTACAGGAATACGTTCGTGTGGCGGTCCTGATGTTGTTTACTGAATGTAATAAAGCGGTAGAAGAAAAAGAGAAGGCTTTTGCTGCCGCCCAGCCAGAGAGTGACAGGTTACACTGATGAAAATAAGTCAGGAACGAATACAGCAGCGTCGTAATCAACTGATGTCGCAGATGGCACCAGACAGTATTGCGATTATTCCATCCTCCCAGATGATTACCCGGAATAATGATGCCGAGTATCCGTTCCGGCAGAACAGCGATTTTTATTATCTGACGGGCTTTAATGAGCCGGACTCTGTTTTGGTTTTATTGCCCGGCCGGGAGAAGGGTGAAACTGTTTTGTTTTGCCGTAACCGGGATAGGCTGATGGAGATCTGGAATGGTTACAGAGCGGGTCCTGAGGGTGCCGTTCGTGACTATGGGGTAGATGAAGCGCATACCATCGGTGAGGTGGACGATGTTGTGCCGCAGCTTCTGGACGGTAAGTCACGTATCTATTACTCAATCGGTCAGGATGAAACACTGGATCAGCAGGTTCGTCACTGGTTGAATCTGATTCGATCGAAAGCCAGGCAAGGTGCAGTGCCTCCTTCTGAATTGGTTATGCTGGATCATCCTCTGCATGAGATGCGTTTATTCAAGGACGATGAAGAGATCGAACTCATGCGACGTGCTGGCGAAATTTCAGCGCAGGGGCATGTCCGGGCTATGCAGATCTGTAAACCAGATGTGATGGAATATCAGCTGGAAGCGGAGATTCTTCATTGCTTTGCTATAAATGGCTGCCGCCAGCCAGCGTATTCAACCATTGTGGGTGGCGGCGAAAATGCCTGCATTCTTCATTATATCGAGAACAATGACGCTCTAAAGGATGGTGATCTGGTATTGATCGATGCTGGATGTGAGCTGGACTGTTATGCCGGTGATATAACTCGTACCTTCCCGGTGAATGGTCAATTTTCGCCAGAACAGAAAGCAATATATGAATTGGTGTTGAAGGCTCAGAAAGCCTGCATTGAATTGGTAAAACCAGGTGTTCTCTGGAATGCAGTGCATGATGAATCTGTAAGAATACTCACGGAAGGTTTGATTGAACTTGGATTACTAACTGGCACCTTGGATGCTGAGATCGCAGCGGGGGGTTATCGCGATTTCTATATGCACCGTATTGGTCATTGGTTGGGTATGGATGTTCACGATGTTGGAGATTATAAGATCGACGGTGAATGGCGACCATTAGAGCCCGGTATGGTTATGACGATTGAGCCGGGTATTTATGTGGCTATGGATAACGAGAAAGTTGATGCACGATGGCGAGGTATCGGTGTCCGTATTGAGGACGATGTACTGATTACCGGCACTGGCTGCGAAGTGCTTACTTCCAGCGTTCCCAAAGAGGTTGAGGAAATAGAGCAACTGATGGCTGCGGTATGAAAAAACAATACGATATCATCATTATCGGAGGCGGTATGGTCGGCGCAAGCCTGGCCTGTGCTCTTTTGCCTTCGAGTAAGCCGTTAGGGCTAAATATTGCTGTCGTTGAAGCTCACCCGCTACCGTCTGATGATGCCCTAATCTATCAGCCCAGCTATGATTCGCGTGCAACAGCGCTTGCTTATGGCAGTCGCTCAATCTACGAGATCATGGGGGTCTGGGAGAACTTACGTCAACACCTGGCACCTATAGAGCATATTCATGTTTCAGACCGTGGTCATTTCGGCGTTACCCGGTTAAATGCGGAACAGGAACAGGTGCCAGCATTAGGGTATGTGGTTGAAAATCATTGGTTAGGTCGGGTGTTGCTGAATCGCTTACAGCAGGAAGATGCTGGGCAAATTGATTTTATTTGTCCAGCTGAGGTAACAGAGATACAGAACGGTTCTGACCAGATGTCAGTGTTGCTGAATCATAAGGGTGACGAGAAAAAACTGAAGTGTGAGTTGGTAGTCATGGCCGATGGGGGGCGCTCAGAGCTAAGAGAGCGTATGGGAATTAGCTACTCTCAGAGTCAATATGATCAACATGCAGTTATCACCAATGTCAGCCCTGACCGCCCGCATCAGGCTGTAGCTTATGAGCGATTTACTGACACAGGGCCAATGGCTCTGCTTCCTCTTGAAGATGAGGGCGGTTTGCATCGGTGTGGTTTGGTGTGGACCGTACCGGATGATCAGATTGAAGAAGTAATGGCGCTGGATGATCATCGATTTATGCAGCGCCTGCATGACCGGTTTGGTTATAGAGCAGGTAATTTTATTAAAGTCGGTGAACGTCATTCATACCCTCTGAAGCTTGTGTTAGCTGATGAGCAGGTACGTCAGGGATTGGTTGTTTTAGGCAATGCCGCGCACGCACTGCATCCGATTGCAGGGCAGGGGTATAACCTGGCACTGAGGGGTGTCGTTGCTCTGGCAGATAAGCTGATTGAAGCGCGTAAACAGGGTCTGAATCTGGGTAATCTTGCTATGCTGCAAAGTTTCTACGAGCAACAACGACAGGATCAGCAGCGCACAATTGGCTTTAGTGATCAGACCATGAAACTGTTTTCCAACAGTAACCCCTTTTTGAGTATTGGGCGAAATCTGGGTTTGCAGATATTAGATATCTGCCCTCCGGCCAGAAGTCTATTCGCTCGTAGTGCAATGGGGCTGGATATGCCAGCGCCTGAATTAAAGTAGGCACTTCTTAATGAATCAAACTGAGCAGATCAACGCAGATATTGTCATTGTCGGTGCGGGTATGGTGGGTGTTACCTTTGCAGCAGCACTTGCACCCACAGGCTTGAGTATAGTTTTGCTGGAACAGCGCGAGGGAGAGATTGCGGGTTTCAGTGATTTTATCCGTTCCCAACAGGAAATCGGCTTTGATCCACGAGTTAGTGCCTTAACCTGTGCGTCGCAGCAAATACTGGAGTCAGTAGGGGCTTGGGATTATATGAAAACTCACCGACTGAGTCCTTACACCGATATGGATGTTTGGGATGGTGAGGGTACTGGTCATATCCATTTTTCCGCCCGGGAGCTTCATGAGTCGTATCTGGGGCATATAGTAGAGAACAGAGTAACGCTAGCCGGTTTGTACGAGGTGATGCAAAAACATGACAATATCCGTTTGATAACCGGAGCGAATGTTAAGGCCCTTACAGGCTCGGAAAACGATACCCGTTCTATCTTTCTTACCGATGGAACAACCCTTGTCGCACCTCTAGTAGTGGCTTCAGATGGCGCTCTCTCTAAAACCCGGCAAATGGCGGGAATCCCTATGTGGGAGTGGGATTATGGGCATCATGCGATTGTAACTACGGTTAAAACTGAGCGGCCCCACCAAAAAACAGCATGGCAGCGTTTTACAGAAGATGGTCCGTTGGCCTTACTACCCCTGACCAGTAAGGAAGGTGATTGTTATTGTTCAATTGTCTGGTCTACCTCCCCTATGCATGCCAAATTGCTGATGGAGATGGATGCTGCAAGCTTTGGTCGAGAATTAGAACTGGCATTTGAGGGGCGGTTAGGTCAAATCCTGTGGGTTGATGATCGCTCGGTTTTCCCATTACGCCAACGCCATGCTCAACACTATATTCAGCAGAGTTTTGTGGCTATTGGTGATGCTGCACACACAATCCACCCTTTGGCTGGGCAAGGTGTGAATCTAGGTCTGCTGGATGCAGCTCAATTAGCTGAAACTTTATCTGATGCAGTATTGAGAGGTGAGCCAATCGGTTCTGAGCTGGTTTTAAGACGTTATCAGCGGGCAAGACGTAGTGACAATATACAAATGTCAGCTGCGATGGAGGGGTTCAAACAATTGTTTAACAGCGAACAGCCATTGTTACGTTTAACGCGTAATTTTGGAATGAGCCTGTTGGATAAAATGAGCCCTGTTAAAAACCATATTGTGATGGAGGCAATGGGGTTAAGAGGCAATTTACCCGCTTTAGCGCGTCGTCCTGTCAGGTAATTACACCCAATTTGGGGCCAAATTTTGATAATCACAACTAATGTATCAAATATCTTTATCGGTCAAAGATTGAACTGAGACGAGAATCCCTATAAATTGTCTTCCCTTTTTCATTTTTCGGGTTTTTTTTCATTTATACTCGGAAGTATTGGTTCAGTCTGACAGGTGAGCGGGCGCTATTTTGCATGATGTTGTGCCGCCTGCACCTTTGAATTAAGAGTTTTAATATAGATGGGCAGCAAAACAGCACTGTATGAAAAGCACCAGGAAATGGGTGCAAAGCTTGTGGATTTTGGTGGTTGGGATATGCCAATCAATTATGGTTCCCAGGTTGAAGAGCACCATCAGGTGCGTAATTCTGCTGGTATGTTCGACGTCTCCCATATGACGGTTGTAGACGTTACAGGTACCGACGCAAGGGAATACCTCAGATACCTTTTGACGAATGATGTCGTCAAGCTAAAAGAAAAAGGTAAAGCGCTATATAGCGGTATGTTAAATGAGGACGGTGGGGTAATTGACGATCTTATCGTTTATTTGATGACCACTCCCGGTGTCTCTGGTGAATGGTTCCGTGTTGTTGTGAACTGTGCAACCCGGGAAAAAGATTTGCGTTGGATGGCTGATCAAACTGCAAGCTTTGATGATGTGGCTCTAACTGAGCAGCCAGAGCTTTCGATGATTGCTGTTCAAGGGCCCAAAGCCATTGAGCTGGCCAAAAAGGCCGTCAGTGAATCACGTTCTGCTTTAATTAATCAATTAAGTGTTTTTCAGGGGCTTGAGTCTGAGGGCTGGTTTATTGCCAGAACGGGCTATACTGGCGAAGATGGCCTAGAGGTTATGCTGCCGGAAGATGAGGCTGCAGATTTTTGGCAAGGCCTGGCCGATGCCGGTGTTAAACCTTGTGGTTTAGGCGCTCGAGATACCTTGCGGTTAGAAGCTGGAATGAACTTGTACGGCTCGGATATGGATGAGACGATTTCTCCTTTAGCTGCCAATATGGGGTGGACGATCTCATGGGAGCCAGAAAATAGGCTCTTCATTGGTCGTGAGGCTCTTCAGCAGCAAAAAGCGGATGGCGTTTCTGAAAAATTAGTCGGGCTGGTGATGGAATCGCGTGGTGTGTTGCGGTCGCATCTAAAAGTTATTGTTGAAGGTGTTGGAGACGGTGAAATTACCAGTGGTAGCTTCTCCCCAACTCTGGGATACTCCATCGCAATGGCGCGGGTGCCTGCCGCGACTCAGGATAGTGCAGAGGTAGAAATTCGCGGTAAACGCGTACCTGTGCGAGTAATTCGACCTTCTTTTGTCCGTAATGGCAAAAAGGTTTTTGATTAAGATTTGTTATTGGACTCAAAGGGTAGGAAATAGACATGAGTAACATTCCTTCTGAACTGAAGTACGTTGCCAGCCATGAGTGGATTCGTGTTGAAGGCGACGGTACTGTTGTGATTGGGATTACAGATCATGCGCAGGATCTGCTGGGTGATGTGGTGTTTGTTGAACTGCCAGAAGTTGGCGCAGAAGTGGCGACCGGTGACGAGTCTGGTGTCGTTGAGTCAGTCAAAGCCGCATCAGATATCTACGCGCCATTGGGCGGTGAAGTTGTTGCAATTAACGAAGAACTGGAAGATGCACCTGAGTTGGTAAACTCTGACCCATATGGTGATGGTTGGTTCTTTAAGCTAAAGCTTTCTGATGCTGAAGAATTAAATGCACTTCTTGACGGTGAAGGATACGCAGAGGTTTGCGAATCTGAATCTTGAGTTAATTTAAGTCAATAGACTTAACTATTGAGCTATTCTTATGTCCCGGCTATATGCCGGGACAGTCGTCTGTAAAAACTGGAAAAACATGTCACTGCAAATACTGAAATTGAAAAACGGGGCTGATCGCCGTCTTAGAGGTGGCCATTTGTGGATCTACAGCAATGAAGTAGATACACGGCATTCTCCGTTGAAGGATTTTGAACCCGGCGAACAGGTTATCGTTGAGACAGATAAAGGCAAAGCGTTAGGCATTGCTTACATCAATCCAAATACACTGATTTGTGGTCGTATGATTAGTCGAGACCTCAAATATAAATTGGATCGCTCACTGATAATCCATCGTTTGAAGGTTGCTTTGTCGCTTCGGGAAAGCTGCTTTACGGATGATTGTTACCGCCTGGTTTTTGGTGACAGTGATGGTTTGCCAGGTTTAGTTATTGATCGTTTTTTCAATATTTTTGTGGTGCAGATATCGACTGCTGGTATGGAGTTGGTTCTGGACGAGGTTATTGAAGCACTGAATAAAGTCTTTACGCCAGATGCAATTCTACTCAGGAACGATGGCAAGATGCGTAATCAGGAGGGGTTGGAAACATACACTGAGATCATTCAGGGTGATATCCCAGAGCTATGCCCACTGATGGAAAATGGTGTGCCTTTGGTTGCACCTTTGGAAAAGGGGCAGAAAACCGGTTGGTTCTATGATCATCGAAACAACCGTGCGCAATTGCAGAAGCATGTGGAAGGTAAGCGGGTTCTGGATCTTTTCAGCTACGTAGGTGGTTGGGGAGCGCAGGCGTTAGCTGCTGGAGCTAATCAGGCAATCTGTGTAGATGCTTCGCATTTTGCTTTGGAAGTTGCAGCGGAAAATGCTCGGATAAATAATGCGGCGGATCGTTTTGAGGGCTTCCATGGTGATGCCTTTGATATCTGTAAGAACTTGATTGAAGAAAAGGAAAAATTCGACATTGTCGTTCTGGACCCACCAGCGTTTATTCAGAAGAAGAAAGACTTACGTAATGGTGAAAGAGCTTATTCGCGTATGAATAATTTTGCGATGCGGTTGTTGAAAAAGGATGGCATTTTGGTATCGGCATCTTGTTCAATGCACTTGCAAAGAGAACGGTTAGTGGAAATTATTCGCAGTAACAGTCGTGAATTAGACCGCAATGCGCAGATTTTTGATCAAGGGCATCAGGGGGCTGATCATCCGGTGCATCCGGCTATTCCTGAAACAGATTACTTGAAATCGTTTTTTGTACGCATTTTGCCAGCAACTTAGATCTTTTGTTAATGAGCTTTGGGGGAAGGTTATGAAATACAGCAAACTAGGCAATACAGACCTTGAGGTTAGCTTGATCTGTCTGGGTACCATGACTTTCGGGCAGCAGAACAGTGAAGTTGAAGCATTTGAACAGCTGGATTATGCATGGTCTCAAGGGGTTAACTTTCTGGATGCTGCGGAGATGTATCCCATACCAGTTAATGCCGATAAACAGGGGCTGACTGAGACTTACATTGGTAATTGGATGCGTAAGCGTAACAATCGCGATAAGGTGATTGTGGCGACTAAAGTTGCTGGTCCGGGCGAATTCGTGAGTTTTCTGCGCCCGGATATGCATTTTGATCGACGTAATATCAGAGATGCCGTCACGGCGAGTCTCAAACGACTACAAACCGATTATATCGACCTTTATCAGCTGCACTGGCCGGATCGGAGCACTAACTTTTTCGGCAAACTGGGGTATCAGCATGCACCAGAAAATGATGGCACACCGATTCTGGAAACGCTGAATATTCTTAAAGAGCTGGTTGATGAAGGTTTGATTCGCTATGTGGGTCTGTCTAATGAAACGGCTTGGGGAGCCATGAAGTTTTTAAACTATGCAGATCAACTGGGTTTACCTCGTGTTGTTTCGGTTCAAAACCCGTATAACTTGCTGAATCGTTCCAGTGAGGTGGGGCTGGCAGAGGTGTTGATGCGTGAAGAGGTCTCTTTGCTACCATACTCACCGCTTGCCTTTGGTACCCTGAGTGGTAAATATCTGGATGGAGTCTGTCCCGAAAAAGGTCGTCTGACCTTATTCCCGGAATATACCCGTTATCTGAGCCCTCAAGGTCAGAAAGCCACAGAAGCTTATGTTTCTTTGGCTAGAGAATCAGGGCTTGATCCTGCTCAAATGGCGTTGGCTTTTGTTAATAGTCGTGAATTTGTTGGCAGTAACATTATTGGTGCCACAACGTTGGAGCAGCTAAAGAGTAATATTGCCTCAGTGGAACTGAATCTGAGCAGTGGTCTATTGCAAAAAATTGAAGCTGTCCATGCCCGCTACTCCAACCCTTGCCCGTAAATCTTGTTAATTAGGTTTGTCTGCAAAATTGTTCACAGGCTGGCTGAGGTGGGCTAGGTTGCAGGTAATTTACCGTTAAGGATATTTGGCTTAGTATGAGTCCAATAATGGGAACGCACCTGCCTAAATTAGGGATGTAATCATGAAATGCTATCAAAATTACCCTAAGAGCCTGTTGGCCCTTTGTTTATTCGTTTTAAGCTTCCAGACTACCGCAGGTGAAATTGATGCGCGGACGTATATAGTCAATCTGACAAATCAGTTGCAGGTGGCTCTGAATGAGGGTTTAGATCAAGGTTTACTTGAGGATGAAGCCTATCTGGATGCAGTAATAGATGAACATATCCTTCCCCACGTGGATAATGAATATTTGAGTCGTCGAGTGTTTCACCCGCGCTGGGATGACATAGCAACAGCTAATAAATCAGCTGAAGCCCAGAACGCTATCATTTCCTCATTGCGCCGTACCTATCGAGTTGCATTAACTTCTTACAATGGCCAGAAAATTGAGATTGGTAAAAGTCGGGATAAGGCTAAATACAGCGTAGTTAGGGCTAAGGTGTATACCAATAATAATATCCATTTAATGGACTTTGCGCTTCGGCTTGCTGATGGAGAGTGGCGGGTTTTTGATCTGTCGGTTGATGGTGTTGTGTTCAGTAAAACACTAAATGGTTCAATTCGCCGAAATCTGGAAAACGATGATGTCGACAGTGTCATCAACGCAATTACGCCAGATGAAAGCTGATTAAGAGATCCAGCAGACAGATGAAATCACGCAGTTATCTGATTTTTGCAGCTCTGTTTCGGTACCCTTTGTTGGTGCTGGGATTGTTGGCAATAGTTCTGTTGTACCTTTTTACTCAGATTCCGCGTGTAACCCTGGATGCTTCAGCCGATTCTTTGGTGCTTGAAGGTGATCAGGCTCTGGAAGTTTATCGTGAGATGGGTAAGCGCTATGAGTCAGAGAGTGCTCTGGTTGTAACCTATTCGCCTCAGGAAGAGCTGTTTTCCTCCTCAGTCTTAACGCAGTTAGTCAGCCTGAGAGATGACCTTGCCGCTTTGCCAGGTGTCTCCAGTGTCAATACGATTCTCGATGTTCCTCTGCTATACAGCCCACCGGTTACCCTCAATACCCTCTCCGAAGGGGTGAAATATCTTGAAGATCATCGCACTGACCGTGGTCTGGCCCGTAAAGAATTTCTTAACAGCCCAATCTATAGAAACCTGCTGACCAGTACGGATGAAAAAACAACGGTGCTACAGGTCAATCTGACCCGGGACGAGCAATATTTCACATTACTGGACAGGCGAGATCAATTACGGAGCAAATTCCGCGATGAAGGACTTTCTGCTGAAGAGAAACAGGACTTAAAACGGGCTGAAGCTGAGTTTCGCAGTTACTCCGTGGCGAATAATGAGCGTGAGCGCGTTTTGGTGGCTGATGTTAGAAATGTGCTGGAAAATCACCGCGAGCACGCAACCATTTTCCTGGGTGGCGTGCCAATGATTGCGGCAGACATGATCGCATTTATTGAAAGTGATCTTGTGACTTTTGGTAGCGCTATTCTGCTGTTCATTGTCCTGTTAATGGCCATTATTTTCCGGCGCCTGCGCTGGGTAGTATTGCCACTCTTAACCTGCCTGTTTACCACATTGGCTATGCTGGGCTATGTTGCTGCTGTGGATTGGCAGCTGACGGTTATCTCTTCAAACTTTACGGCCCTGTTGTTGATTATCACACTGGCGATCACGATTCATCTGGTGGTGAGGTATCGTGAGTATCACGAAGAACTCCCCGATGCCAGCCAGCGCGAACTGGTTCTGAATACATTGGCGTTCATGGCTAAACCCTGTTTCTTTACTGCGATTACCACCATTGTTGCTTTTGCTTCATTGGTGGTTAGTGGTATCCGGCCGGTGATTGATTTTGGCTGGATGATGACAATTGGGGTTGCTGCAGCGATGTTGATGGCATTTACCCTGTTACCAGCAGGACTACTGCTGATCCCTAAAGGGAAAAAAGAGATCAATGGTACAAGCAAATCTCTGACACACCATTTTGCACGCGTGACCGATAACCATGGTGGTTTGATTCTGATTGTCAGTGGCTTTTTGCTGGTTGCCAGTGCTGTAGGCATCAGCCGACTGCAGGTAGAAAACCGCTTCATTGACTATTTCGACGATACAACTGAAATCTATCAGGGCATGTTGGTTATTGATCGTGAATTGGGGGGAACAATCCCGCTGGATATTTTGCTCACGGCACCTCAAACAACAGAGGTTACATCACTGGCTGATGACCCGTTCAGTGACGAAGATCCTTTCGCAGATGAAGATCCGTTTGCCGATGACCCTTTCGCTGAGCCTTCAGAAGAGGACCCTTTCGCGGACCCATTTGCGGAAGAACAGCCCGCAGTCAAAAGCAGCTACTGGTTCACGCGTAGCGGTTTGGCTGAGATTGCACAGATTGAGCAATACCTCGAATCCCTGGATGAGACCGGCAAGATCCAGTCTCTCAATTCGTTATATCAGGTGTTCAAAGATATAACTGGTGAAGAGCTTGATGATTTCCAGTTGGCATTGCTTCGCAACAGTATGCCCGCAGAGGTCAATAAACTGTTGGTGGCACCTTACCTTTCACCAGAAGGTGAGGAAGCACGTATTTCGCTGAGGGTAATGGAAACCAGTAAAGGTCTGCAACGCGACGAATTACTGCGAAAGATCGAGCAATATCTAATTGAAGAGATGGGGTTCAAACCGGAACAGGTACAGCAAAGTGGCATGTTGGTATTGTATAACAATATGCTGCAAAGCCTGTTTGGTTCCCAGATTGCAACGCTGGGTGCGGTTTTTGTTGCGATAACTTTGATGTTTACAATTCTCTTCCGCTCGCTGCGTCTTGCACTGATTGCTGTGACACCTAACTTACTTGCTGCAGGAATTGTTCTGGGAGGCATGGGCTGGGCCGGCATACCTTTAGATATGATGACCATTACTATTGCCGCTATAACAGTGGGTATAGGTGTGGATGATACGATTCATTATATTCATCGTTTCATCAAAGAGTTTCCTAAGGACCGTAACTACCGAGCGGCTATGTATCGTTGTCATAACAGCATTGGCAAGGCGATGTTTTATACCTCGGTGATTATTATTGCGGGCTTTTCTATTCTATCCCTCTCCAATTTTACGCCGACTATATACTTTGGCCTTCTGACCGGCCTGGCTATGTTCTCTGCGCTGATCGGGGCTCTGCTTCTCTTGCCTAAGCTGATCATTGCCTTGAAACCTCTGGGGCCAGAGGCTGAGTGATTTCTTTCAAGAATCATTGACAGTTTGTTGTTATTTTCCGGTTCTTTGCCAAACTCTAAGTAAGGTAAAAACAGGAGATATCGTGATGTTACAAGTACGGGATGCGATGTACCCAGTCAACACGCCATTGACCGGTTCAATGGCACTTGTTGAAGCGGTTAGTCTAATTCTGGAGTCTGGTTATACAGGGCTGCCGGTTGTTGATGATCACCAGCATGTAGTGGGCTTCTTGTCGGAGCATGATTGTTTGCCGCATCTCATTACTGACAGTTACCACTGTGACAGTCATCTGAAGGTTACGGATATTATGCGTACTGACCCGTTAACTGTGAGTTCCGGGCAGAGTGTGATTGATCTGGCGCAACAGATAGGACTAAACAAACCTAAAGTTTATGCGGTTGTTGATGACGGTAAGCTGGTGGGCATTATTACTCGAGGTATGGTGATGCGGGAACTGAATAATTCGCTAAGAGATTGTAAGGTGGTTGCTTAATTTAAGAAAGCGCTTGGATCCAAGCGCTTTATTCTGTCTACCGTAAATCCAGAACAGGCCAGAGTTTATTGCTGGCGTGTTCTTCCAGAATCTCATCAGGATTAACCGCTACCGGGTGTGTGACTAGTTCCAGTAGAGGCAGGTCATTGTGGGAATCACTGTAGAAATAGCTACCTTCCAAAGAAAAGTTCTGAGCCTCTAACCATTTATTTAAACGTGTCACCTTTCCATCCTGGAAACATGGCGTGCCGGAAACTTCACCGGTATATCGGCCATTCACCTGCTCCGGGTCTGTTGCGATGATGGCATCAACACCGAGGCGTTCAGCGATTGGGCTCGTGACAAAATGATTGGTTGCAGTAATGATAAGCAGAAAATCACCCTGTTCCCGGTGTTTTGCCAGAAGCTCTTCAGCTTTGGGTAGCAGGATGGGCTCTATTTTCTCTTGCATAAATTGCTGGTGAAGAGTGTTTAACTGCTCTGGTGCCAGTGTTGCAAGTGGCTTTAGTGCGAACCTCAGAAACTCGTAAATATCTAAGCCGCCATTTTTGTACTGCTCATAGAAATAGTCATTTGCACGACTGTATTCGTCGCTGTCAACGATGCCTTTTTCGCAAAGAAACTCTCCCCAGGCATGATCGCTATCGCCACCTAGAAGTGTATTGTCCAGATCAAAAATTGCTAAGCTCAAAAGAGAAACCTCACAGATTCAATATCAGCCGCAAGCATAGGGATGATGATTGTTGAATGCAATAAATTACAATTCTTTAAAAGATGATTTGCTGAGCATAAAAGAAGTGTGGAACAATAGCTGAAAAGGTTTTTAGGAAAAGTACAGTGATCGATTCAGATGGGTTCAGGCCGAATGTCGGTATCATTCTGGCTAACTCGCTGGGTCAGGTGCTTTGGGCAAGACGAATAGGTCAGGAAGCCTGGCAGTTTCCTCAAGGGGGAATTAATGAAAATGAAACCCCTGAAGAAGCAATGTATAGGGAGCTGCGTGAGGAAATAGGACTTTCAGAACGTGATGTTGAGGTCATAGCGGTAACCCGTGGGTGGTTAAGGTACCGTTTGCCCAAGCGAATGATTCGGCGCAATTCGCACCCCGTATGCGTCGGCCAAAAGCAAAAGTGGTTTTTGCTGAGGATGCTGAGTGACGATAGTGCAGTCACTATCGACCATACAGAGTCACCAGAATTTGATGGCTGGCGCTGGGTCAGTTATTGGTATCCTCTTGGCCAGGTAGTATCTTTTAAACGGGAAGTATATAGAAAAGCAATGAGAGAGCTTTCTCCGAAGTTTGCACGCATAAATACAATTGAATCTTAAGGGATAGTTTCATGCTGGATGTGTTGCGCAAAATAGTACAGGAAGTCAGTGTGGCCCCGGATTTGGAGTCTGCATTGAACCTAATTGTGCGCAGGGTTCAGCGATCTATGACGACAGAGGTTTGCTCTGTTTATCTGTTTGATCCTTGTGATCAGCGTTATGTATTGATGGCTACTGAAGGCTTACATCAAGAGTCTGTCGGTAGTGTGCGTCTCTCGGCGGCTGAAGGGTTGGTTGGTATGGTTGTTGACCGTGCCGAACCAATAAACGTGGAAAATGCGGCCCAGCATCGTGCTTTTAAATATGTTGAAGCGACAGGTGAGGAGCGCTATAGCTCCTTCCTGGGTGTGCCTGTTATTCATCACCGAGATGTTTTGGGCGTGCTCGTCGTTCAGCAAAAAGAACTGCGGCGTTTCGATGAAAGTGAAGAAGCTTTCCTTGTCACCCTTTCTGCGCAATTAGCGGGTGTTATTGCTCACGCTGAAGCAACAGGCTCACTGGCAAAAAATACAGATAAGAGTGAAAAAACGGTCATCGATCTGCGTTTCGAAGGCGTGGCCGGAGCCTCAGGTGTGGCAATAGGGATCGCCACTGTGGTTGCCCCGCCAGCGGATCTTGGCTCGGTGCCGGATAAAACAGCGAAAGATGTAGCTAAAGAGATCGCCAGTTTTGAAGAGGCTCTTAAGCTTGTACGGAGAGATATCAAAGTGGTGGGCCGAAGTTTGGCGCAGCGCTTAAGAGCAGAAGAGCAAGCTTTGTTTGATGTCTATCTCCGGATGCTCGATGACAATGCTCTGGCTGGCGAAGTGATTGCCCGGATTGAAAAAGGTAATTGGGCACAAGGCGCGTTAAGGGAGGTTGTTACTGAGCATATAAGGCAATTTTCCATGATGGATGATCCTTACCTGAGAGAAAGAGCTACAGATATCAAGGACTTGGGGCGCAGGGTCTTAGCTTATCTTCAGGAGGCTGGCCCAGCAGAACTTGAATATCCAGATGAGACAATTCTGGTTGCAGATGAATTGACTCCGGCCATGCTGGGGGAAGTTCCAAGTGATAAACTGGTTGGTCTGGTATCAGTGCATGGTTCCAGTAACTCTC
>JBOEGV010000003.1:0-12788 GCA_050633605.1 Neptuniibacter sp. | reverse complement strand
CTGGGTGCTGTGCAACTGGGTTTCTCAGGTGGTGAGCCATTAGTCAGGCAGGATCTGATCGAATTGATCGGTGGTGCCAGCGAAATGGGGTACTACACCAATCTGATCACGTCTGGCGTGGGTCTGAATGAGCGCAAAATGGCGGAGTTCCACAAAGCCGGGCTTGAGCATATTCAGGTGAGTTTTCAGGCCAGTGATGAATCGGTCAATAATATGTTGGCGGGTTCGAAAAAAGCCTTTGATCAGAAGCTGAAGATGGCGCGAGAAGTGAAAGCTCAGGGTTACCCTATGGTGCTGAACTTTGTCACTCATCGTCACAACATCGACCGTATTGATCGGATTATCGAGCTCTGTGTTGAGCTGGAAGCTGACTATGTAGAACTGGCGACCTGTCAGTATTATGGCTGGGCACATGAGAATGTTGAGCAGCTTTTGCCAACTCAGGCGCAACTCGAAAGAGCTGAACGTATTACCAATGAGTACCGTGAAAAACTCGCGGCGGAAGGCAACCCGATCAAGTTGATCTTTGTGACCCCGGATTACTACGAAGAGCGTCCAAAGCGTTGTATGAATGGTTGGGGGGAAGTATTCCTGACGGTAACGCCAGATGGAAAAGCGCTGCCTTGCCACAGTGCGCGTATGCTGCCAATCGAGTTTCCCAGCGTCACTGAAATGAGTTTGAAAGAGATCTGGGACGACAGTCCGGGCTTTAACTACTTCCGTGGTAAAGGTTGGATGAAAGAGCCTTGTCGCAGCTGCGATGAACAGGATGATGATCTGGGTGGCTGTCACTGTCAGGCGTATATGCTGACCGGCGATATGCACAATGCTGATCCTGTCTGTGCAAAGTCTCCGGATCATAACAAGATTCTTGAGGCCCGCAAGCAGGCGGAGTCAGTGGTTAACAATCCGGATGAGTTTCAGTATCGGAATGAGCGTAACTCTAAGGTGTTTGCCAAAGGTGGTTAGTTCGGTCTTGTGTAGTAGTGCTTGAACAAAGAATAATAGGGATCAATTTGATCCCTTTTTTATTGGTTAATTATGACAGAACTTAAACCGGGCTTCTGGAAATCCGGGCTTACAGAAGAGCAGGCGATCGGTGCGTCCATTGATTACAGTCAGTTACAGTGTTCAGACGCTGGCGACCTTTTCTGGGTGGAGCAGAGACCTGATCAACAGGGTCGTAACCTGATCTGCTGTTATGCTGGTAACGCAATAAATGAGCTGACTGCTGATGGTTACAGTGTGCAAAGCAAGGTTCATGAATATGGTGGTAGAAGCTGGTGTTTAGTTGAAGATCAGCTTGTTTTTGTGAATGCTGCGGACCAGCAGTTATATCTGCAGTCTGCTTATAAAAATGAAAAGCCGAGTAAGCTTACAGAAGCGAAGCGGTCGAGGTTTATTGAGCCTGTTTGGGATAAAAACCGTAACAGGTTACTTGTGATTGAAGAGTTTCATGGCGATGAAAAGGTTATAAATCGTCTTATTTCTGTTGATATCAATACCGGCACGATTCAGGTTCTTCATCAAGACTATGACTTTTATGCGTACCCAGAAATCTCAGCATCTGGTAATTATTTAGCCTTTATAACCTGGAATCATCCTGAGCAACCATGGACGAGTACCCAGCTGCATATCGCTGACTTTGATGATGAGGGCGGTTTGCTTCATTGTGAACTAGTGGCTGGAACTGAGGGTGGTGAATCCGTTTCTCAGCCTTATTTTAATTCAGATGAGAACCTTAGCTATATTTCGGACAGATCAGGGTGGTGGAATGTTTATACCTGCTCATTAAGTGGGCGGGTGACTCATCATTTGAATGTAAAAGCGGATATGATGCCAGCGCCCTGGCAGTCAGGTTTGTCGAGTTACGTATTTAATGATGAAGGGTTAGTTTGGGTGGAACAGCATCATGAGGGTGCTAAACTCAAATTCGGTAATATCGATCTAACTCCATCCTGCTATACGCAGTTCAGGTCTTTGGCTGTATTTGGTGACAGGGTATTCTGTGTTGCTGCAGGTCCAGAAAAGTTACCTCAGATTATTTCTATTTCGAAAGTGAATTTGAAGGTTTCTGTAATCACAGATAATCCCTCTCCGTTTTCTAATTCGGAATGCTCCAGTCCTGTACCTATAGAATTTGGCCAAAAAGATAAGTGTTATGGGTATTTCTACCCAGCTAAAAATTCTGCTTATGAATTAGTTACGCTCACTCCTGTTGTGTTGTTTTTGCATGGAGGCCCAACTGCGAGTACCTATCCGGTACTCAATCCTAAAATTCAGTACTGGACCCAGAGAGGCTTTGCGGTGCTAGATCTGAATTATCGGGGAAGCAGTGGTTATGGCAGGGCATATAGAATGGCACTGCATCAAAAATGGGGAGAGATTGAGATAGAAGATATCAGGGCAGCCTTGGCGCAGTTGGGTAAAGAGGGCCGGATTGATTCTAATGCTATTTTTATTCGCGGTAATAGTTCAGGTGGGTACAGTGCACTTAAAGCAATGTGTGATCTGGACTGCTTTGCTGGTGGAGCAAGTTTGTATGGTGTCACGGACCCTATCTCGCTTGCGTCTGCAACCCATAAATTTGAGTCCAGATACTTGGATTGGTTAATTGGCCATCCTGAGAAGGATCGGGCGCGTTATTCTGCGTTGGCGCCTGTAAACAATTCTGATCGTATTTCATGTCCGGTCATCTTCTTTCAAGGCGAACTTGACCGGGTAGTGGTACCTGAGCAGACCCGTTTAATGATTGAGAAATTAAATCAAAAGCAGATAAAAACTCAGGCTGTATTTTTTAAAGATGAAGCTCATGGTTTCAGAAAGCGGGATAATCAGATAAAAGTCCTGAGAGAAGAGTTGTATTTTTATCAACACATAATGCAGGCAAGTTAAGTTGGCGGGCCTGAAAATAAGTTTTACACTTTTAATGCTTGTAAGATCAGGCCCGTATAGCCTGTGGCATTACTTATTTATGTCAGGCAAAAAAAAGCCTGCAGAAGCAGGCGAAGTACGACGGTTAGAGCTCTTAGATAGATACTCAAAATGCCAGAGTGGATGTAAAAAATTCGTTAATTCACAATAAGTTAATTTTCGAAGATAGGAGATGCTTTTGCTGTTCTGCAATAGGAGTATTTTGCCTACTACTTTAGCAGTGAGGCTTTTTGATATGTGAGAACTGGTGAAGCGGAGGAATAAAAAGGCCATAACTCTGTGAAGGGGGGGCAGAGTTATGGCCTGAGGTTGGCAGTTAACTATTTATTAATAGCTGATTGCAGCACCGATAGCGAATAGCTTAGTTTCAGATTGTAGTGTGTCAATTTCTAACTCATCGTATTGAGCAACAAGAGTCAAATTGTCATTAACACTATAGAAGTAGGCAATAGTATCCAAATCCCATTCAGTTTCGTTACCTGTTAGAACAGTTTCTTCAGTTTCTGAATGGCCTAGTAAGAAGCGGTGTTTACCAGTGGAGTACTGAGCTTGTACTAGGTATCCCTCAGCTTCTGAGTCTTCTCCTGCTGCAGTACCTGTAGTAATGTTGCTGATACCTTCCTGGTCATATCCAGATACAGTTAGTTTGAAACCACCTGAACCGATGTATGCACCGTATGCAACCCCATTCTGGTCGCCCTCAAGATCAACATTATTTTGCGTTGATGACAGTACTTCACGGCTGCCTGATTCACCAGCGGCTAGGCCTAACCAAGCTCCAAATGTTCCGCCGTCAAATTCGCCGCTATATGTAGCTTCTGCTTCAAAACGAGCAGATAGGTCAGCTGATTGACCTACTTCAGTGAACTCGCCACTTTCAGGGTCCATCACACCAACCGCTAGCTGGAAACCATTAACTACAGGTGAACGATATGTAATCTGTGCAACAGGCGCTGCGTATGGGTAGCCGACAGCGATGCTACCGTATGTTACGCCACTTGGACGGTTGTTCACTAGATCAACAGCAAAATCAAGTGGAGCACCGGAACCCATTAGCATGCCATCATTAAAGATATTGGAGCGACCGTAAATACCAAAGTCCTTACCGATCAGAACTTGACCCCAGTCACCATCAATAGTTCCGTAGAATTGACGAACATCAATAGCTGTTTCAGTAATTTGCTCGTGGCCATCGTTAATGCTTACCCAGAATGAAGAACGACCACCTACTTTTAGATCTCCTATCTCTTTGCTTACGTTAAAGCCAATCCAGTTTGGAAGGAAGCCCATGCGTACACGGCTCTGATCTTCGTCCACGCCAAGTGCTGGAACTTCATTGGATTCTACTGTGTAGAATGCGTTGAAATAACCATCAACAGAGAACGTAGTGCCGTCTGTATTGTGCAGTTCGATAGCTGCGCTCGCCTGTACACTCATGCCCATTGCTACTGCTGCTGCAAGCAGCTTAGCCTTATTATTTTTCATGTCGCCCCCGATATTACGGATTGTTTTTTTGTTAAACGTTGGAGCGATTATTCAGAAGTGTCAGGGTGTTAAGAATCCGGCAATAGGTGGTTTGTTTTAAAACCTTGGTGCTGTGCTACTTCTTACCATAATGGGTGGGGGTTAGAAGGCTGATGGGATAACTACCAAGGAAGCGATACTGGGAGTACTACTGAAGTTAGTCTTTTTTACGCGGATGCGTTATCTTGTATTGCTGTAATTATAAGTCAGAAAAGTTGCCGAATTTTGACAAATTACTAGGCAGCTTTTGTTTCTTATAACTTAAAGTCAGTGTTTTTGACAACAATAATAATAACTGCTCCAGTGTTCTTGGAGCACATGAGCCAATAGTAATGAGTAGTGACATTTCTAATCTGAGAAAGTTCGTATCCCCCGAAATTATTTTTGGTGCCGGTGCTCGAAAGTCAGTGGCCAATTATGCAAAAAGCTTTGGTGCAAAAAAAGTTCTACTTGTTTCTGATCCAGGGGTTGCGGCAGCGGGCTGGTTACAAGACATTTCTGATTGCCTGAATGAAGCTCATATAGAACATATTATTTTTAGCGATGTGTCTCCAAACCCTCGTGCGGAAGAAGTGATGTCTGGCGCTCAAATTTATGAGCAAAACCACTGTAATGTGATTGTTGCTGTTGGTGGCGGTAGTCCAATGGACTGCGCTAAGGGAATAGGCATCGTCAGCTCTAATGGCAAACATATTCTGGATTTTGAGGGTATAGACACTATTAATGTAGCTATACCGC
Organism: Neptuniibacter sp.; assembly: GCA_050633605.1. Classification (GTDB taxonomy): domain Bacteria; phylum Pseudomonadota; class Gammaproteobacteria; order Pseudomonadales; family Balneatricaceae; genus Neptuniibacter. The sequence goes on along the minus strand of JBOEGV010000003.1, from coordinate 7,592 downwards.
CTTTGATTTTCATTCCTACCACTGCGGGTACATCTGCAGATGTTTCTCAGTTTGCAATTATTTCTGATCCGATTGAAAAGGTAAAAATTTCGATTGTGAGTAAATCTATTGTTCCCGATGTGGCGCTTATCGATCCGGAAACAACGGTGACAATGGATCCATTCTTAAGTGCTTGCACAGGTATTGATGCCATGGTTCATGCCATCGAAGCCTTTGTGTCAACGGGAGCTGGCCCTCTGACAGATATGCATGCCTTGGATGCGATGAAGTTGATCAATGAGAATATTGTTGGATTGGTTAAAAATCCAAAGGATATTCAATTACGTGAGCAGGTTATGCTGGGTTCTATGAAAGCAGGACTGGCTTTTTCAAATGCTATTCTAGGCGCAGTGCATGCAATGTCGCATAGTCTGGGAGGGTATCTGGATTTGCCTCACGGATTATGTAATGCAATGTTGCTGGAGCATGTCATTGGTTATAATTTCCGTGAAGCAGAGGATAGATTCAAGGTAGTTGCCGGTACATTCAATCTTGAAGTCAAAGGATTGAATACATCCCAGATTGAAAAAAAACTAATTCAGCATGTAATTGATCTTAAGCGCGAGGTGGGATTGTCTCAGCATTTGGCTGAAAATGGTGTATCCATCAGTGATATTCCGATTCTCTCTGAACACGCTATTCTTGATCCTTGCATGCTTACTAACCCGAGAAAATCCAACAGGCGTGATGTAGAAGTGGTTTATGAAGAAGCCCTCTGATGAAAATGGCGAAACTGTAACCAGTCTTTTAGGCTTAGGAAATCATTCTACGCGTAAAAGTTATTATCCTGAGTTGGTGAGTAAACTCGAAGAGCTGGAAGAAGAAAGGAATCGTTATAAATGGCTTTTCGAAAACGCACTACATGGTATTTTCCAAGCGGAGCTTGATGGCGGAGTAATAAGTGCAAACCCTGCTATAGCTTTAATCTGTGGCTACCCATCCTTAGAGGCATTTAAGTCCTCGATTACCGACATCGGTAAACATTTGTTCGCTGAAGATAAATGTTACGAGCGATTCAGTAAGCAAGTACAAAAAAGTGGCCGAGTACGGTCTCTGGAAACTTCATTTCAACGTTTAGATGGACAGTCAATATATGTAGCGATCAATGCGCTGCTAAAAAACACAGATAGTCAGCCTTCTGTTGTTGAGGTATTTGTGCTGGATATTACTGAGCGGAAAAAAGCTCAAAATCAATTGAAGCGTCTTAATGAAGAGTTAGAAATACGCGTTCAGAGCAGAACTCAGGAATTAGTCGCAGTCAACGATAAACTCTGGCAGGAAATCACTGAAAGGGAGCAGATTCAAGAGGAATTAAAGATTGCGAAGGATGAAGCAGTCAATGCTAATAAGAGCAAGGATAAATATCTCGCAGCGGCAAGTCATGACCTTTTACAACCGATGAACGCGGCCCGCTTATTGATTTCAGCTTTGCGGGAGAGGGATTTGCGTGAAGAAGATTCTACATTGGTAGAAAGGGTGCATCTTGCTCTAAACAATGCTGAAGAGTTGCTCACTGATTTGCTGGATATATCTAAATTGGATCAACAGGCGGTAAAACCCGATATCTGTGAATTTCATTTAAACCAGATCTTTTCATCCCTGGCTTCAGAATTTCAGCCTGTTGCTGAAAATAAAGGTTTAGATCTGAAGGCAATGAATAGTTCCGTCTGCATTAGAAGTGATTCCCGTTTACTGGTTCGTATTATCAGAAACTTTATTAGTAATGCTATTCGCTATACAGAAAAGGGGAGAGTCTTGGTGGGATGTCGTCGCCTGCCCGATAGTATCGTGATAGAGGTATGGGATACTGGAGCGGGTATCCCTAAAGATAATATCGATCAGATTTTCAAAGAATTTCATCAGTTGGATTGCCACAGGGGTAAAAACCGTCAGGGAATAGGTTTGGGGCTGGCAATTGTTGAGCGAATAGCAACCATCCTGAAACACCCTTTGTCTGTTAAATCTGTTGTTGGAAAAGGGTCGGTTTTTTCAGTTGAAGTACCTAGAGCACGCCATTTATCTAATAATAGGCCAGCCTATGTATTGTCCTCTCCTGCACCGGATATGCTGAGTAATATCAATGTCCTGGTTATCGACAATGAGGAAAATATACTGGCAAGTATGAATGCGTTGTTGCAACAATGGGGCTGTCAGGTAGTTACGGCATCGTCATCTGAAGAAGCTATTCAGATGAGCCTTGAAAGAAAGTTTATTCCAGAAATTATTCTGGCCGATTATCATCTTGACGAAAATTTGTTAGGAACCGATGCAATACAGGAACTAAGGGACCTGTTTGGAATGGATATCCCTGCGGTGATGCTGACGGCTGACAGAAGTAGTGAATGTCGGCAAATGTTCAGAGCAATGGGATTGCCTGTTTTAAATAAACCGGTTAAACCGGGCAAGCTAAGAGCTCTCATTACTCACCTTACTTAAGTACGTATTGCCATACTTAAGTATTGCCATGTAAATAATCCATTAAAAATCATAATATTACATCTTCATCTCATGGTTCTAATTAGGGTCTGAAGTAGTATGTTTGTCTTTGGCCCTAAGTCTTAGAATTGACTGCAACGCTGCTTGGAGAATAATAAAATGGGCGCTGAGCCAAATTTTAAGACAGCTTTTAGTTTTAAACCCGATCCTCACGAAGCTGCATTTGAGCTTAAACAACAGCTTTCTGACCCTAATATAAGTTTTATCTTATTTTTCTGCTCTGCTGAGTATGATCTCGACAAATTAGCTGATTCCCTGAACAAGGTCTTTGACCAAGTTCCATTAGCGGGATGTACAACGGCTGGGGAAATTACTCCACTGGGTTATGGGCAGGGTTGTATCACCGCTATTGGATTTGAGAACAACGGTTTCGCTATTGAGGCAGCCCTGATCGAAAGCCTTGATGAGTTCAGCTTGACGGACGCTCAGATGGTTGTTGAACAATTAATAGCAGGTTGTCGCAAGCATGAAATTGCGTTGATCAAAGGAAATACTTTTGCCTTAACATTGTTTGATGGCCTTTCTATACAGGAAGAAAATGTTCTTGTTGCCCTGAACTCTGCCCTGGGCAGTATTCCAAACTTTGGTGGTTCGGCGGGTGATGATAAGCATCTGGCCAAAACACATGTTTTTTACAAGGGTAAATTTCATACAGGTGCCGGTGTCGTCATGCTGGTAAATACTCTATATGACTTTCAGGTTTTCAGTACTCATCATATGAAAAGCCAGGGTGAGAAACTGATTGTTACTGAAGCTGATGCTGATGCTCGATGTGTGTTTGAACTGAATGCTGAACCCGCAGCGAAAGAATATGCCAGAGTTATAGGGCTTGCAGTCGAAGATTTGAATCATGAGGTTTTTGCCCTTAACCCAATTGCTGTGAAAATTGGTGATGAGTATTTTGTGAGGTCAATTCAGCAAGTTAATGAAGATCTAAGTTTGAAGTTTTACTGTGCCGTTGAAAACGGCATCGTCATGACCGTGATGGAACCTGTGGAATTAACTTCAGATCTGGTCCATAAACTTGATGCTATAAGGAAGAAAATTGGTGAGCCTCAACTGATTATCGGCTGTGACTGTTTTTTAAGGAAACTAGAGTCAGAACTATTGGGGTATAAAGATTCTGTTTCGGATCTGTTGAAACAAAATAATGTTATTGGATTCAACACCTACGGCGAACAGATGGAAGGGATGCACATTAACCAGACGTTTACCGGGGTAGCCTTGGGGAGAAATCTGGATGGCGGATAACTCCCTTGAGGCGCGCTTGCTAGCCTTAGAAGAAGAAAATCGTAAGTTAAAAAAAATTAATAAGGTTCTTGTGGAGCGGGTTGAATCCGGCAGTGCACAGGGAACTAATGCTTATTCGGCGTTTGAACACTCCGTGGTTCTTGCAGAGCAGGTTCGTGAAAGGACTGAAGCTCTGAACATGGTCCTTTCAGAGCTTAAAAGCAGTCACCGAGCTCTAAAACAAGCAAATGAACAAGCTGCATTGGCTAACCAGCGTTTGATCGATGCAATAGAGAGTATTTCCGATGCATTTGTCTTGTTTGATGCTGATCGTAAAATTGTACAATTCAATAGTAAGTTTAGTTTGGTTTGGGAGTCGACAGGTTTATGTATTGAAACCGGTACAACCATTCAGGATATTACCCGGCTTGCAAAAGAAAGTGGTTTGATAGCAGAAGAGTATCCTGCATCTAATATTGGTAGTACGGTTTACCGGCTTTCTGATGGCCGCTGGGTACAGATGAGCGAACGCCCTACTCAGGACGGTGGTTTAGTAATTCTTTATACCGATATAACCGCTTTGAAAGAGCGCGAAACCGCTCAAAGGGAACACGCGCTGGCGCAGAAAACAGAGTTGTTGCAGCGTACGGTCGATAACCTCTCTCAAGGGGTTGTGTTGATTAATCCTGAAGGTACGGTTGAACTCTGGAATGATCGCTTCCTGAACCTAACGGGTGTAGAGCCATCTCTGGTTGAAACGCATCCGCCGTTTGCTGCGCTGATGCTGGATAACCACGCGATTCTTCAGCACGCGCTGACGGCTGCCCAACAGGGTGAGGTTCTCGCATCTGAGCAGAGGGGCGAGAGTGGACAGGTGATTGAAGTTCGTACTCATCCAATGCCACAGGGCGGGTTTGTAAATACCTATACTGATATAACTGAACGGCACCAGTACGCCGAAAGTTTGCGTCAGAATGAACAATGGATCCGTTTAATTACAGATAATGTTCCAGCTCTGATCGCTTATCTCGATCAGAATCTGCATTATCGTTTTGCAAATAAGGTTTATGAGGAATGGTTCGGTAAAAAGCATGGAGCATTACACGGCGAGAGTATCCATAGTGTTTATACAGACGAACAATTCGCTGAGCTGAAACCTTACATTGAACGGGTACTTTCAGGTGAAAACGTCACCTTTGAAGTTTGGCAGGAAAACGTAGCCAATGAGCCCCGTTACCTATTGAAATCCTACGTTGCGAACAGAGATCAGTACGGAGACACAGATGGTTTCTTCGTCATGATTCGTGACATAACCGAACGAAGACGTTCTGCTGAAGCATTAAAATTATCGCACCAGCTGCTGGAACAACGGGTGGAGGAAAGGACGTCTGAGTTAACTGATTTGAATAAGCAACTTCGTTCTGAAATCGAAGAGAGAGCGGGCGTTGAAGCACGGTTGCGGGAGGCGAAACTAGAGGCTGAACAGGCCAACTTGTCCAAAACTAAATTTCTGGCTGCTGTCAGTCATGATCTCTTGCAGCCACTCAATGCTGCGCGATTGTTTTCCGGGGCATTAGCAGAAAAAATTGAAGATCACCAACATAACTCTCTTGCTCAATCTGTTTCAAACTCGCTTGATGATGTCGAATCTTTGTTACGTACGCTTGTGGATATCTCCAAGCTAGACGCTGGGGTTGTGAAGCCTGATATTGTTTCTTTTTGTATTCAAAGTCTATTTGAAACACTCTCTGCTGAATATCAGCAGCTAGCGAATGCTGAAGGCCTGGATTTCCGTTACGTTAATTGCAGAGCCGTTGTTCGATCTGATTCACAGTTATTGGCTCGTATTCTGAGAAACTTTTTGACTAACGCTATTCGTTACACAAAAAGTGGCAAGGTGCTTCTTGGTTGCCGCCGTCGTGGAGATAAACTTCTGATTCAGGTGTTGGATACGGGTAGTGGTATACCTGAAGAAAAACTAATTGAAGTTTTTCAGGAATTTAAACGCCTTAAAAAAGATCAACCTGGTCAGGAAAAAGGTCTTGGATTGGGCCTGGCAATCGTTGATAAAATCTCCAGCGTTTTGGGGCATGAAATCAGTGTCCAGTCCGTTGAAGGGAAAGGCTCTGTATTTTCTGTTGAAGTGCCTTTGGGGGTACCGACTCTACCAATAGAGGCTTCCGGGCCACAGATGCCGATGGCTACAAATAACCTTTGTGGTGTTAATATTTGGCTGATCGATAATGATGAAGATATTTGTCGTGCAATGGATACACTGCTGAGTGGCTGGGGGTGTAATGTCACTACGGCTCATTCGGTAACTGATCTTGAGCAGCTAGTGGATTTTGTTGAAGATCCGGTAGATTTACTGATAGCGGATTATCATCTGGATAATGATGAGAACGGTGTGGATGCAGCAAAGATTGTCACGGCAAGTGTTTGTGAACCTCTTCCTGTATTGATGATAACTGCCAACTATAGCCAAGAGCTTAATCAGGAAATTAGGGATCTGGGTTTTCAATTGGTAAATAAACCTATTAAACCGCTGAAATTGAAAACGATGTTGATTCATATGATGGAAACATCCGGAACCTAAAGACGGCATCTAGCATCAGAGTGGTTAAGGTGAAATAGAATCACCCTAACTAAAAAGCCCCGAATATTCGGGGCTTTTTGATTGAAGTTCAGCCTAATCTTACAGGCTTATTTTTTCTGCCAGGTGCGATAAGACCTGATCGATTTTAATATCTTGTTTTTCTGAGTCCCGACGGCCCTTATATTCTAATGCGCCAGCCTCAATTCCTCGTGGAGAAATAACAACCCTGTGAGGGATGCCCATAAGTTCCATATCGGCAAATTTGACACCAGGGCTTGTTTTCTTGTCGCGATCATCAAGCAGCACATCATAGCCCGCCTGACGTAAATCCTGATAAAGCTTATCAGTCAGTTCTTTTACTTCAGTTGACTTATCGTATTGCATTGGAATCAAGGCAATGTGAAAAGGGGCGATGGCATCAGGCCAGATAATGCCGTTTTCATCGTGATTTTGCTCAATAGCCGCTGCTACCACACGAGTGACACCAATACCGTAACAACCCATATCCATTGTTACGGCTTTACCATTTTGGTCGAGAACTTCTGCTTTCAGGGCTTCAGAGTATTTCTGACCTAATTGGAATATATGTCCGACTTCAATGCCGCGTTTAATATCTAGTGTGCCCTCACCGCATGGGCTTGGGTCACCTTCAACGACATTACGCAGATCCGCTACTTTAGGCAGGTCTATATCTCTATTCCAGTTAATACCGAAGAGGTGTTTACCATCAATATTAGCGCCAGCGCTGAAGTCAGAAGTTTTAGCTACGGTGCGGTCTACGATACATGGAATTGGAAGACCAACAGGTCCTAACGAGCCTGGTCCGGCTCCAACCACGGAACGAATTTGTTCTTCAGTCGCAAATTCAATAGGTTCAGCCAGTTCAGGTAATTTCTCTGCCTTGATTTCATTCAGTTCGTGATCACCACGAACCAATAGGGCAACAAAATCAACATCTGATTCTTCGGATGCTTTGACGATCAGCGTCTTAACAGTCTTTTCAATAGGTTGGTCAAACTGCTCCACCAAATCATCGATTGTTTTAGCATCTGGAGTGTTAACTGTTGTCATTTCTTTGCTTGGAGCTGGCAGTTCGCCTTCAGGTGATAGTGCTTCGGCTAATTCGATATTCGCTGCGTAATCACTGACGTTAGAGAAAGCAATATCGTCTTCACCAGAATCAGCCAGTACGTGAAATTCATGTGATGATGCACCGCCAATTGAACCTGTA
>JBOEGV010000002.1:421-8196 GCA_050633605.1 Neptuniibacter sp. | reverse complement strand
TCCAGTATGGCATGTAATTTATCCGCAACGTCTGCCGGGTTAGCGCTACTAATCAATACCGGGCCTATCTGTAATGCCCAGTCATATTCATCTTTGACCTCAGCAAACCACTTCATCAGTTCAGCTTTAACTCCGCGCTCATCCGGATACCAATCCGTAAACAAACGTAAGCCTAACTCTCTTGCTGTCTCAGCCTGAACAAGCAGATTTCTACCCTGATCAACTTCAGGCGAAACTTTTATATCCAGTGCGCTTTCTGCGGCTCTAAGCGCTGCAACTTTCTGAGCGATACCGCACAAACTGTACAGTATGGGTATAAGGCTCAGAAGATCCAACAACAACTTGCCATTAAACAGGCTGGTAACTTTCTGAGGCCTGCTGCTGCTTAAATCAACCTGCTCAATAACCCCTTCCCGCCACTTAATCTTGATATTAAGTTGCCCGCTCAACTCAGACAGGTTCACGCGACTCACTCTCTGTCGAATCTGATCTCGCCAGGCCTGCCGTTAAAAAACCTCTTCGACTGACCTGTGTCGGACCTGCTGATTTCTGTTTCTTCTGTTTCCCCTGTTTAGAAACTTCCTGTTCTTTTACTTTCTTAGCGATCTGGCGATCAGTTGGAGCAAAATTCTCTACCTCAAACAGCGCCTTAATCACCTCTTCTGCGGTTTCAATTGCAGTCTTATGTGAGTCGAACTCAAACATCGGCGAAAACAAAGAGCAGCTTAAATAACTACCAATCCCCTCCGCAGCACCCCAGATAAATTCATATTGCCCGGAAGGAAGCGCCAGCATCTGCTTTGCACCTACAGAACGATCTGTGTAATTCGTGTTCTCGGGATCTGGAATCATTATCAGGTTCATACACCAGGGCGTGACTAAGACTCCAAGTTCGCCCTGCTGATAAGGTCTGAAACAAACTACAGCCACATCCAATTCAGGGTTATAGATGGGCAGCTCTGCCATTTTCTCCGATACGTTGATGAAATGCAGTTGAAGTTCCGAAGCAAGGCTCACGACTTACCCCTCAAGAACCATGAACTGATCTTTTTCACCATCACATTCAGGACAACGCCAGAATTCAGGTAGATCTGAAAAGGCTGTGCCTGAAGGAATCTGCCATACAGCATCGCCTTGCTTTGGATCGTATTGATACCAACAAATCTTACATTCCATGCAAACCTCTGCACCAATACGGCTGGCATCTCCAAGATAACTACCCTCAAAGCCCTGATAACTCATATCATCACCTCAAATCAGCACTTCACGTATTTCGACTAACCTCTCAGAAGAATCTTCAAGATCTTCGGCAGCGGCGCAGGCAACAGCAGGTATATCTGTTATTTCCAATGTATCCAGTATCAGCTGATCAGTACTATTGAAATACTGGACCCGCCACAAGCCATTTACCTGCGTCGAAGTGATACGACAATTACCGTAGCCACGAGACAATATAGTCACTCCACCGGTACCTGTACGCTTAGCCAGGTAGGCATGATCATCCGGAGAGAAAGGCAGCAGCGATAGATTAATCACATGTGGCTGCTCTGGAGCGACTCCGTTAAATGACTGGCAAACATCTGCGATCTCCGCCAACACTGAGGGTGCATTAAGAAGGTCCGCTGGCATCTCTTCATCCTGTAGATTGAGAGCATAGCTACCCTCAAATGAATAAGCGCGGACAGATGCAGGAATATCGGCAACCTCCAGACATTCGGAAGTCACTTCCTCTTCGGCATTGAGGCAGCGCAGCCTCCATACCCCGGCCATCACCGTTTCCTGTATCTTGATCTCCTGTTCGCCGGTGATAACAACGCTAACCTCACCTTCACCCAAAACCTGATTTAACAGATCAAGATCAGCCTCAGGCATAGCGCCTAAATCAACGCTCTGCGTGACTGAACCGGGTTTGTAGTTATCCAGCATCTGCTGCAGCTGATCCATGGCTTTTACAGCTTCTGGACAACGTTCTACATCCTTCGCTTCTGGCAGCATCGGAATATCGTAGGTGTTCATCTCAGAAGGCATTTGCATGTAATCAAGAACCATATCGCCCTCTTCCTGACTGCCTGGTCCCGCTGGAATATTAAATACCTGTATGCCGTTATCTTGCATGACTTTTACCTCAATGACCGCAGCCGCTGTTAACTGGATTTGATACAACCGGAATGCCGATACCCGGATCTCTCTTTGGTTCTAGACTAAGGATGCTGCTAATTTCTGCCATATAGACATCCCAGTCCTGAACTTTGGTGATGCCAGCCAGATAGCGGCCTTCCTTGAGGAATACCAGTGCCGGCCAGACATTAAAGTTGTAACGCCCCTGAAGTTGTTTTTCGAAGTCAGTTGAGATCACCGCTGGTGATAGCTGCGGAAACTGCTTAACCAGTTCCGGTAAGATCACAGCGACATCATTACTTTCTGGAAAGCGCTTCGGCTCTTCAGTGAAGAACAGAACTGAAAATGGTGCCGATTGAATAAACGCTTCAAAGTTATCCTTATCAAGTAGCGGATATCCAAGTTCATCGATAAGTCGGTTTATCAGTGGAGATGGCATAAAACTGATCCTGTTTGTTATTTTAGTCTTCTGCTTTTTAATTCTTTGTCGCGGTACGCAGATGCGCAGGAAGCTCAGGCTCCCTCTCAACCAGATCCGCAAACAGTTCATCCAGATTAGCCTGCTCACCCTGCATAACAGCACTGACTGCTCCCAGTGCATTCTTAATCTGTGCAGCCCTTTCCGGTGTCAGGATCTCTCGGGCAGTCCCCAGAAACACCAACACCCATCTGCCTTCTGGCTGAGTCTCAAGTAACGACATATCCACCCACTGCTGCTCTGAACCGTCTGTACATAAAGCTCTTTCAGATTCGGATTTCAGTACCTGCATGGGGATGCCAAGACACATTAGTTGCCACCCTTAGGGTTTTCGTCAGTGTGTATAAAGCGAATATCGCCTTTACGACAAGCTTCCGCTTCATCGGGGCGGCCAGTTTCATATTCATTCAGGTTTAACTGTTTTGGGGCTAATTCTTCTGCGGGCTCATCATTCAATGAATACTCAACACCGAACTTTTCAAGATACTGCAGAGCGATCTCAATGGAGGGCTGGACCTGTTGTTTTACCTGCTCACGCAAGCTGCCGCCAAAATCCTCCAGTTCAACAGGTTGGCAGCCGATTAAAAGCAGGTCATCAGGGTAGCTGCCAGTGAATTCGGCCATCGCTAAAACCTCCTGAAACCCGGTCTGGTGAAGACTCATCTGCTTAGCGCCCATGAATTTAGGCACTTCATCGTCGTAGATAGTTTTTAAGGTGCCGGGCTCAAGCCCGTAATCGATGGCATCAAAGACAACCAGAACATCTGCAGACTGAACATGCTGTACCAGATAGATACCCTGGGTGCCGCCATCCATTATTTTGACATTGTCCGAGAAACGGTAGCGGTTATTGATCTCCTCAGCGCAACGCACGCCGAAGCCTTCGTCTGCCCAAAGGATGTTGCCAATACCCAGGATGAGAATTTGTTTTTCATTCATCAGCTTATTTGGAGGTTTGTTATTGTTGTTACACCTAGTGTTACAAGTAGCGTGCCAATACCATTTTTTATAATGAATGCTGTTATTACGGGGTGTTACGGGAGGTGTTACATTAAGATCAGCAAAATATTGATATAAAACCATGCACTTTTACCAATATATGGAAAGTTACTTTCCATTAAGGTTTATTTGATATCAACAATATGTGTTTGTAAGCCAATAAAGAGATGAGTGGGTTATTCATGCATTTGGTTGGAATGACTGTATCTACCTATTAAAACTGACTCCGGATATCATCAAGAATTCTGCTTTGCGCCATAATAGGACCTTGGTGGCCACCCAATAGTTAGTGCTGCTAATCGCTGGCCAGGTACCGATCCTGCTGAACGAAAGGCTAGCCGGGATCAGCGAGACAATAGCGCTAAACGACTGCACGTAGAGTGATCGCTAACAAATAACCTCCGCGCCATAATCTCATCTACTTGAAGCTTATGTGGATTTCTAAGTACCAATTTATTGTGGAGGGGATAATGGTAAATACGCTGATAGTAATCATTAAAGACAGAGCTACGCCCACGCCAATAACGACCTTCAAAATGAATTGAGTTAAATATGCATAAGAGTTGTATCTAATTTTTGTTAATGAACATACCTTTCAACTGATCGCTTATTATTAATGCTCTTCCAAAAAACCGCGCCCCTTTGACAGAAAGGTGGTCTTCATCTGTCATTAATAACTCAGCGTTATCAGAGGTGAAACTAAATCCACATCCGATTGTTTGATAAACATCACACAATATATCTGAGGTTTTTATTACCTGGAAATTATCAGGCAGTTTGATTTTTCTTAGTAATTCATAAAAGTGCCTTTCACGTTCCATATTAGGCTGTGAAATAGCTTTTGTTTTTACTTGCTTTTTAAACTCTTCCTCTTGAAGAGTGAAGTCTGGCATAGGCGACCAGATATATATGTTTGCATCCACATCTTTCCAATATTCTAACGTAGCTTGCAGGTACTCAATGGTGGTGTCTTCGGTTTTGAAACGACTACTTAGGAACACGCTTTCAACGCGATCGCTGTTGGCAATACTTTTCGCTTTGGCTAAGATTTTTTTACAATAAGCTTTACCTTTAGGTGAGTAGATCGGCTCAATACTGCACCCTGCACCTGCTAATTGGGTCACGTCATAACCAACAGATTTAAGTGCAATCACTTTGTCAGCACTATGGCTATCACCTACTAACATGATCTTACTATCAATTAACTTCTCATTGTCTGAGTAGCAGTCCCAGTTTTTTAAGAAGCTATCAATGTCTTTGTGTTGCCCACGTTTATTGAAATGACAAACACCAGCCTTGATGGCTATTTGACGTTCTGACTCCGCTTGCTTCAGTACCCTATAGGCAAATGTTTCCGTTTTCAGGCGTTTTGATATTTTGTGGCCCCATAGGCCAGTAACAGTGAAGAGAGATAAGAAAACAAAAGATAATAGAAAAATTACATTTGGTTTTTGTATGATTTTGTTTTGCCTGAAAGGCGACTCGATATACTTCCAGGTTAGGTATGATAACGCTAGCGTTGTTATGACGAGGGCTATTTTTATACTAGTACCTAGTTCTCCGATAACATATAACCTGGCAAAGGCAAAGACTGGCTGATGCCAAAGGTACGCGCTATAACTAAGTAGGCCAATGAAAACTAAAAGCCTCGAACTTAGAATTTTATGTACTATGCTCCCCGCTGAAGTAAAAGCAATGACACAGACCGTCCCAATGACAGGAAGGAGTGTGAATATGCTTGGAAACGGTGTTGTTTGGTCGTACACAATAATAGATAGAAATATCGCTAATAAGCCAATAACACTCAATAATGAATTGGGTATAATTCCCCGCCTATAAACTAAAATGGCGGTCACTGAACCGGCGAATAATTCCCATATCCGACTGGGAGCCAAGAAAAAATTAGCGGAAGGACTATTGCGCCATCCCCATTCACTTCCCCCTAAACTAATTAATAAAAGGCTTACTAGAATGAAAAGTGTTTTTCCAGCTCCGAAACGCCAAATCAGCAGGAGCAATATTGGAAACAATAAATAAAATTGCTCTTCTACTGCCAAGCTCCATGTATGAAGTAGCGGTTTTTCTTCTGAAGCAGTATCAAAGTAACCCGATTCTTTCCAAAATAAGAAATTTGAACCAAACACGCTGACAGCGATCAAGCTTTTGGCAAAACCTTGCATTTGGTCAGGTGGCATCAAAAACCATGCAAATGGGATACAAGCTGCCATTACTAGGAACAGAGCTGGTAATATCCTTCTAGCTCTACGTTCATAAAATTTCAAAAGACTGAACTGCTTATTTTCAATGTCTTCAATAAGTATAAATGTGATCAAATACCCACTTATTACAAAAAAAATATCCACGCCAACATAGCCGCCACTAAACAGGCTAAAACCAGCATGAAAAAATATTACGGGTAAGGCAGCTACAGCCCGAAGGCCGTCAATTTCAGAACGGTATTTCATCTATGATTTAATTCAATATTGAACAATAGAAACACGAGATACGCTTTAGCAATGCAGTACGATAATTTGCAAAGAACTTCACCATTTTACCCTGCCAATTCTTACAATTTGTATGATGTTATTTGCTGTTCAGAGTAATTGAGTGAAACCAGCAGTAATCTTGCTACTTCACAATTGTTAACACCGTTCTCTTGAGTCTTCACTTCATGGCTTGGTTACGACCTTATCACACAAAAGGTAAATTTCTGCAGAACACCACATCATAGGCGTCCAATCGATCACTGATTTGTGTAGATAGCGCACTTATTCAGTTCAACTGCTAGATATCATTTTAATTTTGATTAACTTCATTTGAGATTATTTGCATGTGCAACATGTGTAATTAACTAAAAAGCTGTGACGCAACTTCATCGCTGAATCAGAGTAAAAACAAATGGCTATCCATATTCTATTCTAGCCACTTATTTCGAATACCCTTATTTTTTATCGCGACTAGCTTCGTACAATTCCCACAGTTGTTGTTTCTCTAACCAGAACATAGGAGTAGTTTTAAGGCACTTAGCCAAACGAATTGCGGTATCGGCAGTAATAGATCGCTGGCCATTAACAATCTCATTAACGCGCCTACGGGACACTCCCAATTTTTGGGCAAACTCTGACTGACTAAGGTTTAGAGGTTTTAGATAGCAACGTTCCAGGAAGGCACCAGGGTGTTCTGGTTTCCGGCAGTAAAAATTCTGTGAATGAGCCGCTGTAATCACTGTCGCTCCCTGAAAAAAAAGGCCTATCGTGGATAGGCCTGTAAAGCGAAAATTTATCGAACGAACTGATGGATCTATGGTTAATCCGGGCGATCATCCTTAAACATTCTCCAGCCACCAATCATGGTAGAGATCATGCTCTGGCGGGACATTATGTCTTCCCTTACTGCGACGTAGACATGAATCATGATAAATATGATCAGGTACCACATACCCAGATGATGCCAGGTGTGAACATCCTGACTCTGCCCCATTAACGGAATCACCCAGCCAAACATCTGATCCGCCCAGCTATCCATCCCCAGGCCTTCACCGTAGAGCGCAAAGCCGGTAACGATCATGAACAGCATTCCGAGCACGAAGAAGAAAAACATGGCCAACTGTCCGAGCGGATTGTGGCCAATATATTTCTTCGGTGTTTTCTCCATGAAAAGATACCAGCGCACTTCATGACCAACCTCTTTCCACCATGCAGCGCGGAACAATTTTGGAAAAAACAACTCGCGCGCATGATGATTACCAACCAACGACCAGTAAATCCGGGCTACAAAGGCAATCGCAACAATATACCCTGCGGTAAAGTGCGCAAACCGGATATAACCCATCAGGTAATTATCTATCGCTTCACCCGGCTGGGTAGGTAAGGGTGAACCGATGAAATAGCCGGTCAGGCAGAGTGTGATTACTGAGAATACTGTGATCCAGTGCCAGAGCCGTACAGGTGCTTCATACACATACACAGCGGTTTGCTTTCGGGTTATAAGCTCTTCAGCTTTTTGCTCTCCCTCAACAACATCCTCTTTATCTTTAACTGACATAGTCATTTTTTTAGCCTCCTGAGTACGGCGGCTTACGCCGCCCTCTCTTAGCGAATTTTCACTTTCGTCAGTTCCTGACCATCCTCGGACATCACATGCGTAGAGCATGCGAGGCATGGGTCGAAGCTGTGCAAAG
>JBOEGV010000002.1:0-252 GCA_050633605.1 Neptuniibacter sp. | reverse complement strand
AGGTGCTCGGGTCCCACTTCTCGACGTTTGCAGTCGAGCTGTCACCGTTCTTGATGTTATTGATCAGGTTGTTCCAGTCATCCAGCATGGTGTCAGTACACAGCTCACACTCAAGCGCTCGAGCCAATGTGCGCCCAAGAGTTGAGGGTAAGAACTGCTTGAGGCCCAGATCCATTCCCGTTGACTGATTAAATGCAGACAGAGAACGATCAACCTGATCCTGTACATATTCCTGACCAGAGACATAAGCGA
>JBOEGV010000001.1:0-73538 GCA_050633605.1 Neptuniibacter sp. | reverse complement strand
GTTTTCTGGTAGGTGTACTGCCTGGCGCTGGTGCAACCATTGCTTCGTTCCTGGCTTATGGTCTGGAGCGCAATCTGGCATCTGCAAAAGAGAAACTGAAATTCGGTAAAGGCGCTCTGCGTGGTCTGGCCGCTCCGGAATCTGCAAATAACGCCGCATCTACCGGTTCATTTGTACCTCTTCTGACTCTGGGTATCCCGGGTTCTGGTACTACCGCAATTATGCTCGGTGCTCTGATCGCCTATGGTATTCAGCCGGGCCCAAGACTGTTTGTCGATAATCCAGATGTGTTCTGGTCAGTCATTATTTCTATGTATTTCGGCAATCTGGTTCTGCTGGTACTGAACCTGCCGCTGATCCCATATATTTCACGACTGCTGGTTATCCCGCGTCCGATTCTGATTCCGTTGATTCTGTTCTTCTCAATCACCGGTGTTTATCTGGTCAGCTTCAACACCTTCGATATCCATATGATGGTGCTGATTACAGTAATCGCAATCTTCCTGAAACTGCTCGAGTTCCCTATGGCACCTATGCTACTGGGCTTCATTCTGGGCGGCATCATGGAAAATAACCTCAGCCGTGCATTAACCATTTCCGACGGCAGTTTCTCCTTCCTATGGGACAGACCACTCACGCTCAGCATCGTCGTTGTTGCTGCTACAGCGCTGTTGCTACCACCGATCATCGAACTGATCACTCGCCGGAAAAAGGCTGACAAAACGCCCGGCCCCGAAGCCGCTGTATCTGAAGGTGAAGGTTAAAAATCAAATGCTATGGAGGGGGCAAGCCCTCCATAGAAGTACAAAAAATAACTTAAGGGGGTTAATCACATCTACAAAACTGGACTCATGCTCGTGCTCGGGGGGAACTGAAAACCGGCACTAGCAACCTTTGATTTTTAAATTCGCAAGAAACTACGGCAAATATAAAAAACAAATTTTGCCAAAAATAACAAAAGAGGCATTTATGAAAAAAATTACCTTAGCCCTGGCCATTTCCGCTGCAGTTTTATCTCAGGCATCGAACGCTGCCACCATTTATGATGACAAAGGTCTGACTTTCAAAATGAAAGGAGACTGGCAGATTCAGTTACGTGACAATGCAGACGACACTAAAGACCTTGAGGTTGAATTTGATGACCTGGAGATCAAGAACACAGTTTCTTACGATCTGGGTAACGGCCTGCAGGCATTTGGTCAGCTGGACTTCAGTTTCAACAGTGCAGCTGAAGGCGGCACAGATGGCAGCAAGCTGGAAGAAGCTTACCTGGGTTTACGTAACGGCGGTGTTGCTGCTCGCGTAGGTAAAATGAACACTGCAGGCGATGAGTTTGGTGTTGAAGCCGCTTATGAAAAGCCAGCAGGTGTTGGTGAAGATCAGTTTGAACGTGTTAAAGACGCTGGCGATGATGTTATCCGTGTCGATGCAGAATTCGCAAACGTAACTCTGTCTGCTTCCCACGAAGTTGAAGCCAACGATGGCGATCAGGAAGCGACTGACCTGTTCATTAATGCTGACTTTGACGCAGTATCTGTAGCCGCTGCATTCCAGACAGTTGATGACACTGCTGAAAGCTGGGGCCTGAGTGCTGAATTTGATGCAGGCTTCGCTAAAATTGGTGCTGACTACAGTGTTTCAGACATTGAAGGTCAGGACGAAGATGACACGACCACTAACCTGGTAGCTAAATTCAAAGCAACAGACACTACCAGTGTTGCAATTGGTTTTGTTAACTACGACAAAAACAACACCGATACTGACGCTTGGTACGCTAACGTCAGCTACAAATTCCCAGCACAGAAAAACGTGAAACTGTTTGCAGAAATCAGCGACTCCGACGCTGGTGATGAAACAGATGTGCTTGCAGGAATGCAGATTAAATTTTAATTTAGTCTGATCCATGGCCCTGTGACGGCTCCCCCTTCAACTGTCGCAGGGCCTCTTTCAAGCGCGAGGAAAAACATGAAAATAATAATCACAACACTAACAAGCTTCCTGATCTTCCTAAGTTCCTCAGCCCTGGCTGAGAATAAACTCCAACTTGGAGAAGGTGTAAATCTGATTGCTGTAAACGGGCAGGAAGTAAATACCGAGGGGCTTTTCAATCGACAAAACCAGTTTCCACTACCGGACGGAGCCGTTCAACTCCTGGTTAACTATACCGCTGAAATCAAAAAAGGCAGTGATACAGAATTAGAAACCAGCCAACCTAACGTACTTACGTTTGAGGTTCAGCAACAAACGCTTACCCTTTCTGCTCCGCGTATAAAATCTGAAAACGATCTGGAAGCATTCAACAAACAAAAGAACTGGATACTGACACAAGCGGGTAATAAGGCTGTAGCCTTCAAAGCTGCACAGTTACCTGTCAGCGGTTTTCTTTTAGCAGTGGATTATGAAGACGCTCTGCGTAAATTTAATAACTCCGGCAATGAAGCTGCAATCGTACCTTCTGTAGAGCACCTGGCCCCGACAGTACGCGCTGATGCCAATACCACTGAGCAAGAAGTTATCTATAGAATGCTAAAACAGTGGTATGACCTAGCCAGTCCAGAAACTCAGAAGCGATTCCTAAAATCAGTTAAAAATTAACTCTCGGATATCGTCCAGTATTTAGTGTCAGCCATAATATAAAGGTGAACTTTTAGTAGGGAATAAGCGTTATTGATGACTCATTACCGTCTTTTGGGTGAGTTCAGATTGTAAGATTAAGAAAATAGTTCAGGGAATCTGAAGGATTTTGCAACCTAAGTACAAAGTCTAACTGTACAAAAAACATCCTTTGGTATTGGACCTATTCCCTTCTACCCAACAATGCTCATAGTATTAATAATAAATAATAAGGAGCTTAATTATGAGCCTACTCTCTTCAATCAAATCAATATTTGCTCCACTCCCTGAAGGAGCTATTCGCTATAAAGGTTTCACCATCGCGGCAGACCCGGAAGAAGATTTCGGTCGTTTCAGAATGAATGGTGTTATCTCAAAGAAAGGTCGCCAGCGTAATTTCACTATGGTTGATCGTGTAGCGGATAGAGCTAACTGTGTAAAGATTACACAAAATAAAGCCAAAAACCTGATCGACCAGAAGGGTGAACAGATTTTTATTAGCTGATTCTGTTCTCTATCAAAAGAATCCAACGTTTTGATCCCGGTAGGGCGTTTTTCCTAAACGCCCTTTTTCTTTATGGCAGACACTCTGCACTGCACAACACTTCAATGCCTTAAGAAATTGCACTTTCGCCTTTTTAAACATTTTTACGTCTTAAAATTTTATTACTTTTCCAAAGTTTAAGTATGCATAAACTGGCTAAAACCTCTCAATTAACCAACACTTATAGGTAACAACAGCGATACGGGGGCGATGTCTAATGCCTTCAGAGTTTCAGAATTGGTTAGTGTGGATTGACGGTGAATATGATCAAATGCTGAGCAACACTATTGCTCTGGCAGAGATCAATTCAGGTACTCTGAATACAGCTGGTGTAAATCAAGTAGGTAGAAAACTGGTTGAGCTATTTAAACCTCTGGGAGGAGAAATCAAGCACATTCCAGTTAATGCTTATCAGCGCCTTTCCCCTTCTGGCTCTCTTCAAAGCTTCCCTCTTGGTGATGCAATTACCATTCAGAAACGACCGGACTCGCCCTTACAAATATTCCTCTGTGGACATATGGATACTGTCTTTGCAATCGATCATTCCTTCCAAAAGGTTCGATGGTTGGATGATGAAACACTTAATGGCCCAGGTGTTACAGATCTTAAAGGTGGCTTGATGGTCATGCTGAAAGCACTTGAAGCCTTTGAGCAGACACCCTGGACAGACAAAATTGGCTGGACAGTTCTTTTTAACCCTGATGAAGAAATTGGCTCACCGGGTTCCGCTCCTCTTATTGCAGAATTAGCCAATAATGTTGATCTAGGCATGATTTACGAACCGTGTTTTCCCAATGGTGATCTCGCAGGGGAGAGGAAAGGCAGCGGTAATTTTGGTGTTTTCGTTCGGGGCAGATCAGCCCATGCCGGGCGTGAACATCACTTGGGGCGCAATGCAATCAGGGCGATGTGTGATTTCATCTCTGCACTTGATGATCTGAACGGCCAAAAAACTGGGGTCACTATTAATCCAGGAACCATCACTGGAGGTAGCTCAGTTAACGCGGTGCCAGATACCTGTGTTTCCCATTTCAATATTCGCCTTGAGAAACCCGAGGATACAGACTGGTGCCAGCAACAGTTAAAGCAACTGCTGAATAAGATCAATCAGCGTGATGGCATAAGCATTGATATACATGGGGGCTTTGGCCGCACACCGAAAACCTTAACCCCTAAAAATCTGCGCCTGTTTGAATTATCCAAAAGCTGTGGATTAGAACTGGGGCTGCAATTGCAATGGTCACCAACAGGCGGCTGTTGCGATGGAAATAACCTTGCTGCAGCAGGCATTCCCAATATCGACACACTGGGAGTACAGGGTGGAGGTATTCATTCCAGTGATGAATATCTAAAGGTTAAAAGCCTGACGGAGCGCGCCAAACTCAGTGCATTATTACTTATGAAGCTTGCTACTACTCAGGATTTAAGATGGTTGAAAACACAATAGTTATTTGTCTGAAGGAGATTCTGCTATGAGCGATTCACTTTATATCAACGGCCAATGGATTAAAGGTGATGGTGTAGACCTCTGCTCACAGAACCCCGCCACTGGAGAAGTAATCTGGTCTGGCTTTACTGCTACTCCAGAACAAGTTGAGCATGCCTTAACTTCAGCCAGAAATGCAGCCGATGACTGGTCATCTTTGGGATTTGAAAAGCGTTGTGAATATATTAAGCGTTTCGAAGCCTTTCTGAACGAGAATAAAGATTCACTGGCAAAAGTCATTGCAGAAGAGACGGGTAAGCCCTTCTGGGAAAGCCAAACAGAAGTGACAGCAATGATCGCCAAAATTGGAATTTCTATGACAGCATTTAAAGAACGCTCAGGCGAGCGGAGCAATGACATAGCGGGTGCTACAGCAGTGCTGAGGCATAAACCCCATGGAGTTGTTGCGGTTTTTGGGCCCTATAATTTCCCTGCTCACCTTCCCAATGGCCATATAGTTCCAGCCCTTCTGGCGGGAAATACCGTCGTTTTCAAACCCAGCGAATTAACCCCAAAAGTTGCAGAGACAACCGTTGAGTTGTGGCATCGGGCAAAACTTCCCCCCGGCGTATTGAATCTTATGCAAGGCGCTAAGGAAACAGGAGAAGTGCTGGCCCAGCATACTGATATTGATGGTTTATTTTTTACTGGTAGCACACAAACCGGGCATATTTTACATCAACAATTTGCTGGGCAACCGGACAAAATTCTGGCACTGGAGATGGGAGGAAATAACCCTCTGATTATCGCTAACATCCGCAATATCAATTTCAAAGCTGCTGTTCACGAAACCATTCAGTCTGCTTTTATCACCTCTGGGCAACGTTGTACCTGTGCCCGACGTTTATTTATTCCTTCAAGTCTGAAAGGTGATGATTTCTTATCCTTACTTATAAAAGTGGTCAAACAGATCAAAGTAGGCGGGCAATTTGATGAGCCGGCTCCTTTTATGGGAAGCCTGATTTCTGAAGCAGCCGCTGACCATATACTGGATGCACAAACCAAGTTGACTGAGTTAGGCGCCTTTCCACTCCTCTTAACCAAAAAACTTAAGTCGGGTACAGGTCTAATGAGCCCCGGTTTAATTGATGTTACAAAAGTAGCTGTAGTTCCGGACGAAGAATATTTTGGCCCGCTTCTTCAGGTCATCCGTTATGATGACTTGAGTGATGCCATCGAATCCGCAAACAAAACTAAATACGGTCTTTCGGCAGGCATATTTACCGATGATCCCGAAGAATATGCGCAATTCTACAAAAAAATCAGAGCCGGCATTATCAACTGGAATAAACAATTAACAGGTGCCAGCAGCTCTAGTCCGTTTGGGGGCGTGGGCGCCAGCGGGAACCATCGCCCCAGCGCTTATTATGCAACTGATTACTGTGCTTACCCGGTTGCAGGCCTGGAAAGAGAAACTTTACAGTTACCCGACACCTTATCCCCCGGCCTTAGTCTCGATTAGCCAAGCCTATGACGATGCAAGCCTGGGAAATAAACTTTGATGGACTGGTCGGCCCGACCCACAACTATGCTGGGCTCGCTTATGGCAATGTCGCCTCAGAGAAACATAAAGCATTAACCTCAAACCCTAAACAGGCGGCCCGGCAAGGTTTAGACAAGATGAAAGCCTTGCACGATATCGGAGTATTGCAGGCAGTTATCGCACCTCAGGAACGCCCTGACCTGCTCACTCTGAGTCAGCTTGGTTTTTCCGGTACTGATACAGAAATTTTATCGGTAGCAGCACGAAACCCTGAGTTACTGACGGCCTGTTGTTCTGCTTCAAGTATGTGGGCCGCCAATGCCGCAACGGTTTCACCGAGTGCAGACACCCAAAACGGTAAAGTTCACTTCACCCCAGCAAATCTGATCAGTAATTTTCACCGTGCAATTGAACAAAATACAACGGCAAAGATTCTTAGAGCAATTTTTACCAGTGAACAACATTTTCAACATCATTCTGCCCTTCCCAGCGTAGCTAAATTTGCAGATGAAGGTGCTGCGAATCACACGCGGTTCTGTCGTGACTACGGATCATCCGGGGTTGAGCTTTTTGTCTATGGTCACCCCTTCGTGAGCAACAAAAACACGTCCTCCCATAATCCGGTTAAATATCCTGCGCGGCAGACACTGCCCGCATCAGAAGCGATCGCCAGAAAGCACCAACTTGATCCGAAGAAAGTGATTTTTACGCAACAGAATCCAAAAGTTATTGATCAGGGGGTTTTTCATAACGATGTTATTGCCGTTGGGAATCGAAACATATTGTTCTGCCATGAACAGGCCTTTCTTCACCAAATGGAAGTGGTTGAAAGCATCAATTTAGCACTGGATGGGACATTACAATTGATCGAGGTAAATACAGAGCAGATTTCAGTATCAGATTCAGTCAACAGCTACCTGTTCAACAGTCAGTTACTGACTCTGCCAGATGACACGAACCTTTTGGCCGTACCCAGCGAAAGCAAAGCAAATCCAGAGGTCTGGCAGTATCTACAATACCTTGTTGAAAGTAACAGTCCAATTGATAAGCTGAAGGTGTTTGATCTTAAGCAAAGTATGAATAATGGTGGAGGTCCAGCCTGTCTGCGTTTGCGCATTGTACTGAACCAGTCAGAACTTGATGCCTGCAACCAGGCGGTTTTTATGAGTGATGAGCTGTACACACATCTGTCTACCTGGATTGATGTCCATTATCGTGACCACCTCTCTATTGCAGATCTCTCTGACCCTCAGCTGCTCATAGAATCACGCACAGCATTGGATGAACTGACTCAAATACTCCAACTTGGTTCAGTTTATCCATTTCAGAATTAAGTTCACTATGTGTTATTGCACTATATGGGTAGATTCAAAAATTTTATCTGCATTGGCTTCCACAAAGCCCTGATACAACTGCCCATCCTTATCTGTATAACGCAGAGCAAACTCATAAAAACAGGTAGAGATCTCATGTTTGTCTCCCCCGGCAAAAGTAAAGCTTTGGCGGTCTGCCATTGTAGCGCCCTGTTCCAGTAAAATTTCAGGGCAGCCTTTTACCTCTCCACCCGCTGAGTTGATTTCAAAACCCGCGAGTTTAATACGATTAAGAACCTCATTAATAGAATGGGTCGTCTTAAGGTGGTTAACACTGATAGTGAAATGGTTCACCCTGATGCCTAAGGCTAGCAACCACGCTCCGTATTCTGATTCAGCCAGCAGGTTAGAGTAATCCTGCCAGCTTGGCATATCCCAATGTCTGCCTGACCAGAAAACTGATAGCATCTCTGGCCGTTCCGCAATCTGTCTGGTGTAACTGGCGATAATTTTTTGAGATTTTGTACTCAATTGTTCGCTCAAAAGTTCGGAGCAGAATATTTTAGGTAATTCAGGATCTGGATGAATATAACTTAGAGCCCTGAGTTTTTTGACTTTAAAAGTGTAGCTATCCTGATGTCGATACCCCATTGAAAGGATCAGGGGTTCAAGATGATTCAGCTGTAACGGGGTATTGGCAAAGGTACGAAATGCAACGTGATCATTGATAACTACGCCATCAGAATTTTCAAACAAACGTTTTATTTTTTCTGCCTGAGGAGTGACCTCAACATAGTCCAGCCATAATCTGGAGAAAAATTCTTCAGTTCTCATTTCAGTGCCCTCCTAACTCAAGGCAACACTTTATAAGTCTGGATCACGGGTTAGCAAAGCGCAAAAAAGGGCAAAAAAAAGGAGGACTGAGTCCTCCTGAAGTGATGTGATCCTTAATTTGGATCAAGCCGTAGAGCTAAGTGCAAATCAACAGGAAGCGTTGAATAATTGTCGGGGATGAATAACCAAATGAGGATGAGGTCTCACCGGTTTAAATATGCAACTCCCCGACAGGATGCATATTTATTGGGGGATTATGCTGCGTTAAGCAAGCCTTCACGGGTTACAAAATCCAGAGTATCCTGTAGCGCCTTACCCAGCTTTTCGATAATTTCATCGACATGTGATTCATCAATGATCAACGGGGGGCAGAACGCCAAAGAGGAACCAGCAACAGCACGGGTAATCATGCCGTGATTCTGGCACGCCTGCATTGCGAAGCCACCCACAGCTCCACCATCAAATGCTTTTCCAGTCGTTTTATCAGCAACCAGTTCAATGGCGGCAATCATGCCAGCACCGCGAATTTCACCCACCAGCGGATGATCCTGGAATTCACGCAGTCGTTTTTGCAAGTATTCGCCGACCTTAGCGGCATGCGCAAACAGGTTATCCCTCTGGTAGATTTCCAGCGTTTTCAGTGCCACAGCACAAGCCACCGGATGCCCTGAATACGTATATCCGTGACCAAATACGCCGACCTTAGAACTCGGCTCAATCATCGCTTCATACATATCACCACGGATAACCGATGCACTGATCGGCATATAAGCCGATGAAAGCTGCTTCGCCAGTGTCATCATATCCGGCTTCTGAATATTCATGGTGGTACAACCAAAATCGTTACCTGTTCGTCCGAAACCGGTAATCACTTCGTCTGCCCAAAAAAGAATGCCGTACTTATCCAGAATCGCCTGAACTTTCTCGTAATAACCTTTTGGAGGAACAATCACACCGCTGGCACCAGTAATCGGTTCAGCAACAAAAGCTGCGATTGTGTCGGCACCTTCTTTCAGGATCAATTGTTCCAGATTGTTAGTAATACGATCCACAAACTGTTCTTCAGACTCACCCAGTAATGCCCCGCGATAGTAATGGGGTGCATCAGTACGCAGGATACCCAGTGCATCAAATGGCAAGTCGAAGTGCGTATGATTAGGCGGTAGCCCTGTCAGTGAAGCCGAAGCAATGGTTACCCCATGATAGGAACGTTCACGGGCAATGATTTTAAATTTCTCAGGTTTACCAATGGCATTGAAGTAATAACGCAGCATCTTAATGTGGGTATCATTGGCATCACTGCCAGAATTACCAAAAAACACCTTAGCATTGTCAACTGGCACCATATCAGCCAGTTTCTCAGACAGGTCGATACCGACCTGATGCGTTTTGCCACCGAACATATGTGAATAGGACAATTGCCCCATCTGCTGGTTAACCGTTTCAATCAGTTCACGGTTGTTATAACCCAATGATGTGCACCACAGTCCTGCCAACGCTTCCAGATACTTATTGCCGTTGCTGTCATAAACATAAGCGCCGTCACCACGCTCCAACTTCAGCGTTTCGGTTGCTTTAAGATTCGTTGTTGGATAGATAATCTGACTCATTAATTCTTCACCCTAAGCCTTACAGGCCACCCATACAGATATATTTAGTTTCCAGATAGTCATCGAGTCCATACTTGGAACCTTCACGTCCCTGACCCGACTCTTTAACACCACCAAATGGAATAATTTCGGAGCTGATTGCCGTCTCATTCACGCCGACCATGCCGTACTCGATCCCTTCAGATACACGCCAGATACAGCCCAGATTTTCGGTGTATAAATAAGCGGCAAGACCAAACTCAGTGTCATTGGCCATAGCAATGGCCTCTTCTTCAGTGCTGAACTTAAAAATGGGCGCTACGGGACCAAAGATCTCTTCTCTGAAGAGATTCATTTTGTCAGTAACTTCTGTCAGCACAGTTGGCTCATAAAAGTGAGAACCTTTGTCACTTATTCTGCCACCGGTAATGACCTGGGCACCTTCAGCAACGGCTGACTCAACCTTTGCGTGAATATCAGCGACAGCTTTTTCAGTAATAACAGGGCCATGTGTGGTTGAATCATCCAGGCCATTACCAATACGAAACTCTTTAACAGCTGCAGAAAACTTCTCTACAAAAGCATCGTGAATACCTTCCTGCACCATAATTCGGTTTGCGCAGATACAGGTCTGACCTGAATTTCGATATTTTGAAACCAGGGCTCCTGCGACTGCTGCATCCAGATCCGCATCATCAAAGATGATCACTGGAGCATTACCGCCCAGCTCCATAGAGGTACGTTTCACAGTGTCAGCACACTGTTTCATCAGCAGCTTGCCCACTCCTGTAGAACCGGTGAAAGTAACTTTTTTAACCGTTGGATTAGAGGTCATTTCTCCACCTACAGCCACAGCATCACTGGTCGTCAGAACACTGAACAAACCAGCAGGCAGGCCTGCACGTTCTGCTAGTTCTGCAAGCGCCAGTGCTGAAAGTGGTGTTTCAGCGGCAGGTTTCAACACAATTGCACACCCCACGGCCAGCGCTGGAGCGACCTTACGAGTGATCATTGCATTGGGAAAATTCCAAGGCGTGATTGCGGCCACAACACCTACGGGTTGTTTGATCACGATACTGCGGCGATCAGAACCTGAAGGTAGGACATCGCCATAAATACGCTTACCCTCTTCTGCAAACCATTTCAGAAATGAGGCACCATATAAAACCTCACCTCGGGATTCGAACAATGGTTTGCCCTGCTCAGCAGTCATTAAAAGCGCCAGGTCTTCCTGGTTATCCAGAATTAACTGGTACCAACGCTCCAACAGATCTGAGCGTGTTTTCGCTGGCAAAGAACGCCAGGTTTGCATCGCTTGTTGCCCTGCCTCAATTGCACCGCGAGTTTGTTCGGCAGTAACACTGGCAACCTGTGCAATCTCTTCACCGGTTGCAGGATTAATCACAGCAAAGGTCTCCCCTTGCTCACCAGCAACCCATTGTCCATCGATATATGCCTGTGTTCGGAATAATCCGGCATCTTTCATCTGGATAGTCATTGTTATCTCCTGTACATCAGCAGCTGACAAACTCAGCTACTGATTCTGTACTCATTAATAGAGCCGTTGTTCTCTGCTCATCGGGCTATTTGCCGAATGCTCTAATCAAGCTTCTGAGTTGACATCCCGGATCACAAAAACAGAACAGGGGGCATGTCTGACCACCCGCTCCGCATTGGAACCGATAAAATAACTGCTAATTCCGGGTTTTCTCGCCATCATGGCAATCGCATCAACCTGTAATTCTTGCGCAGTTTCCAGTATCTGGTCGTGTGCAGTACCTTCGCGACAGTGGCTTTTACCTGTCAGATTTTCTGGCAAATGAGCTAATAAATTTGTCATTTTTGTCTTCGCATCGTTGCGATGATCTACAAAACGCTGCTCATCCAGGTGGGGATATCCAGCACTGTGAATCAGACTCTGATCTACATAAAGCAGATGCAGTTCCGAATCCAACCCACCTGCAAGCGTTGTAGCAACATTGATCAATTTCAAAATCTGATCTTCATGAGACAGATCAACGGGCACGAGAATCTTCTTAAACATCTGCTACATTGCTCCCATTACTAAATTCGGTAACCACAACACAACCTCAGGGAAGATCATGCAAATAATCAGTACCGTAAGGTTAAGCAGAATGAACGGTGTGACTGATTTGTAGATCTCCGACATGCCGATATCCGGTGGCGCGATACCCTTAAGATAAAACAGTGCAAAGCCATAAGGAGGTGTCTGAACGGCTATCAGAATATTTATAATCATCAACACACCAAACCAGATTGGGTCATAGCCCAGTGAAACAGCAATTGGCGTAAACAGGGGCGCACACATTAATACGATGATGAATTCATCAATGATAAAGCCCAGTAGCAACATGATTAGCTGGAACATGATAATGATCATGATCGGTGGCAGATCCAGGCTATTGGTAAAGCCTGCAACCATGCTCTGCACACCCATCAGCAGATGGAAATTACTGAACACAGAAGCCCCAAAGATAATCCACATTGCAACACTAACCAGCATTCCTGTCTGGAAGCCTGATTGCAGAAACATATCCACTTTGAAGCGTTTAAACACAATGGCCAGCAGTATTGCACCTACTACCCCAATCGCTCCGGATTCTGTTGGAGTAGCAATACCTGTAATGATGCTGCCCAGTACTACAACTATCAGCAGCATGGAAAACAGACCGTCACGGGCGACACGGAATTTTTCTTTACCTTCCAGAACAGGCACATCTGTGTCTTTATCCAGTGGTGCACGTTCAGGATTCAGCTTGCAGCTAACCACAACATAGATAACCATCAGCGCGACAGTCAGCAACGCGGGCACCATCGCACCCAAAAACATTCGCCCAACTGAGTTCTGAGTTGATGCTGCAAACATGATCATTGGAATGCTTGGCGGAATAAGAATGCCCAGACCACCGCCAGCCATGATCACGCCCAGAGCAAGCCGCTTGTTATAGCCACGCTCCAGCATCGGGCGCAGCGCAATGCTGCCAGAGGTCATAATCCCCGCTCCGATAATGCCAACCATGGCACCAATCATTGAGCAAACACCAATCACACTGATAGCTAATGAGCCTCTCACTCTGCCAATCATCATCTGGCTAAAGTTGAACATGGCGTCACCAATGCCCGACTTAGTCAGCAGTTGCCCCATATAGATATAGAGTGGGATTGCCAGCAAAATAAAGCTGAAGAAAGTAGCCTCAAGCGTTGTAGGGATAACATTAAAAATGCCATCTCCCCAGGTCATATAGCCGACCAGCATGGCAATACCACCCAATGCCAGACCAACTTGCGCACCCAATGCGAAAAAAATCAGAATACAGCCGAGAAGTACTGCGGTTAATATCTCAATCCCCATCAGTTGTACCCTCGATAAGTTGTTTACTGGTGAATAGAAAAAACAATTCAACCAGTAAGTCTCTTATTAACTGCGCAATAAACAGTGATGCAGCGACACAAACCATGACCCAGAAATGGTACATCGGAGGAGCCCATTCACTTTGACGGCGGAAGTCATATTCCAAGGCTTCTTCATATTTACCGAAGCACATCATGACAACCAGCACTAAGAAAAAAATGCCCAGAGAATAAGAGATCAAATTAAATACACTGCGGGTTTTGTGAGAAACCCGGAGGTACAGAATATCAACATTGATGTGCGCCTTTTTCTGTTGAGCATAAGCTCCGCCGAGTGCGGCAATATAACCAAACAGAAAAAGAGACAGATCAAATGCCCATATAGTAGGACTGTTGAGTATGTAACGGGAAAACACTTCAAAGGCGACGATAAAAGCCAGGATAGGCATAAGTAATGCCGCAAACTTACCACAAGCTTTAACTATATAATCGATGCCTGAACACATTCCCCGCAGGATAGAAATAACCATAATGAGACCTATAAGTGATCAGAGAGTCCTATGACTCTCTGATCATAGTCCAGTCAATTACTTACTGTTACGAAGAATATCGATAAGCTGTTTGCTGTATTTATCCTTAGCAGCATACTCATCCCAAAGACCTGCACCTGCTGAAAGCCATGCGGTACGGTCCGCTTCATTTGGCTCAGGGCTCCACATCAGACCCTTGGTTTCCATCTCAGAAACGGCTTCGGATTCCCACTTTTTAGACATTGTCAGCTGTTCTTCAGCATGCACTTCAGTGGCTTTACGAACTGCTGCCTTCAAATCATCTGGGAGTTTTTTCCAGGCATTACGGTTAACAACTATTGGTAACACCTGAGCACCAGCCAACGGCAGACGGTACATATATTTAGCCACTTCAACATGGTTACCATCGCGGTGATCAATCATGTTACTGCCGATAGAACCATCGATAACTCCAGTCGCCAGGCTCGTGTAGATCTCACTCCACGAAAGGGAAACAGGGGAAGCACCCAAATTACGCAGGAACTTACCATAAGCACCTGGGGCACGGATTTTCAGCCCTTTAAAGTCTTCTACAGAGTTAATCTGTTTTTTAGTCAGTACATAAACAGGTGGCTGAATGTATGGCTCTAACCAAACCATTCCCTGAGAACCATATGCCTGCGTCAATACTTTATCCCAGCCTTTTTCCTTGAACAGTGCCTGCAATTCAGCCGGATCATCAGTACCACCTGGCAAACCGATCTCAACAATACCCGCTGGCAACTCGCCTGCGTGCATGGACTGGAATGGAGCCCCCATAGTAATTAGTCCGGACTTAACCGCACTGAGGATGCCTGTTGTCCCTACCCCTTCACCCGAGTAAAGAACTTGCACGGAGATACGACCATCGGAGTTAGCTTCAATGTTTTTAGCCAAATTCTCGTACAGTTCACCAAACGCTGTACCACGGCCATACAAGTTACTGAAGCGCCAGTTATGCTCCGCAGCAGATACATCAGCAGCGATAGTGCTTACACCCAGCGCCAACGCTAATGCTGATGTAGATAATTTTTTCTTTAGCTTGTTGAACATCATGTTTCTCCAATTAAGCAAGATATTAGTATTTATTGTTTGCTATCTATTACTTGGCCTAGCGAGTAATAATTCTTTTACTCTACCCTCTCAAAACACCAAATCTGGTTAAATATTGAGCTCTCCACGTAAAGGTTTGCCATTCTTTACGTATTACCTACTTAGGTACAATTATTTAAACTAATCACTATAATATCCAAAGAATCCAAAACTTTCGGTATCCGTTATGGCAAACCATTATTTAGGCCAGCTTGGCGATTATGAGGTCAAACAGCTAAAAATCTTCAAAACGGTGGTTGAATGTGAAGGGTTCTCTGCTGCAGAAACTGAGCTTAATATCAGCCGCCCGACTATCAGTAATCATATTGCTAATCTGGAATCCAGATTGAATATGAAGTTATGCCGCCGTGGAAGAGGAGGCTTTGCACTGACTGAAGAAGGTTCAGTGGTCTACGAACAGGCAAAAGAGCTTTTAAACCACCTGGAAAGGTTCAGAAATACCATAAACAATCTTAGCAGCTCTCCTTCAGGGCAATTAAAAATTGCTTTCAGCGACACCGTAAGTATGGACCCCCGCACCAAAATGCCAGAAATATTCAGGTCCTTCGAGCGCTCAGCCCCTGACGTGGAGCTTGTAGTGGAAGTGGAACATATGAAAACCATGGAGATGCTGGTGCTAAACAACAATCTGGATATAGCCATCATCCCTTATCACCGCAAGCTGGAAGGACTGGACTACATCCATCTATATACAGACATTAATTACCTGTACTGCTCCCATCAACATCCCCTCTTCGATACAACCGAAGAGGAGATCACAAGCGAGATAATCAACAGCCATAAGCTGATTCACGCAGGGCTAAAACCCCATGACGAAGTTTATAAGCAATTATCAGAGATGAACCTTGCAGCAATTTCTTATTTCTACGAAGCCCGCATAGCAATGATATTATCGGGCTGTTATCTGGGCTTCCTGCCAGAAGAAATTGCCAAACCTTACATGGAAAGAGGGGAGCTAAAGACTGTTGAACAAGCACAGAAATCATTCCGGCTTGGAGTCGCTGTTATCAGTAAGAAGTCTTCGCAACCTAACCGCGCAAGAGATCTTTTCCTGAAATCTATCCGCAAGATTCACCAATCCGCACAGAGTAATGCGCCTTATTAAATAAGGCTCTCTATTTGGGGCGTTTTTTTAAACATCAGGATGCATGGTCGTTGGTTTCCATCGCACCCAGAAGGTTATTTGGTGATTAATTAACTGGCGATAGCTTCCATTTTTGTTCTCTTTTTTCGCTACTAGTCCCCATATTTGAAGTAACTTTCTGATGTTAACTATCTAATTCTAAGGAGCTAAATCAATATAGAGTCAATTAACTACAATTTTATGTTGTGATCTTTCAGATTTGCGTAAGAATGCAAAGATAACTCTACGGTATACGCAACAAAAATGTAAAAGGTAAATAATGCCAACCCTATATAAGGACCTTGCGCCTCCTGAGCACTTAACAAATTTATGCGCCAGCTTTTCAAGTTTGTTTAATGTTGCCGTTGCTATCGTAGAACTGGACGGCAAAATTCTGTTTTCAGCCGGTTGGAAAAAAGCGTGTTCTGAATTCCATCGACAACATCCTCTGACTTCAGCCCGATGCCTGGAAAGCGACACCTCCCTTGCCAGTCAAGTGATGGAAAATAAAGGTTATGCCGTTTACCACTGTAAAAATGGCTTAGTTGATGTCGCTGTCCCAATCATTGTTAATGACAAACATGTCACCAACCTGTTTGCCGGACAATTTTTATTTGAGAAAGCAGATTCCAACGTATTTGCAAAGCAAGCGGCTGAAGCCAACTTCAATGAAAAAGAATATCTAAAAGCAATTGGCGATATACCTGTTTTCACTCAGGAACGGGTGAAAGAAATGGTGTTATTTTTGCAGCAAATCGCCGAAACGATTGGAGAGCTTGGGTACAAAAACCTTTTACTCAAAAACGCTAATAAGGAATTGGATGCTAAACAATTTTCGTTACAGAAGGCTCTTTACCGCGCTTCCGATTCAGAGACCCGACTAAGAACGATTCTGGACAATATCGATGCTTGTATTTATCTAAAAGATGAGTCAGGAAAATACCTTTACATCAATAGAGAGCTTTCGATATTACTCTGTCCTGATCTAAAAGATCACTCCAACCCGGCGATGAGCGACGATTGTTCAGACGCTTTTCTCGATCCGCTCAACTCGACAGACGCTCATGTACTGAGTGGTTATAAAATTTCTGGGCAAGAAATTGAACTGGCGGAACGCTCCTACCTGATAACCAAAGTCCCGGTAAAACATCCGGATGGCTCTATTTATGCTATTTGCGGCGTTTTAATGGATATTACTTCCATAAAAAACAGCGAAAAAGAGATTATAAAATCTCACAAATTACTGGATACAGTCATCAATAACATTCCGGTAATGGTTTTATTAGAATCGAACAATAAAAAGAACTGCGAGTTAATCAATAGTCCTACTGAAGAGTTTCTTGGAATAGCTCAAGAAAAACTCAATCAAGATAACTATCACACGCACTGTGATCCGTTTCGCCTCAAAGCAATCAAAGGTGATCCTGAGCAATACCACCTCAATCACCCGGACTGGTCTGAACATGAAGTGCTCCTTGAAGATGAAAAGAAAACATATTTCACAAAACGAATCCCAATAGAAGATGATCTGGGCAATTGTGAATTTACGCTTTATGTTTCGGAAGATATTTCTGAACGGAAAAAATCTGAGGAACTCATCAAGTACCAAGCCTCATATGATGAATTAACGGGCCTGCCAAACCGTCGTCAGCTCGATGAATGCTTGCAACAAGCGATCGAAGACGCCAAGAAAAACAACCACCAGCTGGCATACCTGTTTATCGACCTCGATCATTTCAAAGACATTAATGATACAAGCGGGCATGATATTGGAGATGCAGTTATTTTCGAAACAGCACGCAGAATCAAATCATGTATTCGGGAACAAGACCTGATCGCCCGCTATGGTGGTGATGAAGTGATCGTAGTAGTTAAATGTCAATCAAGTCTGAGTGACGCTGACAGGATCTCTGATCAAATCACACGAGTGCTGTCTAAACCGTTTAACATTGTCCAAGAAAAGTTCTTTCTGACAGCCAGTATCGGCATTTCTGTTTTTCCAGAACATGCTGAATCCCCAATAGGGCTTTTAAAATGCGCGGATCAGGCGATGTACTCTGCGAAAAAAAGTAACCGGGGAAGTTACGCCTATTTTGATTCCTCAATGCAGGTACAAGTGCAGAACCGAATAAGTCTCGCCAAAGATATGCATGATGCACTGAGCAAGAATCAGTTTGAGCTTTATTACCAACCCATCGTTGATATCAAACAACACAATATTGTTAAAGCAGAAGCATTATTAAGATGGCACCACCCAGTGCACGGTTTCATTAGCCCGGAAATATTTATTCCTATCGCAGAAGCCACCGGCCTTATCCATGAAATCGGCGAGTGGGTTTTCAAAACAGCACTCAAAAATTCAAAAGAACTGAGCCAAAAGTTAGGTTACCCCTTCCAAATCAGTGTAAACAAATCACCTGTTCAGTATCGACAAAAAGAAGCAGATAAGAACTGGCTTAAACAACTGAAAGATGAAAACCTCTCCGGGGAAAACCTTTGTATTGAAATAACCGAAGGGGTTTTACTGCAAAAAGATGAAGAGGTCAGTGATAGTCTCAATATGTACCGTGATTTAGGTATTGAAGTGTCGCTGGATGACTTCGGTACTGGATATTCTTCCCTTTCCTATCTGAATCGCTTTGATATCGATTACCTTAAGATAGATAAATCTTTTATCGACAACTTACATCCAGACACCCCCAACTACGCTCTTTGTGAAGCAATAGTGGTGATGGCAGATAAACTAGGGGTAAAAGTCATAGCAGAAGGCGTCGAAACAGAAGAACAGCTGCAATATATCTCAGGCATTGGTTGCAATTATATTCAGGGTTACGTGTTTTCGAGACCACTACCCAGTCTGGAATTTGAAGATTTCGTAATTTCGTTTGAGACAAACGCTTCTTCCAATCGCAGATAAACACCTACAGCCAAACTATCCTCTCGGTTTATATTCCACCGGCAGGCTCAGGGTTTCTGTAACCTCTTCCATCACAATATAGCTCTTAGAGTTTTTTACCCCAGGTAATGTCAGCAACATATCACCCAGTAATGCACGGTATTCTGACATATCGTTAATTCGGGCCTTAAGGAGATAATCTGCATCACCGGATACCAGATGACAATCCAGAATATAAGGCAGCTTTTTGACCGCTTTATTAAACATCTGGAAAGCATCCGGGGTTTGGTATGAAAGCGATATTTCAACAAAAACCAACATACTGAATTCAAGCAGCTTGGGGTCCAGGCGTGCATAGTAACCTTGTATGTACCCATCTTTTTCCAAACGTTTCACACGTTCTATACAGGGCGTAGAGCTGAGCCCCACCTTATCTGCAAGGTCTACATAGCTTATTCGGCCGTCAGCCTGGAGCTCTTTCAGAATCCGAACATCCAATCGATCAAGAGGTTTTCTTTTCATAAAAACAACCAATAATTCCACTAAATAAATAAACTTATCTAGTATTTATAGCTGCTTTTAAAACAAATTCAAAGCCAAAAACCAAATAAATACAAATAAACTAGTATTTTCCAATATAACAAAAACAATTTAACTTTATTACGGGTGACATTATGCAAGTACTAGTTTTAGGAGCAGGCGTTGTTGGCGTAACAAGCGCTTGGTATCTGGCTAAAGCAGGCCATGATGTAACAGTTATTGACCGCCAGGTTGATGTAGCTTTAGAAACAAGCTATGGCAACGCAGGTCAGATTTCACCTGGATATTCAGCACCCTGGGCAGGCCCCGGCGTTCCATTGAAAGCGATTAAATGGCTGATGCAGGACCTTGCTCCCTTTATGATCAATGGTAAAGAGATCGATCCTCAAACTCTAAGTTGGATGACCAAAATGGTGTCCAACTGCACCCAGGGTGCTTACCATAAAAATAAAGCACGTATGATGCGTCTGGCTGAATACAGCCGCGATTGTTTTATTGATCTGCGTAAAGAATTGGATATTCACTACGATGAAAGACAGAAAGGAACATTACAGGTGTTCCGTACCGATAAACAGGTAGAAGCGTCTAAAAAGGATATCTCAGTTCTTGAAGAGTGCGGCGTCAACTTTCAGGAACTGGACCAGCAGGGTTGTATCGAATATGAACCTGCTTTAGCCAATGTAAAAGATAAAATTGTGGGTGGTCTGCGCCTTCCTGGCGATGAGACAGGTGATTGTTTTAAATTCACCAACTCACTGGCTGACGAGTGTAAAGAAATGGGCGTTAAGTTTTTGATGAAAACTGACATCCTCAGCATCAATCAGGAAGGAGGCGAAATCACCAGCGTTTCAACTTCCCGCGGTAAGCTAACCGCCGATGCCTATCTGGTTGCTTTAGGTAGTTATTCAACACCAATGATGTCCGAAATAGGACTTAAAATCCCGGTGTATCCAATCAAGGGTTACTCGCTGACACTGCCGATTATTGATGAAAATAAAGCTCCAACATCAACAGTAATGGATGAAACCTACAAGGTTGCCGTTACCCGTTTTGATGACCGGATTCGTGTAGGCGGTACTGCCGAGATCGCATCGTACAACAAAGACCTGAATGAAAAGCGCCGTGCCAATGTTGAATTTGTAGTTGGTGATCTGTTCCCAGGTGGCGGCGATATAGAAAAAGCCGAGTTCTGGACCGGACTGCGCCCAATGACACCAGACGGCACCCCTATTCTGGGTGAAACCAAATACTCCAACCTGTTCCTGAACACAGGGCACGGTACTTTGGGTTGGACCATGTCTCTGGGATCCGGCAAATACGTAGCGGATGTGATCAGCGGCCAGAAAACTGATATAGACCCTGAAGGTCTGTCTATGGCGCGCTACCACTAATAGCAACGACTAAACACAACCGAATAATTTTGAACGGACCCTAACCGGTCCGTTTATATTTTGAATTAAGGAAAGAACATGAGCACTAAAACTATTATATCTACAGAAAAAGCCCCTGCAGCAATCGGTACATACTCTCAGGCGGTTAAAGTGGACAATACCGTATATTTTTCTGGCCAGATTCCACTAAATCCAGAAACGATGGAGATGGTAACTGAATCTTTTGAAGCACAGGCAAAACAGGTATTTGAAAACCTGAAAGCGGTAGCTGAAGAAGCAGGTGGTAGTTTGAATGATTTTGTTAAAATCACAGTCCTGCTATCAGACCTGAAATTTTTCGGTCAGGTAAATGAACTGATGGCTGAGTACTTTGCAGCGCCTTACCCGGCTCGTGCAGCATACGCAGTTAAAGCTCTGCCAAAAGATGCTGATATTGAAATTGAAGCCATTATGGTTGTTTAAGATACTCGTTACGTTTTAATTTTCTGGAGTCCCTATGGCTAGAGCGGCAACCGCTACCATCAACTTGAATGCAATCCGTCATAACTATCTTCTGGCGAAAAACGCATCGCCTGAAAATAAAGCTGTCGCCATTATTAAGGCAGATGCTTATGGTCATGGCTCTGCAAAAGTAGCCCATGCGCTTGAAGATATTGCAGATGCATTTGGTGTTGCATGCATTGAAGAAGCCATCGTACTACGTGATGCGGGTATCACCCTGCCGATTCTGCTGCTAGAAGGCTTCTTCACCCCAGATGAGCTGGATTACATCAGCCAGAACAATCTCTGGTGTGCGGTACACTCAGTCGAACAAATCAAAACCATAGCGGATGCTGAACTCTCTAAGCCAATCAAAGTCTGGCTCAAAATGGACAGCGGCATGCACCGTCTGGGCATTCAACCAGATCAGTATGAATCTGCCTTTAAGGCACTTAAAAATCTATCGCAGGTAGAAGAAATAGTTCTGATGAGCCATTTTGCCTCAGCGGATGAACCACAGAAAAACACCACTGCAGAACAGATAAGCTGTTTCAATGCGGTTGCCTCCAAACTGGATGCACCGGTCAGCCTGGCTAATTCCGCAGGCACCATGGCACATGCAACGGCAAGAAGAGATTGGCAACGTCCCGGTATCATGCTCTATGGCGCAACACCTTTTGCTGAACCTCATGAGCTTGGCGATCAACTGCAATCAGCGATGACCCTCTCCTCCGAGGTAATCGCAGTACGCAATCTGCAACCGGGTGACCCCGTTGGCTACAGCGGCACCTGGGTTTGCGATAAACCCACCCGTGTAGGCACCGTCGCAATGGGCTACGCCGATGGCTACCCGCGCCATGCGAAAAACGGTACACCCGTGATAATCGATGGTCAGCGTAGCCGAATTATAGGCCGTGTATCCATGGATATGCTGACCGTAGACCTGACTGATCTACCTGAAGCAGGCGTTGGCAGCCACGTTGAGTTCTGGGGTGATAACCTCAAAGCATCCGACGTTGCCCCCTACTGCGACACCATCCCCTACACCCTGTTTACTGGCATTACCAAGCGAGTACACAAGAAATATATTTGAGGCAAACAATGAGCATTGAACGAATCGAATCTACGGAACGCATGAGCCGTATTGTTAAACATAATGGCACTGTGTACCTATGCGGCCAGACAGCCGGCGAAGCCGAATGGAATATTCAGGAACAAACTCAAAAGTGTCTGGATAAAATCGATGCCCTGTTAGAAAAAGCCGGCAGCAGCCGAAATCAGCTGTTATCCGTGACGATCTACATTCGTGACATGAAAGACTTCAAAGCCATGAACGAAATCTGGGATGCCTGGGTAAAAGACTGTGAAAAACCAGCCCGCGCCTGTGTTGAAGCACGCATGGCAAGACCAGAAATTCTGGTGGAGTTTACGGTGACAGCCGCGTACTAAGTTTTCCCCCTTCCACATTTAAAGCCCTGCATTGTCGGGGCTTTTTTATTATAGTTTTCGGTAAGAGCCCACTTTTTCAATCAATCCAAGGCTGTGGGCTAAGTAATGTAGGTCAAGTTCAATCTGACCCAAATGAACTTACATATGGCATGTACGGTTCATTAAGACTTTTTCTTAGTTAAATCCATTCTGAATTGTGTAAGGATATACCATCAACTTGATATATTTCTCCATGAGGGAGAAAACCTCGGTTAGGGAAAACCCATGAATTACAATCAGTTAAATTTTTTTCTGTTTTCCCCATCTGGAGATATACGTCAATTTGACGTGTTATATCACGTCAGTTTGATAACTATTTAGCTGTTAGGCTCAACTCAGACATCGAATATATCTAAATGACAAGGAGAAAAATAATATGGCAAATGGAGATACATCATTTCCAAAAATAGCTGATAGTAGCTGGTGGAAACTCAGAGACCTGTTCAAAAGGAAAGTGCCAGCAATCGTCACTCCTACTTATTTAGCAACGGCGCTCTCTATGGGAGAAGCGTCGGCAAGGTCGAACTTGATTGGGCCTTTTAAAAAAGTTGGTATCATTGACGAAGACGGTAAGCCTACCGATCGGGCTTACGACTGGAGAGATGATCATAAATACAAGGCAGTATGTGAAGCCCTGATAGAGGAATATTATCCTCAGGAGATAAAGGATCTATTTCATTCGCCTGATGCAGAACTGCAGCAGGTGACAAATTGGTTTATGAGTCATGCACGATGTGGTGAGCCTGCGGCAAAAATGTTTGCCCGTTTCTACATCCTACTATTAAAGGCTGACCCAAAAGAAGCCGATGTAGCTGCCGCGAAGAAAGAAGCAACAAAGAAATCACCGCCGAAAGCTAAGAAAAAACAAGCAAAACCCACTTCAAAGCCGGAAGTCGAGGCTGTTGAAGAAAATCTAACACACCCATCTCAAGCGACACCAGCTTCTACTCAACCTGTCCAAACAGTTTTGAGCAATGCTCCAGAGCTTCATATTAACGTACAGCTACACATATCGCCCGAGTCATCCGCTGAACAGATAGACAAAATATTTGAAAGTATGGCTAAGCATTTAAAGGATTTTAACAAGTAATATTATGCTTTCATCCAATGATATCAAGGGACTAATCACAGCTATCGAAAAAGACTGTGAAGATACTTTATTGCCCCCAGAGGGCGGGCTGGAAGCCATAGGTCAGCCAGTCATACCATTCACGCTTATCAGGGGTACTAGAGGGTACTTGGAGCGCATTACCCACCAAATAAATGGAACATACACAAATGGTTGGTTCGACTCTTGTGCAGTGATGATCAGAAGACTAATAGAAACACTGATTATTGAATCGTTCGAAAATAACAATATTGCTCAGAACATCAAGAATCAAACTGGTGACTTTTTCTATCTCTCCGATCTAATTTCAAAAACGTTATCGGAGTCATCATGGAACCTAAGTCGTAATGCGAGACAAGCTCTTCCAAAATTAAAAGATATTGGTGATAAATCAGCCCATAGCCGAAGATTTAATGCTGTCAGGAACGATATTGATAAAATCAATCCTCAAATCAGAGTTGTGGTTCAAGAATTAGTCTATTTAGCGGGGTTAAAGTGAAAAGCCTAACAAGCACAAGCAGTCGGAAAAATTACTCGCTGGCGCTCCCAATTTTCCGCTGTTGTGGGCGTTAAGTTTCAATACGAATAGACATGGCAAAGAAGCAGAGAGATAAATGGCAGCTTCAAAAAAATGAAGTGACATGGCACGGTGGAGGCAGCACATCAACCCACCGTAAGAAGCGGCCTGCTGCATCCCGTGCCGTAGATGATCGTAGTTGGCATTTTACTTTAGTTCATGTTCCGTCAGGCATGGAGGTTTCAGGAGAGGTGCCAAAGGGAAATTATTCCCAGAAGCAAATGCAGCAAGAGCGAGAGAATTTGTTCTCCGAATTGTGGGGGCAACTTGAGCTTAAGGTGGCGCGTCATTTAAGGCTTCCGGGTTGGTAAACTTAACAAGTTGCTCAAGTACACTTCGGCCACAAAAAGCGTGGCCTCCGCGGGACAGCCTACACTGCGTTTCGGCTGCCCCTTAGCAAAGCGTTAAATTACGAGATTGAGATGAGGTTTAAATTATTACTACTTATCGTTTTTTTAGTATCTTGTGCCGATCCAAGTGATACAGAATCAAAACTTAAAGCCTCGGACAAATGGCCACAATTATTAGTTGGCGAGGTTGTTATTGCCGATCATGTGGCTGATGACAATGGAATTATATGGGCTACTGGGTGGGTCGAGGTTACAGGGACAGAAGATAAAGTCGGCATTCAGTTTGAAGGGGAGGTTTTGAAAACCATTGATTTAAATCATGACCCAATTGGCACTTATTCAGTTTGGGTAGGACCTCCAAAAAATATCGAGTTTGAAGTGCAGAAAATAGAAAAGTTTAGTAAATGAATTTAACAAGGCCATCAATCCTCGCCACTTCGTGGCTGGACAGTCTTTCCGCTGCTTCGCCTGTGCATGGCTACGCCATTCTCGCACAAGCAAATCAGCTCCAATCCTGCCCATTATGGCGGCGTTATATGCAATTGAAAGTACTGAAGGAAAAAATTTGAGTGATTGAACCTATCGATATAATCGTTTGGACGTATGTACTAGTATTTCTCTCTACTGCCGTGATTACTCTCGGAGGTATTGTTTCAAACTTTAATTACATTCAAGTTAACGAGAAATATCTCAAAGCCTTATTTGCTGCTCTTATTTTGGAGATAGTTGTGGGAGGAGTGGCATTATCCAAAGATTTTTTATCTGTAAATTCCATCACGCCTATTCAAAATCACTCGATAAGACCTCTGATAGATTACGATATTTTCCGGTCATACTTTGACCAAGTCTCACACAGTGGGAAGTTTAGGCTAAATAAAGATCTTAAAAGTAGAAATCATATTCTAGGGCTTCCAGAAAAAATCGATGAAGTTGAATATATTCATAATATCGATCTCGTAAAGTTGCAAAAGCTTTTGAAGCACGGACACATTTCGCCGGATAGTACGACTGAGTTTTCTCCAACGGTATTTGATTTTTATATATTTATGAAAAGTAACCCTCATGCTCAAGCTAGTGCAACTGTGGTTGGTGGTGATAGAACTGATTATCGAGTAGACCTTTGGGGTATAAGCATTCCTAAAATTTACGCCACTAAAGAAACAGCAGAGAAGATGTTTGAGTTTTGCTCGGGATCTAGAGAACAAGATTTTACAGAGGAATTTTCATGCTCATGGTACGACTAAGAGCATATAACAAGTTTGTTAATAATCGCCCTTCGGGCTGGACCGCAAACTGCGCTGCTTCGCAGCAATGCGGCCTATTACAAAAGCGT
The DNA here is from genome assembly GCA_050633605.1 of Neptuniibacter sp. Taxonomy (GTDB): domain Bacteria; phylum Pseudomonadota; class Gammaproteobacteria; order Pseudomonadales; family Balneatricaceae; genus Neptuniibacter. Next base: position 47,357 of record JBOEGV010000001.1, on the reverse strand, counting down.
TATGTGTAAAGGAATTCATATTTAAAAGGAGAGTTTTATGAAAAAAGTATTACCAGCCATCTCAGTGGTATTAATGGTTACATTATCGGGCTGTGCATCAGGACCATCCTACACAATTGAAAAAGGCTGGGTAAAAAAAGATGTTAGTTATCAGCAAGCAAGGAAGCAGCTCTTTAACTGCCAAGAAAAGGCAAAAAATAACGCTGAGAGAGAAACTCAAATAGGTGGATTGATTGAAAGCTGTATGACCTTAGAGGGCTATATCTGGGGACAGTATAGAAAAAGAATTTAAAGTGGTTTTAGAAAAATCAGTCACAGAAACATAACAAACACAGTCAGTTGATGCGCAATGCGCTCAACTGCTGTAAGCGTTAGGTGCATCATGGGGCACGGTCCAAAAAAACGATTAAGCTTAGAGGAGATATTAGCATCTACATCCGATACTCTATTTCCTGCTGAGCTTGGTGAAAAGCCCGTTACAATTGAAAGCACTGATTGTGACGGCGATACACCTCTGCACGTAATGGTATGGAGAAATGATCGTTACGCTGTTGATGCTTTAATTGAGGCAGGCGCAAATATAGATGCCATTGGTGATATGACACAAACACCATTACATATTGCTGTTGGCAAAGAAGATTTATATATAATTGAAGAGTTGTTAAAAGCAGGTGCTAAAACAAATATACGTTCAGAGTTTAATGAAACTGCCTATGAGCGCGCTTTAAAAAAGGGAGGCGAAATTGTCAAATTATTTTCTCAGTATTCAAACACCTAACAAACGTAATCACACGGAAAAATACAGTGTTTTATGTTATGGTTCGCAGACCAGTGCACATAGGTAGCGCGGGAGAGTGGTTCGAAATTTTAACTAACGTTGTGGCAGTTTCTGTCGCGGCATACGATCTAAAAGTTAACTTTAACAACCACTTTGGAGTTCGAGTCTCCACGGAAAATAGCGAGGTGCTACCTATGAACGAAAATAGAAATAGCTTGCTTGCAAGCAACTTGAATAAAATCAAAGAATCCGTTTTAAAAGGCGTCAATTCATTCTACTTTCGGGCCACTCTTTTTCTGCTAGGTTTGGGGGTATTCCTCCCGCTTCCTATGTGCATTGGGCTCTTACCTTGTAAAACCCTTGCTAATAACACCGCTAACAAGCACATTAAATTCGCTCTCTTCGTTCGCCCGACGCTCGCAAACTCGCGCGGTTTATGTGGGCGTTAAAACTTAAGAGGTATCGATGGAACCGATAATGTTAGCTACTTCATTTGCAACAATTGTCAGTCTGCTTGGCACTTACAAAGCAGAAGGACGAGCAATTGAAGGGGACGAATTTCAAGATTTTATGCAGTGGCTAATCGAAACGAATCACGCTGATATCAAGAACCTTCTTGAAATAAACACACAAGCAACAATTGGCATCAAGGCCCTATTGAACCAAGACCGTGAGTTGCTGTTCCAAAAGCTAGGGGCTATTGATGAAGTACTAAGTCTCATAGCGAGTAGAATTGATGGCTTTGGTGAAGTCACAACAGCTCTTCATCCGAATATTGAAATCTCTGAGCAAGCAGTGTCTGTTCTTCGGCAGCTAGTAGACTCTGAGGGTGATAAATTCTTGAAATCTGGAGCTATTGGGCGTGGCCCAATATTTCTCATCTTAGGTGGAAAAGGTGGGCAAATTGAATACACAGAATCACAGTTTATCGAGGATGATTTAAACACGTTGATAAACATTGGCCTACTCAACCAAGATTACAATAGCAAAGGAGATCCTTTGTATGTAGTCACGAGAGCAGCAGTTAAGTTTCTAGCCGCACTGCAATAAGTGTTTTAACAAGTGGCTCCACCGGACAAAATACTCGCTGCGCTCGCATTTCCCCGGTGAGCCAAGCGATAAAGAAATAAACCTTTCAGCAAGGATGCAACTAATGAGCAAAGCCAAATTCTATATTTTTTTACTTATTGGAATACCTTGGTTTTTCTTGATCCCTGATATCCAGTTATTTATTGACCCACTAGAGATGAATGGGTTTCTTAAATTCTTTCTCAAGTTTCTAGTGTCGGCACCGGCTTTCATCATGCTTATATGGGCGTTCCTTTCATTGCTATATTCAGGCATGTACCTGATAGCTAAAAATGATCCTGAGCTCAAAAAACCAGCTAAGAACATGTTTTCTGCTTTCATATGGAAAGAGCTAAAAGATAAATGAAAACAAAGTAAAAACTTATAACAAGGGTGGGCACATACGCCAGAAAATCTTATGCACAACATCCTGTACAAGTCTGTATTTTGCAACTAAACTTGTTCGTTATAATGTACAAGTGAGGTTACATATGAGAATTGTCTCTTTCACAGAAGCTCGAAATGGACTTAAAGCAGTTTTGGACGGCGTTGTAAACGACGCTGATACTACGGTAATTACTCGCCGTGATTCTGAAGACGCTGTAGTAATGTCTTTGGATTACTATAATAGTCTTATGGAAACCGTCCATTTACTTCGCTCGCCTGCTAATGCTGAACACTTAAACCGGTCTATTGCACAGTTTAAAGCTGGTAAAACATCTCAGCGAGAACTTATTGATGAGTAACAGGCTTTTATCATGGACTGATGAGGCCTGGAATAGCTACGTTTATTGGCAGACACAAGACAAGAAAACCTTAAAACGTATCAATAAATTAATTACCGATGTTCAACGTTCACCGTTTAAAGGAATTGGAAAGCCTGAGTCTTTAAAAGAAAACCTTTCGGGTTTCTGGTCTCGCAGAATAGATGATACTAATCGTTTAGTTTACGCTGTAGACGACACAGAAATTACGGTTATTTCTTGTCGTTACCATTACTAGTAGGTGGCTGCTAACAATCGCATAAACTCGCTCGCTAGCTCGCTGGGACAAAACACCTAGGCTCCCTGCGCTTCGCTTGGTATTGTAGCCTTTGAAGTGGCACCAGTTTTATGGACACTTTAAGCGATATCAGGTGTTAAAGTTGGGTTACACAACACTAACCCAACCTCCAACAAATCCAACTTCCCTCCATCAAAGCTTTTCCTAGCCACTAGCAGCGGCATAGCCGCGTTCTCGCCACTCATAGCAAAGCGGCCTGTCTGAAAGGCGAAGCGTGCTGACTAAAAAGCCAAAGGCTTTTTAGTCCTTATCAATACTACTATTCACAATTCCAATCCAGACCTGTTCTGACAGGAACCCATCGGTCCAGTCGATCCAGTCCGCTGATAAACCTTCTACCTGCATCTGCCCCAGGTTCATGCCTTTATTGCGCATTTCCTTAACCTCAGAATAAGTGCCACGCAACATATCCCGGAAAGCTGTCAATTCTGATTTATTCGACACTGGGCCATGTCCGGGAATGACGATGGTTTTATCGTCAATCATGCTCAACACAGCAGTCACGTTTTCAGACATTTTCAGAACACTGCCGCCGTTCTGGACATCCACAAATGGGAAGAAACCGTTAAAGTAGAGATCGCCCATGTGAACCACATTAGCCTTTTTGAAAAAGACTACTGAATCACCATCAGTATGACCTCCTGGCAAGTGCATAACAGACACCTCTTCACTATTGATGTGCAGTGTCAGTTCCTATTTATAGGTGATCGATGGCAGAGCATGTTCTGGGTATGGTTTAGTGACCATTTTGAACAGTTTAACTTCCTGAGAGGTCAACAAACGCTCACGCACATTATCATGTGCGACAATCTGAGCCTGGTGACCAAAATGCAGATTGCCCTGCGTATGATCACCATGCCAGTGGGTATTGACGATATACGTTAGCTTCTCTTCACCACCAAAGGGCTGAAGCGCGTTTTGCAATGCAGGCGTCATATCCTGATAGTCATCATCCACCATCAAAATGCCTTGTTTACCCACAAGAACCGCTACGTTGCCGCCTTTTCCTCTTAACATGGAAACTTGATCGGTCAGTGCCGACGATCTGAAACTCGGTGTTGTGGCATTATGATTTTCAGCGGCAGCAGATGATGCCAACAGTACAGCCAGCGGCAACAAAAATGCCTGACAAAGCTTTGATAGAACCGTCATAATTTTCTCCTTTTATTATTATAAATCCTGATTCTGAGCATAATCCGCATAAACCAGATAGCTTTGAGAATAGCAAAGTTATGATCTATCTGTTGCGACGATTCAGTAGAAACGAATAAAAAAAGCCCGCATAGAAATGCGGGCTGAATTTGAAGCACATAGGAGCGGAGATAGTAGACATACAAAAAAAATGACCAGACCTTACTCTATTCAACACATGTCGAGTTTTCCCTGTTAGGTCTGGCTAGCGTTACCCAGCGACAAAAGATCCTCTCTATAGATTTGAAACCATACGTTCACAATATTCATTGGCAGTCACACGCCACTGTGGCACCTCATCAATTACGCCCACCTGATCAAGGTATCGAATTGATAAACTACTTGAGATATCACAATTTCCGGCAACCGGAATGGATGGCAGCATTGCATCTGCAGCATGTACTGCAGTTAAAGCGGTAAATTCCTTAGATACAGACAGATGAGGCACATGATGCAACATCACAGCTTCAACAACCTGAGGGGAAAGATTCCACAATGCTAGTAGAGCAGCACCCACTTCACCATGGAAAAAGCCGTATGCAGCTTTTTCAACCAGATAAATCGGCTTCTGCTTCTTAACTGAATAGGCAATCAGTTTTCGGTATTGCTGCGGATCATGTGAAGCCATAATCAGAACACCCAGATCATGAAGCAAACCAGCTAAGAAAGCTTGATCCTGGATATATTTACTCGCACCCGCCCGACGACTAATAGCCTGAGCTAAACGTGCGACAAGCAGGGATCTTTGGTTCATACGCTCAAATGAAAATCGATCCCAGCCTTCACCTGCAGAAAACTGTGAATTCAGCTGATAACTGAGTGCAATACTGCGTATATTCCTGATGCCTAACAGCGTAATAGCATCTTTAAGACTGGAGATAGTTCTACCAATCCCAAAATAAGCAGAATTAACCTGTTTCATTATTTGGGCAACAATAGCCGGATCCTGCTCAACAATTTCACTGATTGCTGCCAGACTACTCACCTCAGAATTGATGGCATCCGTTAACTGTTTATACATAGCCGGCGGGGTTGGAAGGCAACCTATGTTGGCTACATAATCCTGCAAAGTTGATCTGTTAAGCAACCTTGTGATCTTAACTACATATTCTACTTCTTTAGCAATTTCCGCTGGTTTGTCAGTTGTAGCAAACGCGCGGTGAACCAAATCTGCAGCCTTCGCCCGATGGTTTGCATTCCAATAATCGGATCCGATAAAAACCCGGATAGCACTTGGCTTCACCCGACTGATTTTGTTCATCAGGTCTAGCTCTTCTTCTGCCCGTAGCGACATAGAACAAGTCACAACAACGCTCTCAAAGTCTTGTTGCTGTAAGCCATCCAACAGACTTTGCATTGTATTAAAGCGGATAACGCCCCAACTAAAACCGTTCGCTAATACCTCATGACCCCAATTTACGTAATTACCCGTTGGGTCATAAAGTGCAACTTTCAGGCTTATCCCAGTTTTCGTAGCTGAGGTACCCATAACTTTCACCCGCAGTTTCGTTCGTCAATTAATGCGCCATCCCTCATAGGAGGCAACGTTTAATCTAATCGTAGTTGGCATCAGGGTGATTAAAAGTGTGTTTTTATTAAAATTTTATCTAATTTAAGGCGCTATAAATGAACTTAGTTTGAAGAATCAAGCTAACTTATTGAATTTCTAGCTGTTCATTATTTAACCAGGGTTTTTAGTAAAATTTTAAGTATTCTTTAATTAAAAAATTTCATGAAGAAAAATTGATGAACCTATGACTTTCTAAGCTTTTCTAAGCTTTTAGTTTTTAATCAGGGTAGGAGAAGAAGGCCGGGTCCAGATGTAAGCCAGAGCTACAAGAATGGTAATAACTACCAGAGCCTTTAAGCCCAAATGGAAGGTTTTGAAGATGAGTGGGTAACTTACCATCAGCAACATCATCGTGGTGGACAGTAATTTTATTCGGTAGGGAATCACGCCATAAGCTTCCCAGTCCTGAATCAGTTTTCCAAAAACAGGGTGATTTATCAGGTATTGATGCAACCGTTCTGAACTTCTGGAAAAGCAGAATGTTGCAACAAGCAGAAAAGGTGTCGTTGGCACTAGAGGCAACAAAATGCCGATGATTCCTAACAAAACACACAGATAACCGGTTAGCAGGTAGAGTATTCGGACAACGGTGCTTTTCACACTAATAATTCCAGAAAAAACGATAATTATAGAATAGCAGGCAAAAAAATGGGCATCTACTGATGCCCGCTTTAATGGTCTCTACTCTGGAAGGAGCTCCTCAACTATGTGAAATGGCCCCTCTTCTGGTTTGTTATTCTATAAAACCGGTATTCTACCCCTGCACGCCTTGTAGCAATATGACACAAGGCAACACAATTAAGTCTATTATAGCTGTTTTGCTAATAATGCATTTAATTCTGGGATACAGGAACCACAATTAGTACCACACTTTAGTTTAGTACCGAGCTCATCAACACTTTTACATCCCATACTAATCGCATCCTCAATGGCATTACTACCCACCTGATAGCAACTACAAATTAACTCGCCCGGATCTTCCAGCTCACAACCGGTTACACTTAAGAGATAACGGCGTTCGTCTAAGGATACTTCCGTTTTATCAAACATTTCCTCCAACCATTTCGTTGATGGAATCTGTCCGTATGGCATAACAAAAAATGCCCACTCAAGCTTTTCACCATCCAGCCCAGCAGCACGAAAACTGTTACTGCCTTTATCTTCTAGCCAGATGTCGAGTTCGCCAAGGTTTTGTTTACACCATTCTATGCCGCTCTTCAGGTCTTCGGTGTCAGCAAGGTAATAAAGTGAAGCATCTTGCTTAGGCACTTTTGACCAGTATTTCACAGGCAGGTCAGATTTCAAATCTTTACGACACATCAACCAACCCTGCCAACGAGGGTTTAATGGCTCGACTTTAACACGACCATGTTTTGATTCCGGTTGCCCTGAAAGCGGGTCTGTCACCGGCTCGATTAAAACACCCATACGACCCTGGGAACTGAATATACTCGTCCAGTGCATCGGTACAAAAATTTCACCTTTACGCTGTTCTGACCCAACAACACGGGCACGACCTACGTATTCACCCAGGCTGTTGCTGATACGAACCAGATCACCTTCAAATATTTTCAGCGCTGTGGCATCTGCCTGATTTAACTCTACAAACGGCTCATCCCGGTGCTGGAATAAACGCGGTGTACGCCCAGTGATTGCCATTGTGTGCCATTGATCACGTATACGACCTGTATTCAGAATATAGGGGTACTCTTCTGTTGGCTGCTGCACGGGTAAAGACGATTGAATCGGGACAAAACGAGCTTTACCAGACGGAGTAAAAAATCTGCCATCTGTAAACATACGTGCGGTTCCGTATGGAGCATCTTTAGTGACCGGCCATTGTACGGGGCTCAACAGGTCGTAGGTTTTCTCATCAATTTCTGCAAACAGACTGATATCAAAATCACGGGTACCGTTATTTTCAAAACCCGAAAGCGCAGCATGTTCAGCAAACACCTGATAAGGATGTTCGTAGTTAAACTCTTTCTCGAAACCCATTCGCTTAGCGACTTCACTGATTATCCACCAATCATGTTTGGCTTCGCCACTTGGAGGCAAAATACTTCGCTGACGTGAAATTCGTCGTTCAGAATTGGTAACTGTTCCGTTTTTCTCACTCCAGCCTGTAGCGGGAAGGCAGACATCTGCATAACGCAGTGTGTCTGTATCACCTATACAATCTGAGACCACCACCAAAGGGCAGGCCTCCAAAGCTCTGACGACCTGATCAGTGTTCGGCAAGCTGACCGCAGGGTTGGTACCCATAATCCAGATCGCTTTAATCTTGCCTTCTTCAACAGCCTGAAACATATCCACCGCTTTCAGACCATCTTGCTGAGCCATATTCTCTGCATTCCAGAATCGAGCAACACGATCAACAGCTTCTGTATCGCTGAAGTCCATATGCGCCGCCATCTGATTCGCCAGACCACCCACCTCACGACCTCCCATCGCATTCGGTTGACCCGTGATGGAGAACGGTCCTGCACCTTCGTACCCGATACGCCCGGTTGCAAGGTGGCAATTGATAATGGCATTGGCATTATCTGAGCCAGAAGAAGACTGGTTAACACCTTGAGAATAAAAAGTAATGACTTTTTCCGTGCGAGCAAAGCTTTCAAAGAAATCCTGCAATGCCGATTTTTCGACATCACAAACCTCTGCTATGGATTGCAGATCCGGGAACTGTGATTTGGCAATATCAATCGCCGCACTAAAACCTTCGGTAAAGTTTTCAATATAGTCTTGGTCCAGTACACCCTGCTCACTCAGATAGGCAAGTAAACCGGTGAAAAGTTCGCTGTCACTCCCGGGTTTAATTGCCAGGTGCAGATCAGCAATATCACATGTAGCGGTTCTACGCGGATCAACGACCACGACTTTTAAATTAGGGTTCGCTTTTTTAGCTTTCTGCATACGCTGGAACAGGATCGGATGGTTCCAGGCTGCATTAGAACCCACCATAACCAAAAGGTCAGTGAGTTCAAGGTCTTCATAACAACAAGGTACAGTATCAGAGCCAAACGCTCTTTTATAACCAACCACTGCCGATGCCATACAAAGGCGCGAGTTGGTATCAACGTTTGCGGTACCAATGAAGCCTTTAATAAATTTGTTCGCGACGTAGTAATCTTCTGTGAGAATTTGACCGGACAGGTAAAGTGCAACTGAATCAGGGCCATGCTCCATAACGGTGCGCTTAAAACCCTCGGCGACTGTTTCCAGTGCGCTGTCCCAGCTGCTCTGTTTACCCTTTACTATTGGATTAAGTAGTCGCCCTTTACTTCCCAATACCTCATGCAGAGAAGAGCCTTTAACACAAAGACGACCAAAATTGGCGGGATGCTCTCTATCACCTTTAACGCCGATAACTACATTATCTTCAATTTCGGCATTAACTCCACAGCCTACACCACAGTAAGGGCAGGTGGTTGTCTTATGCATCCTAACCTCCAAAAACTAACCAATATGCAACATATAAATTATAGGCTTACTTATCAGCGTGTAAGGAGGTAGCAGATGCCCGCATACCCTCCACTAAACCTGAGTAAGCACGCACCGTTGCGTAAGAAACTTTAGCCATCATACAGCAATGAATATGCCAGATCAGTATGGAATAATTATTGCTGATGTTATGAACATCCATTTCCGGAACTGGATCGAATGAGTAAAGAGAAACGTTTAAACGTGCTGCTGATAGACGATGAACCGGAACGAGTTAAAGCGCTCACAGAAGCGTTACACTCATTAAGCCATAACGTTGTCTGTCATCTGCCAAACACTACTGATCTCAATAAACATGTCGAAGAGAATCTCCCCGACATAGTGATTATTGATATGGACTCCCCCAACCGTGACACGCTGGAATGCATGGCTACGATGAGTCGCAAGAATCCCCGCCCGATTGTTTTTTTTGCCGAAAAGCAAAATGATCACAAAACGATGTCTGATGCTATCAACGCAGGAGTGAGTGCATATATTGCTGACGGCCTTCAACCTGAACGCGTTACAGCGATTATTGATACCGCCATTGCCCATTTTGATGCTCACAGTGCATTAAGAGCAGAATTAGATAAAGCCCGCACTCAACTTGCTGACCGCAAAATCATTGAGAAAGCCAAAGGCATTCTTATGCGGCATCAGGATTGTGACGAAGAGCAGGCGTACCAAACCTTACGGAAAATTGCGATGGATCGGAACCAAACTCTGCCAAAGGTTGCACATACTGTAATTGAAGCTTTAAGCAGGGCAACGAGTCTTGGGAAGTAAATATTTGAGGTAATAACATGTCAGACCATCTGGCTCTTGAAAAAACCGATCTCAAGCTAGGCTTTATCGCCCTGCTTGATTGCGCCCCTCTGGTCGTTGCTCGCGAGAAAGGTTTTTTCGCAAAATACGGCTTAAATGTCACTCTTTGTAAAGAGTCATCCTGGGCCTCTATCCGAGATAAGGTCAGCTTTGATCTACTGGATGGCGCGCATATGCTGGCCCCAATGCCCTTAGCTGCAACACTGGGTCTGAATGGCAATAAAACGCCTATGATGACCGCTTTATGCCTCAGTCATAACGGCACTGCAATTACTCTTTCACAAGACCTATACCTTTCATTGGCTGCTAAAATTGATGACTGGAATAATGCCAAAGCGGTTGGTTTAGCATTTAAAACATTAATTACTCATAGTGAAAGGCAACCAGTAATAGCAACCGTATACCCCTATTCAAATCACCATTACTTACTTCGGTTCTGGCTTAACCAGCACAACATCAATACAGATGATGATGTTCAGTTGGTGGCCGTTCCTCCTACAAAAATGCTTGATAACCTCTCCAATGGTTTAATCGATGGATATTGCGTAGGGGAACCCTGGAACAGCCTTGCACTCATACAGCAAATCGGAGGTCTATTAACCACGGGACATAAAATCTGGGGCTCTCATATGGAAAAAGTTTTAGGGGTGACACAAAAATGGGCTGATTTGAATCCAAATACGCATAGAGCATTGGTAACTGCACTATATGAAGCATGTTGTTGGACAGAACAATTACAAAACCGAACAGAACTGATGAACCTTCTCTCACTACCTCCCTACCTTGATCAAGCTGCAGAGCAACTTGCTCACTTCACTCCGCCCTATTCTATGGAACAACATTTTTACGGAAATAATATAAATATTCCTGATCGAGACCATGCTTTGTTCTTACTTGATCAGATGCAGGATTGTGGACAGTTAGAAAACCTGGCAATAGACAAAAACCAACTGGTTGAAGATATTTTTCGAACTGATCTGCATTCTCAGTGGCTAAGTTAGCCAGAATTCAGCTTTTGAAATAACCATGCGATCTACAAGCGATTGTAAACATAGCTCACTATTATGATTATTTAGAAGAATACTTTCTGATTACTTTCACAACCTCCACTTCATAGAAGTTGTACCATATATCAATACCTTTTTGCTGTGCAGCTAAATGCTCTGAGTCTTTTTTCCAGGCTTGAATGGCCTCCTCTGTTTCCCAGTAAGAGATAGCAATTTCCTGATCACCTTCTTTCATACTGATGAATTCCAGACAACCATAGTTTTCCAGTGCTAAACGCCTCATTTGTTCTGCAGTTTTGAAGTATTGGTCATCCAAATCGGCCACTGAAGCTCTAAAAATCACAGCAAACATATTCACCTCATTCTTTTAGAAATCATAATAGAGCAGCAATCATTGCAGAAACATAAATATGCATGAAAAACTTATTTAACTCGCCCCGAATGACGCCCCAACTTTGCACGCTCAGAACCAAACAATGCACTATTGTGCAGCGCAGCAAGACATAGGAAGCAACGCATCACCAACATAAATATCTATAACTTACTGTTTTTAAATGATTTATAAAATATGGCATATCTCATGCTAAATCTTTACCAGACACATGTATCAAAGACGGTGCATGTGAAAGTTTTTAAAGACTGGCAGCAGTCGCAAAAAAATTGAATTTGGCAAAGGCGCCGCGACGGATCACAACGATGTGATCATGTTCGGCGCCTTTTTGTTTTTAAGATTTGGAGGAACGATCCATGCTTAAGAAGAAAAAGGCTCTATTAAGCAAAGTTATCAGCGGTGCAGTACTGGCTGCTTCATTAATTACAGTACCTGCATGGGCTGCTATCGGAGAGCCTGAAAAGGAAGATCTGAAGTTCGGTTTCATTAAGTTGACCGATATGGCTCCTTTAGCGGTTGCATACGAAAATGGCTACTTCGAAGACGAAGGCCTGTATGTAACACTTGAAGCACAAGCAAACTGGAAAGTTCTTCTCGACCGCGTAATTGACGGTCAGCTGGACGGCGCGCACATGCTTGCTGGTCAGCCACTGGGTGCAACCATTGGTTTTGGTACTCAGGCACACATTATTACTGCTTTCAGCATGGACTTGAATGGTAACGCGATCACAGTATCTAACGATATCTGGGAGCAGATGAAGCCAAACATTCCTAAAATGGCTGATGGCCGTCCAGTACATCCAATCAAAGCTGATGCACTAAAACCTGTAGTTGAGAAATTTAAAGACGAAGGTAAGCCGTTCAACATGGGTATGGTATTCCCGGTTTCTACCCATAACTACGAACTGCGTTACTGGTTGGCAGCGGGTGGTATCCACCCAGGTTACTACGCACCTCATAAAGGTGACACATCCGGTACAATTGATGCGGACGCTCTTCTTTCTGTAACACCGCCACCACAAATGCCAGCAACACTGGAAGCCGGCACTATCTACGGTTACTGCGTAGGTGAGCCATGGAACCAACAGGCTGTATTTAAAGGCATCGGTGTACCCGTAATCACTGACTACGAGATCTGGAAAGATAACCCAGAGAAAGTATTCGGTGTATCTAAAGGCTGGGCTGATGAGAACCCGAACACTCACCTGCGTGTAGTTAAAGCAATGATCCGTGCCGCTAAATGGCTGGATGATGATAACAACGCAAACCGCCCTGCAGCTGTGAAGATCCTGTCTCAGCCTAACTATGTTGGTGCAGACTACGATGTTATTGCAAACTCAATGACGGGTACGTTTGAGTACGAAAAAGGCGACAAACGTGAAGTGCCTGACTTCAACGTATTCTTCCGTTACAACGCGACTTATCCATACTACTCAGATGCTATCTGGTACCTGACTCAGATGCGTCGCTGGGGCCAGATTGCTGAGCCTAAGTCCGACCAGTGGTTCATGGATATTGCTAAGAAAGTATATCGCCCAGACATCTATGCTGAAGCCGCTAAAGAACTGATCGCTGAAGGTAAGATGTCTGCTGAGATGTTCCCAGACTTCGGTACTGAAGATGGCTACCGTGATCCGCAGACTCACTTCATCGATAACGTTACTTACGACGGTAAGAAGCCAAACGATTATCTGAAGATGTTTAAGATCGGTCTGAAACCTGAAGATCAGATTTAAGAACTGAATGGTTTCCCCCCACCTTCGGGTGGGGGATTTCAGATCTAGGAGCCTCTTAACGAGCCTTGAACACCTCTGGCATACAGAGAAAGATCAGGGCTCGTTAAGAGGCTCCAAATGGGGAGTTAAAGCTATGAGTAATACAAATGCGTTATCAGGCATCAGTGCCTTTTTTGAAAATCCAATATCCAACTTTGGGAAACTGGCTAAATCCCTGCTGGTACCTCTGATTGGTCTAATTATTTTCTTGTTTGTATGGGAAATAGGCGCGAAAAGCGTAAAGACCTCTCTAGGCGCATTTCCTGGTCCTATGGCGGTTTATGAACAGAGCATAAACCTGATTAATGAACATCGGGCTGAACGTGACAAAGAAATAGCTTTCGTCAAACGTCAGGAAGAACGTAATGCCAAGAAACTGGCTAAAAATCCTGATGCAAAAGTCAAAATCCGCCCTTATACCGGTAACCCGACATTCTTTGATCAGATTGGTACAAGTCTGATCACCGTATTATCAGGTTTCATTCTGGCATCACTAATTGCGATTCCAGGCGGCATTATGATTGGCCTCAACAACACATTGTATTCTGCCCTGAACCCGCTGATACAACTTTTCAAACCTGTCTCCCCTCTGGCCTGGCTGCCACTGGTAACTATGGTTGTGAGTGCTGTGTATGTCAGCAAAGATCCAATGTTTGCAAAATCTTTTATTACATCTCTGATTACCGTTTCATTATGTAGCCTCTGGCCTACTCTGCTTAACACCGCAGTAGGTGTATCTACTATCAGTAAAGACTTACAGAACGTGTCTCAGGTATTGCGCCTGAACTGGTTTACGCACGTAATTAAGATCGTATTACCTTCAGCGATCCCGATGATATTTACCGGCCTGCGCCTGTCACTGGGTATTGCCTGGATGGTACTGATTGCAGCAGAAATGCTCGCCCAGAACCCTGGTTTAGGTAAATTTGTCTGGGATGAATTCCAGAACGGAAGCTCAAGCTCTCTCGGACGCATCATGGTAGCTGTACTTGTTATCGGTTTAATCGGCTTCATGCTTGACCGTGTAATGCTGTTCCTGCAGCGCAAAGTTTCCTGGGATAAAACTGCAACCACTCGTTAATCAGCGTTTAAAGAATTTTTAGCTTGAGGGGGGGCGTTCCCCTCGGCAGGAGAAGAATCATGAGTCAACCTCCAAAGCATTTAGAACTTACGAAAGTTGATATCGACTTTCCAACACCTTCAGGCCCTTTTAAAGCCCTTCAGGATGTCAACTTGACCATCAACAAGGGTGAATTTGTTTCCCTGATCGGCCATTCTGGTTGCGGCAAGTCAACCGTACTGAACATTGTTGCAGGCCTTTACCAAGCGACCAAAGGTGGCTGCCTGCTGGACGGCAAAGAAGTAACTGAACCTGGCCCGGAACGTGCCGTTGTTTTCCAAAACCATTCTCTACTACCCTGGTTAACCTCATACGAAAACGTTGAGCTGGCGGTGAAGCAAGTATTTGGAAAATCCAAATCTAAAGCTGAAATGAAAGAATGGATTGAATACAACCTGTCACTGGTACATATGGATCATGCCATGCACAAGCGTCCGGATGAGATCTCCGGCGGTATGAAACAACGTGTAGGTATTGCCCGCGCACTGGCTATGGAACCAACAGTGATGCTGATGGATGAACCCTTTGGTGCACTTGATGCCCTGACGCGTGCGCATCTTCAGGACTCTCTGATGGAGATCCAAAAGGATCTGAACAACACCGTGATCATGATTACTCACGACGTTGATGAAGCCGTACTGCTGTCTGATCGTATTGTGATGATGACTAATGGACCAGCCGCCACGGTTGGCGAGATTCTGAACATAGACCTGCCGCGCCCACGAGATCGTATCGCACTGGCAGACGATGCACAGTACAACCATTATCGCCACGAAGTGCTGACCTTCCTCTACGAAAAACAGCGCAAACCTGATGAGATCGAGAAATCTACTGAAAAAAAGACTGAATGCACTGATATGGCACAAGACGTGCAAGATAGTGCAACAGATAAAAAGGAAGAAGCCGCTTAAGGTGCATTAACCCGCTTAATCAGTGTGAATCGGATGGGTTAGAGAAAACCAAAGCAGTGCAAAGCAGGTGCAAACTCGCAATAAATGCACCCTTTTAGCGCAGCAAGCAATTCACTTCCTTTAAAACATTGAACGAAGGCGTTCAAACTTTCATACCTCAGAATATTGGGGCTGTTGAAAGTTTGAACGCCTTTTTTTGTTTTAACGATTTAGAAAATTTGAAATTTATAATTATTATGAGGCCAAGAAATGAGCGAAAGTGGAAAACTGAACCTCTTCTCGTTTACCGGGAAAACGAAGATCCTGCACATGAGCTGGATCGCCTTTTTTATTACCTTCTTTGTATGGTTTAACCATGCCCCACTTCTGGGAGCAATTGCTGAATCACTGGGTCTGACTAAAGCAGAAGTTAAAACCCTGCTGATTCTTAACGTCGCACTGACCATTCCGGCACGTATCATTATTGGTATGCTGACAGATAAATACGGCCCACGTATTACTTATGCGGCGCTACTGTTTATTGCCAGTATTCCATGTTTTATGTTTGCACTGTCGACTGACTTTGCAACGGCCGCTATTTCTCGTTTCTTACTAGGTTTCATCGGTGCTGGTTTTGTAATCGGCATTCGCATGGTGAGTGAGTGGTTCCCTGCTAACGAGCTGGGTACAGCCGAAGGGATCTACGGTGGCTGGGGTAACTTTGGTTCCGCTGCGGGCGCAATGCTACTTCCAACACTGGCTCTGCTGTTCGGCGGCGAAGATGGCTGGCGTTATGCTGTAGCCCTGACTGGTGTTATGAGTCTGATCTTCAGTGTTATTTGGTATAAAAATGTATCTGATACACCTCAAGGGTCTACTTACTTCAAGCCGAAAAAAATCGGCGGTATGGAAGTAACCAGCAAAAGTGACTTTATCTTCATGCTGGTCATGAAAATCCCAATGTACGCTGCGCTTTCTCTTTTAACCTGGAAACTGTCTCCAGCAGGCGTATCTATTCTTTCTGATCTGGCTGCCACTTCAATCTATGTAATTCTGGCAGTAATTTTTGTATACGACTGCTTCAGTGCCTACCGTGTAAACAAAGAGATTTTTGAAAAACCTGTTCCAGAAATTGAACAATACAAATTCAAACAGGTTGCAGTACTGAATGTACTCTACTTCGCAACATTCGGATCTGAACTGGCCGTTGTTTCAATGTTGCCTCTGTATTTCTCTGATGTTTTCGAACTGGATATGGTTTACGCAGGCCTGCTCGCATCGGCTTATGCGTTTATGAACCTGATGTCCCGTCCTGGCGGTGGTTGGATCAGTGACCGCTTCGGTCGTAAGAAAACACTGTTGATTCTGACAGCAGGTCTGGCAGCAGGTTATGCGACTATGTCGATGATCGACAGCACCTGGCCTTTATACCTGGCAGTAGCTGCAGCAATGGCGTGTTCTTTCTTTGTACAGGCAGGTGAAGGTGCAGTATTCGCAGTAGTACCTCTGATTAAACGTCGCCTGACAGGTCAGATCGCTGGTATGACTGGCGCTTACGGAAACGTTGGCGCGGTATTCTACCTAACAGTTCTGTCCATGGTTGATTACTCTACTTTCTTTACTGTGATTGCAGTTACTGCTGTAATCGGCTTCATTACCCTACTGATGCTTGAAGAACCGAAAGGTCATATGGCAGAAGTTAATGAAGATGGCACTGTAGAATTAATCAAAGTTAACTAAGCCTTAGCCTGATTAGATGCATTATCTAAGGCTGGAGGGACTAAATCCCTCTGGCCTTTTTCATAAGGTTCCAGATAACTCAGACTTAGCTTTAAACAAAGTTAGACTTTCCAGGTAACCATATATGAGCAGAAAAACCTTATCACTCCGATTTGGTGGCAAATCCGTTGCTGGCATTAAAGATGCCAATCAGGACGCATTTACTGCTCACCTGCCAGATAAAACTGATCTGGAGTTTAAAGGAGGCACTGCCGTCATCGCTGATGGCGTGAGTAGCTGCAAAGATTCTCATATTGCCAGCCAAACCAGTGTCACCAGCTTTATACAGGACTACTTCAGTACTCCGCATAGTTGGAGTGTTCGTAATTCTGTCTCCCGGGTTTTAACTGCTTTAAACAGTTGGTTGCATAAGGAAAATTCACAGAGCACACGTGAGAACGACAGTATGCTGTGTACGTTTACTGCTGCTGTACTGAAATCGAATACTCTGCACCTGTTTCATGTGGGTGATTCCCGGCTGTATCTGTTTCAGGATGGAGAGCTGGAACAACTGACAACTGACCATGTAAGAAAATCAGGCGGAAAAAATTATCTTTCTCGCGCGCTGGGTGCTGACCGTCACCTGGAAGTGGACTACAGCACTCGCTTACTAAAAGAAGGCGATATGCTGCTGATGACCACCGATGGTGTCCATGAGTTCCTCAGCCACAAAGCTTTAAAAAATACATTAAAGAATGGCTTTAAGGATGCAGAAGCCACAGCTGAACTTCTGATCCGTCAAGCCCTCGAAAATGGCAGTGATGACAACCTAACTGCTTTGATTACCTGCGTAGACCAGCTCCCGAATGAGACTCTGGATGAAAGTCACAATCGCTTAGTAGAACTGCCTATTCCCCCGGTTATGGAAGCAGGCAACAAAATCGATGGCTATGAAGTTCTGGATCTGATTTTCAGCGGCACACGCAGCCACATGTATCTGGTTAAAGACACTGAGAGCCATGAGCAGTTTGTACTCAAGGCTCCATCCAGTAACTTTTCTGAAGATACCTTGTATCTTGATGGTTTTATTCGTGAAGAGTGGGTAGGCCAGAGAATTGATCACCCGAATGTGATGAAAACCTACGCCAGCATTCGTGATAAGCGTTTTCTCTATTACCTGGGTGAGCATATCGAAGGGATGAACCTGCGCGAATGGATGAACGATAATCCCAACCCTCCTCTGGATCAGGTACGTGCATTAACCAAGCAGATAATACAAGGCTTAAGGGCGTTCCAGCGGGCGGATATGGTTCATCAGGATCTTAAACCCGAAAATATCATGATCAACCGCGATGGCCGGGTAAAAATTCTCGATTTTGGTACGGTTAAAATTGCGGGTATTGAAGAGATGAACTCTCCACTGGATAAATCAATACCTCAAGGATCTGTAAACTATGTAGCACCCGAGTATCTTATTGGCGAACCGGGCAACTACAAATCTGACCTGTATTCTCTCGGCATCATAATTTACGAAATGATCACCGGAAAGTTACCCTATAAGGAGATGTCAACTAATCAGGTAACGCTCAACAGTTACAGCGAAATGGACTATACACCTGCGCTTCAACATCGAAGAGATCTCCCTCTGTGGGTTGAGGGCTGTTTAAGAAAAGCAGTGCAGCCAAACCCCCGCTATCGTTATGAAGCATTTTCAGAACTGGAAACGGACTTAACCAGACCCAATCAAAGTCTGGAAGCAAAAGTACAGCACCAACCCATGCTGGAAAAGAACCCATTACTACTTTGGAAAATCATTGCAGCACTCCTATGCGCTCTGAATCTATTCCAGTTTTTCCGTTGATAACGCGCAACGCACCAAAACAAGGCATTACTTTGCCGCGCTGCATCAAAACATAACGAGAAATAGGGTTTATTCTGTAACAAAAAACATCAAATTCTCACTTAACCATCTAATAAATAAAGAATTATAAAAATCTGGCACAGCACCTGCTTTAATAAATACGTAACCGAATTTATTGTGCTGAATTGCGGTTATATACAACAAGCTCTGAGAACAAAGGCGTTCATTACCAACACTTCATTGTGTTGCATGTGAACGCCTTTTTTTTGTTTTAGGAATATTAAAAGTGAAAAAACGTCTGGTAATAGTTGGAAACGGAATGGCAGCAGGCCGATTACTTCAGCAGCTCATCGAGCATGCTGATGGCCAGTTTGACATTACTGTTTTTGGTGCAGAACCAGGCGGAAGCTATAACCGGGTTTTACTATCCCCTCTACTTGGTGGTGAATTACAGCTGGATAAAGTCATCACCCTGAGCAGTGAATGGTACGAAGAACATAACGTAACTCTGTATTGCGGCGACCCTGTAGAAGAAATCAATCGACAAAGTCAGCTGGTAATCAGCGCTTCTGGTAAGCGTGTTCATTATGATTCACTGGTTTTTGCTACAGGCTCAAACCCAATACGTATCCCTCTTCCGGGCTCGGAGTTGGATGGCGTAATGAGTTTCCGCACATTGAAAGATGTCGAGCGTATGCAGGAAGTTGCCAAAGAGCATAAAAATGCTGTTGTTATCGGAGGCGGATTTCTGGGACTGGAAGCGGCTGAAGGTTTACGACTTCTCGGCATGAATGTAACGGTGCTGCAAAGAGGCAGCTATCTGCTTGACCGTCAGTTGGATGCAACTGCTGCAGACTTACTTCTTAACTCATTGAAAGATCGCGGTATTAATTTCTTCCTTAATGCTGAGACATCTACCATTAATGGTACCGATAAGGTTTCCAGCGTCTCGTTGAAAACCGGTGAAGAGATAGACGCTGATCTGGTCATTATGGCAGTTGGCGTATCTCCCAATAAAACCCTGGCTGAAGCTAATGGACTTGAGTGCCAACGCGGAATTCTTGTCAACGAGACAATGCGGACATTAACGGACAGCAATATTTATTCACTGGGTGAATGCTGTCAGTTTGATAATTTTACTTACGGCCTGGTTGCTCCTATCTGGCAACAAGCCGAAATTCTTACCGCTACGCTCAATGGCGAGCATAGACAATACCGCGAAGAGGCGGTCGCAACTCAACTTAAGGTTAGCGGAGTAGAACTGTTCTCCTGCGGTTCTCTTAAAGATGGTGAAGGGATCGAAACCCTCGTCTACCAAGACCTTAAACATAATGAATATCGTAAATTATGGTTGAAAGACAACCGCTTAGTGGGCGCTGTTCTCTATGGCGATGTCCGTGAGGGACAGTGGTATTTCGACCAGCTTAAACAAAACAACGATCTGAGTGACTGCAGACAGTACCTGCTTTTCGGCAGCCCATTCTGTGATGAGTACATTCAGACGAATATTACGGGTATAACTTCTATGGCAAATTCTACAGATACAAGTAAACGCCAGCTGGTAGTAGTTGGTAACGGTATGGTGGGCCACCACTTTATTGAAAATTTTGTAACCAGTTCGGTTGCAGATGATTATGAGATCCATGTATTGGCAGAGGAATCACGTGGCGCGTATGACCGTGTTCACCTGTCTGAATACTTTGGCGGTTCTACTTACGAAGACCTTTGTCTGATAGAAGAAAACTTCTATGAAAAACATGGCGTACAGCTTCACCTGAGTGAAGGTGCTACGCAGATCGATCGCGATACAAAGCAGGTTATTACCGAGCAAGCTACCTACCCCTACGATACCCTGGTACTTGCTACAGGATCATACCCATTTGTCCCCCCCATTCCGGGCAATGATGGTGATGCCTGCTTTGTTTATCGCACCCTTGAAGATCTGGATAAGATCCAAGTGTGCGCAAAAGATGCCACTGTTGGTGTAGTTGTCGGTGGCGGCTTGTTAGGTTTAGAAGCGGCGAATGCGCTGAAATCTCTGGGCTTAAAATCACATGTAGTTGAGTTCGCTCCTCGTCTGATGCCTGTTCAGCTGGATGAAGACGGTGGCGCTCTACTGAAGAAGAAAATTGAAGATTTGGATGTAGATGTTCATTGTGAAAAAGCCACAACTGAAATTGTTGCAGGTGAAGAACATACTTACCGCATGAACTTCAGTGATGGTTCTTATCTTGAAACAGATCTGATTCTGTTCTCTGCAGGCATCCGTCCACAAGATGCTCTGGCTCGCAGTAGTGAGCTGGACATTGGTGAACGAGGCGGCATCATGGTTGACGACCAGTGCCTGACATCAGACAAAAACATCTACGCAATCGGTGAATGCGCCCTATGGAACAATCAGATCTTCGGTCTGGTAGCTCCTGGTTATACTATGGCGAAAACAGCTGTAGCCCATATCACTGGAGATGATGCTGCCTTTACCGGTGCTGACATGAGTACCAAACTGAAGCTTCTGGGTGTCGATGTAGGTTCCATTGGCGACGCTCATGGTAGAACGCCAGGCAGCATCAGCTACCGTTATCTGGATGAAGATGAACAAATTTACTCGCGCATCATCGTTTCTGAAGATCGTACAAAACTGCTGGGTGCAGTACTGGTCGGTGATAACAGCAAATACGATACTCTTATACAGTACGCCCTGAACGGGATTGATCTACCGGCTAAACCACAAGGCCTTATTCTACCCTCTCTGGATGGATCAGAAACACCTGCTCTGGGGCCAGATGCATTACCAGATACTGCAACAATCTGTTCATGCCTGAACGTTACTAAAGGCCAGATCTGTTGTTCAATCGATGAAGGCGCAACATCTGTCGCCGAAGTGAAAGGTGCAACTAAAGCAGCTTCCGGTTGCGGCGGCTGTGCAGCAATGCTGAAAAGTGTTGTGGATTGCGAACTTGAAAAACGCGGCGTTGAAGTCTGCACTGATATTTGTGAACACTTTCCACATACCCGTGAAGAGCTATATCACATCGTACGTGTTGAAGGCATTCGCAGCTTCTCTGAAATGCTTGAAAAACACGGTAAAGGCGGCCTTGGTTGTGAAATCTGTAAACCTGCTGTCGGCTCCATCCTGGCATCATGCTGGAACGAGCATATTCAGAATCAGGAATTGGTCAGCCTGCAGGATACCAATGATACTTTCATGGCTAATATGCAGAAGAACGGTACTTACTCTATCGTTCCTCGTGTTGCCGGTGGTGAGATCACTCCAGATAAGCTGATTGTTCTGGGGCAGGTTGCCAAGAAATATAACCTGTACACCAAGATTACCGGTGGTCAGCGTGTTGACCTGTTTGGTGCTCAACTGCACGAACTACCGCTAATCTGGAAAGAACTGGTTGATGCAGGATTCGAAACTGGCCACGCCTACGGCAAGTCTCTACGTACGGTTAAATCCTGTGTGGGTAGCACATGGTGCCGTTACGGTGTTAACGACAGTGTAGGCATGGCAATCGATCTGGAAAATCGTTACAAAGGCCTGCGTTCTCCTCACAAGATTAAATTTGCTGTATCCGGTTGTACCCGTGAGTGTGCCGAGGCGCAGTGTAAAGACATTGGTGTCATCGCGACTGAAAACGGCTGGAACCTTTATGTATGTGGTAACGGCGGTATGAAACCTCGCCACGCAGACTTGTTCGCAACCGACCTTGATGATGAGACTCTGGTTAAATATATCGATCGGGTACTGATGTTCTACATCAAGACAGCTGATCGACTGCAGCGTACAGCAACTTGGATGGACAATCTGGAAGGGGGTCTGGATTACTTGAAAGAAGTGGTAATCGAAGACAAGCTAAACATCGCTGAAGAGCTTGAAACTCAGATGGGCAATGTCGTTGAAACGTATCAGTGTGAGTGGAAATCTACTCTGGAAGATGAAGAGAAACTTAAACGTTTCCGCACCTTTGTAAACGCTGAAGAACAGACTGATCCTCAAATCGTTCATATCATCGAACGTGAACAGATCCGTCCAGCCTAATTTAACGACTGAAAGGAAATAATCATGACAGCAAATCCAAACACCGAATGGAAAAAACTGTGCAGCAAAAGTGATCTGATCCCTAATTCAGGCGTTGCAGCACTTCACGAAGGTAACCAGGTTGCACTGTTTTATATCCCTGGTTATGAGAATGAAGTTTACGCTATTGGCAATCACGATCCGTTTAGTGAAGCCAATGTTCTTGCACGAGGCCTTATTGGAGATCTTCAGGGTGAAGTGATGGTTGCCTCTCCCATCTACAAGCAGCATTTCTCTTTGAAATCAGGTACTTGCATGGAAGACTCAGAAGTATCTGTACCTGTATGGCCAGTAAGACTGAAGGGCGAATACGTAGAGATTGTATCTGCCTGATAGTTTCTATCTACTCAGGGAAGAGTGATGCAATTCCAGAGGTATACATACCCATACTTCTGGAATTTTAAGCCCTACTGACATTGCGCTT
This sequence comes from Neptuniibacter sp., assembly GCA_050633605.1. GTDB lineage: Bacteria > Pseudomonadota > Gammaproteobacteria > Pseudomonadales > Balneatricaceae > Neptuniibacter. Next base: position 24,112 of record JBOEGV010000001.1, on the reverse strand, counting down.
TGGGCATTTCAGCCGCAGGTTTTTACCTGCGGTTTTTTTCGTTTATTAGAGTATTAATCTCTTACAAAAGTGAAAAATCCCCCATTAACCAATAATCGAGCAAATGCTTTTCCCAATGAGGACAGCCTTGTCTAGGTCACTGACAATTCTTAGACATTAAATCCGGCTTTCATTATTGAGTAGGTTCATCTACTTTTGAATGAAGCTAACAGGCAAAGCGCTCAGAACCTGTGAGTTATTCTTAAAATATGGGACTCGCCACATGCTGCTCTGAACACTGCTGAATGTAAAAGGCACTTTATTTGAAGCTTGGAAAATTACTGTTTAGAAAAAAGGTGAAAACAATGCGTAAATCTACCATTGCCGCAGGACTGCTCGTTCTAATTCCACTTTTTACCCACGCTGGAGAATATGTCAATTACACGGTTGGTGATGAGGCCTTCGAAGGTTATGCAGCAAAAGCATCTGGTTCTTCTAACGGACTGGTGCTTCTTATACATGACTGGGACGGCTTGACTAATTACGAAGTCAAACGTTCAGAAATGATAGCGGCAATGGGCTATGATGTGTTTGCTGTTGACCTCTATGGCGAAGGAAATCGCCCAGTTGAAACCGGTGCCAAGAAAGCTGAAACTGGAAAATTGTATAAAAATAGAGAACGAATGCGCTCTCTTATTCTGGCTGGTTTGAATGAAGCGCGTAAATCAGGCACCCAACCAACAGTTGTTATGGGATATTGTTTTGGTGGTGCAGCAACGCTTGAACTGGCTCGTTCAGGGAAGGCAAGTAATGTTGTTGGCTATACCACCTTTCATGGCGGCCTAAAAACACCTGAAGGTCAGAGTTATAATGGTGTAAACGCACCAATCCTGATTGCTCACGGTGGTGCAGACACTGCCATTCCTATGACAGATGTAGCGCAAATTGCTGTTGAACTGGAAGCAGCTAAAACTCCTTACGAAATCCAAGTCTATTCCGGTGCCCCCCATGCCTTCACAGTCATCGGCTCTAAGCGCTATCAAAAAGTTGCTGATGAACAGTCTTGGGATGCTTTCACTGACTTCCTCCAAGCAAACCTTGGAGAATAGTGAAAGCTCTCTCAACCTGTGTATGCAATGGGTTGGAAATCTATTAATAATCGATCAAAACAAAAAACTGCCTTGAGCACTTTCTAGTAGATGAAGTGCTCTGTTCTTTCTTTGGAAGCTATCTCAGGGTTGATATCTTAAGCGCCCCCTACCAAGGTTTTGCCGTCCAATCAAAACTCACCCAACGAAAAACGGAAACCCTGACTTTCAACCACTAACATATTACGCCCATCCACTTGCTCCTCCTCAGCCATCTCCACCAATTGATAAAACACTGTACGGTTAATCAATCCCCGCATTCCAAAACGAACATCGATATAAGGGGATGGCTCTTCAGTATCTGAACAAACCTCAACGGTAATGGGGTGATCCTTACCTGCAATCACCTGATCATCTGTGGTGCTGGTAAAAACCAGCTCCGGGCCATGCTCACCGTCCTGCAGATTGACTGAAACAATCAGGAAGGGTGCATCATCTACCTGAATCCCCACTTTCTCGACCGGTGTCTTCAGATAATGCTTACCCTCCTCCTGCCAAAGAACTCCGGAGAAAAGCTTAACCATTGCCGGTCGGCCTATAGGTGTACCCATATAAAACCAGCGTCCATCCCGGGCGATTCGCATATCTATATCGCCACAAAACTCTGGATTCCATTTTTCCAGTGGAGGTATACCCGAACCGGCTTTCTCTATCGCTTTACTGGCCTGATTAAGATCAAATTTGGAGTGAGTCAAAATGAATTTCCATACGCGCTTATTAAATCCACTCAACTATGGCAGAAAAACTTTCATCTTATAACTTAAGCACATGAAAATAATTAATTGTTAGAATACCCAGCAATTAAAGTCTCAATAGAATTCTAAATACTTATGAAACAAGATCTCAGAACAAAATTTGCCGACAGCACCCGTGGTGTTTACCTGTTTGGTACAACCCCTCCAAAAGCTGGCACCACTGAAGAAGCTGCCTCAGAGATCGCGGATAAGCTGCTGAACCGTTTAGCGCATGTAGAGTTCGATGGCTTGATCGTCTATGACATTCAGGACGAAAGTAGCCGTATTGATAAACCCCGCCCTTTTCCATTTATGCAGACACTGGATCCACGTGCATACTCCAAACTACTGCGTGAAAAAGCCGACCGTCCGGTAATTACCTATAAGAGCGTTTCACAGAGAGACAAAGAATCCTTTGTTGAATGGCTTGATGAGGCCTGGAATGAATACGGTGTACGTGACACAGTGCTGGTTGGTAGCCCATCTTCTGAAGGCGATATTAAGCTCAGCCTTAATGATGCTTACGCTGCGATCTCAGAGCACCAGGCTAGCTACCAGCTTGGCGGTGTGACGATTGCTGAACGTCATGCTTCAAAAGGCAATGAGCATGAACGTTTGATCAGTAAATCCGTTCAAGGATGCGAGTTTTTTGTTTCTCAGGCGGTCTACAATGCTCAGGCGACCATAGATATGCTGAGCAGTTACGCCCGTAGTTGTCGTGAAAACGGTACTACACCGAAGCGAGTTATCCTTACGTTTACGCCTTGTGGCAGCACCAAAACTCTGGAATTTATGGAGTGGCTGGGTATCTCGGTTCCTGAAGCAACACGTTTTCGTATTATGGATGCTAAAAGTCCGCTACAGGAATCAATTCGTATCTGTCGCAATAACCTTGAACAGATTCTGGAGGCTGTTCAGCATCTGGATATCCCAATTGGACTGAATATCGAAAGTCTGACAAACCGCAAAGAAGAGATCGATGCGTCTATTCGGTTGTTCAAGTTATTGAAATCCATTGTTGACCTCAAACTGGCAGAGCAACAACTGTAAGTAACTGCGGCGGCTTTATATAGCCGCCCCTTCTCATTCCAATCGACATTTCGTCATTTTAAATTCACATTTGTTGCAAAAAACACCCTTTAATTCGTAATAGTTGCCAATAATGTAACAATTTGTTGCATTTTTGATGCTTGTTATACAAAGCCATTAGTTTTAAATTATGACGAAACGTCACAATAAAACTACCTCTGGTTATTATGAGTCCCAAAATAATTGATGACACGGCTATAGCAGCCCGTGAAGAAGAGATCATGCAAACAGCCCTGAAGATCATGGCTGACCAAGGCGTGGCCAGCATGACCATCGATAAAATTGTTGCAAAGCTACCCTACTCCAAAGGCACGGTATACAACCATTTCACCTGTAAGGAGGACCTCCTTACTGGTCTTTGTAACCGCCATTGCACTACTCTGACCGAGATGTTCAACCGAGCTGCAGAGTTTGAAGGTAGCTCCCGTGAAAAAATGCTGGCATTAGGCATTGCATATCAACTGCATTCACTTCTTCATCCAACAGAATTCATGCTGGTTATTTCTGCGAAAACCCCTTCCGTCAGAGAAAAATCAACTGCCAAACGACAGGAAGAAAATTTAGCTCTGGAACAATCTGTCCTGGGCGTCATGCTCAACATCATTTCAGGCGGACTCTCAACAGGAGAGCTGATTCTACAGCCACACTTAAGTCCAGCTCAGGTGGCCTTTACCTTATGGTCTATGTGTTTTGGCACCATTGCACTGCTGCACGAATCACTGAGCCGTTGCAACGTACGTTCTGAGATGGAACTGGAGAGAGAACTGATCAACCATTGCAACTTGTTGTTAGACGGATTGCAGTGGAAACCTTTCACAGCTGATCATGACTGGAATGAAACGCTCAAGAGACTCAAGGAGAATACTTTCAAGGACGAAGTAGCAGAATTAACCAGCAGGCTCAAAAACTCTGCTAGTGAATAAATATAAATCAGCGGTTTATACCGCTTTTTTAAACAGTGTTTAGTGACGAAGCGTCACTTAATTTTTTAACCCAAAGTTGCCAGTTAAGAGCAACCAACCCTAATAGGGAAATTGGAGCAGGAAAATGAGAGATCGATTTTTCCGATTCGTACTGGATCACCCAATTGTGGTGATACTTCTATCTGTGCTGTTTGTTGTCGGCGCCGCTAAAAAAGCACCTGACTTCCTGATGTCATTCAAAAGTGATTACCGTGTTTTCTTCAGTGAAGAGAATCCGCAACTGACCGCTTTTGAAACCATGCAGAAGGTTTATAGTAAAAGTGACAACGTTGCTTTTATCATCTCGCCAAAAGACGGTAACGTGTTCAAGCAAGATACTCTTGCTGCTATTTATGAACTTACCGAAGAATCCTGGCAGGTACCGTTCTCTACCCGTGTTGATTCTGTCACAAACTATCAACACACATGGTCTGAAGAAGATGACATGATTGTTGAGGATCTGGTTCTGGATCCAACAGAAATCACCGCAGAAAATTTACCCCGCATCAAAGAGGTAGCCACCTCGGAACCTCTGCTGGTGAATAAACTGGTATCTCCTTCTGGCCATGTAACGGTAGTTAACGTCACTGTTCAGCTGCCGGGGGTAGACCCGATTGTTGAAGTACCTCAGGTTGTATCTAAAGTACGTGAACTGCGAGACAACTTTGTTGCGGCCCATCCTGATCATGAAGTTCGTTTGTCCGGCATGGTGATCATGAATAACAGCTTCTCTGAAGCAGCTATGAACGACCAGGCTACATTAGTACCTCTGATGTTCCTGATCGTTATTGTCGGCATGATTATTCTACTGAGAACCTTCACCGGGACATTTGCCACGCTTGTAGTGATTATTCTCTCGATTGCATCCACTCTGGGAATTGCTGGATGGTCAGGCATGTTTATGACCGGACCCTCTGCCAGTGCTCCCACCATGATTCTGACTCTGGCGGTAGCCGACTGTGTGCATATACTGACAACGATGTTCTACGAGATGCGCCGTGGTGTTGATAAACAAAAGGCGATCACTGACAGCTTGCGTATTAACTTCCAACCGATTTTCCTGACCAGTGCTACAACTGCGATCGGTTTCCTGAGTCTTAATTTTTCAGACTCACCTCCGTTCCGTGATCTGGGTAATATGGTTGCTGTAGGTGTAATGCTGGCATTTGTTTTCGCTGTCACTGTATTCCCAGCAATTCTGCGTCTGCTGCCAATGAAGGTTAAGCAGATGGAAGAAGGCCAGAACGACACTATGCACAAGCTGTCTGATTTCGTAATCAGCAAACGTCGCCTGCTGTTACCGGGTATGGCTGCAATCATGGCTGCATTTATTCTGTTGGTACCCCTGAACAAACTGAATGATGACTTTGTTCAGTACTTTGATCAGACCGTACCATTCCGTCAGGCTACTGATTACATGCAGGACAATCTGTCTGGTATGGCAACGATGGAGATCTCTATCGAAACCAACGAAAGCAGCGGTATAAACGCTCCAGATGTACTTAAGACTGTTGGAGATCTGACTGACTGGTTACGTGCTCAGCCGGAAACAGACCATGTAAACAGCATCAGCGATACCATCAAACGTCTGAACAAAAACATGCACAGCGATGATGAGTCTTACTACAACCTACCAATGGATCGTGAGTTGTCAGCTCAGTATCTGTTGATGTATGAGATGTCCCTGCCTTATGGTCTGGATTTGAACAACCAGCTGAACGTCGATAAGTCCTCTACCCGACTCATTGCGACCTTCCAGAACATGACCAGTACAGAACAGATTGAACTGGAAGAACGTATCTACAACTGGTTTTCCGAAAATGCACCACAATACGAAGTTTCGATTGCCAGCCCCAATCTGATGTTTGCCCACATCGGCCAGCGCAATATCTTCAGCATGTTGATTGGTACTTCTGTAGCACTGGTGTTGATCTCGATCCTGCTCGGCTTTGCCCTACGCTCAGTTAAGTTTGGTTTAATCAGTCTTATTCCTAACCTTGCCCCTGCCGCAATGGGCTTCGGTCTCTGGTACCTGATTGATGGCCAGATTGGTCTGGCACTTTCAGTAGTTGCCGGTATGACTCTGGGTATCGTAGTAGACGATACCGTGCACTTCCTAAGTAAATACCTGCATGCCCGTAGAGACCGCAATAAAGGCACTAAAGCTTCGGTGGATTATGCCTTTGGTAGCGTAGGTCGCGCCCTGTGGATCACCACCTTTGTACTCTTCGCAGGCTTTATGGTATTGGCACAGTCGAGCTTCAAAGTGAACGCAGATATGGGACTGTTGACCGGTCTGACAATTGTGATCGCATTGATAGTTGACTTCCTGTTCCTGCCACCACTGCTAATGAAACTGGATAATTCGGAAGAGCCATCCACTGACACTAATACTGCGCCTGATAACTCTTCGCCTGAAAATTCTTCACCTAAAAATGATGCTAACAGCGATAATACAATTAAAGGAGACGATAATGAGTCTGTTAACCAACCCGCTTAAATCAATTCTGATTGCCAGCGTGATCGCTGTACCCACAACAGCTCTGGCCGAAACGGCTGAAGAGAAAGGTCTGCGAATAGCGCAGGAAGCAAAGACCAGTGATCTTGGCTGGCAGGATATGCAGGCGCAAATGAACATGATTCTGCGTAACAAACAGGGCCAGGAAAGTGTTCGCGATATCCGCCTGAAATCACTCGAAGTCAATGGTGATGGCGATAAGAGCTTATCTGTATTTGATAAACCCCGTGATGTCAAAGGTACTGCGTTTCTAAGTTTCTCACACCCGGTTGGTGCTGACGATCAATGGTTGTACCTCCCGGCACTGAAACGTGTGAAACGTATCGCTTCACGTAACAAGTCTGGCCCGTTCATGGGTTCTGAGTTTGCCTATGAAGATCTGTCTTCATTTGAAGTGGAAAAATACACTTACAAGTACCTTCAGGATGAATCCTGTGAGGGTGGGAACTGCTACGTTCTTGAACAATACCCAGTGGATAAAAACTCGGGGTACACCCGCCGTGTAGTCTGGCAGGATGATACCGAATACCGCGTCTGGAAAATTGAGTTCTATGATCGTAAAAACTCGCCGTTAAAGACCCTGACTTATCACGGCTACAACGAGTATGAAGGTAAACACTGGCGTCCTGATATGATGAAGATGGTGAACCACCAGACCGGTAAAAGTACTGATCTGACCTGGAACAGTTACACATTCAAAACAGGTCTTACCGATGGAGATTTCAACAAAAACACCCTGAAACGGGCGCGCTGATATGCAACTGAAACACACTATATCCAGTGCGGCGTTTACGGCTTTGCTGACGGGGCTAACTGCCCTGCCAGCAGGTGCCGAAACATTTTATGAGATGTCTGGAAAAGTCAGTGCCGACCTGCGCTACTTTACTCAGGATGCTCAGTTCCCCTATCAGGATTACGACACCAACCTTTCTTTCTCCGTAGAACCTGAATTCTACTGGGAATGGAATGATGGTACAGACAGCATCACTTTCACTCCCTTTCTCCGGGTAGATGAAAACGATAATGAACGCACTCATGGCGATATCCGTGAATTAAGCTGGCTGCATGCTGGCGATGACTGGGAGATCAAAGCCGGCCTGAGCAAAGTGTTCTGGGGTGTTACCGAATTCCAACATCTGGTTGATGTGATTAACCAGACAGACGGCGTGGAAGACTTTGACGGTGAAGACAAACTAGGCCAGCAAATGGTGAGCCTGTCTCTGGTACGTGACTGGGGTATCGTAGATATTTTCCTGCTGCCCGGATTCCGTGAAAGAACTTATCCGGGTGCAGACGGTCGCCTTCGTTCCGGGATTGTGGTGGATACGGACAGTGCACAATATGAATCTGGAGCAGGTGAAAAGCATCTGGATACGGCCATCCGCTGGAGTCACACATTAGGTGACTTTGACATGGGCCTATACTGGTTCCATGGCACCAACCGTGATCCGATATTGCAACCGCAGGTGATTGCTGGAAACACAGTTCTGGTGCCCTATTATGAACAGATGGATCAGGTCGGATTTGATCTTCAGGCCACGATCGACAGTTGGTTATGGAAATTTGAAACCATTCACAGAGACAGTTCCAGTGACGAATACTGGGCGGCACAAGCAGGCTTTGAATACACCTTCTATGGTGTAAGAGAATCTGCAGCTGACTTAGGTGTTCTACTCGAATACGGCTGGGATGAACGAGGTGAAGATGCTGACGCTGCGATCCAGAACGATCTGTTTGTAGGTGCTCGTCTGGCGCTTAACGATGCTGAAAGCACTGAAGTCCTGGCAGGTATCAGTCATGATCTCGACTATGACAGCCAGAGTCTAATTGTAGAAGCCAGCCGTCGCTTTGGAGATAACTGGAATATTAGTGTTGATGGCCGTTTTTTCACTGCAGATGATACGGCAAACCTGAGTTATAACATCAGGCAGGATGATCATTTTCAGCTTTCGATAGAACGATACTTTTGATTATTCTTGCTGAGCTTCCTCGCTAGCAAGACCTTCGGGAGCTGCAACACCATTTTTGAGTTGCAGCTCCTGTTCTTCAATGTCTAACAACCTCTGTTTATATTCCTCGTACAGCTCCGGTTCCCAAATAATGAGTTGGTTGACTTTATCCAGCTTGTACTTAGCATATAACAGAAAATCCATCCCAAGCAGCCCTTGGTTTGTATTACTTCCGCCTTTGAAATCAATAACCATAGCCATGACGTTCTTACTTTCATAGGGTCCGATTATGACTTTATCAAAACTGATATTGTTGGTTTCCACAATACTTCCATCAGCAACTCTAGCGCCTTCGCCGGGTCGAAAGGCTGGATTTAAGGAAGATAAAGCACTTTTGTGAACAACCGTGCTGGAAGCCCCTGTATCCAATACCAGAGACAACTCTTTATAACGCGCACCATAGTAGACTTTAACAGGTAAAATGATGCTGTTATGGATAAACTTATACGGTGTAATCCACTGTTCCAACTTATCCTTAATTCTGGCTTTTTCCTGATTAAGCCCCAATTTAAACAGCTTTTTATCCGCTTGAAGCTCCATCGACTGGAGCTCATCTGTAGACAGTGTATCTTTCAGTTCTTCCCGGGTGGTCAGCTGATCTAAATACTCTGGAGGGACTTTGGATAAACGATCCACGTAAACTTTCTTACCTGAGTCATCCACATACTGGTAAATACGGGCTTGAGACTCGCTAGGGGATAGGCCGACTAAGCAACCCAATATGAGTACGCAGGCAAATTTTTGCACAGTAGCTCTCCAATAATTTCATCCATGAATTGAGTACCTTAAAGCTTAGCCGAAAAACCTGCTAATCCCTGAAGCACAAACACCATAACCACCAATGCAAATACAATGGCCACACGTAGAATAATACAACGCGTACAGGGTTTCTTCTTAGCCACCTTAACCACCAGCCAGCTTTACCGTAAAGCCTTCCTTTTCCAGAAGGGCTTTGAGTTTTTCACGATGATCCCCCTGGATTTCAATGATTCCCTGTTTAAACGCGCCACCAGTACCGCAGGTTTTCTTTAATTTTTTTGTCAGAACTTTCAATTCTGTTTCAGGAAGAGGAATGCCACTAACCGTTGTTACACCTTTACCTTTACGCCCTGATGTTTCCCGACGTATGCGTACAATACCATCCAGTGACTTCAGGCGTTCCTGATCACTTATTTCTGCACACTTACAGTCTTCAACGGCCTCTCCGCACCCTGGGCATAACTGCCCCTTTTCTGTCGAATACACCAAACCACTTAGTTGATCTTTTAACGATGACACAATGATTGCTCTTAAGATGATTTATCTTCGGATTATAGAGCAGTTAGAGGTAAAAAGGAGGCAACAGTTCAGCTCAAACCACCAATCTGGCGGGCCAGATATGCCGCATAGTTATCGGTCATACCGCTGATAAAGTCCAGTGCCCGCATATATGCATGGTATAAAGCGAGCTCAGGAGATGGCGCGTGAATCCCCATTAGGCTGATTATCCGCTCACTTCGATAACTCAGTCCGTGACCATTTAAACAATAGTTTTCATAAACGGCTTCACAAAATGCCTCTAACAGAACACCCAGAGTTGTATAAGCACCGACTTCCAATTCTGTTTTACGGGTATCTGGAAAAACCCTTTCCCGAGCCAACGCCTTCGCCTCTTTAAGGCCTTCACGTACACTTTGATCACCATCACTCAACAACTCACTGCTGTATTCGCCGCTCATGATGGCTTTCTGATTATTCATATATGCTTGTACAGCAGAGCCAACCATAAATTCCATTGCCTTGCCTCGCAAAGCGGAAATTTTTCTTCTGGAAGAAGCAGAGGTTGAGAAGATCTCATCGTCGAAGGATGTATCACCGCAGAGTTTCAATAGAATTGGCTTGATCTCATCAAAGCTGAGAATATTCAGTTCGATCGCATCTTCCAGATCTAGAATGGCGTAGCAAATATCATCGGCTGCTTCCATTAAGAAGGCAAGAGGGTGTCGGGACCAACAGTTTTTGCCTTTTGACACCAATCCCAGCTCTTTACCCAACTTGTTTAGGATTTCAACTTCCGTCTGGTAGGCACTGAACTTTCCCTTATTCCCTGCATATTCTGCACTCCAGGGATATTTCAATAGTGCCCCAAGAGTTGGATAGGTCAAACGTAATCCACCATCAAACAGATGATTTTCAATTCTGGTGACAACTCTGAAGCCTTGAGCATTACCTTCAAAGGTCATCAGATCTAACCGCTGATCAGTCGTTAAATCACGCAAAAGCACACTATCTGACTGACGTTTAAACCAGTCTCTGATTGCAAATTCTCCCGCATGACCAAAAGGGGGATTACCAATATCATGTGCAAGGCAGGCAGACTGTACAATCATGCCGATATCATAGGATGTAGCCCACTCTGGTAATTGCTCCCTAATCAGTTCTCCTACCCGGATGCCTAGACTACGCCCTAAACTTCCCACCTCAATAGAATGGGTGAGACGGGTATGGATATGATCGTTAAGCGACATGGGATGAACCTGGGTTTTTCTACCCAAGCGCCGAAAAGCACTGGAGAAAATTATTCGATCCTGATCTTTATGGAAATGGCTACGGCCAATTTCATCCTGGTCAATTTCACCATGACCATAACGCTTCGTTGTCAGTAACGTTTGCCACTGCATTTCCATTTAGACTTCCCCAATAAAGCAGATATCAGTATTCTAGCATCGGCATGAGCCTAAAAACCTGAAGTAGAATTACATTCTAAAGCGCAGATAAATTGGGGCTGCCCCTCCTGAGTCGATAAGATGAGCCTTCCGGGAAAAGAGATCTTCCGCAGTTATGATGAATTCGGTCCGATAAGGATTTTTGACGATGGCAATAAACGCTATCTGGCATTCGGAGATAACGATGAACAAAGCTGCTGGCTTAAAAGCAGCCCTCTGCTGCCTCAGCATGACTACTCACGTGCTATGTTGCTGGCATTACTATTCAAAAAAAATCCCAAACGGGCACTCACACTTGGGTTGGGATCAGGAACTCTCAATAGCTGTTTACATCATCACTACCCGGATCTACACCAGCAGATTATTGAACTGAGATCAGAGGTTATCAAAGCCTCATATAAATATTTCCAACTCCCCCGTTCTAATCGGCTTGAGCTACATAATGATGATGCCTTTGAGTTCCTGAATCAGGAAAACGAAGAGAAATTCGATTTTATTTTCAGCGACCTTTACGGCGCTGATGGTTTGGACGAGCAACTCTTACGCCCAGAATTTGTCCCCGACTGTTACAGACTCTTAAACCCAGATGGATGTTTGATAATAAACCTCTGGAGAGAACATCAGACCAGTGACACTCTTGAGTACCTTATGTCTGAATTCCCCACAGTCATGGGATATACAACCGACTGTGGTAACTGGATACTTATTGCCAGCAAATCCTCGGTAACACCCTCAACAAAACAGTTGAAAGAACATGCAAAAAAGCTCAGTTACGTGTTGGGTTTTTCAATGCTGCCCTTCCTGAATAAGTTGAAAGTTTACTAGGGATACGCCGTAAAAATCGAAAGGCCGGCCAGAGCTATGGTTGCATCTCTAATTCAATTCCATCTCTTCAATTCTCAATTTAACTGACTCTTTCGCCACAACGCGTAATGCCGCTTTTACTCTTTCATCAGGAACTCGAGAAAAATTCAGCCGAATAAAATTTCTGTATTTCCCTGAAGCCGAGAAAATAACCCCAGGAGCAATACTGATATTTTGGTTCTCCAAGCGTTTATTGAGCTTGATGCTGTCCACTTCCACGGGCAGCTCTACCCATAAGATATAACCTCCCAGGGGGAAACTGATTTTTGTTCCTTCCGGGAAATGTGTCTTAACCAAATCGATCATGATATCCCTGGCATGTTGGTACTGCTGACGCATCACTCTAAGGTGACGTTCGTAAAAACCTTTCTCTATAAAGTCAGCAACAGCTTCCTGTTGGATAGGAGGACTACTTACCGTCGAAATAAATTTCTTATGCAGAACCCTATCGGTACATTGCCCAGGTGCAACCCATCCCAGCCGTAAACCATAGGCAATAGTTTTAGAAAAGGATGAACACAAAAGCACCCGTCCCTCTTCATCAAAAGATTTAATCGTTCTTGGTCTGGGCGATTTATAGAAAAGATCACCATAGATATCGTCTTCTATGATGGGTAGATCATATTGTTGTGCCAAACGTAACAACTCTTTGCGGCGTGTTTCTGGCATGGTGTAGCCCAGTGGGTTATTACAGGTTGGGGTGACCAGAATTGCCTTGATTGGCCATTGCTCCAATGCAAGTTCCAACGCTTCGATGCTAACACCTGTTTCCGGATGGGTTGGTATTTCCAGTGCCTTAAGGCCTAACGATTTTATAGCCTGAGTGGAACCATAGAAACTTGGTGAATCAATAGCCACAATATCCTCGGGCTCAGTGACCGCACGGAGGCTACACATTAAAGCTTCCTGACACCCACTGGTGACAATAATTTCATCAGGATGCAGGTTACAACCAGAATTCACCGCAAGGCGAGAGATCTGCTTACGTAAACGCAAAGAACCATGCATGCTGCTGTAATTTAGAAAACTATCGTTATCGATAGACGCACAGTTCGTCAGTGCTTTAATCAATGGTTTTAAGGTGGGTGTATCAATATCGGGTTTAGCCGTACCAAATGCGACATGCCCTTCTTCAGTACTACCTGTCAGAAGATGGTAGACCTGATCCCAGTAAGTAACTTCTAATGGCCGTTGGGCGGGTCTGCTGACATCTGGCAGTTCAGGGGCTTGCCCTCTTGCCCTGACATAGTAGCCAGATTTAACACGAACTTCTGTATAACCACTTTCTTCCAGCCTTTGATAAGCCTCCTGCACGGTTGAAATGCTGACCTGTCTTTCCTTACTCAAAGCTCTGATTGAAGGCAAACGACTACCAACAGGGTAGTAACCACCTTGAATGCGGTTAATGAGTTCTTCTACGAGTTGTTCATACAATTTCATTCTTCAGCACCATCACACAGATATTCACCAATACAGATTATTTACAAAAGGCCATTACAGGTACAAAAACCCGAATCTGTATCCCATAATTTTTATTTATTTAAATCTGTATTGCTAATTTATAAGTTTTTATCATTAAAAAGCAAGATATAAAGAAATCTGTACCAAAAAAAATAACCTAATGAAGATCAGTAACGTTCTGTATCTAAAAGCAAGGAATCGATTATGAACAGTGTAAAATTCTTTAACCTATTGCTTTTAGGCGGGATTCTGTCAATTACCTCTGGATGTGATAGTAGTTACCACAGCTATAATGGAAACACAGGATTCAATTTCCAGCCTCTGAGCACAGACAGTTATAGCCTTCAGTATTATGGCGCTAACAATAATAGCATTCAGGATGTTGAAGTGATGTGGCATCACGCTGCCCGTGAGATCTGCCGGGGTGCAGGCTACCAACATACTTTTACTGCTGCGGATGCAGTAAAAGAGCATTCGAATCTGGGAAATGAGCTGATTCCAAAAGCACCGACCCGGTATGCTTTGCAAGGGAAAATCACATGTTTAGCGCCCAATATCGCGCTGAAACGGACCCAGGAAGGCTTATTTGGTGACGACTTTGCCACCGATAATTTTATAAGCAGGCATACCTCTGATTAAAGTCTCACGTGCGAATAGCTGTTCACATGCCGGGCACTGACAAGCAGTGGATGTATAATCTTTACTAATCCGTTCCTTGAAACACTTAACCAGTGCCCCTTTCCCACCCTTCTTATACTTGAACAGAATTGTGCGGCAGCGGGCACAAAAAATACTGACAGTTTTCTCAGGTACTTTAGGGTTCGGTTTTGCCATGTTGAGACTTACTTACCTATAGAAATGAACTAATAGGGGAAACCCTATTATCAAAATATTAATACGTTTCAGCTGATGATATGGATAATGTTACAACTTACTAAACAAGCTCTTGATCAGTTACTGCACTTTTCCTATCAGGCATGCAGTGAAAAACAGTGCCTGCCGCAAGAACAGATGTTTTTCTTTTCTGCTACTCAATAAAAAAGCGGGTATTAACCCGCTTTTTTATTGGAACACTTCACTAGGTTTTAAACTGATTAACCAGATTGCTCAATCGTTGCTCTAATTGAGCCAACTCACTTGCAGTAGTCGCAAGACGATCCGCACCATCACTCGCCCGTTCCGAGATATCCGCTATGTGCTGCACACTTCGGCTTAACTCATCAGCAACCGAGGTTTGTTCTTCAGCTGCGGTCGCAATCTGAGCACTCATACCCGTGATTTCTCCTACGGAAGAGGTAATGGTATTCAATTGCTCACCTGTATTTTCAGCCTTTTCAACCGTTTCTTCCGTCTGAGCACGACTCTTGGTCATTTCCTGCACCGCCTGTCGAGCACCACTTTGTAACTTTTCAATCATAGTTTGAATTTCATCTGTGCTCTGCTGCGTTCTGTTCGCGAGCGTTCGGACTTCGTCGGCAACTACAGAAAATCCTCGGCCTTGCTCACCAGCTCGTGCCGCCTCAATCGCAGCATTCAGAGCTAATAGGTTTGTCTGGTCTGCAATTTCTTTAATCACATTTACCACAGTCCCAATATGCTCTGAATCTTTATCCAGCTGACCAATTACATCAGAAGCGGAATTTACGCCTCCTTGCAGAGATTGAATGGAGCCAATGGTTTCGTTGACAACAGTCTGACCACCAATTGCGGCTGAATCAGCTGACTGAGCGGAATGAGAGGCGTTAACTGCATTCGTTGCAACTTCCTGCACCGCTGCTGCCATTTCATGAATCGCAGCCGCCACCTGTTCCGTTTCTTTACGCTGTTCATCTACTTCTTGTCTGGTTGTATCTACCACTCCACCCATACGATTCGTAGCGGTAGAAAGATCCTTTATACTCGTTTTCACTTCAATAATCAGGTTCTGTATTTTGCTAGCAAAAGCATTAAAACCATGTGCCAACTCACCAACTTCACCTTTCACATCGGTATTCAGGCGTTTACTCAGATCACCATCACCTTCACCAATATCCTTCAGAGCAGCAACAACATTCGCCAGGGGGTTAGCGATACTATTAGCAAATAACAAGGCTATGAATCCAAATACAATTAAAAAGCCTGCCCCCAACAGTAAGAAGAACCCCATAAATGAAGAGATATCCTCCTCTAGCTTGGCTTCAGCCATGGCCACTTGTTCTTCTATATCATCGATATAGAAGCCCGTACCAACCATCCATTGCCATTTATCCAGCCCAATTGCGTAACTCAACTTATCAACATCAGCATTATTCTTGGAGGGTTTAGCCCAGACATATTCGACATAACCACCGCCTTTTTTCGCTGCATCAATCAACTCTTTAATGATGTAAACACCGTTTTTATCTTTAAGGTCAATCAGGTTTTTGCCTTTAAGTTGTGGCTTAGGGCGGGTCGCTAAGTTAGTTCCATCATATTTATAGACAAAGATATAACCATCACCTTTCTCTCCATAACTCAGCTCGGTAAGAATACGCAGGGCTTCTTCCTCTGCCACTTCATCACCACTGTATGAGGCGTCATAAGTCTTCTGAACCGCTGCTATTGCAATCTCTACATAATTCCTTAATGCTTCTTTTTTACTCTCCGTTAAATCATGTCTCAGCTCTTCAATTTCATGATGCCCTATCTCTCTTAGCTCATAGTTCACTATGGCTTTAACTGCTAAAAGTAATGCAATAATGGGTAACAGAGTTAACAGAAGAATTTTCTGCTTTAAGGTTAAACTGATCATTAAGTGATCTCCGCTCGTCGCAAGCTCTTATTGAGTTTTATTGTTATATGTTTTTAATAATTATGGTTCATTATTTGCCAGATCGTTACAATTTAGAGCAACTACTAACCCTCTTTTAATTCGATGATATTACCGTCCGGATCTTTTATATAAATCGATAGACCGAAGCCTGTTGCCCCAAACCGGTTCTCGACTTCACCACAATAGACTCCGGCGCTCGTCATCTGCTTCTTTATCTGTTCAGGTTCAAAGGGAGATACCTGCAGGCAAATATGATCAACATTTTTGCCTATATGAGACTTTTCTGGGTTGATTGTTATGTCAATCATCGATTCCCCTGCTCGGAGTTGATAGAGGGGTATATCCTTTACCGTTCTTACCAGCTCGCAACCTAAAACATCGATATAGAAATTCAGACAGCGATCTAAATTACTGGTTATCAAAACTATATGATCCAGCTTACAAAGTTTAAACAGAACAGGCCTCTTCAAATCGCTATAAAAAGCTATAGTCACCTTACACTATTTAGATGACTTATACGCTTAATGCAATATAGGATGAAAATAGAAATAGTCAAAAATCTATTTATCTCAATGGGTTATTTACCAAAAATACTACGATAATCGAGTCGTTCCCCATTATTATAAAAATTAGGGGCTTTAAATGGGGTAAGATAATTAGCTAAGATGAGGGACCTGTTTAAAATAGTAAGTGAGCTACCTATGCCTAAATCTCTGATTGCAACTCTTCTCTTGCTCTTTACCTTTAATGGATCATCTTTCGCTTCAGAAACTAACCCCATGGTTGTAATGCAAACCAATTTGGGCACAGTCAAACTTGAGCTATTTCCCGAGCATGCTCCTGTAACAGTAAAGAACTTTCTCAATTACGTAGATAGTGGTTTTTATGAAGGTACTATTTTTCACAGAACCATTGCAGGCTTCATGATTCAGGGGGGCGGGTATACAGAAGATCTCAACTTAAAGAAACCGGGTAGCGCAATTAAAAATGAATCCAGAAACGGCTTGAGCAATCTAACGGGCACCATTGCAATGGCACGCACTAGCCACCCTCACAGTGCAACATCACAGTTTTTTATCAATGTTGTGAACAACAGGAATTTGGATGCTAGTGGTAATCGTTTTGGTTACACCGTCTTTGGGCGGGTGAGAGAAGGTATTGAATTAGTTAAGAAAATCAGTCGAACACCTACTATAGCCAAGGGCCAGCACAGAGATGCACCGAAAAATGCGATTGTAATCCAAAAAATTGTCCGGGTAGAAGAAGCTACAACCTCATCCACCGTAAACGATTAGCATTACTCACCACGGTTACAGAGGAGATCGCCATTGCCGCGCCCGCAATGGCTGGATTCAGCAATGTTCCGGTAAACGGAAATAAAATACCCGCCGCTATGGGAATCGCCAGACTATTGTAAATAAAGGCACCAAAGAGGTTTTGCTTTATATTTCGTACAGTAGCTTTGGAAATTGTTATCGCCTTCACTACCCCAAATAATGAACCTGACATCAACGTAACATCCGCACTTGCCACAGCAACATCCGAAGCAGAACCTATAGCGTAACCTATATTAGCCTGAGCTAGCGCAGGCGCATCATTCACCCCATCACCAACCATTGCAACACACTCACCAGCCAGCTGTAGTTTCTTAATTTCATCTTGTTTTTGTTCTGGTTTAACTTCTGCGATTACTTGAGAAATTCCTACCTGAGAAGCGACCGCTTCTGCGGTTATCTGGTTATCTCCTGACAATAACACTACTCTCAAACCAGCTTGCTTTAATGTGTTTACTGCGTCTTCTGAATCTACTTTTATCGGGTCAGAAATTCCAAATAAGGCGACAAGCTCACCATCTAATGCGACATACGCCAAAGACCGAGCCTCTTTGCTCCATAGCAGAGATAATTCTTCTGCTTTGGACGTATCGATGCCTGCGCCACTAAGAAGATCTATATTTCCTATTTTTATTTCGCCAAGACCAGAGCGAGCAGATACACCCTCTCCAGAATGGCTTTCAAAGCCAACTACCTGTGTTTGATCAGAATCCAGATGGATTTGACTAAAATGACGTGTTACAGCTTCAGCTAAAGGGTGTTCAGAATGCTGTTCAACTGCATAAATATGAGCATTTAAACACGCTTGTTTCTCCTCTGGAAACCAGTATTTGGCAGCGGTGACCTCAGGCTTTCCTTCTGTGATAGTACCGGTTTTATCCAGTACTACCGTGGTGAGAGACTTCGCCTGCTGCAATGCATCTGCATTACGAATGAGAATCCCTTTTTTTGCTGCAATGCCAACCGCCACCATCACTGACATAGGTGTTGCTAATCCCAATGCACAAGGGCAAGCAATAATCAAAACGGTCATCATTGTTATGATTGCATAGGTAAACTGCGGTGGTGGTCCAACAAGAAACCAGATAAAAGCAGTTACCACGGCAATAAACATCACTACAGGAACAAAAACTGCGGCAACCCGATCTGCTAATTTGCCAATTTCAGGCTTGCTGTTCTGGGCTTCACGAACTGCGTCAATAATCTGGGATAAAACGGTCTGAGAACCAATCTGCATAACTTCAATCAGCAAACTGCCTGAACCGTTGATGGTTCCCCCCACTACCTGATCTCCCTGTTGTTTATGAACCGGCATCGATTCACCTGTTAACATCGACTCCTCAAGGTGACTGTCTCCTGATACAACAATACCATCGACTGGTACACTTTCTCCTGGACGAATTCGTACCTGATCCCCTGGGGCTAACAGGGAAACCGCAACCTCCTTTTCAATCCCATTCCTAATCCTCATTGCAGTTGCCGGCTGTAACTGCAACAAACTTCTAACTGCGTCACCGGTTCGTTTACGTGCACGCGCTTCTAATGCTTGCCCTAACATGATAAACCCAACAATCATTACAGAGGCTTCGTAATAAAGATGTGAGGCCTGTTCGGGAAGGCGCACCCCTAATATAACTACAAGAAGAAGTCCCGTTGAGTAGGCCCAGGCCGCGCCTGTGCCTAACGCAATAAGGGTATCCATATTAAAATTTTGGTTTCGAAAAGAAGAAAGGGCTCCGCGGTATATATGCCCGGCAGAAAAATACAGTACCAATAGAGTTAACAGACCTATACCCGCACCACTTGCAATACCTAAAGTTTGGCTGATATCTGGCATATAGCCGAATAACCCCTGCACCATCAAAGCGGCTCCCAATCCCAGAGCAATAAAGCTTTTTCTTAATGAAGATTCATAGGCTTTTTGTTCAGCTAGCTCAATCTTTTCAAGATCGTCAATCCCCTTGATCTCAGTAGCGCCATATCCAGCACCTTCAATAACTGCAACCACTTCGCCAATCCCGGCCGAAGAGGAGACAGTCAAACTACGATCAGCAAAGTTAACTGAGTAATCATCAATTGTTTCTGCGCTATCCAAACCACGTTCTAATGAACGCACGCAGCCGGCACATTTAACACCTTGAAGAGATAATTGATAAAGCATGACAGTTATCCGTAGTATTTAGATAACCATAGAATAAACCCTAAAGTTAGCTTAAGGGTCAATAGGAAAGTTTATAGTTAGTGGCATTTTTCCATCGCAACATATGTGCCGGTCAGGCGCAAAGCGGTTTCACCATTTTGTTCTATTTCAATCACCAGATCCATTCGCGCTCTGCCTTTCTCAGCGATCTTAGAGTCAAAAAGAGCTAATTTGTCGGTATCTGGCAAACTTGTTACCGCAGTAAAATCTGATTTAACTGGGCGCAAGTATTCAAGGTGGCTATTCCGGATAACCACGTCATCATCACGTCCTTGATCACGCAAATATAAAGTAACAATGCTCCAACCACAAAGAGTGGCGACGGTGGCCAAAGAACCACCAAAGCCAGTTCCTTTATCATTCACATTCGGCTCCAGTTCGGCACCCATTTTGAGTGTTTTTCCGTCCCAATTAAGTGGAGTAAAACCCATATGATTGATAATAGGAATCTGGCCTTTTAACCAGTCAAAAAATTCTGCGGCTTGCACATCTCTGTTCATTTACGACCCGATCCACTCTGAAACGAAATCCAGAATGTCATGCTGTGGCGTTTTTCTCATCTTAGACGCTGTACCCATATAGATATACCCCACTACAGTTTCCTGTTCAGCCACACTTAAGCCAGCTTTTACAACAGGATGATAAGCCATATCACCCGTACGCCACATACCCCCTAAATTCAATGCATGCGCTGCATGTAATATATTTTGAGCGGCACAACCAGCCGAAATTTGCTGTTCCAGAACCGGCACTTTAGGGTGTTTTCTATTCGCAGATATTACAACAATCACCAATGGAGAACGGAGTGGCATTTTGCGAATTTTTTCCTGCCGCTCAACCGAAAGATCGGGGTTATCAGACAACGCAGCTTTCAAAAAAAGTTCACCCAGACGACTGCGATTTTCACCTTGCACTGTCAGAAATCGCCATGGCCTTAAAGCTCCATGGTCGGGTGAACGTAACGCTGCTTTGAAAATAACTTCAAGCTGCTCCGGTGTCGGAGCAGGGTCTTCCAGTACAGGACATGATACACGCTCATGCAGGAGTTCAATTGCGTCCAATCTTAGTTCCTCTATTGGCGACTGAGGCGCAAGTTATCAATATCATCCATTTCACTACTGCGGAAAGGATTAATATCAAGACCACCTCGTCGAACGTAGCGGGCATAAACATTCAGACTTTCAGGTTTACAGCGTTGCCAAAGATCCATAAAAATCTGCTCTACACACTGCTCATGAAAGTCACCATGCTCACGGTATGAGATGATATACCGCAGCAACCCTTCACGATCAATCTCTCTACCAGAATAGCTGATACCTAACGTTGCCCAATCCGGCTGGCCCGTGACTGGACAATTCGATTTCAGGAGATGACTGAACAGCACTTCTTCGACAACATCTTCTCCTGTTTTCAGGAGTTCTGGTGCAGGAGTATATTGCTCAATCTCAATATCCTGATTATCAATACAAAAGCCTGTAAACTGCCCGAATTCCGGAGCTTGATCAGGATGATAGATTCTCACATCAACTTTCCCACCTGCCGCAGCACTCAAATCAGCAAGCAGACATTTTTTTACATCACTTTCTGACTCAAAGCGACTCAAATTGAATGAGTTAAGGTAAAGCTTGAAGGACTTGGACTCTATAATATTTTCAGAATCAGCAAACACACGAAATTCAGCTAATCTCACTTCCGGCTTGCCCCGTTTAGTCAGCCAGGAAAGTTCATAGGCATTCCAGATATCCACACCTTTAAATGGCAGACTGCTCCGTTCAACCCCTTGCTTTTTCCAATTAAGATCGCGTGCGATGGGATACAACAAGGTTGGATCGTAAGCGTTGATATATTTGGTGTCCTGTCCAAGCGGGGACTGGTCCAGAATTTCGTGGTCACTCATTAACTTCGAATTCCTTTGCCTTTTTTAAGCAGATACAGGGAGTAAGTGAAAAGGCCTCCAATAAATAGCAAAATCATCAGGAAGGCAAATCCAATATTAATATCACTGACACCAAGGATACCGTACCTGAAAGTATTCACCATATAGAGAATTGGATTCAGTTGTGACACCCCTTGCCAGAAATCAGGTAATAGCTGGATAGAATAAAAAACACCTCCCAGATAGGTCAGTGGCGTCAGAACAAAAGTCGGGATAATACTGATATCGTCAAATGAGTTTGCAAACACCGCATTGATAAAACCACCCAGGGAAAATAGTACAGCGGTCAGAAATACGACGGATATAGTGACAAACAGGTTCTGCACTTGCAGATCTGTAAAAAACAAAGAAAGCAACGTAACAATGAAACCTACTGCCAACCCGCGGGTTACCCCACCGATCACATAACCGCTCAGGATGACCCATTCCGGAACCGGGGACACCAACAGTTCCTCAATATGGCGTTGGAACTTGGTACTGTAAAAAGAAGAAACCACATTACTATAGGAATTGGTTATCACCGACATCATGATCAGCCCCGGTACTATATATTCCATATAGTCAAAACCACCCATCTCACCAATTCTGCTACCTATCAGGTTACCAAAGATGATGAAATACAATGTCATCGTAATCGCTGGCGGCAACAGTGTCTGTGCCCAGATCCGCATGAAACGCCTGATTTCGCGGCGAACAATTGTCCAGAAAGCTATTAAAAGGTCTTGGGCTTGCATCAGCTGTCCTGTTTCAGGTTTTTATCTACCAGAGAAACAAACAGCTCCTCCAGGCGATTGGATTTATTTCGCATACTTCTTACATGAATATTTTGCTCTGCCAGAAAGGAGAACAATTCATTCAAACCCTGCTCTTTTTCTACCTCAATTTCCAAGCAGTGCTCCGACTGCAGGTTTACCTTATAGCCTGGAAGATCAGGTGTTTCAGTGATCGATTCTGCAACATCCAACAAGAATATTTCTGTATTAAGCTGTTGCAGCAGCTCTCTCATACTGGTGTCTTTTATGATCGAACCATGATCAATGATGGCAATATTCCGACACAAGCTTTCAGCCTCTTCAAGGTAGTGAGTTGTCAGAATAATGGTCGTGCCTGTCGCATTAATCTCTCTAAGAAAGTCCCACATCGAGCGACGTAGTTCAATATCTACGCCCGCAGTAGGTTCATCTAGAATCAACAACTTAGGATCATGCATCAAAGCTCTGGCAATCATCAAACGACGTTTCATGCCCCCCGAAAGCATGCGAGATGGCCCATTTCTTTTTTCCCACAGGCCCAGTTTTTTTAAATAGTAGTCCGCTCTTTCGGATGCTTTCGCAAACGGAATGCCGTAGTAGCCTGCCTGAGTAATCAGAATATCCCTGACGTTCTCAAACATATTGAAATTAAATTCCTGAGGCACAACGCCAAGGTGTAACTTGGCACCAGAGAGATTGGCGTCCATATCAACCCCAAACACTTCGACTTCACCAGCCGTTTTATTAACCAGGGATGAGACGATGCCTAAAGTAGTCGACTTACCCGCACCATTGGGCCCTAATAAAGCAAAAAAATCGCCCTTCTCAACATTAAGGTCGATACCTTTTAGCGCTTCAAATCCATTGTCATAGGTTTTCTTTAAATTTCGTATTGAAAGAGCAGACGGCATGTTTAATCCTGAAACAAGGGTTTACACAACAAAATGGTGCTGAACCATACTTTTTCAATAGCTATAAAATGCAACAAGCTGTTGTATAAGTTTAATTATTGTCTTTCAGAGTATGGATACGAGTAATAAAATAGCGTCATCAACACTCTGGAGTTTGGAATGACATCTTATCAGCAACATCATCTTAATTTTCTAAAAATTGCTTATAACAATTTCATTAACCGCGATCCTTTTAAGTCTGATCACCCCACAGAAGATGATATCGAGTTCATCCAAGACTTCAGGAAGCTGATTGATGAGTTTGAATCGTCACCCCAATCGGTACATGAACGTGGCGAGGACTTCATTGATAAAGCTTTTCGTCGCTACCCACAGATCGCTCATTTAATTGCACGTGACTTGCTTTGGTATTTCGGTGGAAATAACCTGCACAACCTTACTGAT
This sequence comes from Neptuniibacter sp., assembly GCA_050633605.1. Taxonomy (GTDB): domain Bacteria; phylum Pseudomonadota; class Gammaproteobacteria; order Pseudomonadales; family Balneatricaceae; genus Neptuniibacter. Next base: position 275 of record JBOEGV010000001.1, on the reverse strand, counting down.
GATGAAATGACTAAGTTTCAAAAGCTTGACGAAATGCGTTATGACGCGGAAGAGCAAGAACAGGAATTTGATTATATTAATAAGCGTGCGGCAGTATTTGGACAGAACTGAGCATTAGCTGTCACAATCCTGTGACGTCATTTCTCTGGAAACGGATATATAAGAGGAATGGCGTCCCATAGGGGGTTCGAACCCCTGTTACCGCCGTGAAAGGGCGGTGTCCTAGACCACTAGACGAATGGGACACAACTTAATAGACTCTAAAAAGTCTGGAG